>NZ_CAJHGI010000004.1:0-540115 GCF_904886855.1 Acinetobacter sp. 'aerobic (ED)'
ACTAATACACATGCCACAAAATATAAACAACTTCTAGCTTGCACTATAATTACCTTTATATTATAATAACATAGATGACATAGATGACATAGATGACATAGATGACATAGATGACATAGATGACATAGATGAATTAATCGAAGGCTATTGACTTGGATTGCTCTACTGGCACTCCATAATCATTAACAAGAACAAATTTTATTTTGCTATCTTTTTGCAGGTAATTTGATTTCTTTACATCTAATTTTAAAGTAGAGTTAGGCTCAACCATTTTATTCTGAGTAAGAACAACATATTGATTGCCAGTTTTTAAACCGATTTCCTGAATATTTGCAAAATAAGGGGTTGGGTTATTTACGACTACTACTTTTTTAGTTGGACTAAAAGAAAAATCTAACTTTTCCATTGCCTGTGAAGAACTCATAAAAGAGTTTATTTTTTTAGGACGAACAAAAACCTTAATTCTATTTTTAAATACAATCATTAAACGGTTGTTATCTACCGCTGTTTCATTCACCTTCACTGAAGGATACTGTATAAAATTAAGATAATATAATGACTCTTTAGAATCTGAATCAGTATCCACACCTAAATAGCGCAATCGAACAATCTGACTAGCATTACCCTCCATACGAAAAATTTGAGGATTAACTACAAAAGGTGCTTTTGTTGTATCTAATGTTGAGTTTTCATCCCCAGCATCGAGCCACACCTGAACTAAGGCAGGTTTATTATCTTTATTCTGAAGATAGATAGTTTTTTCATTCTGCCCGTTGGGAAGAATTACACGCGTACCTACCAATACCACTCCTGCATTAGCACTAGAAATACTTGTTAAACTCAACAAAAAAACACCTACACTCAAGTGTTTTCGAACTAAATTTAGAGAAAATTTCATCTTCAGATCCTACTCAGTAGCAATATATAACAACAGCCATCCCACAGAGATGGCTGTTGTTCAAATAACGAAAAGTGTTTATTGATAGCTTAGGGTATACTCAACCACACCTGTAACAGCACCAGCTGTTGCAGCTCCACCCTCTGCGATATATTGGGCACCAAACTGGTGATCTGCTGAAGTAGCGCCAGACTTAAGTATCAATCCATCAACTAATGTAACTCCATTTAAAGCAACTGGAGTTTTACCTGCTGCATCAGAAGTAAGTTGAATGGATACATTAGTTGCTGGATTAGTTGTTGCCACATTACCTAAGTTCCCTTCTGCTGTAACAGAACGTCCCAAGAACTTGGTCTTAATTTCCGTATCAGCCCCAGCAGTAGCACAATCCTTTACTGAAATAGAAAAAGGTGTAATACCTGTAGTAGCCCCAGCAGCGGCTAAGCTAGATTGAGAAACGGTAGGTAGCAAAACAACCGTATCACTTTGTCCATTTACTTGAGCCTGACAAGTCTGAGTTGCAACTTCCCCTTGAAAAGTTATAGTTGGGGCCGCCATTGTTAAAACAGGTGCAAATACACTTGCAGCAATTACTAATACTAAGTTTTTCTTAACAAACATAACAAAACCTTTAATTCAAATGCACTGATGTAAAAGATCTTTGAATAGCTTATGACTCAAAGAATAATTTGTGATCCACACCACAGAGCATATGATTATCAATTTTGATTTTTTTTTATTACCACTTTAAACATTAAAAATATTCATTTTAAACAAAATATCAATAAAATACTGATTTTTAATGAATTTTTATCATTATCTCTAGCCTCATAAAATTCGCTATCACTATTATTGTTCTATCAGGTTTATATTTTTATGACAGTTCGCCTGTCCATTTAATAAATTTGTTTGTGAGCAAGGTCTAGTTAATTTATAGGCAATCCACCTTGCTCACCCCGTATGAAAATTAGGAAACAATATTTTTTTTGAAACGGTATTCTGCATATATTCTAGATGAGCAATTGCATTTCCACTTGCTACTCTTAGTTCTTCTGCTAAAATATGTACTTGTGGCCAGCTTAATATTTCAAGCTTAATCAATAACAACAAAATCATTTGTATATAATCTTTACTCCTAACGATTTGATCTTCGTACTTAAATTCCATTAAGAATTTAATTTCATTTTTAATATAATCAATAGCTACAGTTGTTTGTTGATTTGGGCTCATCCCCCCTCCACAGACATCAATAAATTTAAGTCAAAAGATTATCTTCAGAACCACAAATAAGATACATAATAAATCTGAACGCCAGTAATCAATCCAATCAAAAACAAAAATAATCTCATATTTATCCAGTTAATTAATTCAAAAACTTATCGTAACTATTAATCATCTCCTATTGGAGTATTCATATTAGCTAACTCAAGGTAACCTATTTAAAAAATTAAACACTGTCATCAGACAGGAAAAAACTGTCATTAAACGCTCAAAAACTATCTATAAGTGTTTCTAGAAAATCTTTCTTATAATTCCTTGGTTTCAACTATTGTTCTTATAAAATTATGACTTAGCACCCTAATAAAATTCTAGCCCATTATATTCGATCTTTTCACGTATAAAATTAATAAAAAGTTGTGTTTTAGCCGGCTTTCGGTTATCGCGCAAACCGGTACGGTAGGCCCTTCCCACTGAGGTAGAATGCGAGTGAGATGACCTTGCTCAGCATCATCAGCAGCAATTTCTTTAGGGATAACAGCTATCCCTTGACCTAACTTTGCGAGACGTCGCATCAAATCAATACTATTAAGTTGAATCTGTCTCGTGACAGAAACATCAATAATTGTAGTTCCATTACTCAAAGCCCATGTAGGCCTATTCCCCCTTCTCGATAAAAGACTTTGAAATTGTTATATATCCTCTGGTCTTTGAGGAATAAAAGCATGTTCAAAGAAGCTTGGAGCAGCATAAAGACCACAATGAAACTTGGCGATTTGGCGTGCAATTAAATTTGAATCTGTAGGCTCTCCAACACGGATTGCGACATCAAAGGGCTCAGTAATTAAGTCTACTTTGCGCGGGGTGAGATCAATATCCAAATCTCAATATAAATTAAGATCAATTGACTACCCAAAAGAGTTAATTGAAGAGGTAAAAAGGAATACAGTTTTTCAAAAAACAACCTATAAAAGCCCTCCTTAGAGGGCTTTCATACATATACCAACATGAATATTATTGTTGATCGTATGTGCTGTACATCCTGACAAAAGTATCAATACTGCAAGGCTCAGTGCAATGGATACTGGTGAACATCTGCAATGATCGTGCATCACTTCCCCAGCATATTTTTCATCGTATTTAACTTTGCCTTTCGATCATCTAACCCATTGTAACCACCATTGATACGGCGTGTAATGAGATTGATATCGTCTTTATCGGCCAGCTCATTTAATCCATTATCGAACCAGTACTTACATGCCACCAGCATCCCGATACTCGGTAAAGCCACAATCTCTGGATTATTCTCAAAGTCTATTCCAAGAGCACGGCCATATTTACGGTAATTTGCACGACCTGTTAACTGGATCGGTCCACGGCCTTTGTATCGAGTACCATCCCCTTTTTCAGTATTACCCAGATCCTTACGTCCTTCGTATGCTCTGCCACTGGCAATCTCTTCCATATAACGGAAATTACCCGATTCATGAGCCAACTGAGCTATGAAGTGCGCCAGACGTAGATCATTATCTAAAATATGATATGTAGGCATGTGTACATTCGCTGCAAGTGCAAGCTCTTCAGCACGTGCATGTGGTGCACCTAGTTTCTTGAATAAGGCTGTTAAAGTTCCTCGGCCAACAATACCATCATCATTAACACCTAATGCTTTCTGTAAATTTTGAATGCTCATCACTTTTCCTCATGCATAAAAAACCGCCCGAAGGCGGTCGCGTTGATTTAAAATTTTAATTACTGATTTGGACTGTCTTTATCTTTCTTCTTTTCCTGCTCTGAACTACCAAAATAGAAGCCGCAGGCCGTTGTCATCGCTCCAGCAATGAAACCTAAGGCGGTATTAATCAGGTTGCTATTTTCCCGTGGCATATCCACAAAAAATAGAGCAATCACCAGGACGAACATCAGCCCAACCAATGCAAAGGCCAAATAAGCCCGAGTCTGTTCACTTGTCATCAAAATCCCCCTTTAAACGTTCTTTAGTCTGCTCATATTGCTTCTTCCGCAATTCATGGATCTCCTGGGCCCGCTTGTCATCTCGCCGTTTAAAATACAGTGTGGTAAAAAAAGTAATCACACCGATAAAGACTGAGGCCCATACTGCCCAATCAATGCTTGCTGCATACGCTGCCACTGATAACCCCGCTGATGTATATGAAACCTTGGATGCTGTTGCTGCGATTGTGTTTGTAGCAGCTTCAACCGCGCTTGCTGCCTGTTCTTGCATTTCCTGTCTCCAATAGACAATAAAAAAGCACCCGTTTGGGTGCTTATAAAAAAATTTAAGACTGTTAAAGCGTTTGTAGGATTTGCCCTCCATTGATTATCTGTAGGGTCAGTAACGGTGCACCAATAATGGCCGGTCCACCTGGTCCTGGCTCACCTTCAATTGTTCCGTGATATCTCCAGTTCCATTCGCCCTTATTTAATGATTTGGTACCACGCTGGCCCCAACCACCACCATTCCCGGATAGCGGCGAAACTTCACTGCTATTATTCCTTTGGTAACCTTGACCCGGAATATCTCTTTGGGCATCGGATACCTTATCGGTCTGGTAGTTATTATTAAAATACCCCCTGAATCGAGGTACTTCACTGGACGTCGGAACAAAGCTCAGCGCCATACCAAACGGTGCACCGCCACCACCACATGTACCCTGCATGGCATAGTTATACTTGGTACTTATACCGTTTGGTGTCGCGCCTCCGCCTGAGCCACCACGAGCAACAATACCGCCATCGATGATCAGATTCACTTTAGCGTGCCGAACCAGTAAGCCCGGTGCACCGATACCACCATCACGCCGCGTTTTGGTAAAAGCAGTCTCGTATTCACTTTGGCCATAGTAAGCCGCATGAGCGATACCGCCCTCACCACCACGGCCCACAGCCGCACCTTTAATGGTCAGGTTCACTACAAGATCAGGGGGAAACTCACCCGTATCAATAGCCGGGATCTCAGGCAAACCATTCACAACATATTTAACTGAGGGTTGATCCATCCAGTGCCTGTAAATGAGCTCGGTTAATGGACGATAAGCACTTGAGCTGCACACCAGTACACCCGGCTCTACAACAAAGTTAATGACTCCAGTCGCTGGTAATTCTCCGCGCTGCATCTGGTACAACCGAGCCAGATTGATATCAAGCTGGTCATAACGGATATAGATCGGGCTATCGTCAATCGGGGTATCGGTATAGTCCTTATCATTCAGGTAATAGCGCTCATCGTAATTGATGGCGGTGATTTTATTGCTCGTCTTGCCCACCGGATCCTTCTTGGCCACCAGATAAGGCAACGAGCCTTTGCTATCATCGCTCACCACGATATAGGTCGTGTTGATGTAATCCTCTGGATTTAGCTTAAGCGGACCATTTGGCAAACGTCCTAACACGACTTTGTTAGGTGTGGCACCTGCAGTCACAGGAATCAGATCCACGCTGCCATCACTCATCTGCAGATAAATCACATAGCTTTTGCCTGCAATAAACTCCACATCATGACTTAAGGTCAGGATCAGACCTTCTTGCTGCAGCACATCACCGCTCCGGTGAACACCATTGCGATAATCCGCCACCGCAATCCGGTCACGCAGAACCAGCAATTCAGACTCGGATGCCGCATCAAAAGTGATAGATCGACGCTGGAAGCGCATCTTGTTCCAGAGCCGGTACGCATTAAAGTGGGCTTGCCACTTATTACGTACACCTATCGATTTCACCACTTTAGGATTCTTGGCACTCTTGTCCGGCAGATAGATATTGATACGGCTATCGTCAGCAGGATCTGTATATTCATAGATCAGGCCGTCATAGTCATCCATCACACCAAAACTCAGATCCTTTTGATAGGTTTCCGGATAAATATTCCTGAAGTTAAACAACAGTACCGAGTTATCCGTAGGCCGTTCAAAATACAGCTTGAGCTTATTGTTCTGACGGTAAGCCGTACACCCTACTGCGTCACAAACGTTGGTGACCAGTTCTTCAAAGGACAGGTTGGTATCATCAATGGTTGCACAGAACTCTGCGGCCAGCGGTGTACCGAAGTAATCCACGATCTCAAAGTAAGTCCGATAGATATTTTCCAGATCCAGCTCGTCAACCGCACGACGACCAATCTTGTCATCCAGTGCCATCGAGACCAGGGCATCAGCAAAGCTTGAAGTCGGAAAGACTTCCTTGGTCATTTCGCCATTCTGGTAAAAAGGCAGCATCCGTTGCAGATCAAAGTTGATCTTGCGTGTCTTAACCGATAGAGCGCCGGTGGTGGCATAGGTTCTGGCACGGAAAACAGTTTCACTGTGGTACCGTGTGCTTTGTAATGGAAACGCTCCGTAGAGTGCCTGCCATTTCACTTCATCAACGACACTTGGCGCATTGATTGCGCCGGTTACGCGACGCGCACGGACACTGCAACGGCCCTGGAATGTGGTCATGTCCAGCGTAACGCCTACGGTCTGACGTGATTTTGCAGATCCCTTCATGGTGATACGCTGGTACATTGGATTGCCCAATGGTTCACCATTCACATTGACTGGAGTAACTTCCACCTCAAGCTCAACATTCACCGCACCCTGAACATTGCCGTTATAGACCGCATACAATCCATTTGAAGCGACAAAATTACACAGTACCCGGTTTCGCTCAACATTATCCAGGACAAAAGGACCAATCCATTTCTCGCCTATCGAAGCAAGTCTTGGTGATAGTTCTGCAGTTTTCTGGGTTGCGAGTTCCTTCAGGATCCACCAGCCTGGATTGACGGCTGCAGGATTGGATAACGTCATCCGGTCATCAGCGACCGACAACACACTATAAACCCCGTCCAGATGATAGAACTGGTTATTGAACCAGAAACCGCTATTGGTGATTTCTACCCGATCATTGCTGACAAACTTGGTGGTTAGATCCGTGAAATTTGAGGCAGATCTTAAAATCTCATTCGGATAACCAAAGCGTAAATGGTTAGTACCTTCCAGTACCTGAGTATCAGCTGAGCGCAGGATCTGGCCATTGACTGAATTTTGTTGCTGTACCGACAACGGCGGCGTTGTAATTTCACTGCCTAAAAAGAAATACGGATTGCCATTAACAATATCGACATCAGGGCTATACACCTCGATCGATGCACCGGCAATATCTACAATGTTGGTTTCACCGTCAAAGGCACCATTGATTTTATAGTGGCCACGGCCAATACATCCGACTATGTGCTCAACTTCGACATTGTTCTCATACACCTTGTAAGGCACGGCGATCAGGTCAGGTGTATCGTTTGCAGCGCCGAATAGATCCACAACACGGCCATTCACCCGCATCTTGTTCTCACGGCTTGAAAGCTCGTTATTTGCTGATGAGGACTGGTTGTTATTCTGAGTGGTCTGTGCGATCGAAGGCGTTGGCATCAACAGCGCTACTGCAAGGCCAACAACTAACGATACGACTGCAGCAACCAATGCGGGGATCCCTTTCGGATTCTCAATCACAATGAATGTGCCAGGAAGAAAATCGAGCTGCTTCAAGTCATGGGCATTTTTAGGTGTGACCTCATTGGCCATCGAAATTTCAGCATGCTCCATATCACTCGGATTGTGAAAGATACGCAGGTGCTCAGGCATATACTCATATTTTGCTGTAAGCCATTGCCCTAAGGTAGCAGCGCGTTCTACCGCCTTCTTTTCAGATAAAGGATCCTGTTTATAAATAATCTTAATCATAGTAACTGACCCGATTAAACCCCATTGCCATTACGACTTGTTCAGATAAATAAGAGACGCCACTTTCCATCAGGTGCAAAACCTTACCCCCACGAAAAAGCCCCACATGCGGGGGCTTGTTTCTTAGTCTTGGGTGGAAGGCGACTATGCAGCCCTCCTTGGGCATGGGCAGCGGATTTAGTAGCTTTATTCTGGATGGCTTGAACTCAATACTGCCCTTAGGCTGCATAAACAGTTCCAGTGCTTCCCCACGGTCAATCCCATACAGATCCATCGCAGCTTCGTGGGCAAAGTGAACACAGTTGTAGTTTTCCTGATCGTATTGCCGATCGAGTAAATGATCATGACCTTTCATAACGCCCCCTTGAGACCGGTGAAGCGATCCAGTGAGAAGATGTCGCCCGTCTTGGCGGTATTTAATCGCGGTGATTCAGCCTTGAATGTCACAGCTTTATGGTCCATGGCCACGCCTGAGAGTTGCAAACCAAGTAAGAAATACATCGGTGTATTGAGATTGTCCGAGCTATACAGCCGGTAATTAACCGTTGGCTTAATATCGGGATATTGCCCTTCCATTACCCGCTCAAACTCATCCGGCAGCACATCACCCAAGCCTGATATTGAAATCGTCAAGGACTGGTCCAGATCGCCGAGCATACCCGAACGCTGGATCTCGGCAGGCAGATATTCATAGAACAACTGGCTGTCATTCTCCTTGTGCCGGACATAAACACCCTGATCATCATTGCGGACCACCCGATAGGTATTGATGAATGAGGGATGTGTCAGTTCGATACACTCCAGCTGATAAATGTCGACTGTACGGTTGAGAAAGAACCTTGCATATTCCTGATCCATCACACCACCCAATCTTTAATTAAGGCCTGATCTGCTGCCAAGTCTTTCTGATTCTGCACAACCTCCAGCTGGGCATTGACCCGGTACAGATTGCCGTTGACCTCATTGGTTTTAAAAGTACCTGGCATGAAGTTGCACAGGTATTGCTGACGTGTGCCCTGATCGATCACCAGATCCACATAGAATGATGCAGGCTGGCTTTGATAAACACGCCAGAAAGCCATCATCTTGTTGAAGTCGGCTTTGCTTAAGCTCCAGTTCACATCGACTATGTGGCTGTTACGCTTTACATCGATGTAATAGCGGCCACGTCCTCCATCAAACTGCTGGCGCTTCACATCATCACCTGGTGTCACGCCATAGCCGCTCGTTTGAGGATTAAGTTTTAACTTGTACATAACTTTCCTTCAGGCAATAAAAAACCGCCTGTCGGCGGTACGAATAAATAATAGCAATTATTTCAAGGCGAGAATAATTGAAACAGCAATAAAACCAAATACTAAAAGCATATTGGTTAATGCTTGGATATGGCCCGCTCGATCAGCACCTTTTTTGCTCATTTTACCTTCTACCTTTAACTGTGAATTTGTTGTATGCTTATTCATAGAAATACTTCTCCTTATCTTTGCTCGGTTGAGTTGTATTGAAAACCTCAGTGTTGGCGCACTGGGGTTTTTGCTTTTGTGATGATTCTAAATTGCTATAGAATTTGATTCATCCGTCGGTTTTTCCGCATAAAAAAGAGCCACCTGTAGGCAGCTCATTCATTGTAGGGATGGTTGGCTAGTGATAGAAGGTGGCAGAGCGATGTGCTGTCAACAGGTACTACTTATACGTATGTATCTAATTAACGATTACGCCTTGCTGTCGTATTGGTTGAAATGGCCCGACTAATTGATGAGTTAGGTTCCTTGATTTGATCACTCACAATCTTCGGCACCTCACGTGGAAGCTCCTTTTTCAATTCATCTTTTACGATAAGCCGGACAGTATTCTCATCCAGTTGCTCTGCTTCGACCGCTACCCCTTTCACCTGGTTCACCACTTCAATCTTAAAGTTGATCGTAGGTGCTGATGGTTGAACTGAAGCAATCGCTTCAGCCTGTGGCCGTGCAGATCTGCCCAGAGTGAAATCATGGACATCCTCAAGATTTGAGCGATCCTGAACCAAGCCATTCGGTGAGAAATACACTTTGCCATCATGATACAGATCAGAACCGGTAGAGACTTTTGGAGTCTCTGCAGTCTGACTCGCCTTATAGATAATCTGGCCATCTCCGGCTTGATTGAAGATGTTTGATTTCTTCTGGCTTTCCATAAAGGCATTTGAGCTCATCAGTGCACGGCGCATAATATTTTCAGCCGAGTTGTTTTTGAGGAATGCTTCAGGGTTCGCACTCTTACGCATACTCTCAACTAAATTGACACCACCCCAGCGTTTAATATCATCCTGTGACCATACGATCTCGCCTTTATGAACAGATCCGGCAACCTCGTATTTACCACCTTTACCCGTATAACCACCCTCAGCAAAGCCTTGGTCCTTAATTGCACGGATATTGCTGATAATGCTGGCACCTTGAGCAATCGCCCCTGCAATTAATGGCAAGTTTTGAGGAAAACCAACCTTGGCAGCCTGAGCAATGTTCTGTTGAATCGCAATACCAGCTGCTGCGATCGCATAGGCTTTATCTGCAGCAAACATGATCTTGTAGGCCTTGGATTGCTCACCGAACATAGAACCAAACATCGATGTTACTGAACCAATCATTTGCCCACCGAGAGCAATTTGTGCATTCAATCTATCTTGTTGGTACTTATCTTCAATCTCTTGGGCATTTTGAGCATATTCATCATAAATGATATTCCTTTGCTCAAGAGCGGCTTGCATGATCGCTGTTTTCTGATCTTCAAAATCCTGCTGTGATAAAAGGCCGGCCTGGAGTTTGGAGTTGATATCTTCAATACCACTCTGCTCGTTGTAGTCAACTGCTGCAGACTTGCTATCAAACAGATCTTGAGCTGCACCAAGACGGCTAAACCGGTCTTGATCCTGACGATAAAACTCGCCGGTACCATTCATATCAGCCTGGATACTTCCCCAGTTCTGAACAGCTCCAGTAATCTTGTCACGCATCTCCTTTTCCTGATTGGCTTTGGAGAACGTAATCATTTTTTGGCGCTCTTCAATACTCAGCTTGGTATTTTTTAAAATTTCCTCCCGTTCTAATCGATACCGTTCCTGCATGGCTTCGGTTTCAGACAACAAAGCTAATTTAGCCTGGAACAATCGCTGTTCTTGTGCCAGTTGCATCAACCCTAGCTCTTGCTGATATTGTTGCTCCAGTAACTCAACCGCCTGTTTCTGTTCAGCCTTGCTGAGCTCAATATCATGGGCAGCATTGAACTTTTTACGAGCAAAGCTTTCTTCAAGCAACTCAGCTTCAGTTTTTTGGAACTCCTTGTAATCATCCAGTTTGGTTCGTAAAGCCTGTTGAGCGATTGCAATGTCATTGTCTGCACGGGCTTTCAAATCGGCAATAATCTCCGCTTTACGTTCAGAACTAAAATTGGCTTTATCAACCTCCTCTAATTTTTGAGCCAGATCATTGCGGATCCTGGTTTGTTGATCTGCAACTTCATTCTCCAGTTGAATCCGTAAACGTGCCTGTTCTTCCGCCATTTTGGCGTCATCTTGAAGTATCTTTGAAAAATCTTTTGATGAAATATCACCGGCAGAATATCCATTGATGCCTGCCATGTAGCCCTGAAAGTCTTTCCAGTATTGGTTGTTATATTTACCAATACCTTTACCTTTTTGAACGTTGCCTTCACCCGCATGGTAAGCACGTACAGCCTTTTCCAGATCACCTTTAAACAGTTTGAGTAGGTAAGACATATACTTACCCGCACCCTCAGCAGACTGAGCCAGATCAGTTCGATCTTTAACTCCGTATTGCTTGGCGGTACCGGATAAGAACTGAAAGCCTCCAGTTGCACCAGTGTCTTTGTTATATGCTTTGGCGTTACCTCTGGATTCGATCATGTGAATCGCAGATAGTGTTCCTGCAGGTAGTCTGTATTTAGACTCAATGTTGGAAAAACCAAACTTTGCTGCATTGGCCTGAACCTTGGCATTTACAGATAGAATTTTCTGTTGTTTAGACAACTCATCTGTTGTTTCCTTTAATGCCTTATTTTTAGCCTCTATAACCTGGTTATTTTTCTCCTCAATGGCTTGAACTCTCAACGCTGCCTGATACATCTCAGTAGTAATCTGCACACCATTTTTTCGCGCCCAGTTTGCCAAATCTAATAATGCCTTTACTTGAGCTGGAGTGTAGTTCTTGGCAAGCAGTCTCTGTGATAGTTGGGCATCAAAATCACGATCAAATAATGAATCGGCATATTTCTTTTGAGCCTCTTTTGCAGCCAAAGCAGCCTTTTCATTTTCAGTTAATGACTTGGTATTTTTATCAAGACCGACGATCGCATTCTCAGCTTTATTGCCTGCCAGAGCTACCTCTATCCCAAACAAACTATAGGTTTTTTTGGTCTTGTTGGCAGTTTCAGCGGCCACATCATAGGCGCTTACTTGTTTAAGCAATGCATCCCTGAGATCAGAAGGGATTTTCTGATCCTTCAGTTGCTCTATCGCTTCAGTATATGAAATGGTACCAAGACGGGCCTTATTTGAAATATCGGTAACTTTCACATTACCCAGTGCATAGTTTTGAATGGCAATTAATGCTGATGCGACCGCCTGCTCTTGTTGCTTCAACTTCTTGTTTTGATCATCCAGTGTTGCAGCCAGATCAGCAAGCTTCTCTTTACGTTGCTCCTCACTCAGCGCCTTGATTTCTTCTTTAGTTAACTTTGCAGCCTCCGCTTGCTCTTTTAACTTTGCCGTTGCCTCCTCTGCCTTACCATTGAAATACGAGTAAGCGGCAGTCAAACCGGCCACGCCCAAGGTAATTGCACCTATTGGTCCACCAATTAAGGCAAACGCTCCACTAGCCAATCTTCCAACATTGATGGATGCAGCCGCAAGACGTCCTTGCGCAGCTGTTTGCGCATTCGTAGCCGCAGTGGCGGCAGCTTGAGCCTGAGCATAGCGTGCTGCCGCTGCCGTAGCGCCGTATTTAGCCTGTGCTTCAGCATTGGTCGCTTGGACATTCGCAAGATGTGCTTTAGCCGCATTAAGTGTTGCTGTTGCTTCTGCAACCTCAGCCTGAGCATTTGCAACAGATGCCTGACGACTGCGGATGGTTGAGATAATCCCGGTATCTGTAGCAACAGTTTTGGCAATAATTGTCTTGGTTAAATAAGCAAGACCGCCCGCCATTGCAGCATTCATCACAATATCAATATTATCGGCTAATAATCCCAAGCCTGCCGCTGCAGTATTGGTTGCACCTGTACTCATATTGATTTCACCGAGCAACTTGGTCACGGCGTTAGACAATGTGGTCAGGCCATCTGCCAGACTATTCTCCATTGCATCCGCTAATTCCTGATTTGAGTCTCTCGTTGCATTTAATGTCTTGATCAGGTCTTCTAACGAAATTTTACCGGTTGCGCCCAGCTCTCGAATTTGTACCTCTGTCTTGCCTGTGGTTTTAGCCATATCTGCAATAATGTTATCGGCAGCGGTAACAATCGAGATCCAGGCATCAGCATCAATTTTGCCTTTGGCCATAGATTTTGAAAATGCATCAATTGCTGATTGCGCCTGATCAGCACGTGCTGCATTTGCCGTAAATGAAAAGGAAAGTGAGTCAGACACATCCAAGGTATCATTGGTGGCGTAACCTAAGGCTTTCATCCCACCAGCCAAGCCTAAATAGACTTCCTGCGCTTCACCAAGAGCACGGTATGTGCTTTTTGTAGACGCATATAGACGCTCCTGAACAAGATCAAACTCAGCAGCACTATCTGTTGCATTACGAATACGTGCGGCCATCTGAGTCGCACCATCAGCTCTGGCAATTGTCTCATTTACAGTAACCAGCCCCAGCATAAAACCGGCCAAGGCTTTAATCGATGTCCCATATGAATGAATCGACTTTTCCTGTTTATCCAGTTCCTGCGATGTATTTTTAATTTCCTGTGAAAACTTTTGATTCTGCTGAGTCGCCTGCTTGGTGACTTCAACCGTTTTTTGCACGGATGAGTTGGTATTGTTTACCGTGGTATTAAAGTTCTGGACAATGTTATTGGTCACAGAAAACTGTTTACCCATGTCTTTTGTAGATTGTGATGCTGAATCGCCACGCTCTGTAATTCTAGACATTTCATCAGCCAAGGCTTTAGCGTTGCGTTCAGCATTTTTTGAGTCAATTACAATGACTAAGCGGGATTCTTGCGTCATGTTTACTTTCCTTTAGGCAATAAAAAACCGCCTTGCGGCGGTTATACGTTGGATATAAAAAAACCCACTTTCGCGGGTTTAATTAAATTTACTTAGTAAGTTGAATATCTAAAAACTTTTTAATATTACCAATCTGCATTTACCTTCTGTTGTGTCTTAATTTTTTCTGCCATTGCATCAGAAGATTTATTTAACTCATCTACAATTATTTTAGCGGATGGGTAACCTTCTGTTATAGGTCTATTTGTTTCACTATAACGAACACCATTAATCATCTGTGCTGGTTTATAATGAGTAAGGTTGTCATAACCAACCCGCATCCGACCATCTTTTGTATCTACACGAACAGTAAAATCAACACGGTCACCTGCCGTAACAGTCATACAATCAGCAAAGCCACTGCAACGGTATGCCATATTCCCTTTTCCAATGATTGATCCAGTAGTCTTATCTTCGTACTGAATAACGGCATTAGCTGAACGAAAGGCTGTAGCGAACCATTGACGAGCTCCATCATAAACTTGAGCTTGATTCAATCCGTCAATTTGATATATTTTTTCAAATTTTACTGGTTCTGCTGGTTTTTGTGGCGTTGTAGCACAACCTGTTAAAACTAAAAAAGAACCAATTAATATAAGTTTTTTCATAATCAACACCCTCTTTAAAATCCCGCACAATTTAACAAATAATTAAAATGAAATCATTAAAAAACCCACATTAAGTGGGTTCTCTGTTCTCAGCTAATGATCCAAATAAAGAAAACAAGCGCAAAGAACCCAATGACTCCAGCAATTATCCATTCAGATTTTGGATAACCCAATAAATTGTCTGGATTATTAAAATTAGGCTCTTTTCTTGCAGATTCTTTTTTATAGCTAGAAAACTTAGAGTATGAAATTCCAGTTCCAGGCAATCCAGCTGTAGTCTTTACACCCTTCTTGCCAACATTTATTCTAGCGCCATTTTTTCCAATAGATAAGCTACTTACACCTTTTTTAGTGATATTTACTTTCACTCCAGGCGCTATTTTTAAACTCTTCCTAAAATTAAGCCCCATATTAATACCTATCTTGAACACACCTTCTTAGAAGCGCTGATTGAACCATCATTGCATACAAATTTCTTTCCATCACAATGACTAATTCCTCCTTTTTTACCAGAACAAGGCTGTCTGCCTTTACCAGCTTCAGCTAGATTAACTGCTCCAAAAACTAATAATATACTTAAAATAACCTGTTTCATAAAATACCCCTTATAAATAAAAAAGATAATTTATCAGAAGGTTGAAATTAAGTCATTAAAAAACCCACATTAAGTGGGTTTGATTTCAAAATATTAAAATTATTTTTTAAGTATATCAAAGTCATGCATAGTTATCCGTTGGCTCACGTCTGATAAGTATTTATCCTCATTAACACATCTTTGTATATGGCTAGATATTTTCCTAAACCCATCCCAATAACTATTAGTTACAGACATTTTTTCATCCCAAATATCTTCCCACCAAGTATTATTAGAGCAGTATTTTAAAACCTCTAGAGGATGTAGAACCCCTTCACATAAGTCATTAAACTCTGAGTCCGATACAATAAAACCTTTCACGAAAACACAATTTTCTAATCTTGAATTGGTATACAACTCATAAAGGAACTTTAAAGTAACGAATAAGCTCTTTAGCATACTCTCACCACCAGCACCAATTACATCACTCACATGTATAGGAGTTTTTAAAACATCTACAACCCATTCATTATATTTTCTAACTATAAGGAACTCACCTGCTTTTGAGTCATTCCTAACTAAATAGATATCTTTTGGCCTGACAGGTGCAAATGGATTATTCTCTTTATGATCTTCAGGTTCAATTTCTATGGGGCTATATAATGGAATATTTAAAATTTCTTTTACAGCTTCTTCTGGCCTTGTTGATAGCCTATCATATTCCACTTTGAATTTTGGTAAATTCCCATGCTTCAACCATTCAGAGTTAACTCCAAAAAAGCGGGCAAAATTATCCAATTCAAAAAAACTAGGTTGTTCTGTGCCTGCAAAATAATTTGAAAATTGATGTGCAGAGTTCTCACCCATTATTTCAGCAACTTTTGAAGGGGTTAGTTTTAAATGTGATATCTCATTTGTCATTTTCAAACATTCATTTAAGCGAGAAGCAATAAGTGAATCATTATCAAACTGGAACCTTTTGGAGTTTAATAGCATTTCAATATTTTTAAGGCTTTCAACAATAGTTAACTTTGAAACAGCTACATCACTATTAAGAACTTTTTCTAAAATTTGTAGAATTGCTGCATTCTGAGAAAGCCCATTAATTTCAGCATATCTATTTAATTGCTCATGAACTTCAGGTGGTAAGCGTACTTGAGTACGTTTCCAATCATCTTGTTTGAAAATCATTATTACGACTCAATCCTCAATGTTGATAAAAATATATTAGCTTTTTAATTTAGTGTCAAATTAACATCACATCATAGTGCCAAAAATGGAGTTGACTATTTTTTAGTTCTTAAATATATTAAAAACGCCCTGCAACTTTGGACGGTGACAGGGCGAGTTATCAACCACTACGAGGTAATTGATATGGCTAGTTTAGCACAAATCAATGATACGCATGTATCAATCATTAATTTCAAATCTATCCCTGTTCTAACTACTGAACAGTTAGCTGGTTTTTATGGCACAGGATCTGTCCGCATCCAGCAAAACCATACACGTAATAAAGACCGCTTTATTGAAGGGAAACATTTCTTCAAAATTATTGGACAAGAATTAAAGGATTTTGTGACTAGCTTAAAGATAGTTGCAAATTCCCCATCTATTTCAAACAAAGCTCGCTCCCTGATTCTATGGACAGAACGCGGCGCTGCCCGCCACGCTAAGATGCTTGATACTGACCAAGCCTGGGAGGTATTTGAACAACTTGAAGACTGTTATTTTGTCCGAAAAGAAATCTTAGCCAAAACCCACAAATTAGAACGCACCCCACTACATGATGCACATGCTTTGCTTGTTGCCAAAACAAAACACTTAAACTCAAGTGATGCGTGGAAAATTATCAATCAACGTTTTGGTACAAATAGTATTGATGAAATCCCTTATGACTCCATCCCTGTCGCCGTGGAGTACGTTCATCACCTGATTGCGCTTTACAGCAATGCCCCAACTCACTTTCCATCACAGAATCCAGAATTGGAATCACGCGCAAAAAACGTAGCAATTCATATGTACTGGGTATCTGCTTGGTGGCGTTGTTTTGGTGATTCAATCAGAATATTGAACCCCAAAATGGCAGGACGTATTCACGATAATTTTGCAGACGGCGCTTTTAGTGCAGGTCTAATTCTAGGTAGTAAATACAGAGAAGAGCTTAATGTTCACATCCTAAAGGAACTACCATACGATCTAAGCGAAAGTGAGCGTATTGATCATTTTCGCCGTCTCCAATATTAATAAATAGCAAAGCCCTTCGGGGCTTTTCTTTTGGCATTAAAAAACCACCCGAAGGTGGCAATTACATTATCTCGTTTGAGTATTTGTAGTTTTAGCCTTCACCTTTTTATAGGCTTCTTCCAGAAACAGATCATCCAAAGCAAAGATGCAGTCGTTAAATATATGTGGACCAACAGGCAGATCATTATGCTCGGCATAAACATTAATGGCCTGTTGGTCTATTGATAACGGCATACCCTGCTCATAGCGTCTGGATCTGCAAATCGTGCTGAAGGCTAAGAGCATTGATTCAGCGGCATAGGATGATTCAGGTGGCTCAGGAATATGGCCACCTAAGAACTTGATTTGTTCGATTTCGTGCGGCGATTTCGATGCGTACGTTTTTTGGTATTTGTAGAGCTCAATGACTTTCCCAGGATAACGGCCTTGTCCTTATCAGCATTTTCCTGAATCTTTTGGGCTTCAGTTTTAACGAATAACCAGATGGCCACACCGATGTCGCCAAGGTTGAATAGCCTGGAAGCATTCTCGGCTGTGTATGGCATGTCAGTCTCTACAGTCTGGCCATTGACGACCTCAGCAAAAACTACGCCCTTCCAGTCTTCAATCAGATGCGCTGCACAGGCATCCATAAGCAACTCATGATAAAGCTTGTCAGCAGGATCTGTGGCCATCACGTCATAGCCTTTGGATGTAATCTGATTACCTGCCCGTTCGATCGCCACTTGAAATGGTTTATAGGCAATGCCACGGATCTTGAATTCGGCCTGAACCTCGTCTTTATCATTTTTGAACTGGCACCATTTAGATACCTCTGAACTTTGTACAATACCGACTTTTAACGCCATAACGACCTCTAAAATTTAAGCAATAAAAAAGCCCATGGCATTACATAGGCTTTGGTTTTGAATTAATGAATAATTGCGTTATACCCGCTTACTACACCAGTGCACGTACAATGGTTGGGCTGGTACGCACTTGGGCAAAGTTGATGTCTACCGTGATGATGTCATCACCACCGCCGTCAGGATGATTAGCTTCCATGACTTCCAATTGCGGGAAACTCAAAGAGTACTTGCTACCTTTGTTGTCCTTGATATCAAAGCCCAGCGTGAATACATCACGGGTTTTGATCGCATTGATCCAAGCTGCAGATGTCGCCGAGAACATGAAATTACCGTTTACACCGATATCTATCATCTTCTCCAAGTAGAACTCTGGCGTGTATTTGCCAGATCCAATACAGCGGATCGCTTCCAGGTTGTTATTAAAGTTAATGGTGAGTGACTGCAGACAAGCTTTACCTTGGATCGACTGGCCATTAATCAGTAACTTTTCAACATTTGGCATGCTGACAACTGGACGGCTTGAAGCTGGTACCGGATTGGTCACAGGGTTGACTTGCTGAGGTGTAAAGGAAGTACCGACCAAGCCAAAGTTACCTGTAATCTTTCCTGTGGTCTGAATCGTGATTTCACCGGTATTGACCTGTATACCACGGTAAATAAACACCTGACCAATATCCTCAAAAACCTTAACCAAGGTCAGAGATTTACGTACACCAGCGGCAAAGCTTAGGGAGTTGGCCGACCAATTATTGAAAGCCAGCACACTCAGGAATAAATCAAAGGTCCCAAGTGATAACTCAAATTCCAGCTGGCCAGTGACTTCAACTTCAGTTACCAAAGCACCCTGACGGAAGCGTGAATCCACCACTTCATTGCTTTGTTCGGTAGATACGTTTTCGGATAATCCATCCGACACACGGCGAACGGTGTACCACACCGGATTTGCTGGAGTGGTACCGAGCACTGCCTCTTCACAAGCATATAACCGGATTTTTGCGCCTGAACTCATTTATTGTTCTCCAAAATTTAGGCATTAAAAAACCCGCTGATTAAGCGGGCTATTAAAGTGATTCGTTTGTCTGTTCTTCTTTGATCTCAGGCGGTTCCACACCATCCATCGCAGCAGCTACGGCCTGAGCCAGATTGGTTGGCTGGAACTCAACTGGTGTTTCAGGAAATGGCTCATCCGGTTCCAGTTCAGGCTCAGGCAAACTATTAAGTCGAATACTAATAAACCGGCTTTCTGGAATATCCATCGGTTTATCAAGATCAGAAACAATTGATGCAGATTCAAAGTCGAATTTTTTCTTATAGGTCTTAATGGAAATATCACCATTTTCTAAAGTCTGATATTCGACACTGACAAGAATATTTCCTTTGGCATCCTTTGGCATCTCGATGTACCAACCTTGTTCTGCAAAACCTGTAGAACCTTGTAAGAGATAGCATCCTACGTCATTCCGGAAGAACTTAATTTCTTGTTCCTCAGCCTCACCGTTTGGTTCGATTCGATCAGCATAAAGATTGACTACTGGAGAAGCGGCCTTAATAAAACCATTTGAATCTGTTTGCGTATTACTCTCATCCAGAATTTTAAAATAACGCTTAACCTTCATTGAACCAGAGTTAACCGTCATAGTCCCATGATATAAACTATGGCGCACATTCATCGGGTACATCATGGCATGTGCATTTGCCACTCCCACAGTAAAGTACTGCGCGGCAAATGTCCCTGCAGGTAAACCAATTGCATCACCTACTCCTTCGCCATGTCCCGTAGAATCTCCACCAGTACATCGAATTACCTGGCCATTATTGTATTCAGCAATGTTGAGAGGCACCCGACCATAATCTGGAGTATTAGTTCCTAAACCAAAAGCTCCAACAGCCATTAGATCACCCGAATTCACCCCGACGTTATATGATGCCGCCGAACCTAAGCTGGTTGGTGAGAGTGATGTCACAGCATATCGCCAAGGTGTATAAGTACCATCTGAACCAGCTGTTCGTAATGCAAAATCAGATTCTAATCCATAGGAATAAGCCAGTTGTAACTTGCCTGCATTGGTTGTATATGCGCCCTTTGTCTCTACATAAAACAAACGGGATTTTAAACCTATAGGTCTGTTCGCCATTTCTCCATCTGATCGGGCAAGCAATAATCTGGTACCCGTGGGTGCCTCGTTAAGATCAGCAAATGGGGGTGGTGGTGGATTTGCTCCGTTCCCAGACCAGTAAATATCTACGCCATTGGAGTAAGCTGCTTTAAAAGTATCTCTGGCAACAGGAATATTATAACCATCAGCTCCAATATTTGCTTTTGCTGCTGCTCCCGCACCTTGGACTTGGGAAATATCCGGTGTCAGATTCGGAATACCAGAGGCAAAAGGCAGCATAAATTGTAACTTACCAGGTGCGGCATTATAGGGAAAAGGTCGATGCTCCCAATTGAACTTAAAAACAAGATTGGCCATTATGCTGTTACTCCATCAGCTACCAGAAACATCAAAGTTTCAGAATGTTGAGTTACACCACCACCCACAGCTTTAAGATCCATCTGGACTAGTCCCAGAGGCCACGCTGAAGTACTTGCCCCAGACGTCACCTTTAACCAGCCTTTCTGTGTAGCCTGATTTAATACAGTACAGGTTAAAGTTGCAACGGCAGCACCGGTATGCAGCTCTTTTACTTGAGATGTAAATACATAACCTGTCAGGTTAATCGCACGGCGGACATCATCAGGCGGGAATTGCAGAGCCTCGCTCATATCGACAAGCTGCAAATCCAGATTAAAGGTGTCACCGCGCTTAAAAACAAAATTGCTCATAAGTGATTCCTATAGACATAAAAAAACCACCGATGCGGTGGTAGTTAAAAATAAAAAAATCGCCCTTAGGCGACCATTCAATAAATCTTATTTTGTTTTACTCAATTTACTTTATAGCCGATCGTTACGTTGAACTGGATGAAATCGCTATCCTTGCCTGCATTGATCGACTGCCCCTGCAAACACTCAAGATGATCAATATTGAAATACTCGAAATGAGCCAGTAATGCATCACTGAGTTCGGTAATCGCTTTCTCTCCCGTATGCTGCCGGTCGAAGCATTGAATCATGATATTGCCGGTTCGCCGTGTGCATGGCTTGTCAGCTATACCTGAAATAAAGCTTGATCCACCCGCTATTGTCAGACGACACCACAGGCCAATTTTAGGCACTTTAAATTCTGGTGCATTCGGATACTGGATCCGCGATTGATCGATACCAGTAAAGCCCTGCATGCGAGCAATGATGGCTTGTCTTGCTTGTTCAAGTGTCATTGCCATATTAGCCACCGTACTTTTGAGAGATAAAGTTAAATGTGGTGCTATAGATGCCCTGAGGTGCCTGATCTGACCAGCCATTTTCCAGACGTTCAGCATAAGGCTGATTGTTCTGGATATAGACCAGATTTCCCAGCTTGATTTTAACCGCTTGGACCGCTGCATCCTGATTGGCATTTACCTCAGGTTCACGTACCCCCATATCAGCAGAACCGATAGAAACAATGTGTGAAGCACGATAAGCACCAGTGTCAACTGGACTGGAAACAACCAAGGACTGAACTGTATCCATCACAATATTTTTTACATTTTGTTCTGAATCGCTGACGATCTGCACGGCGAATTCATTTGGCTTTTTACCCTTCCATCCCAACCTTCACCTCACTTGCCTGATACATCTCGAAGAGATCCTGAGCGATCGCTTGAATTGAATAAGCTTCAAATTCAGTACTAGGTTCACGCTCACCCATAAGTGTTTTAACTCGCTGCCAGACATGCACCGCTTCATGCAAAAGCAGCCCATATACTTCGATTAGATCTCGCCCCGAAGTATCACCAAGTTGAACGACTGCATAAGTCCCTTCCTGGTAATAATCAACTTGAGCAGCGGCTCCTTCGATAGCAAGGAATTGATCCGCCTCCTGCATGTCATCGAATAACAGATCCATGTGAATCTGATTGCGGGCCAGCGTATATTGAATATGCTGAAATGGTGACATATACCATTCAGGCACATAGTTTGTATTTACCATGGGATCTCCTGTTAACTTGGTAATGACGTTTCAGTGAGTTCGCGTCCATCAAATGAGTAATGAATAAAAATGCCATCCTTATAATCGGGATGGCATTCGCAATGAAAAAATGTGTGTGGTTTTAGATCATCATCAGGTACCACCTGCACACTGTCGTGAAATTTATATACGGTCCAAGTCATATTTACTCCAACTTTGGCCGATAGGTGATTCGATGTTTCTTTCCTACGGTGAATCGGCCAGAAACAACCGTATCCCGATTTAATGAGTACCAAAGTTTTGTTTGCTTGATACCTTCACTATCATTTTCTTCAATTTCCCTTTTTTCCCTATCCCACTCATTGTGAGTTCCAATCAGAAGGCGGCAGATTAAAAGAATCACGATAAAAAGAATCGCAGCGATAACTAGCCATTTCACTACACCTTCCTCAACTGGCATTTCCAGATTGTTTCAGCTGGATCTTGTTGAATATGCATGACTCGAAAATTGCCAAGTGGTGTAAACCACTCATCATCAATTTTCGGTACCATGGTTACTTCATTCTGTAGAACAACCGCCTTTTTATCGGTGGCCAAGACACCGAGCGTCTGGATCTCATATTGATTGTATGAGCCAAACAAAACCCCACGGCCAGAATAATTTTCTTTGATTGTCTTGTGGGTTTCAGTCAGAGGATCCCAATCTTTTTTGATGATCCGCTCACACGAAAGGGATTGAACGGCATCTATGAGATCTTCATTAAATGCCTCGGCAATGTCTGCCTGCAGCTCGTCACGTAAGCCCATTAGATCCTCCGGATAAAAAATACTGAAGAGCGCTTGGTGAATGGCTTAATCAGATCCAGAATGTATTGCTCAGTGGCATTCAGCTTTATGGACCCATCCTGGTATTCCTTTTCCGATTCAACCGAATCAGCCTTAATCTTTTTACGTTTTAAGACCTGTTCCTGCCCTTGGTAGAGTTCACCCTTCAGGATGCCCTTAATGATCTCGTATGAGGCTGTTTTTAGTGCCTTAGGCACTTGTGTCACATCTTCATAAGGTTTCACGTTACGGGCGATCAGATAGGCTTCGGCCTTTTGCAAATAATCAGCCTTATCACTGGCAGATAAAGCATCAAAGCCTTGTACATGTTCAATCGCTTCTTGTTCAGTGATAAAGCTCATGGATTATTCCTTTGGCTCTTGAGGAATGAGTGCAAGTAAATCGTCTTTACGGGTAACGCCGTCAAAAGAAATGCCTTTTTCAGTCAAGACAGCTTTGATTTCATCTACCTTCAGAGATGAATAATCAATAGGTTTATTCTGTTCCTGGTTATCACCTGCACCCGTTTGATTCTGATCACCCGCACCAGCTTCCAGCTCGGCAATACGCGCCTTCATTGCATCAGGATCATTTTTGAATGCAATAAACTCACCTTTTACGCCTGCCAGTTGCTCTTCAAGTTCATTCACCTTTTCTTGTGTCATTTGTCGTTCCCGTGCTCGGTTAAATGATGAAAGTCCCATGTGAGGATCTCCAAATAATTATTAAAGTTGCCTTCCAGTAGTTACCGAAAGGCAAAAATACTAAAGGCGGGTTATCCCGGCTTTTCGTTATTTGACCTTGTGTTTAAACGCCACAATACGAATCTGCTTTGGATCGTATACGCGTTCCCAGTTACTTTCTGTTGAAAGGCCTCCATTGTTCGGTGCAACGCCCATTGCGCCAGCCCATTTAATACCACGAGGATGCAGAACAAAGTGACGGCGGTTAATCAGAATGTCTGAACCGGCTAAACTGTCACGGTCAGTTTCAACTCCAACCGGTGCGCCGATATCCTGGAAGCCGATTGCTCCCTGGCCAAACAGGAATGAAGTGAATACATCACCGTCTACAGGCATGCCATCATCAACAATGACACGGCGGTCCATAAAGGTTTTATAAAGCACCACACCATCTGCATCACGTACAGTTTCAATCAGACCTTGTTTCGCCAATGCAGCCATCGTTGCTGAGTGCATGGCAATTGCAGTTAATTTATCAACAGCATCACCCAACTTATAAGACGCATCGATAAAGGAAACGCCGTCAATAACTGCTGCAGCGCCCGCACCTGCTGAAATATCGTGGATATTACTGGCCATACTGGCAGAACCGAACACACCTTTAAGCGTATTCACGGTAAAGCCCTGAAATTCACGAGCCCAGTAATCTGCAACAAGATCACCAATCGCACCCAGTGGATCATCACCAGACAATGCCTTGGCTAAGTCATTAGCACCCCAAGCTTTACCGCGGGCATGTAAAATCGCAATATCCTGACCTGCTGCAATGTTATTTACGGTTAAGGCCTGACTATCTGACAGAACTTCAGACTCACCATCCAGATCGTTCCAGAACGGGATATTTACGGTAGATCCGCCTTGGGTACCGAATGCAACTTCAACATCCAGCTCACCAACAATACCGGACTGCCATAAAGCAGATTTCTTGGTAGTTTTGTTTAGAACGTACTGTGTGAATAATTCCGGAACAATTACATCAGCAATTTTTGTTTCAGCCATTTGGCCTTCTCCTTAAAGTTTAATACCATGTTTTGCAGCAAGCTCTTTGGCTAACTGCGGATTTTCATTTCGTAATTGAGCTAATTTAGTGAGGTTCACAGATCCATCAGGTTTAGTGATATCGACCTGAGTTTTTGTATTGGTGCTGCCAGGTGAACCTGAACCATTTGCTTTTGGCCAGAAGTAAGGTTTTTGTTCACGCAAGGTTTCGACCCATTCCTTTGGTGATAATGGCGTCTTGCCATCTTTACCAATGACGACGTCACCGTTTGAATCGACTGCGACCGCTTTGCCATCCTCGTCTAATACAAATTTAGACTGGGCAAGAAATGCGATATCAACAGTTGCTTCTGGTAGTGCTTCAAGTTCAAGAGCAGCCTGTACAATCTGGCTTTGAACCACGGACTGTTTAAACTTATTGGCATAGGCTTCAGCCTTATCCGCACGTTCTTTTTCAGCATTCAGTAACTTGTCATGTTGTTCACGCATCTTCTCGGTACGCTTTTGAATGACTTCACCGACTTTGCCTTCAGCAATTAACTTTGCATCTTCATCAAGTTCCAGTTGGGCAAATAACTTTTTAACGGTTTCAGGATCGATACCCTCAAACTGTTTCTGCAGGCGTTGTAATTCGCGTTGTGCAGTCTTAGCGGCATCACGCTCGCTTTGAAGTGCAGTTTTTAGGCCTTTGGGATCTTCGTAACCTTCTAAGTCAAAGCGAAACTTCCCGTCCTCCTCAACATACAAAGCACGATGTTCTTCTTGGATCTGGTCCAATGAATCTACAATAAATGGCAATGACATGTTCAAACCTCTCGTTTGGTTAAGTTGTGCCTTATCTCAAGGCAATAAAAAAAGCGCCCTTAGGACGCTTGAATTGATAAATATTTAGAACTTTGTTGAGATTTACTGTTGTTGCAATTTCTCCTTAAGCAAATAACCCTCTAACGCCCAAATTTTATTACGGGCATTTTCATACGCAACTTTCCGGCCAATTTCAGCATTAAAGTTTTCAGGGCTTGCACATGCAGATTCACCTGTAACCGTAAAACCATTTTTAAGTATAATTACACAAAATGTCAGTAGGTCTAATTCCTGAGGAGTAATTACCACACGCTCCTCTTCAGGAAGATTGTTAAATTCTGCGGAACCAGTAATTGCTCCAACAAAGCCATCTCCTGCGGTAAAGTAGGCAACATGTTTAATAACTGAATCGATATGACTCGGTATTAAGCGAGGTGCATTTAGCCCCTTACTTTGAATTTCATTTTCAATTTGTTGCTCGGTATTTGACATTTCTTTTACTCACAAAAAAGCACCCTTTTGGGTGCCTTACGATTAATGAAAATAGTTAATCAGATTCTAGCGTTTTGACTGTGACGCTCGTAAACACATAACGATCAGGCCGATCAATTTCAGACACATCAGTAAAATTCAGGTAAATATCATGAATATTGACACCCGTTTCGATTTCAAACTTATTGACCAGTTCTGCAATCTGAAACGTTAGAGCTTTTTCCAGTTCTTCCTTGCGCTTTTTGCATTCGCAGATTGATAATTTAGACATTTTAAATACCTTCCTTACTTTAAATACCCAGCTCTTTAAAAGCTCGTTCATCCAGAAGTCTTAATTGCTCTAATGTATAAAGCTCACCTTCAGGATCGAAGAACTTTTCAAAATCAAACTTTCCCTCTTTGTAGAGCTTGTAACGTTTTGGACCGAGCCATTCCTTTTGAAAGAAATCATCTGTTTTTTTGAAAAATTCTTTAAAGGTGGTGTTTGCGTCTAACTGGCCAATCAGCTGACCACGTTCCTCTTTAGGAATGTCCTTAACTTTGCGCTCATCCATGACAAAAGGTCGTTGACCAGCCAGTTGCCCATCCTTCTCAACAGGAACCAAGGTACTTCGGCAGTTAGGATGTAACGGCGGGACACGTTTTGCAGGATCATCAATTTTCCAGACCGAGCCATCCAGGGAAGCACAAACTTTGGAAGTTCTTCCATCGAGTACGCTGATAAACCTGACATATTGAATATCTAGCTCTTTAAAACTGTTTAAATAGGCCTGATTGGAGACATGAGTACGTATAGTCCTTACCGTACGATCAATATCAGTTTTGGTACTGTTTAAAAGCCCGTCTTCATATTGAAGTCTTTTGGTACCACGGATACGTTTAATAATCTGGTGATTGGTCATCCCGGTATTAATGCCATCACGAATCGCATATTCCACTCTCTGACGAGCAGTTTCTGCGATTTTAGATAAAAGTTCATCAACGAGTGCTCCACCCGCCAAAGGGACCTGTTTCGCTGCTTTATAAAGCTGTTCTCCT
Source organism: Acinetobacter sp. 'aerobic (ED)' (assembly GCF_904886855.1). NCBI lineage: Bacteria > Pseudomonadati > Pseudomonadota > Gammaproteobacteria > Moraxellales > Moraxellaceae > Acinetobacter > Acinetobacter sp. 'aerobic (ED)'. The sequence continues at coordinate 27,353 of NZ_CAJHGI010000004.1, forward strand.
TTATGAGCTTTCTTTGTTGAATGGCCAAACAGTTTTGACGTGTAATTCGCTTCATAAACTGCAAATGAAATGGCTGATACGGCGAACGTCTCTGGTATAGCAACATGAATTGACGTAAACCACTGGTTAATGAGATCCCGAACTTCACGTAAATTTGAGGTTGTATACTGACCACCAGCAAGTGCAATCTTCTCAGCATCGCTTAATTCATCAAGCAAACCATTTAATCGGGTCAGCATATCTAACGTTGCATCATTAAAAATGCCTTGCAGTTCATTCACTGATCTCGAAGCAGCACGATATAAATATGCCTGATGCTGTGTTAGAACATTAAACAGAATTTTTTCATCATGATTTGCCATAAAACGTTACCTCTATAGTGGCGCACTCTCCTGTTCTACTTCTATACGCTCTAATTCATCTTTATATTCATGTGCTGGTAATTTCCCAGTCACCAGATACTCCCAGTATGTCTGGAATGAATTCTTGCCTGCTAGTGCACCTTCGTAAAGTTGTTTAGCAAGATTGATATCGTATTGCCCTACGACAAACTCAGGCTTCACCGTAAATGCGTATCTGGAAGGATCCAGCTTTAACCACTGAGCCGCATATTTAATTGCTTGTTCAATGGCTTCAGCAGCACACATCACAATACTGTGCAAGCTGGCATGCTGATCATCCTGACGTGCACGGCGGGCTTCACCAGATTCCTGGCTATTGGTATCAATGACCTTTGCACCGGCTTCAAGCGCCGAGTTTTTCTGGGCATCCATTTCCTTTTTGGTCATGTCGATGCCATCGCCCGAAATCTCGAGATAACCACAAGTCGACTCGTTAGGGAGACTCCAGACAGCCATGACTCCAGTCACGCTAATATCGGAATCTTCATCTAATCCACTAACCCATGGTTGTGGATGCGCCGTATGGTGCAATGACTGGTAATAATCTGCACTTAACTGGTAATACTTCAATGCAGCTTTGGCCATCGTCAACAATGGTACTGAACCTACATCAGGTGAGTTGTCTGTGGTACCGCAGAATACAAACGGCGTAAAGGAAAGCTGGTTACCCCCCAGATCTGGTGTTTTATCTTCAGGTAGCGCCCCATCAAACAGCCGAACTGTTAAAGCACCATCCTGCATGGATAAAACACGGTGCACGGTTTTCGTATCATGACCAAACTCATCTTCGCTATTATCAAACTGCTCCTCGAGCACCAACAGCTTGAGATCCTTACGGCCACCAATGCTGTTTTCTTTCCAGTTAATGATTGATAGCGCGTCATACATTGCAAAATAAGGAACGCCGTTGCCATCTACGTCCACCAATAAGCCGCATCGGCCACACTCCAGCAGTTCAACACATACGCGAATAAACAACTGCTTAAGCCCAAAACCGTCATTGGTCGCGTTATTGATCAACCCCTTAAGCAAAGAACTTTCAATCACAATATCTGGCTCAAGTTTTGAGACCAGACCGATCATGGTCCGTAATGAATCCTGAACCCATAGCGGATACTGAGCACGGTTCACGTATGCCTTATAGATCTCACCTGTAGTATCACCCTGCTTCTCAGCCTCGATCATGCCAGCTGATTTAGGCAAATAACGAATAGTCGCCTGCTTGATCTGCTCTTCACCAGCAATGGCATCACGCATCATCTGCCAGCTTTTTTGTGCAGCAATATACTGCGGATGTTTATCAGTAACTGCCATAAAAACACCATAAAAAAAGCACCTGTAATAGGTGCGTTGGTTAAGACATGCCTCGGATCCTTCGCATTCCTGCTGACTTTTTGTCGATCGGGAATAAATATGCGATTGGATAAGTACCTGCATCATTCATGTGGTCAAAGCCAGACTTCTTATCTGGTTGCCCATAATCATCATAGATCTGACGTTCCAGGCATTTTGCAAAGTGCGGACACTTGGTCACATTTACGAATAATCGACGCTCAGACAAGGTATTGCAGAGCATGCCATTCATTGAATTGATTCGATCCTTCACAGCAGGGTTTCTGCTGTTGACGTGGACCTTAAATCCAGCCTTTCTAAGTAGCGCCAGATCGGTTTCGCTTGCATTGCTAGACTTTCGGTTCTCACCCGAAGCATCGGGATAAACAGCAACCTCATGATCAGGATAGCGTTCCTGAATTGCATCAATCATTGCAGGGGTATCAAACAGGTTTACAAACTCATCAACCGCATGCATCTGCTCACCACGGCGAACATAGACCACTGCTGCCATCTTGGTAACGTTAAAGTCCATACCGATGTGCAGTACTTCATTCGGTTGAACTGTTTCAGTAGATGCGCTTAACGTTCGATTAAAGCAATAGAAGATAACGCCCTGATAACTTTCAAAGCTGGCCTCATATTCCTGGCTAAACGTCTTAGGATCCATCTTGCGTTTCGCAACGATGATCTCTGATTCAGGAATATTCCCACCCTGTAAGGAGGTATAAGAGAAACTCTTACAATCAGGCTCATGTCCAGGCTGACCATCCATGAATGTGTCATAACAGTGGTTAAAGCCTTTGGGTGTCCCGATCCTTAATACATTTCCCCCAACCCGCTGTTCGCCGTTGACCACATACTTACAGGTTGAAAGCATTGGTCGAAGTACTTCTTCCCATGCTGCCCATTTACAGTCGGCCCATTCATCAATAATCAGAAAGAATAAGCCAGATCCACGAAGATCATCATAGTTGTCCAGACCAACAACACGAATAACATGGCCACTTCTTAAAGTAATCGAACACTCGGTTTCATTGGGCTTGCCAGCTCTCCATGAGGCAGGAATTGCCTGTTTTAATCTTTTCCAGAATACCCGCTTGGCTTGCTTAAAGGTCGGTGCTGCATACCAGATCTCATCTTCAACCGAAACATTCCATTGAGCGGCCAGTCTTGCTGCCCTGCGCATCTCGGCTTTGGCCAAGAAGGTTTTACCAAAACGACGACCACACACAGCATCACGAAAACGCGCTTCTTTCTGCCAGCCCCATAAATAGATATTGGCCTGTTTTGGTGTTAATTGAACTGAACCTTCTGGAGGATTAAAGAATTGGCTCATCTGGTATCTCCTCATCAGGATTCAAAACAAGTTTGTAATCCTCACCAGGTGGACGATGCTCCGGTGGATTCACTTCACGCTGCAGCTTTTGCAGTTCTAGCTTTTTAATCTCAAGTTCAACATCGGCTTTAGTCTGGCCTGCTTCACCGCCGTTGGAAGCCGCACCCTCTTGGCGATTGCTAAACTGCCCACCAATGTCCTTTGCAGCTTGCTCCAGTAACTTCATTCCAGTTTTAACGTTTCGGGTTTTATCCAGATATTTTTGATACTGCCGCAAACGGTAATACTTGTTTGCAATCGGAATATCTATCAGGCCTTCATCGAATTTCGCCCTTGTCTCCTCAAAAAGCTCAACATACTTCTTACTTAGATTGCGGCCTGAATATTTGGTTGGATCGTACGCTTGGCATTGGCTTCGGGTAATATCCATATCAAACTCTTGTTTGACGCTCTCCACTACTTCCTGAGGGGTATCACGGCAAGCAAGAGACTGAACTATAAAGATTTTTACAGGCTCTTTTAGTGCCGCCATAAACGCACCTCCGTACAACTACGTACAACAAGACAGGCAAAAAAAATGAGCCCTAAGGCTCAACCAATAATGCATGTCCCACAGCACCTAGAAATATTTACATCTGATACAAACGGCGCTTGCTTCGCCACTTCAACAAGTCGCTTCACGTCTTCGCTTGCTCCCCAGCGTTTGACCACACCAACAAACTCTTCAACGTCATGGCCAGCCAAGTAGTGTTTCGGCAAGCCTGTCATATCGCTATAGATCAGCTCGCCGTCTTCAGGATCTCGCTCAACACCTATGTGGTAAAGCTCATGTTCGATCAAAGCACAGAAATCCCGATCTGAAGCCTGTTCGCAAAAGCTAGCATCAATGGTAATGAGATATACCGGTACATAACCGAACCAATCCCGCATCTGCTGCTCTTGTCGGGCTTTACGCCATCCGCCTTGGTTAAACATCACCTTTTCACACTGGCCGAGCACCATACGCTTTTTAGCTACACATGCGGATGATGCCCAAGCAAATGCAAGGAACTCTTCGCTGTCGTGGATGAGCTCAGCAATATGGTCATGATCCGGATTGTGTAGTGGTCCACCAATGGTTAAAAAATTCTTTACCACCCAATCCTTCATATCCTGTGCCGGTGCCAAGCGGATCGCTTCTTCCTCATCGGCTTGGTCCATCAATTCAGTCGGTGGAAATGGTCGAATCTGGCTCATTGAATTTATGCCTCTTTAAACTTTTAAGCCATTGGTCAGCATGACTTGCTTCTATCTGCGTTGGTCCTGATTCATCAATCTTGTATCGAGTAGATGATTCAATACGTATAACGGTATAACCCTTTTCCCAAGCCTCATCATATTTATCCAGGCTCCAAGCTTTATTTGCCAATTTACCTTTACGTCCACCGGACCAGGGTCCACCAGAAATCTCAATTAAAATCCTGTGCTCAATAAGGTGAAAGTCATAACGCCAATGTTTTGTTGATTTGAATTGGAATAATTTTTCGTATTTGATCTCTAATATTTGTAAGGCACGTTCCAGATCTTCAAATGTATCTAGGTAGGCTTGTTTGGCTTTCGGCAGTGGTCTGCTTTTAGGCTTGGGTTTCGGTACAAGTTTTCTGGTGAGTATAAAATACTTGTCGATATGCATTCTTTCACCCGTATGTCACGGCGACCTTTCAGCCAACTTAACTTTTCAACTAACAAAAAAATCGCTCATCTGAGTGAGCGATTTTTTCAGAGAGAATCCATTCACATGAATTCCATTTGAAAAAGTAAATTTATCGAATTTTATTAATAAACAAAAGAAAAGCCATTTTCGTAGATTTTATCTGTTGGAACATAGAAATATCCGTGACACGCTCCTGTTACATCATCCATTGCTCCAAGAGAAAGAATACCACTTGCAATAGTTAGCGCCGTAAATACTGGACCACCACTGTCACTAGGACCACAGGTATTGGTATTAACTTTTACCCAAAAAGAACCAGGAAAGCTTGGATCTCCAATCGAGGTCCCAACAACCTCTACTTTCCCACAACTATATCCTGTCGCGACGCCGTAGTGACAAACACTATCACCCACTTTTGTAGATGATAAAGTTCTACGCCCTGTTAGGGTACGCGTAGTATTTGGCCCAACATAAAATTTATTTGTGATATTTGCTACAGTACTGTTCCATTGCAAATCATTCGATTGAGAAAATGGTTTTTCTCCAACAAATATGTATTTTGTCCCATTTTGTTTATCTTCAAAATTATTAGGACAATGAGCAGCTGTACTCATGTATTTGGTACCAGCTGAGTTCTTAATACCGAATGCTGTCGTACAATCATAATAGGTTGGAGCTTGAGACTTATCGACTACAAAACTTCCACCATGAGCATCAACTAAAGGCTTAATTGTCCAATTAACAAAATTAACCTCTAAAGGAATATTAGGGTTCTTCCACTCAGATTTAATCTGCTGAATTTTCTTGAAATTCTCTGATGTATTACTACCTTTTACATTTACAACAATACTTCCAGTTTTTTCATCATAACTAGCTGTTTGTACATTAGTAAAATATCGTTTTACTAGCTCTTGAGCCTTCTTAATTTGCCCCTTAGCCGTATCCCTTGTTTCAGAAGCTCCATATTGTACTTCTATAGGAAGATTACTTTTTGCTTTGGCATTGCTAATAGCTACATTCCGCTTTTGGTTAGTGCCATACCCTTTAACTCTTACAACGATCTTATAAGTTGGTGTATTTTCAACGTAAATACCCGCAATACGCCCTTTAAACTCTTTCTCAATTGCTTCTAAAGCAGCATCCCTATTTGCCTCTAAAAAAATAGCTTGATTAGCTTCAGCAGTACTCACACCATGTAATACAGAATAACTACGGATATCTTGCTCAACACCATTATCAGAGGCTGCAAATGCGTAAGAGGATGATATTAATAATGTTAATAATATTTTTTTCATTTTTTACCAACTGTTCTAAAAATAAGTTTCACAATATAAGGATATATTATTTAAATAAAAACCAAGTAAAGCAGTAAGATCAACATCAACACTTCTCTATAAGAACTAACACTTTCTCTCAACCATTGAATATATAAGTAAAAAAAATTGAGATTTCAATTTATAAAAAGCAATCTTAGTAATTGTTATTTTTTGTTCAACTTGTTTTTCTAAACCCATCGTTGTAATTAAAGCGCAAAATTAAAAACCCGCCGAAGCGGATCAATTCATTTTATATAATAGCTATTTCCATCAGAGCTATTAAAAACCCAATCTAAAGTAGGATAAATAATTTCACCTTTAATCAAAATATATTCAATTTTTGCACTTGGGATACGTTTTCTTGAAAGTGTAACTTCTGTATTTTCCTCTAGATAGCATGCCTGTGCACTTTTTTCGCTACCCTGATAATCAACAACTGTAATGTCTTTTAGCATCAATATGCTCCAGTTTAATCAATCATAGTATGCCTAGGAGTACATTTATACAAACTGTAATTTTCTAACTATCAAGTTTTATTAATTTTAGACTTTTTAAAATAATCCTGATCAAAAATATATGTGTTCTTTATGTACCCCTACTTGAAATTTACAACGTATGTTTCCAGCCATTAAGTGATAAGACTCAAGTAGTTATATATAATTGATTTTATTTGTGAAATATTTCATCGAGATAAATATCATCTGCAGCACATATTCATACATATAGGTCTTATAACTACCGTAGTGTAACGGCTTTTAAAGCGTACTATGGGCTCTCCACAGTGAAGTTAAGAAGATAAAAATGTCAGGTTTCAAAAGTTTTTCCCAAAATACAACCAGCCATGCAAATACGATTAAAGCTCAATCAAATGAGCATACAGAAGTAAATTCCCCTACTGAATCTCAACCTTCACAAGTTCCAGGCCTCGATAAAGATCAGCCAGGAAATAATGAACAGCCAGATCCTAACAACAAATAATTTCTTATTAGCAGCGCTTTCGAGTTATTTAATGTACTGCTACTATTAAGAATAAATTAGTGCACTGATTTATTTTACTTTTAACTACTATTATCAATTTGATTTGTTTAGTTATTTAAGAAATTACAACCATTCATTCCCTAAAATTGATATGACTAGTCTCTCAGATCTGAGGGGCTTTTTTAATTGTTTTCAGCACTTTACTCCTCTACCAGCATTTTTTTCGAGTATCCTCTATACAAAAAAGCCCACATTTAGATGAGCTATATCCTTTAATATAAATTAAATTACGAAAGATATGGGTATTTTTGAGCTAAGTAATTGTTCGCAATCCTAGTTGTTACTGCATAGGGCAATTCAGCGCAAAGCCAAAAACGATATGTATTTTCACCAATGATATAGCTTTGGCGATTGTATGTAGACTCTTTAGTAGAATCTATCTCGCTTGCTTCAAAGTATGTTCCTTCACGGTTAGTCACTACTACACCGTCTAAATCACCACCTATACAGATGTGCATCATACTTATCCTTAAATTTATGATTTAAAGCTTAACACATAAATTAAAAGTGCCTGCCACAAACATGTCTATCAGAATTGGTTTTTATCAACTACGAACATGACTTATAACTTTAAACTTTAAAGAAGTACTTAACTCTTTAACGGGGGTGGCTCCTCTTCTTTCTCTCAGAATTCGTCTACGTCTCTCATGTGCCGCATCATATTTAGCAGTAATTAAACTTTCTTCCTCTTGCTCTTGATCGGGAATGTATTCAATCACTGTCTCCATCCTTATGAGTCTGTGTACTTCACTAGAGATAAAGCATACATCCATTAGAAGCAAGCAATTTAATATTTTATTTCTAAGGAAAAGCCCGCAAATACGGGCTTTAGCTGTATAAAAAAAGATATTTATGCATAGAAGGAATGAAGGACTTCTAAAAATTTCATCTTTTTAGTGATTCTTAAAATGTTTATATTCATCACTTTTAAAGTATGAATCAATTAAATTTGCTGTAACATCCTCTTTTTTATCAAAAATATTCTTATTACTTTCGTCAAATGAAATTTTTTTGTTTTCTTTGAATATAGTTTTTATATTATTCTCAAAAGAAAACTCAGGTGGTATTTCATCAAATACTGGCGGTATCCGTTTTACTCCACCTTCGGTATTTTTTTCAATAAAACTAGCCAGCCAAAGAATGAATTCATCTTTGTTCTTATAGTTTGGAACTAGACTTATATCTATATGGATATGACCATCTGCGGGGTCACAATGAAAACCGTCAACAAAGTCTATAAAGTTGCAAAGCAGCTTCAGATCTGTATCTTTAAGTTCCTCACGTAGCTGTTTAATTATCATATTTAAACAGTCTTGAAATGAGGTGTTAAATTTTTTACTTTTTTCAAAATGCTTGTAAACTTTCTCAGCAATACGTAGATATTGTGGCATTGCACTACCTCCGTTTTTTTAGATAAGAAAATTATTAAAAATTAAATAATGAAGAATACGTAAATTTTATTGTCTATTTTGTGAGCAATGTAAGTTTTTATAAATTTCTACCGCCGTGGATCATATTGCTAAAATTTTTTGATCAGCTTACAACACAAAAGCCCGCATAATGCGAGCTTTTCATGATGGCTTTAAATATAAAAATTCCAACGTGACATAAATATGCCATAACTTGTGTACACAAGCAAGTACCTACTTTACCTGCAACTTGCATCAGGCTTCTGGTTATAGAAAATTGCCGTCATCTCATGAGTCAAATAATCTAAGAAAGCAAACTTTTCGGTTGGTTCCGGTGTTTCCACAAGCCAAAGCGAGTACTTCACCTCATTAAGCCAGTAAATTACAGTTTGATTCTTATGAATAATTCTCCCTTCTTCCATCTTTAATTCATTTATTACCTTTAAACACTCAACCAAGAACTTTGCTTTTTCTAATGGCTGATCTATTTGGTAAAAATTACTTCTAGAAATCTTATATACAGCATTACTAAAATCATAAATAGCTTGATCCGGAGTGGATTTCATAATGGTCACAGCAGAACCTAAGTCAGTTAAGCGAGTCTATAGAACTTTCAATTTTTTAGTATCTTTTATTGCAGTAAATCCGATTTTAAATTTGGATATCTACCTGAGATGAATGCCAACCCACATTTCATGTCTTGGCGAATCTGAATAGTAGAAGTCTCAAAAATTTCTGCTGCTTTCCTTAACTTTGTGTTATTGACACAGACACACCAGAGAACATCTAACCACTCTTGCAATACCTCGCTTTCATGCTGTCTTAAATCTAAAATTATGCGCTGAAATGCTCTTGCTTCATTATCAGTGATCTGACAAGTAATCCCTTTATGATAGCTAGGCTCCTTAAAGCTTTCATCACTCATATATTGTGCAAATAGCTCATCTCGCTGCTTTTTGCTTAATTTCTTTTTAGGTAAGCATTTATAAAATTTCTGTCTATTTTCACTATCTCCATTAATCCATGCCCCAAATTGACGAAACCAGCCCTCAGTACTGTATTTTGTCCAATCTGTTGTTTGCATGATTGTTAATTTTGCGTTCATATTTTAAACCTCGCGTACATCAATATTTAGAACCGTTTTCATCAAATGCTTTTTATTTCTATAGCTGTCTTTCTTTCTGGTAGCAGCTGACTTCACATCTTCAACGACATACTCACCAACAGTGTTGTAGTAGGTGAAATCAGCAAAATAACGCAGTGCCGGCTTTGTCCGCTTTTCTCCATCGATCTTTGTTTTTGGTGCCAGCTCAAACTTAGTGTGATGTTGTAATCCGGTAATCTCACCACGCTGTTGCATAGCCTTGAGCTCAATGTACCGCTTGTGCTCTTTCTTGCTATCGAAGGTCATACCATCGCATTCGACCTTACTGGCATTGAACTTGTTGCGTTTGGCAGCCTTAGGTTGATGAGACAGCTTAAGGATTTCTTCACGGTACTGGGTGAGGCTCATACTACTCATCAGGCTGCGCTTCCCTTGTATTCATTGCTGATGTTGATCAGGTACTCAGCCCATTTCTTGAGGTTTGCAGGATCCTTGAGCATTGGTTCCAAACGCTTAGCAAGTTGCTCATAGCTTTCGTTGCCTATGGAATATTTAGCGAACTCAGGTAAACGAGATAACTTGCTTGCAAAGAAATGTCTTTGTTTGTCAGTCAGCGTGTCTTTGGATTTTGCTGGTTGCTTCTGGTTCGGTTGAGAAGAGTTTTTCAAACGGTCTTGTTTTGCTTTCGCTTCAAGTAACCAATTTGCAAAATGGTAGATCATGAGCTCATCACACAGGTTCTTTTCAGCGTTAAATAATTCAAACGCTCTTAACTCACGGTTGAACCAGGTTGATGAGATAATTTCATTTGGGTTGATGTCGGGATTTGCTTGAGCAATTTCCAAACTTAATTTTTTTGAACAGAGCCAGTGTTTTTTATTTATAGATTCTATTGATAGATTCATTGGGAGGTTCTGTGTCCCAATATTGGTACTGGTTGCAGTACCGTTTTTGGTACTACTGGCAGTTCCATTATTGGTACTAGTACCGTTTTTGGAACCAGTACCTAAATTGGTACCCGTTCCGTTTTTGGTACTAGTTCCATTTTTGGGACTGGTTGGATCATCATCCTCCCGACCTATAACACCGATCAGTTGATAGATCTTTACTCCGTTACCTGTCGTTTTACCCGTAAATTTTATGAATGCACCTTCTTCGAGTTCATCCAAAACTTTAATGATGGTTTTACGGTTGAGTACTGTGTCTTTCTCCAGACGTTTTAGGCTCGGATAGCATTTGTGCTCGTCACCGGCTCGATCGGCCAAGGCAAGTAAGACAAGACGCTGACTTGATGTTTTGACTGCTGCCTTAAATGCCCAGATGGTTGCATCTAAACTCATAAACCTGCTCCTAAGAATTCAAATGCGCTTTTAGCCACGACTGGTACTTGTCCATTTCCAATGGCTTTAAGTCTGTCCACCCGATGGGCCACCCCATCAACCACCCGACCCAATCCGGGTTCAGTCGTCCACCAATTGACACTCCCATTTGTTGCTGTACTACATTTGGCAACTGCCCCATGTGGGCTCGCTCCCCACGCATCAATTTCTTTTGGTTTGTTTGCAAGGCATTCGCGCCCTTGTAATCTCTCCGAGTCGGTGTTGGAAAATTGGCAACTGCACCCGGCAACCCATTTCTTGGATGATTGTTGAGCTTCCCTCCCTTGTTCCCGTCCGAAGCTTTGGGAGTAGGCAACAATCCAGATTCGGTCACGAATATGGGGCGCTCCAAAGTTAGATGCTGAAAAACGTGCCCAGTGCGCGTCATACCCCATTTGGGCAAGGTCACTGATGACTCTGGCAAGTCCTCTGGAAACAAGCATTGGTGAGTTTTCCACCCAGACTTCGCCAGGTCGAACTTCACTGATAATTCGTGCCATTTCTGACCAAAGTCCTGAACGCTCTCCATTGATCCCGGCACCTTTGCCGGCAGATGAGATGTCCTGGCATGGAAATCCGCCAGAAATAACGTCAATAATTCCTCGCCATGGTCTTCCATCAAAAGATTTAATGTCAGACCAAATTGGGAAAGCCGGGAGAATTCCATCATTTTGTCGTTGCGCCAAAACTTGTGCGGCGTAGGCATCACGTTCAACTGCGCACGCTGTTGTACATCCCATGAGATGCGATCCGAGTATTCCGCCACCAGCGCCTGCGAAAAGAGCCAACTCATTCATGCATTCCCCTTAGGGCGAACGTATCCGCCCATGTATTCAATCTTTTGGGCCTTATGTAGGCTCGTTTCAATTTCCCCGGCTAAGTGCAAGGTAATTCGGCCACGGCGAGCAAGCTGCTGTCTAAACTCTTCACGGGTTATTGCTGCATTGTCTTCGTTGTACCCGCGTTTACGGAGATTGGCCTTATTACGCTCAAGTAGATCATTGAGAAGTTTGAGTGCTGGCTCATACCAGGACTGGATCGACTGAGCTTGTTTATAATCTGGCAATCTGGAGGCAATGTTCATGAAACCTCCGTTAATACTTTCTCAGAATTTGAGAGACGATGTTTTGCGCTAAGCTCAACAATAGACGCATGACGCAATTCAGAATGTGCCGCAATGATTTTCTTGTCCTTCAACCAGATTGAGACCCCACTGTTCTGTACGGCCATAACCGTAAACAGATCATCTGAGTCAAAAGTGCCATCTACAAATTCGAGTGGCGTGTTTATTACGACGACATCCCCCACGATAAAGTCACTGTTGTGGGTTGAGTAGTCGTTTGATATATTTGTCATGTTCTTAATCGCTCTAGATTTGTGGACATTGAGGCCTGATCTGATACATCAGGCTTTTTTATTGCCTTGAATAATTTGAAGCGGGTATTTTCCCCCGTTCTCCTTATTACTCCCCTCGTCGACCACGATTGACCGCATCCGCTCATTTCGTCGAATTCGCTCAAGCCCTAAACTGACGATATGCCATTCACCAACTATGGCTTTTTCAAAGAGGATTGCTGCTTGTCTATTCATCTCTATTCCGTAATAAGCGGAAATATCACGAAGTTTGTCCATAATTTCTGGATCATGTTTTGTTCTGAGGTCTTCTTTTTCAAGGCTCATTTTTATATCCTTAACCAACTATAACTTTATTTTTCAAAGGATTATTCCCTTTGGCTAAATCCAGTATTTGATACTCACGGGCTAATGGAATTTTTTCTTCAGGCCATTGGCTGATCGCTTGGGTGCTAATGCTTAATTTGCAGGCTAATTCAGTGATATTGCATTTCAACAAGGCTAACGCCTCAGTCTTGGTCATCTATTTCACTCATAAGGTAACTTTACTTACCTTTATTTAAGCACATAAAACTTACCTTATCAAATGGTAAGATTACTTACGAACGGAAATGGCATTCAACTATGGAAACGTTAGGTACCCGATTAAAAAGCTTGAGGAAGTCTAAAAAACTAACTCAACAACAAATTGCTGATGCAATTGGAGTTTCTAAGACATCTGTAATTTATTGGGAAAAGGATGAAAATCTACCTAAGCACGATAGTTTAATGGCATTAGCCCAAATTTTAGGGGTTAACTCTGCCTATCTTTTACAGGGTAAAGAAAGCAATTTTTTAAATAAAAACGTTACATCCCCTTTCCCAGTAGCGGGTCGTTTAGTACCGGTTATTTCTTGGATACAAGCAGGAACCTGGACTAGAGCAGATTCAGTTCCAATGGACACCCAATTTAAGGAATGGTTACCTCCAAACCCTAAATGTGGCAAAAATGGTTATGGTTTAATTGTAGTTGGGGAATCTATGTCTCCAGACTTTAGACCAAGTGACAAAATATATGTAAATCCTGACTTTCAAATAAGTGATTTAAAAACAGGTGATTTGGTTATCGTTGCATGCGATGGAGAAACGGAAGCAACTTTCAAGAAATTGATAGTAGAAAGCAACGGTATGTATTTAGAACCCTTGAACCCTAAATGGCATGAAAAAATCATACCTCTCCGAGAAGGCTGTAAGTTGGTTGGTAAAGTCGTTGGGTTATATAGGGATGTTTAAGTTAAAAAGAGGGGCTTATGTCCGAAACTATTAGAATTGCCGAACTTGCAACAAAAATTTCCGATGAACTATTCTCATTTTTTAGATGGTCTACATGTAGCGAAAATGATTTAGATTTTAAATGTAATACTCCGACTTTACATTTCCATAACACAACAGAAGAAAGTAGTAAAACCCATCCTACAGATGTCGTTTTCTATTATCATGATCCATATCTAAATAAAAAGATTTACTTTAATACCGACCTAAAAAGCTATGCTGAGAATACTATTAAATATGATGAAGTAAAAGCTTGGTTGATTTCACTAATAAAAGGGACTGAGTGTGCGAAAGGTAGTGTTGAATGGAAACAAAGATACGATATAAGGGGGGCAACAGAAATACGCGGGCTCTTGTTTGTATATAATCATGATGGTCTTTTTAAAAAGTCAATTTATGATTTTATTCATGATTTGCCGAATCCCAAAATAAAAGAAGGACAATCTCGAAATAAAGGGTTTTATTTAAAAGACTTGAATATACCTAAAAATATGAAGTTACATATGATTGATCCCCTATTAATTGATTATATGTTAACTATTAAGCATGATATAGCAACACTTAAATCTGTAGATAAAATTCCACATCCGAACAAACTTAACTTTTTTTATCCAAATAAACAACTATATAAACCTGCACTCGCTCCTAGCGAAAGGCCGGCTACTATTGAAATGCTATCAGGGCCTTTCCTGATTATCACTTATGAGGAGTTTAAATATATTTCTGAAGATGACGATAGTACTCAATTCGGCCAAAGAGGAAACATTATTTATTATAAGGGTAAAGGTGAAACTCCTGAAGAATTTATGTTCTTGATTGAGTCATTAATGTTGTTTGATCTTATCAATGAAAATGTTAAAACAAGAATTCGTTTATATGCTAAGGATTTACATTCAACTGCAATTGATAATTTTAGGTCTGCAATTGATAGATATTCTAGGACTTGGGGTTATAGTAAAAGTATGCAAGAAATCATTCGTTCTATTGAAATAAATTCCATTCCATTGATGCAAAAGCTTTTCTGCAATAAATCTATCAGTCGTTCAGAATCGCAGGATTAATTATTATGAATAATTCTTTTAAAGTACCAAATGATCACAATATCTATAGTGCATTAAATACTGGAAAGGTTTCAGACTCAGCATTAACTGAACTTTTTTTAAGTAGAGGTATATTAATTTCTCCTAAAACTGATAAAGAACAAAGGGCATTTTACTTTTCAAGTTTTATACATGGCTTTAAAGATTATGAACTAATCTCTTCTCAACATGCCAAAGGGTCAAGAACTGAATTCACAACTTCTGCAAAAGTAGAAGGAGATATTGAGTTTAGTAATGTATTAGCCGCTTGTGAAGCGTTTGAAGAAACAGTAGATAAGTTATATCAAAACACACAAATTACACAGATTGATGTTGAAACACTTAATGAACATAAAATAAATTTAAAAGTTAATTATCAGAGGTTTCACCCAGATAAACAAATGTTCTCTCAATTTGAGCCTAAAGTTGCAGTTATAGAAATTAATGTTACTGATGATAAACTTTATATTGAATCACCTTCAACACCCGAAGCATATGAATGGCTTGACTTACTAATTACTTCAGTAAGCCAAGAAGATGAGAAATCAAAAGTTAATTTAATAGATCTAACATACCTAACAGATCCAGATGAGTATTGGAACTTTTTCAATAATTTAACATCTAATTTACCAGGATATGAGCGTGTAGATGTATTGGAAGTTGTGCTAAAAAAACCAAAGGTTGCTGATGACAGCGATGATAGTGATGAAGAGGAATCTGCACTAACTTATCGAATAGATAGCGCCTCTTATAAAGGGAAACAACTACACCGCGCAGAAGAATTTAAATTAAAAATTTCTGAAGGTTTTCAATTAAATAAATTCTCTTGGGATTGTAAAGAAAAAGGCAATATCAATTCTGATATATTTAAATTATGCGTAAAATTGAATGATTCAAAAAATAAAAAGATATTATCCTTTATTTCTAAAGGATTCGTTAAATATAATATTGAAAAAGGTGAACATCTTAAGAACTCTCAATCACTTCCTCGATCAGTTGAGAAAAAATTTAATAAAATTATATTTGAAGCTGCTCTAAGCCTATTAAATCCCCCTACTGCTAGCTTAATAAATAAAACGGATGACTCAGCATGATCAAAATATTTATACAAGAGTTTTCTCTAAGAGATATTTCATTTGGCTCTTTTCTTGAGCTGTTTTTGTCAAAAAATAGCATAAGATCAAAAGAAGATGAAGCAATCTTAAAGATTGATTATGATGACTACAAACTGAATGGAACTTTTTTTCAAAAGATTCTTCTTAAGGAGCCAACAAACAACCCGTATGACGATATAGGTTATGTTGAGTTTGAATATTTTATTAAACAAAATTTCTTTTTCATTAAAAATAATGATAAGAACTTTTTAGTTATTATCAATCCAAATAAATTTACAAAAAACTTCTACAACTATTTAGATAGTCTCACAGGTCTTCATTTGATTTTTAAAGATAAAAAAATAAATTTAAATAAATTAATAGATGAAAATTTAAAAAATTTCAAACATAAAATTATTAAGGCCAAATTTAATTCTGTGGTTTTATCAGAAAGCTCAAAAGCAACTATTGAGATAGCATCATCTCAAAATGCTATTAATGATTTTACAAATACTTTTGGTAATACTTATTATGAAATTAATAAAGTTAAAATAATTTTATCAGATAAAAAGTATACTGAATTGGATTTGGATATTTCAAAAACAGGATTAATTCAAACCTCAAAATTAAACAGCATTAATGAAAATGAAATTATTAATATAATAAATCTTCTTTATTAAAGGTATATAATATCTTTAATAAAGTTTGCTTTAATAATTACTAACCGTAACTATGCCAATTTAATTTTAGCGGTTGTTTCAAATAACATAAGCGCTTAACTAAGAGGGTAATAATTTATTGTTATAAGATTAGATATAAAAACTTTTAACTAAATATAAAATAGACAACTTATTAGAATATAAGCTCATTATTTTGATTAATTTTAAAATAATAACCCCTAAAATGTTACCTTATTTTTAACTCTTTCTAATTAAAGTCTCCTCCTATATTCATATTTGAACAATACTTTATATGTACAACACAACAACCCCAAAAGGTAAGTTTATTCACCATACCTATTGACTATTTTGGTAAGTTAACTTACCTTTGTATTCAAGACAACAAAAAGCCCCGAAAAATCTTGGCGGACTCGACGGGGCTTTGCATTACTGCGAGACAAGTATGAAACAAAAGCCTATACATAGTCAAACGTCCCAACGTTTACACCAGCACCCTACTGCTGCTGATCTTCAGGTTAGTACATTAGAAATCATCAAAGCCAATCTAAAAGATGCACTGAAGCTCTTCCCTATTATTTTAGCTGTTTTCCTACTCTGGCTAGTCCTTACTGCTGTCGTTTACGGCATTTTTGGAGGATAAGCCCATGGGGCAATTACATTCAGCTTCTAGCCTAAAAACCAAACCATTTGACGGCTCATTATCGAACAAAATACAACCGACAAGCTATGACGCACATCGACTTGAAAGCTCTGTAAATACTGGGGTTTCAACATCATATAAACATGGTAAGACCAGTAATATGGAGCCTGTCATGCAAAAGAAACGCTATACCACACCATTCGCAGAATTCATCTGTAAAGACGTGAATGGCTACTACAACGTACGCCTTGGCCCAAAAATTTATCTGGTCAAAGTATCGTTAAATTACACCCCTGATTTTGATACGGAATTCTTCGGTGGCATTCAGGCTGCTGCTTTTGACTGGCACTCTATCCTCATCAAGGAAACGCCAGATAGCGAGCCTCGCCCGATCAATGAAGAAGAATTATCTGTGTACTGGCTAAAAGGTAATATCAAGAAGCTCGTAAATTACCAACGTGCCATTCAACGCCGTGCCAAAAGCCAAACTCCACGCTATAGCAAAGAACAACGTATTGATTACCGTAACGCGCAGTACAACGGTGCCTAAGGAGATTTAAGATGAATGCAGCAGTGAATCAACAAATGGCATCGGCAACTACACTTGATGCCTTACAACTGATCCAGCTTGAGTTAAAAGCACCAAAGAGCAAATACAACAGTTTCGGTAAATTCCATTACCGTAGCCTTGAAGATATCCTCGAAGGTGTAAAGCCACTCTTGCAAAAATACGGCGCTACCCTTGTGGTGACTGATGAAGTACAAGAGATCGGCCCGGTTGTGGTGATCACGGCCAAAGCAGTCTTTACCGATTCCCAAGGCAAACAAACCATGACGACTGCGCATGCTGGTGTCGAGATTAATAAAAAAGGAATGGATGTGGCCCAGACTTTTGGCTCATCCAGTTCCTATGCACGTAAATATGCATTGAATGGCCTGTTCCTGATTGATGATACTCAAGATGCTGATACGGATGCTTTCCATCAACAGACCAATGCACCTGCCCGGAACAACCAGCAGAATGCCCCTGCTCAAAACCAGCAGCGCAATCAGAACCAGCCACCGGCTCAGCAACAACGACAGCCGCAGCCACAAAACCAGATGCCCCCTGCAAATCCAGCTCAACAACTGACTCAGGATTTTCAGCAGGCCTTAAACGCGATCCATCATGCGGATAAAGAAGCAGATCTGGGCTCGATCTATAAACAGTTTAAGGGCACCCGCTATGAAGCCCAGATTGTGCAGGCCTGCAAGGCAAAAAAGGACATGGAGGGTTGGAGTGCGTAAAAACCTACATCTTTAAGTATGTGGCCAAGCTTCACGGCAAAGGCAGCTTACGAGGACGTGTAGAGGCCACGACAGCTCTCCAGGCAAAACAACAGGTCCTGCAAGGTAATGAAATGATCAAGGATGTCTCAGTCTCCTTGTTAACCAATCAGAAGGCTGCCCGCACGCAGTCTTTTGAAAAGTTAAATAATTAAAAGTTTTTGCAGGTGGGAATATGAAGAATTTCAGAAATCCTATTAGACCTAAAATTTAAAAACACACTTCTAAACAATAGAACATTCTTGGCAATGTTCTCCAGAAGCGATCGTATTGTTGACCCATGCGGTTGTTTCTGGAGAACATTGCATAACAGGTAGAAGCATGAGCATTATGCAAAAATATATAATTGTTGTTGAATCAGAAAAACCACCAAGAGTGTGTTTGCAGGATGTGATACCACAAGTGGGTAAAGTTTTAGAATTGAAATCTGAGCAGTTGCCTCATCGAGTTGATACCAAGTGGGTGATGGAGCGGTATGAGATGGCTCGAACCACAGTAATTGAATTCTTAAAACCATTCAATAAAGGTTCGGGTGGCAAGTATTCTTATGACCCTTTAGAGATTATCCCAGTGTTGGATAATCGCGATAAAATAAAACGCGGTGCAAAGAGAAAAAACTAAGCCCCTAGTAAGGGGCTTTTCTTTTATGCAGCATTTAACATTTTGGCAATCTCAGATGCACTTGGATTGTAATAAGTATTCACCAGTACATTAATCGTTTTATGACCTGTAATTTTAGCGAGGATCTCAACAGGGATTTTCTGAATATTTACCAAACGTGTAATAGCTTCATGGCGCGTATCATGGAAAGTAATAACCCCATTCAAACCCACTTTGGCTAAATTCCTTTGCCAGATAAGTCGAAACGAATTGCAGTTATGTTTTAACAGCTTCCCTTTTCTACCCTTTAACAGATCCAGCAATTTACGTCCACGTGTTGTTAAGGGCACATCCCGTGCACTTCCATTTTTGGTATCTGGTAAATGCACATAGTCACCATAATCATGGATGTCATGAATACCAAGGATCTCACCCCTACGCATAGAGGATTCCATGGCAAACAAAAATGCCCATGCGACCTCTTGAGCTGGTGTAATCGGCTCTTTTTCTTCATTGTAGTTATCTAAACCAGCCAGAATGATTTTTACATGTTCATCAGTGATTCGTTGATTTCGTGGCGGTGGTAGAGATGGCTTCTTGATGACTTGAACGGGGTTATTTTTTAATAAGAATAATTCACTAACAGCATATGTGAATACAGCTGAACATAAACTTAGTTCTCGGCTGACCGTACTTGATTTAACAACCTTTAAGCGACGATCTCTAAGGGCAACCATATCTTGTGGAGTAATATCGTAAATTGAAGTATTTGCTAGATGGCCACAATAATAGTTGAGACGTTTAAGATAGTTCTTTATGTATGAGCTGCTTTTTTTATGTTTCCCTACATTTTCGTAATACTGGGTGAATAGTTCGGAAAAAGGGATATCTGGTTGTTCGAGTTTTTTTAATTCTTCTTGATATTGTAGCTGGAGTTCCATCAGTCGACGTGCTGCCCAATCTGTACACTCTTTAGCGGTGTCTCTTGTAGCTGCGTCACGGAGATGTTTGTATTTTACTTGGATGCGATAAGAATTACCGCGCTTGACTGGCTTTTGCATATTAACCTCTTAATATTTGTGCTTAAATCAAGCGCAACAAAGAGGAACGAAAAAGTTCGCCCGTTGGCGCCCGATCCGAGAGCCATACTTCAGCATTAGATGCTAAAAATGGCGCCCAAAAGCGGAATATAAAGTAGTTTTTATGCCTTTTTTGAACTTTTTGAAGGTTCAAATTTGACCCGAAGGACAATAAAAACAAGGCCGAATTCGTTAAAATTCGGCCCTAAAACGCTGAAAAACAACAGCTTTTATCTTGGTAGGTATATCCAGACTCGAACTGGAGACCTCTACGATGTCAACGTAGCGCTCTAACCAACTGAGCTATACACCTAGAATGAGAAGCATGATATTCATTTTTTTGTCGCTTCACAAGTTTTTTTGCGACTGTTTGATGACAATCGCACAGTCTTTAAGCAACCGTTTAAATTCTTGGATATTGAGCTGGTCGTTTTGCTCTAAAAATACGATTTTTTGATATAACACAGACACTTGTTCGAATGGCATCTGGTCCTCAACCAACACAGCGATACGTTTTAGCCAGCTTTGAAAGGTTTCCGCTGGATATTTATGCAAATGCTGGGGTAACTGTTTCTCAAATTGAATAATCAAGCGTTGATATTGTTCTTGCTTGCCTCGTTGTCCCCACCAGTACCAGCCACCGTAGAGCAACAAAATACTGCCTATACCAACGACTAAAATAATCACATAGCCATAGCTTGAATCCAGACCTAATCGGGATAACCAGTTTTTCTGCTTTTCTGCATCATAACCGACCACTTTGCTTTGCCATTGATAGCTGAGATAGTCACTCCAGATGCGCATATTTTTGAGGAATTTAAACTGCTGTAAACGCCAAGCTTGCGTTTGCCCTTCGCCCCAGACATTTTGGTCTTGCGCCAGATAATCTTGCATACCGGTATCAATTCGTTGTGGTGCAATCATGGCGGTAGGATCAACTCTTTGCCATTTCCCATCCAGATAAACTTCACTCCATGCATGTGCATCCAGCTGGCGGACTTCCCAACTTTGTCCGTCTGGTGCCCATTGTCCACCTTGATATCCTGTTACTACGCGTGCGGGAATTCCCACATAACGCATCATCATCACAAAGCTCGAGGCATAATGTTCACAAAAACCTTTGCGACGAGAAAACAGGAATTGATCAATCCGGTCTCCACTCAAAGTGCCCGGCGTTAATGTGTAACTAAAGCCATTTTTTCTGTACCAGGACAGTACCGATTGTAGGTATTTTTCAGGCTGTCTCTGGTTCTGTTCAAATAACGCCTGCGCCAGTTGCTGTGCTTTTCTATCTCGCCCCTGATCAAATCGAGTATTCAATTCAAGTTGACGCGGTGATAAGTAAACCGGTTGCATTGCGGTCTGTCCTAACCAAAGCAGGTGTATCGGTTGATTGCGTTTAACCAGTGTGGAAGGACGAATACTATCGTCTTGATACAGCTGTAAATAACGCTCTTGGGGAATCGAATATTCCAGTCCCATGATCCAGTTGGCCTGCTCATCGGCAGGTAAATATTGATAGCTCACACGGCGTGTGGAGACAGGAATACGCTTGAGCTGCTGATTATCAAAACTACTGCTCCATGTGCTGCCATCATATTGGTCTAGAACCAGTGCCCGCCAATATAGCTCTGGCCGTCCGGGAAAATCAGACATCGATGCAATGACACGGAAAGCCAAAGCAGAAGATTGAGATAGTTGTGCAATATCTCCCGGTGACATCCTGTCACTGATGCCTGTGGTTGCGTGGTTCTGTTGAATGGGAATCGCCCACAGCGGTGGTAACCGCGGAAAGAACATAAACAGCAGAATAAAGAATGGTGTGGCAATCCCCACAAACTTCAGGATTTGCCTTATATCTTGTTTTAACTGATTACTGGTCTGATTCTTCTGTTTAAATAAATCAGTTTGAATCCGATAGAGGCCCATGAGGCACATCAGCAATGCCCCAAACACGATCATTGCCATCCAGAATGCCTGGCTATATAACAGTAAGCTGGCACAGACAAATAGGGCAAAGTTAAAGACAATTAGTAAATCGCGGGTATTTTTGGACTCCAGACTCTTGGCAAATAAACAGGTGGTTAGAAATGCAACCCCCGCCTCTACGCCGAGTAAACTTTGGTACTGAATATAAATCAACGCAACCGACACTAAGGTAAATGCCACCAAAAGCAGTTTAGGCATTGGCGTAATTTTTTGTTTGTGATAGCGCCATACCAAAGTTAGCCAGACAATGCCCCACAACCCACTGAGTGTGACTGGAATAAAGCTCACTTGACCGATCAGGATCAATCCTAGGGCAGCTAAAACACAAAAATAGATGGCTTGGGTCATATTTAAGCCTGCGCAAGTAAAAGTCTGGCTTTGATTAATTGGCTTTGGCCTTGTCCACTTTCCAGTCTGGCGTGCGGCAAAATCACAGCATAGTCATTCCCGGATTGTTCACATTGTTCAATCAACCCCATCATCAAGCTTAACTTCTGTTCATGGCCCAGCGCTGGAATGTGCTGATAATCGATGTCTAGATGTTGATGACTGGTCTGCGCTTCAAACATCTTGATTAAAAAACCCTGCCCACGTGCAACCTGCTTCCATGCTACATTCTGATAAGAATCCCCATACTGGAAAGTTCTGAGCTCTTTAAATTCATCCAGACTGTCCTGCGCCGGATTCGGCTGAAGTTTATGTTCTTTTTGCCAGTCAGTGGCCTTTGGTGCGATCCAGACCTCTTGTTGTGGATATAGATAGGTCCATGCACGGACCAACCCTAAAGGATAGGTCGCATAAATTTTCAAGGCATCCAGTTCATATCTACCACGTTGTTCCGGTAAAACGGCTAGCTCCAGACATTGCTGAGTCTGGTCCAGATACAGGAAATGTTCTTGTTCTTGCCAATTTAGACGCAAATATCGAACTGTTTGGGCGGATTGTTTTAATAAAATTTTCAAGATCAACGGCTGATCTACTTGCCCCACCTTTGCAGCGACCAGTTCAATCTGCAAACCATGCAACTGCTTAAAGGTCAGATAAAAGCTGATACAAAGAATGGCACTAATTAAAAAGCAAAAACCGAGAATCAGGTTATTGGCATAGTTAATGCCTGCAATAAATGTAATGACAATCAGCACCAGATATAAAAAACCTTGCTTATAAATAAACACCAGTACATCTTTCTGCAATAAGATTTTGCTGCCTTCGACCTGAAAGCGCTTTGCAATCCATTGTTGTAGCTGTCGCTTGAGTCCATTTTGCATAGGTCAATCTCAACTATAAGACATCAACTGATTGCAAAATCTGCCCAACTTCAAGCTCACTCAGACTTAAGCGATGTGCGACCACCGCAACAAAAACAGCTTGTACATCGTCTGTCATTACAAAACCACGCCCCTCAACCAAGGCATAGGCTTGTGCCGCAGCCTTCAACGCCAATACCCCACGTGTGGACAGTCCATGACGTAAATTCCGAGTTTCAGCAGCCAGATCCAGAATATAATTCAGTACTGCCTCGCTAAGGAAAACCTGCTTTGCCAGCTCCCGTAAATGTAAAATATCAGCTTGATTAAATACAGCATCCAGTTGATGGATCAATACCTGTCGTGAACGCTGTTGTAATAACAACTTTTCCGCTTGTCGAGAAGGATAGCCCAGTGATAACCGCATCAAGAAACGGTCGAGTTGTGATTCAGGTAATGCATAGGTGCCACTTTGAAATAACGGATTTTGTGTGGCGAGGACCCAGAACGGTTGCGGCAATTCATAATGCACGCCATCGACGGTGACCGCCCCTTCTTCCATTGCTTCCAGTAGTGCACTTTGAGTTTTGGGACTACAGCGGTTAATTTCATCTGCCAACAAAATCTGGGTAAAAACTGGCCCCTGCTTGAATTCGAACAGATGTTCTTTCTGGTTAAAGATATTGATGCCAATCACATCACTGGCCAACATGTCGTTGGTGAATTGAATGCGCTGAAAATGTAATCCTGCCAGACGCGCCAAAGCACTGGCCAATGTGGTTTTACCTAGCCCAGGTAAATCTTCGAATAACACATGACCACCCGCTAGCAAGCAGGTCAGCGCCAATCTGGTTTGTTGCGGTTTATCTAAAATCAGTTGGTTTACTTCAAATAAGAATTGCTCAATCTTCTGGGCAAAGCTTTGAATATCTTGTTCTAATGCCTGATTCTGCTTGGTTTTCTCTTGAGCTGATGACTTTTCCATGCCCCACATTATTCTATCCCCCAAAATAAAACAGTGTATGTTCAACATACACTGTTTTGGTTTTTTTTCAAAGAAATCAAATAATTTCTAGCAAGGACACTTCTTCATATTGCCACCCGCCGAAGGATAACGTGCATCGATACAATGACGATAAAACGTCTTGGCATCCATCGGGGTTAAATCTGGATGATGTGCTTTCATATGCGCTAGATAAGTTTCATAATCAGGCACACCGACCATCAACCGGAAACTCTGCTGCAAACGTTGCCATAAAACAGCGATACGCGACCAATTCTTCGGTGACAAGAGTAAATGTTTTTGCGACATGATGGTGAATTTAATAATCTTCACAATCACTGCACTGCCTTGCCGGGCAATTTTAAAATCCATCGTTACTCTCCTTTGATGCTATTCGCAGTCATCGGTGTGTCTGAATAAACGGCTGGTGCTTCATTTACGGTTGGTGTTGGACTTGCCAAAGCACGGCGTACAATGCCAATTGACGCAATCACCATCACAATCGCAACAATCATAAAGAAGCCACAAAGTGCCGCATTGATCTGATTTGACATCACAATGGTCTGCATTTCAGCAACGGTTTTGGCTGGTGCCAATACTTCACCACGTGCAATCGCATCCGAGAAACGATTGGCTTGTGCAAGGAAACCAATCTTCGGATTTTCATGGAAAATCTTTTGCCAGCCTGCGGTCATAGAGGTAATGAACAAGAAAATCGTTGGGACAATCGTCACCCAAACATATTTCTCTTTCTTCATTTTGAATAAAATGACGGTACCTAAAATCAGTGCCATCGAGGCAAGAATCTGGTTACCAATACCAAACAGTGGCCACAACGAGTTAATCCCGCCGAGTGGATCAACCACCCCTTGGTAAACAAAGAAACCCCAACCTGCGACCGCGACAAAGGTTCCGACCATATTGCCGAAGAATGAACTTGATTGCTTGATCGCCGGAACCACAATCCCCACGGTATCCTGCACCATGAAACGACATGCACGCGTTCCTGCATCTACCGCAGTCAGAATGAATAAGGCTTCAAACAGAATCGCAAAGTGATACCAGAATGCCATCATTGAGCGGTTATTGAAAATCTCTGAAATGATATGCGCCATACCAATTGCAAATGTCGGTGCGCCACCGGTACGAGACAAGATTGAACTCTCACCCACTTCCTGCGCCAGTAAGGTCAACATTTCTGGACTAACTACAAAGCCAAGATGACGCACCGCTTCCGCTGCGGTCTCTACCGAGGTCCCTAAAACTGCTGCTGGCGCGTTAATGGCAAAATAAATACCCGGATCAAGTACTGTCGCACAGATCATGGCCATGATGCCGACGAATGATTCCATCAACATACCGCCATAACCGATCATACGAATATTGACTTCATTATCGACCAGTTTAGGCGTTGTCCCTGAAGCAACCAGGGCATGGAAACCTGAAATTGCACCGCAGGCAATGGTGATAAACAGGAAAGGAAATAAACTACCCGCAAATACAGGGCCTGTACCATCGACAAAATGCGTGACTGCTGGCATTTTCAGGTCAGGCATCGCAAAGATAATCCCGATCGCCAAACCTGCAATTACACCAATTTTCAAGAAAGTTGATAAATAATCACGTGGGGCTAACAACAGCCAGACCGGTAATACCGAAGCGATAAAACCATAAATAATCAGTGCCCATGTCAATTGGGTGCCACTGAGGGTAAATAACTGTCCCCAATAGGGATCTTTCGCCACATCACCCCCGTAGACAATCGCCGCCATCATCAGCACAAAACCGATAATCGATACCTCAGCAATTTTCCCTGGGCGTATATACCGCATGTAGATACCCATGAATAATGCAATCGGAATCGTCGCAGCGATACTGAACACCCCCCACGGGCTATGCGCCAGTGCTTTAACCACCACCAGTGCCAGTACGGCCAGAATAATGATCATCACGCCAAGCGTACCCAGCATCACAATCACACCCGCAAAAGTGCCAAGCTCCTGTTTCGCCATTTCTCCCAAAGAACGGCCATCGCGTCGTGTAGAGATAAATAGCACCAGAAAATCCTGGACGGCACCGGCAAGAACAACCCCGACCAATAGCCAGATCGTCCCGGGTAAATAACCCATTTGTGCGGCAAGAATCGGCCCGACCAAAGGCCCTGCACCTGCAATGGCTGCGAAGTGATGTCCAAATAAAACAAATTTATTGGTCGGAACATAATCCAGACCATCGGCAAGGCGATGCGCTGGGGTTAACCGTCTCGGATTTAATTCAAAAACTTTGTTTGCAATAAATAAACTGTAGAACCGATATGCAATGCTATATACACAGACCGCAGCAAGAACCAACCAGACTGCATTGACATGCTCACCACGACTAACCGCCAATATCCCAAATGAAATTGCCCCGACAATGGCAACCAAACTCCATAGGAGCTTTGAGGAAAGTGTTGACTTTGCTTGTGTTGTCTCCATTCAAAACCTCTCAATTACATAACGCGTGGTTAGGGTCTGTTGACATTTCACAGATGCGTGCGACAAAGGACATTTTTAGAGGACACAAAGCATGTCTTATGCAATTTAGCTATTCTAAATAATGAGCAGCGATTACAGCTGTACAAGATAATGCAATGGCAGTAAAAAATGTCAGCAAACCCTCTTAGCTTTCCCTTTCTATATTTTCTGTAGAAGAAATATCTTTGTAAGTTTACCTTCTGACTACAATTATTTATCTAATACTTTGGCATAAAAAAAGGGATGATTGTTCATCATCCCCTTCGATAATTGTATATCTTGCGTAGCTCAGCTACACAGGCACAATTATGCACGCTCTAGGTAGTCACCAGTACGGGTATCTACACGAACACTTTCTTCTTGCTGTACGAATAATGGAACACGTACCACAGCACCTGTTTCAAGTTTCGCAGGCTTACCGCCACCGCCAGAAGTATCACCACGTACACCTGGATCAGTTTCAACGATTTTGAGTACAACGAAGTTCGGTGGGCTTACGGTTAAAGGTACGCCATTGAACAACATAATGGTACATTTTTCATTTGAATCGTCTTTTAACCATTTCGCAGCATCACCCATTGCGGTTTTATCAGCAGCGATTTGCTCGAAAGATACAGGATCCATGAAGTTCCACATTTCACCATCGTTGTAGAGGTAGTCCATTTCAACTTCTACAATATCAGCTGCTTCTAAAGAATCACCTGATTTGAATGTTTTTTCTAATACTTTACCAGAGCGAAGGTTACGTAATTTCACACGGTTAAATGCTTGACCTTTACCTGGTTTTACATATTCATTTTCCATGATTGAACATGGGTTGCCATCAAGCATAACCTTAAGGCCTGCTTTAAAATCATTTGTAGAATAATAGGCCATGAAAGGCGCACTCCAAACTTAAAACTCAAATCTATTAATGTTAGACTACACGCACTGGTGTAACACTAACACTATTTTTAACGTATGGCATGATAAACTATTTACATCAAGAGCAAAACTGGCAATCACAACTCAGTGACCTAATTACTGATCCTTTAGAGCTGTTAAATCTGCTTGAGTTATCTACCGACCAACTATTATCAGGGGCAATCTTGGCCTCTGAACAGTTTAAATTGCGCGTCCCGCGTGCATTCGTCGGAAAAATGAGCATTGGCGATCCGCTTGACCCCCTGTTGCTTCAAGTCTTGCCACATCATCTGGAACTGGAAGAACATCCTGAGTTCGTGACCGATCCGCTTGGTGAGGAAGCCGCCAATCAAATGGCCGGGGTTCTGCATAAATATCAATCACGTTTTTTACTCACGCTGACGGGTGCCTGTGCCATCCACTGTCGCTATTGTTTTCGTCGCCATTTTCCTTATCAGGAAAACCTGCCTAAAAATGACGACTGGATCAATATCAAAGCCTATATTGAACAAAATCCACAGATCAATGAAGTGATTTTAAGTGGTGGCGATCCACTGACATTAAGTAACCGAAAAATTGCGTTGTGGCTAGAACGTCTAGCATCTCTCCCTCAGCTCAAGATATTGAGAATTCATTCACGCGTTCCAATTGTGATCCCCAACCGTATTGATGATGAGCTGATTTCTATATTAAAAAACAGTAGGCTACGCATTGTAGTAGTGGTACACTCAAATCACGCAGCTGAGCTTGATGATTTCACCTGCTCGAAGTTATTACAGTTATCACTCCACCATATTACTGTGCTTAATCAGGCGGTTTTACTTAAAGGTGTGAATGATGCTGCGGAAACTTTAAATGCATTGAGTAGCCGTTTATTTGAAGCACGAGTAATGCCCTATTACCTTCATGTTTTAGATAAAGTCAAAGGGGCTCAGCATTTTGATTTAAGATCTTCAGAGATAGATCAAATATATACTGATGTATTAGCAAGTTTGCCAGGCTATCTGGTACCAAAACTTGTCAGGGAAATTGCGGGCGAAAAAAATAAAACACCGCTTTTTGGGGTTCAAACGTTCTGAGATTGATAACACAATGATGAATAATGCTTTTTCGGATATTTTTCAAATTCCAACTGTCTTGAGACGAGACAAACTCAGCTTTTGCGATACCAATTCGAAAAGTCTAAATGAATGGATTTCCAACTTGTCCATCATGCAGTTGGGCGATACCTCTAAAGCATTATTCGCTGCCTTACTTGAACTGAGTGAACTTGAGTGCCCTGAAACCTTGCGTTTCGATCTGGTGCAGGTGCTGCACCCCACTATTGAAAATGTGTTAGGAAGTCTGGAAAAGAACTTTTTCAATCAGGGCGTGATCAGTTCAGACCGTAATGAACACATTATTGAACTGGCCATGCTACTGCGTTGTTACTTCGCAGCAATCTATATCAATATTGTGCGTCGTAGTAACGATCAGCTCGATCAGCAGAAATTCTCCATCTTTGCGCTTAACCAAAAGAAAAATCTGCAAACCGCACGTACACTCGCCACCTTTCAGTCCTTGCAACAACTGACCCAACTGCTCTATCAACAACATATGTTGTATAGCGAACCTGTGGCGGGACAATGGCTCATTGCCCATCAGCTTTATGATGCCGCCGTAACCCATAAATATCAGCATACCAATCTGGATCAGATACAAGGTAAACCGAATGCCTTAAGTAATATCTCGCAAGCCTATGCGCAATTGATTTTGATGGATATTTTTAATACCAATCAAATCCGTCAATCCGAGATTCAGGCTTTATTCCAGTGTAGTTTTGACTGGGCAAAAATGGTTCAGATCCTGACCAAAGAAACAGACCTGACCAAATATGTGGTCGATACGACTAAAGATCATCCACCAATTTATAATAAAAAACAAAGCTCTGGCTTTAATCCCAATATTTTTATCAGCACCCATAGTCTACTGGACCATGTCACCGCGACCTTACATAAAAATGCAGAATATGTGTCCAAGAATGAGAAGATCTATTTAACCCCTGCATTGAAATTCCATGTGCAAACCATTCTTGGTACCACGGCAGAGCGCCGACATGAGCGTTATGAATATTCCGCTCAATTACATATCTGCTTTGGCTTACTTACGGCCCACTTCTATCTGTCTAAAGCCAAGAATTTTTCAGAAACCCTCTTATTAGACCACAGTTACGGTCTACAAAATGAATCAAAGTTTATGTCGGCATGGGACAAAAAAAGTTCAACCGACAATCAAGAATCGGCAATTCAACGTTTAAGCCGTGAAAGTAAAGCCGTTTACCAAGCCGATATATTAGATATTAGTGTGAACGGTTATCGTATTAAATGGTCTGGGGAGGCACCAAAGAACTTAAGAACAGGTGAATACATCTTAGTTAAAGAAACATCGCATGGGCATTGGCGTGGCGGTGTGATTCGTTGGCTCAAACAATCGACCGAGAAAAGTCTGGAACTCGGTTTGGAAGTACTGGCACAGGAAATCTTCCCTTGTGCGGTACGGGTTCAGGCAGATCGCCATATCAGCAATTATCATCCGACACTTTTATTAAAAAACCAGAATTTGGATGAAACCAAAACAACTTTAATTTTACCAGGTTCACAAATTTTTCGAGAACACCAGGCTGTTTATTTAAGATTGGGGAAAGAGGAAGTAAAAGTGTATTTATTAAACGCACAATTAATAACCCAGAGTTTTGTTCAATTTGATTTTGAACTGCTGAATGATGAGGAACAACCGATCCTTCAGCGATATATGGCACAAAAGAATATGGACACCATTGATCAAGATTTATGGGAAGCTTTAAAGTGAGAAATTCTTTACTCTCTAAAAAATTAAAACGCACTGAAACACGTTTATTGATTATTGATGACAACCAGCTTCGTTATAATCAGATTTCAGCTTTATTTACGGCTCAAGACCATCAAATTAAAGCCACTTTACTGGATGATCTGAAAACCTTCGAGAAACAGCTGAATTTACCATGGGATATTGTGATTTTTGGTCGGGCCTACGATTTAAAAATCGAACAGACCCTCTCCCTGATTCAAGCCTCATCACAACCTAGTTTGCCTGTTCTCCTGCTTGAACCTGAAGATTATAAAGCCGATCAATATCAGGCCTACATTCATAAAGGCATTTATGACATCCTGAATCTGAAATCACCAGAAAAATTCTATATCAGTATCATTCGTGCGCTTTCTTATAGTCGTTTGGTGCAAGCAGAACACCGTTTGCTGAATGAACTGGAAGCCGCACAAACGCAAGCACAATCACTGGTTGCAGAAAGCCATAAAGCGGTTGCCATTTTGCAGGAAGGTATTCACATGCATGTGAATGCCGAATACGCCAATCTATTTGGTTTTGCCAATCCAGAAGAATTAATTGGCTTGCCGATTCTGGATGTGTTGCAGCCAGAGGATTTAAGCCAGTTTAAACTGCGCTTTAAAAAGATTTCTCAAGGACAGTTTGAACAAGGCCGCTTTGAACTTCGTACACAAAACGCGACAGTGAAGCAGAATCCCCTTCAACTGGAATTCTTACCTTCAGGCAATGAAGATGAAATCCAGCTTAATATTGAATGTGGCACTTCATCTCAAGCGGCAGCCACACCTTCAACAGCCGCACCTGCCGAGAAAGCATCCAGTCTAAGTAGCGCTTTACAACACATTAATCGCCAGCTTAGCAATCATCCGGCCAATGCCAATGCGCTGGTTTTATTCAGCTTAAGCAATTGTCCGAGTGAAGTTTTCCAAACCGATTGGCGTGGCACTCGTGCATATTTTGCCAATATTCCTCACTTCATTAAAGAACAGGTGAATGTCCCGATCTGTCAGGTGGAACATGGTTTATATGTCTCGTTATTTCAGGCCGAATCAAAGAGTGTGCTTAATTCCCTGCTGATGGGTTTGAATGGCTTACAAAAACCGCAATTGGTAGTGACCGATCACTACACCTTCCCGCTGCATTTAAAATTAGGCTATTGCGAAATTAGCCAGCCTATTGCAGATGAAGTTCGTTTTGAACAGGTGTTAACCAAGGCTTTCCTAGTTCCTCTACCAGTGTTCAATAGTCCGAAAATTGACGCAGATATTGGCCTGACCACAGAACATATTCCTGTTGCTGTACAGTTAACCCTGTTACAAGAGCTGAAAAAGAAACTGGATGCGGGCGATATCCATCTAAAATATCAGCAGCTCTATGACAAACAGGATCAACATACCCATACTTATGAAGTATCCGGTGGGTTTATCTATAATAATCAGTGGCAGGATTTAAGTGATCTTGGCGACCTGAAAGATGATCCTGAATTATCGATTCAACTGGATCGCTGGATTCTTGTTGAAGCCTGCAAGCAGTTACACAACTTTATTACCCAATATCCAAAGGCGAAATTGATTGTAAACCTCAATCATCAGGTCTTGCTAAATGATAAAAAGCTACCAGAACTGGTGGCGAAACTATTAACCATTATTGGTAGTAAACAGGCTCATCCTTTAATTTTGCAGTTCTCTGAACAAGCACTACAACAAAACCTGTCGCAGGCACAGCCACAAATCGCGCTATTGCGTCAGCATGGTGCCGAGATTTCCATCCGTGGTTTTGGTGATTCGCTCTATAGCGATTCGATGTTGCAGCAAATCGATGTTCAGTATCTGAGCTTGCACAGCAAACTTACTCAAATGCTGAGTGCTGAAAAAGAAATGGCCGCTCTACAAGAGAAAATCTTGCACTTTATCGGGCAAAAACCTGTCGAAATTTTCTTAACCGAACTCAACGACATGAACCTGTTTGCCAATGCATGGAATGTCGAAGCACGCTTCTTGCAAGGCAATTATTTCCAGAAAAAACTGGACCGTCTTACTGACGTACAGGATCAATAAAAAATCCTCCCCAACCCTCCTTTTCAAAAGGAGGGTGAATTAAAGGGCATAAAAAAACGGGCATATTGCCCGTTTTTTCTTTCTTGATATTAACGTTTGATAGAACGTGACATACCAGAGAAACGTTGTTTGAATTTGTCGATACGGCCGCCTGTATCCACATTCTTTTGTTTACCAGTGTAGAATGGGTGGCAAGCTGAACATACGTCAAGGTAAATTGTTTCTTTACCAAGCGCAGATTTAGTTTCGATAACGTTACCACATGAACAAGTAGCAACTAATTTTTCGTATTTAGGGTGAATATCGGCGCGCATGGTCGATGCTCCTATTAAGTAAGAAAGGCTTAAGCTGTTATCGCAATTGATCACTCTCAACATGAGGAAAGCAACGTGTTCGCACACGTGCAGATCAACACCATAACAGACCATTTCTTTTGACTCACCGAGACTCTAAAGGTCAGAGCAAAGCCAACAAGTGGCGAGCATTATACGCCAATAAATTAAATTTTGCGAACTATTCTTGATTCGATTTTGACCAGTGATTCGCAATAATGCCACAGACCATGAGCTGGATTTGATGAAAAATCATAATCGGCAGCACAATCATTCCCAAAGGCTGTCCGATAAACAGGATCTGGGCCATCGGTACGCCACTTGCCAGCGTTTTCTTGGAGCCACAAAAGAAAATTGTCACCTGGTCTGCTCGGCTAAAGCCCAGCCATTTTGGCACGTATAACGCCAGCAACATCACGATGGTTAACAGCACCGAACATGCCAGGATTAAATAAAACAGTGTCAGGCCATTCACCTGTTGCCATAAACCGGCAATTACCGCGCTACTAAACGCGCCATATACCACCATCAGAATCGATCCCTGATCGAAAGCTTTGACCAGACTTGGCATTTTAACCATATAAGGAAAAATATAAGGTCGTAGCAACTGACCCAATACAAACGGGACCAGTAATAACAACGTAATCTGCAGAATCGATTCGGTTGGATCAAAGTCATGCTGACTTTGGCCTAAAATAAAATAGCTGACTAAAATCGGGGTAATCATCATGCCGACAATATTAGAAAAAGACGCGCTGCACACTGCCCCAGCCACATTGCCTTTGGCCATCGAGGTAAATGCAATGGAGGATTGCACCGTGGATGGCAAGAAACACATGAACAGGAAGCCCCAATACAGTTGCTGACCGAGTAAGGGCTCTAACACCGGCTTTGCCAATAAGCCGATCGCTGGAAAGACCAAGAAAGTAAAAGCAAACACTAGAGCATGCATTTTCCAGTGCAACATGCCTTCAACCACAGCTTCACGTGAAAGTTTTGCCCCATGCAGGAAAAAAAGTACGGCAATTGCAACAGTCGTCAGAATATTAAAATAATGTGCAACCTGACCTGAAACTGGAAAAAACGTTGCCAGTATCACCATCACAACCAATAAAATTGTAAAGCGGTCCAATGCCAATAATTTCAACATAACTATCCCTATCCACGCTAATAATGAAAAAGCCCAATATGGCGAATAATTCAACCATTCGATCAAATTACTCATCATACTGGGCTATTTCAATAAAGCTAGCGTTTTAGCTCAAAAATCTTCAACCAATCAGGCCAGAATCAGTTGTTATAGGCATCCTGATCTTGCTGAATCAATTCAACTTTATAGCCATCTGGATCTTCAACAAAGGCAATCACGGTAACACCACCTTTCATCGGACCCGCTTCACGCACCACTTTACCGCCACGCGCCTTAATTTCTTCACAGGCTTTATAAGCATCGTCTACACCAATGGCAATGTGACCATAAGCATTACCCAAGTCATAGCTAGAAGTATCCCAGTTATGTGTGAGCTCAAGTACGGTATTGTCTTTTTCATCACCGTAACCGACAAATGCTAACGTAAAACGTCCTTCTTCATAGTCACGTTGGCGTAGCAATTTCATACCAAGCACCTCAGTGTAGAACTTTAAAGACTGTTCTAAATTACCTACTCGTAGCATCGTATGTAACATGCGCATAGTTATTCACCTTTCTGCTGTGTTGTCTGGTTTTCATGATCACGTAACAGTTTCGCAACCCAAACCACAAGAACTAAAATTGGGATACCAATTAGAGTCGTCATTAAAAAGAAATTCGGATAGCCGATATTGCTGACAATTGTTCCCGAATAACCACCCAACAATTTAGGCGTGAGCGTCATGAGAGAACTGAAAATCGCATATTGAACGGCTGTAAATGATACGCTGGTTAAGCTGGATAAGAAGGCAATAAATGCTGCACCTGCCAATCCAGAGGCTAAATTATCGATAATAATCGCCAAATACAACCATAAAGAACTATAGCTCTTAATGACCTTACCCGAGAGTTCAACAGTGCCAGCCTGACCTGGCTCAATCACCGCCACAGGCTGAATATCAATATCTAGCGCTTCTGTAGGTGCAGTGGTATCGATACGATATTTTCGGGTTGCCAGTAATTCATGGCCAGTGTTATTTTTCAGATTCGCCAAAGCGGTAATGGTTTTGCTGTTAGATGCCTGCAACAGCTTGCCATCCACAGCACCCGTAAATAAACCGCTAGAATCAACTTTCGCGACAAATTCCTGACCATCCAGTTTTAAAACAACCGGACGTTCTGCATTTAAATCTTCAGCCTTAATCCCTGCCAACTGCCCTTTAACCACCAGACTTTGTTTTAACTCTTTTGGCGTTAACTGATCATCGTTGCTAATCGGCAACAACTGGATTTGTGGCTGTTGTGAAGTAATTAAATAAGGCACTGCAAGTTGAATGTTTGAATCAGCTTGATTCTGATACTGGGCACTGACCTGAACTGCCTTGGCTTTCGCCAAGACCTCATTCGGTACTTGCAACTTCCAGTAGCCCACCTCATCAGTGTGTACCTGATAATGCTGTTCACCCACCTGAACTTGCACCTGATCCAGTGCTTGACCTGACTTAACCAGACCAATGAAAATCAAATTGGTTGAACTGGCCAGCACCGCCCCCACAAACATCAGTTTCATAATGTTCATACGTTGTGCCAGCAAACCACCAAGGAAACCACCAATCAGGCTAAATAAAACACCATAGATCTTCACGGCTTCCGCAATCTGCTCTTTACTAAAGTTCAGATCCTGGTAAAAGACATTGGAAATGACGCCTGCAATAATGTCAGAGATACGGAAAAAACCAATGAGCAATAACAGCACCAATGCAAGCTTGACACCATAACGCTTAAAGAAGTCCAGAATCGGCGCAACCCAGGTTTCTTTCGCCATTTGCTGATTTACTACACCAACTTTGACCAGTCCAAAACCAATCAATAGCGCCGAGGCTGTAGCCGTCAAAAAGCGTAGTGCTTCCAGACCAAATAAGGCAGCTGTATCTTTAATAGCTGCAGATTTCGAAATTGCTTCAGTGACATTACCCGAATAGATATAACTCACCACGAATGTCGCGACTGCAATAAAGAATACAAAGACCAGTCGATAATAATCCGTGGTTTTGTAATGCTTATTGACGCGATTGACCTGCGGTTCACGCACACAAAGCGTGGTAATAATCCCGACCACCATGACGGCGGCCATGGTTAAATAGGTATATTTCCAAGCCTCGTAAATATAGTTCCCTTTCGCAGTGCCCAGATAAGCAGCTAAAAACAAAGCCCCAGCGCCCGCAACAATCATCCCGATACGATAACCTGCATTGTAGGTAGACGCTAATACGGTCTGCATTTCGGTTTCAGCGAGTTCAATACGATAGGCATCAATCACAATATCTTGCGTTGCCGCAGAAAAACCCAGTAACACCGCACCCACGGCCATCTGGATCAAATAACTCTGCCCAAGCGCCGGATCAGAAAATGCCATGATACAAATTGCACAGATAATTAAACTTTGGGCAATCAGCAGCCAGGCGCGGCGTCGACCTAAACGTTTGGTTAAAAATGGTACGGGCAATTCATCAATCAGCGGCGCCCAGACAAACTTAAAAGAATATCCCAATGCAGCCCAACTGAAAAAAGTGACTGCACTCTTCTCAATGCCCGCCTCACCCAGCCATAAAGACAAGCTAGAAAAAATCAGTAAAATCGGTATCCCCGCAGAGAAACCAAGAAATAACATAATCAGGGCACGGCGATCTAAAAATGCTTTAAATGCCGAAGCCCACCCGGTGGCTTGCGTTGTCATTGGTTATTATTTTCCAATAATCTATAAATGTGCTTATTCAATCGTTTCTTGCTCCTGCTTGCAAGTTGCTTTATGCAATCATTCTTTTGTTTTGTCGATAAAAAACACAAGTTCGCTTGATCTTTAGGTCTAAAACTGTATACCTTTAATTACTCAACTTACGTTTATTTGTTGGATAGCAACAGTGACCCAAAAACTTGATCAAATGACTGCAACAACTTTATCTTTAACACCAACAAACACGATTACAGCGAAGATCAATTCATTTCCAAGCGCTTTTGAACAGACGGACATACAACCAACACTGCTTAAAACAGCACTACGTGCAGACCAACTCACACATATTCCAGATTTAGCGGAAATACCAAGTTCAACCAAACGAATCAAGCCGCTTAATAACTTCTTAGGACAAGACCGCGCACGCGCTTCCGTTGAGGCGGGTATCGCGCTGCCTTATTCTGGCTATAATATTTTTGCTGTGGGGACAGCAGGCCTGGGTAAACGCACCATGATCAAGCGTTTACTGCAACAACATGCCAAGACCATGCCGACTCCGGATGACTGGGTCTATCTCAATAATTTTAAAAATCCGCGTCAACCGATTGCTTTACGCTTTCCGGCAGGACAAGGGGTTAAGTTCCAGAATGCCTTACAGCAAACATGGCAAATTATTCTTAAACAATTAGAACGCCGTTTTAGTGCTGAAAGCTATCACAACCGCATTGAGCGTATTCGTCAGGATACCGGTGATGTTCAACAGCAGGCACTGGTCGAACTGACCAAAGAAGGTGAAGAACTCGATTTAAAACTGATTTCACGTAATGACAAACATGTCTTTGTTCCCATGCAACTCAAGGACAATGAATATCATGAGTTGACGCAAACTGACCTGAATACTCTGAATAGCAAAGAGCGTGCAGAAATTACTTCCAATATTCGCTATATGGAGAAGAAACTCGAACGCCTCGGATTACATCTCGGTGATCTGGAAGATGATGCCCGTGATCAGGTTTCAAGTCTAAATCGCGATATCGCAACACAAGTGGTTACCCCACGGGTAGAATCGATTTTAAATAAAAATAAAGACGTCAAAGGTCTGGATCTATATTTAAAACATTATGCAGAAGACATTATTGACAATGTTGAGCTGATTCTTGAACAAGAAGAGGATGACTTTACCCCTGCTTTATTCAACCGTGTTCCATCACGCTACCAAGCCAATGTCATTGTGTCGAATAAACCGAATAGCGGTGCACCTGTCATTTTTGAAGACTTTCCGACGCACTACAACCTGTTGGGCCATGTTGAGCAACTGACCCATAACGGTACCATTACCACTGATTTTACCTTGATTCGTCCAGGTTCATTACATCAGGCCAATGGCGGATTTTTGATGCTGGAAGCAGAGCAACTGCTAGAGCAACCTTATGCATGGCAGGGATTGAAACGTGCCTTAAAATCGGGTCAGCTCAAGCTGTCTTCGCTAGAGCACATGTTGACGTTAACAGGTAGCATTTCCATAGAGCCGGCTTCCGTTCCGCTTGAAATAAAAGTAGTTTTATTGGCAGAACCTGAAATTTATTATGAAATTTTAGAGGTTGAGCCTGAACTTGGCAGTGTCTTTAAAATCCGTGCTGACTTTACAGATACATTACAACGTAATGACAGTAATGAGCAGGCCTATATGCAGCTGATCGCGGATTATGTACAAGCTGACAAACTATTGCCTTTTGATCGCTCTGCACTTGCAGCCTTGCTGACGGATTCAAGTCGTCAGGCTGAAGACCAAAGCTCATTATCGCTCCATGCATCTACCTTAGGCGATTTAATTCGTGAAGCGCATCACCATGCCTTTAAAGCAGGCGACAAGATCGTGACCGACGAGCATGTCAATCAGGCCCTGCATCATCGTCAATACCGCTTAGGCTATTTACGTGAACTGTACTGGCAGGATCTGTCACGTGGCACCCAATTGATTGAAACCTCAGGCCACCGACTAGGTCAAATCAATGCCCTCTCCGTGATTCATTATGCTGATGTCGAATTTGGTCTCCCTTCTCGCCTGACGGCATCTGTATATCAAGGTGGCGGCGATATTCTGGATATTGAGCGCAGTGTCGAACTAGGCGGCTCTCTGCATGCCAAAGGTGTGTTGTTGATGTCGAGCTTCCTAAAAGCACACTTTGGTCGTGAACAGATCCTGCACTTCTCTGCCGCACTGGCTTTTGAACAAAGCTATGGTCAGGTCGATGGTGATAGTGCAACCGTTGCGGAACTGTCTGCCTTGATCTCTGCAATCTGCCAGATCCCGATTGACCAATCTTGGGCAATTACCGGTTCGATGAACCAGTTGGGTCAGGTGCAGCCGATTGGCGGTGTCAATGCCAAAATTGAAGGTTTCTATGATGCCTGCAAATTGCAAGGCTTGACTGGCAAACAAGGAGTGATTATTCCACGTCAAAACATGCAACATCTGATGTTACGTCAGGACGTGAGTGAAGCCGTCAAAGCGGGACTCTTCCATGTGCACGCGATTGACACCATTGACCAGGCCTTAGAAATTCTAATGGCGCGCCCAGTAGGTACGCTGGATAAAAAAGGTCGCTACAGCAAAAATTCGATTTATGCTGCAGTCATGGAACAGCTTGAGTACTGGCAAGCCATTGAAGACGGTGAAGCTGTAGAAGAGGATGAGCCAAAGAAAAAGAAAAAGCGCAAAAAAACCAAGAAAGATGAGGTAGAAGCAAAAGCCAAAGCAAGTGAAGAAAACACTGCTGAGGCAAAAACGCTAAAATCGATGCGTAAAAAGAAAAGCAGATAAAGAAAAAGGCCATGTTCCGAGGAACATGGCCTTTTGACTTAGGCAACACCCTGTAAAGAGCGCCCCCCCGGTAACTGGGCAAAATATTGCTTCAAAGCATCAATACAGCGATGCACCTTCATTGGATATTGTTCGCGTTTAGAGGTTAAAGCATGCAAGGTATAAGATGGTAGTTGCCAATCTGGCAGAACCTCAACCAACGATCCATTGATCAGTTCTTTCTGAATATCCATATACAGGATACGTGCTATGCCATGCCCTTGTTGACATAACGCCTTGGCGACAAAAACATTATTGGTACCTAAACGTGTTTTCATATCCACATTCACCACATCGCCACTGATCCCGTGACGGAAGGTAAAATGTTGATAATTTTGCATGAGGGTTATCGGCAGTAATTCATGGTTACGCAAGTCTTCAGGACGGGTGATTGGTTGCGCCTGATTCAGATAACTTGGAGATGCAACCAGAACCTGATCTACCCGCGCTAAAGGCACAGCAGACAATTGCTGATCTTCCATCTTCAAGCTCATGCGTATCGCAATATCAATACGTTCTTCGATCAGGTCAATATAACGATGGTCTGCTTCAAAATGAATCGCCAGCCCTTTATGTGCCGACATCCAGTGCGATAATGCAGGAATAACGTGCAAGGCACCGAGTTCAGGTGTGGTAGCAATACGCAAATCGCCCACCAGATCATCACGTAATTCATTAATGCGGATTTTGCCTCGCTCAGCTGCGGCCAACATTTCCTGACAACTGAGGAAAAATGCCTGTCCAGCTTCAGTGAGACTGAGTTTTCGGGTGGAACGATGAAGTAAGGTGACATCCATTTCTTGTTCTAAAGAACGGATTTGTTGACTGACCGCACTGGTGGTAATTCCAAGTTCTCTTGCTGCACCACTGAAAGAACTTTTTTCGACGACACAAGCAAAGACCCCCATTGCACGCAATTGATCTAGCATAGACTTCCCTCTCAACTTAATTTATTAATATGCTTATTGTTCTAATGAAAGCAATCAAATTAAGTATACAAGGAAGTCTATTTATAGACTAGGGGAATTATTAATAAATTATTGAAAGTTTATTAATAATCTTTAGTTAATTTGGTAAAACTGTGCTCGGGTTCACAGGTTTGCCATCTAAACGAACCTGGAATTCCAGCATGACTTGCGACGCGCCAGAAGAACCCATTTCTGCAATTTTCTGTCCTGCTGTCACATTATCACCGCTTTTCACCAGCATCTTGCTGTTATGGGCATAGGCTGTGATGTAGCCATCAATATGTTTAACCAATACCAGGTTGCCATATTCTTTTAAGCCATCCGCCGCATAGACCACCTGCCCGTTTGCAGCTGCAAAAATCGGATCGCCCACATTTCCACCATAGCGTGTACCTTTGACATTACTCGCCAGATTAAAGGTTTGAATGACGGCACCATTTGATGGTTTCACCCAACGCAGGCTTGAAGCCACAGTCGAAGATGACGGATTAACCGGTACGGTCGGCACTACCGGACGTGGTACCACTGGTTGTGGTTTTGGTGCGACGGGTTGCTGGCTTGGTAAATTAATACTTTGACGCTGGATTGGTGCGGTTTGTGCCATGGCTTGCGTCGATGTTGTACGCTGGGCAGCCGAGCCTTTTAAGCGCAATGACTGATTGACATAAATACGATAAGGCGGTGCGATATCATTCAGTGCAGCCACATTCAGATAGTTCAAACCATAACGATTTGAAATCCCGCTTAGGGTATCGCCTGAACGCACCGTGTAATAGTTTGGTGCTGGCAGCGTATGACGTGCTCCACCATTGACTTGCGGTTTTGATGCACACCCTGTCATAACTGCCACTGTCGCAACCGCCATAGACAAAACGATTGTTTTAATCATTTTCTGTGATAGAAAAACCGAGACATGGTTTAAGTGCATCTTCGCCCTCATCGAAAAAACCTCAATTTATTTGCGCTAAGAGTATCAAAAAAGTGAGAAAAAACGAGTTCTCACTTTCTTTATTCACAAAGTTATAACATTCAT
Organism: Acinetobacter sp. 'aerobic (ED)'; assembly: GCF_904886855.1. Taxonomy (NCBI): domain Bacteria; kingdom Pseudomonadati; phylum Pseudomonadota; class Gammaproteobacteria; order Moraxellales; family Moraxellaceae; genus Acinetobacter; species Acinetobacter sp. 'aerobic (ED)'. Next base: position 69,163 of record NZ_CAJHGI010000004.1, read on the forward strand.
ACCCTTAACCATTTACATGCGCATGTAAATTTTCCAATACGGTATAGTTCGTCGCATCCATCTGGATCGGGGTAATACTGACATAACCATTTGAGACTGCAAAAAAATCTGACTGGACATAATCCGAGACAGGTTGCGGATCGGTAACGGCTTCACCCGCCAATCCAATCCAGTACACCTGACGTCCACGCGGGTCAACATGACTGCTGATCGGTTTGGATTGTGCCCGGCGGCCTTGGTAGGTCACTTGAGCCCCTTGAATTTGCTCAACATCCGGAATATTAATATTAAAGATATGTCGCGGCGGTAAAACCGGCAAGCCTTTGGCAATGAAGTCATGAACCCATTGCGCTGCTTTGGCATAATGTTCAGGATGCTCGTAGGCTCGTACATTGGCGCCCGCCAGTGAAACGGCAATCGCAGGGTGCTTCATTAACCGCCCTTCAAAAGCCGCACCAACCGTACCAGAATATAAAACATCATCGCCCAGATTCGCACCACTATTGATTCCGCTGACCACCAGATCAAATTCAAAATCAAATAAGCCATTCATGGACAAATAGACACAATCTGCTGGCGTACCATTGACCGCCCAGACATCTTCAGCAATCTGTACAGGACGTAAAGGACGGTCCAGCGTTAATGCACTTGAATAACCACTACGTTCACTTTCAGGCGCAACCACAACCACACGACCTAAAGGTTTTAATGCTTGAGCCAAAGCTTGTAGACCGGGTGCGAACACACCATCATCGTTTGCTATTAAAATATTCACTAAAATCAATTCTCTTCAATGTTACTAAGCAGTTTTTTCAATTGAATTATTCCTTGAATTATATATATTTATGGCTTCTTAGTATTAAAAATTTACGCAGCCATGAGACATTTATCTAATTTTATTAAAGTTTTTGGGGTGAGTTTCACGCTTTTTACAGCACCTGTTGTCTTTGCAGATGAAACGGTTTCAGTGAAAGAAGCAGATGCCCTCATTAAAGATGACATTGCCAATGCACAGGTACTGATTGAGATGTGTCCAGCTCTGATTGGGAAAAATGCCAAATTTGATCAGAACATCAAAAAAATGGTCGGCACCTATTTAAGCAACTATTCTGACAAATCAGCTTCGCTTGAAAGTTTGCAAAAAGATGCTGAATTTAAAAGCCTGTTAAAAGATGCCCATGAAGCAGCGGCAGAAGTCGACAAGGCTGAGCAAAAAGTGGTATGTGAAGAAGTCTTGAATTTCGAAGGCTAATCTGGCTTTCGTATATCCGTGTGGTTTTAAATTAAAATGATTTAAAATCACACCATTTCTATTCAACTCAACACATCATCCCCTCCTTTCACCCTGAAAAAAAGACCCACCACAAGACTTTTGAAATCAAAAAACCAGTTAAAAGTATTGAAGAATTTTAAATTCTGAAAATTTAAACCCACACTTTCTCCACGTTTCCTACAGCAAACATACATTTTTTTACTGGCTTCTATGCTATAAGTTATTCAAATTCTTTAAGTCTTGTTCTGAGTTTGATTTATTATGAAGAAAAATGTTTTTAAAACACTAGGTTTATCATTTCTCATCGCTTCTAGCGCTCTAGCTCCTACGGCATTTGCGGCAGATAAAAAATCTACAGAAGCAGAAAAGATTGAAGTGACTCCAACTTCAGATAGCGTTACCAAGCAAGAGCTTGCCGCGATCTATGTGCTTTCTGAAATTTGTCCAAGCCTGATTGGCAAAGATCTAAAATTTAATAAAGCTTATGACAACCTGGTTAAAGCCTATTTGAATAACGATGCCAACGCGGTTGAAAGCCTGAATAAACGCGTAAAAGGTAAAGATTTTAAAGAAGCTTTAAAAGAAGCACGTAATGATGCAAAAGCAGCTTCTGACAGTGATAACCGTCAAATTTGCGATGACGTTCGTAATTATTATTCTAAATAAGATGAACAATTAAGGTTCAGGTTACAATACTGTATGAAAAAGCCGATTTCCCCCGTAGAAGTCGGCTTTGCTTTATCCTAAAATGCTAGGCTCGTCTGCTTCATACAAGATATTGGAACCACCTAGAATGACTCACAAAAGCGCTCTTGCTGCATTATTACTTTTGCCAAGCTTTTCATATGCAGCAACTGTCCTATCCGCTCCACCAGAATTAAATAATAAATCCTATGTATTAATGGATTACGAGACCGGACAGATTCTCGCTGCCAAAAACGAAAATGAAAAACTGGCACCTGCTTCGATGACAAAAATGATGACAAGCTACATCATTGAGCAGAAACTTTTAAAGGGTGAATTGACTGAAAACGAACAGGTACGCATGAATGAATCTGCGTGGTGTCGTGGTAGCAGCTCTGAATCATGTATGTATGTTCCACTGAATGGTACTGCAACAGTTTTAGAAATGTTGCGTGGTATTATTATCCAGTCAGGAAACGATGCTTCTAAAGCAATGGCTGAACATATCGCGGGCAATGAAGGGACCTTTGCCCATATGATGAACCAGGAAGCAAAACGTGTTGGTATGGTGAACACTCACTTTATCAACTCAACCGGTATGCCAGCTGAAGGTCATTATTCAACTGCTAAAGATATGGCAATTCTTGCCCAACACATCATTAAAGACAGTTCTAAATACTATCCGATTTATTCAGAAAAAGAATTTGCTTTTAATGGCATCAAACAAGGCAACCGTAATGCCCTGCTTTATACCGATCCAAGTGTAGATGGTTTAAAAACAGGTCATACCAATGAAGCGGGCTTCTGCTTGACCACGTCAAGTAAACGCGGTCCAATGCGTTTAATTTCAGTGATTTTCGGAACACCAAGCATGAATGAACGTGCCGATCAGACACGTACGCTTTTAGCCTGGGGCTTTTCAAACTTTGAAACTGCTAATGTCCAACCAGCCAACCAGGTTCTTGCCAAGGCTAAAGTTTGGTTCGGTAAACAAGAGGATGTTCAAATTGGCTTAGCAGAAAACTTCAATGTGACCATGCCAAAAGGCCAGGCAGACAAAATCAAAACTCAGCTTGTGGTTCAGCCTAAACTCAATGCACCTTTAGCTAAAGGCCAAGTGGTAGGTAAACTGGTTGCAAGTCTGGATGGTAAAGTGATTGCAGAAAAACCATTGGTCGCATTGAAACCAGTTGAAGAAGCTGGCTTCTTTGCACGTATGATTGACCATATCAAAATGTTCTTCAGTAACTTGTTCTAAATTTTAGAATCGTTAAATTAAGCATTCATGCTCTTGGGTATGAATGCTTTTTTATTTTATAATTCTCCTAAATTTTCAAGCGAACGCTGCTATGCAAAAGAACATTCGTCCCTATCTCGACCAGAAACCAGATGTTGATTCAAGTTGTTATATCGATGACATGTCGGTTGTTGTAGGTGATGTTAAACTCGCTGAAAATGTGTCAGTCTGGCCTTTTGCCGTGATTCGCGGTGATGTAAATTCAATTCAGATTGGCAAAAACAGTAACGTACAGGATCATTGTATGTTGCATGTCAGCCATAAGAATCAATCTAAACCGAATGGTTCTCCACTGGTCATTGGAGAAGATGTAACGGTTGGGCATCATGTAACTTTACATGGCTGCACCATTGGTAATCGCGTCTTGATCGGGATTAATACCGTCGTGTTAGATGACGTCATCATTGAAGATGATGTAATGATCGGTGCCGGTAGTCTTGTTCCGCCACGTAAAGTATTAAAAAGCGGTTATCTCTATGTCGGCAGTCCTGTCCAACAAGTGCGTGCACTGACTGAAAAAGAAATGGAGTTTTTACCTTACTCGGCACGTCACTATGTGAAAGTGAAGGATAATTATTTAAATTCGCCTGATTAAGTGACCATCTTTTTAACACGCTTTCAGATGAGAAAACATCTAAGTAAATAAAGTACAGTCTAGCCCCCCGTGAAGGGCCAGACTGTACGATATTTATTAAACATTATCCACTGGATATTTCTTTTTCTAAGACTTCAAGAGAAAGAGAATCCTGCTTTGTTTTTCTCTTAACATCAATTTTCCATGCAAAATGTTTTGCCCATATCGAAGTTAATAAAGGTACCAAAATAGCGGATATAACGACACATGTCGCAATTAATGTCGTCGCAGCAGGTGCTACGTCTTTAAACTGAGGTGCAACTTGTGCAATCAACATCGGAGTGGCTGCGGCAGAACCAGCTGTACTCGAAGCTGCAACGCCTGCCACACCATTTCCCTTAGCCAATAAAATATCGGCAGGTATTAATACCAAAGCTGAAATCATAACAACACTGCCCCCCAAAATTACACCAGGAATACCCGTCTCTAGAATCAAGCTGAAATCAATACTGTTTCCTAATGCAAAACCAAAGAAAGGAATCATCACCTTGGCGGCTGGGGCAAAAAAGTTTCTAAGATTTTCGTCCAGATTCCCTAGCATAAAACCAAATAAAAAAGGTAATACCACACCAGCCAAATGGGCAGGATGAAAAGATGCTACGCCGGCAGAGCCAAGTATCAGCATGGTAAATAAGGGGCCAGATTCAATGCCAATTAAAGCACCAGCCGCAGCCTCTTCTTTACTGCCGTATTGCGAGGTTAAAGATGAAAATAATCCCGCATTGGTCATGTCAAATGCCACCACCAAGGCCAAAATAGAAAATCCTGCAAAAAAAGTACCCGTCAGCATCTCCGTTGGCAACATATATTGCCCAAGAATAAAAGCAATAATACAGGCAATACCAATTTTGGCGCCGATTAAGATACTGGCTTTACGCACGACTGTTCCTGTGGCCTTTAAATTAATGGAAGCACCGAGACAAAACGTCCATACAGCTAAAATGGGTACTGCTCCAGTAATCAATCCTTTGGTAAATGAACCAAAATACTCGGCCGTATTAGGCGCGAAGGTATGTATAGTTGCACCCAATAAGAGAGGAATGAGCATCATTCCACCAGGCACCTTATCAATGATTCTTTTTATTTCCATTTCACAATCTCCATCTTGTTCAATGACAATATTTTTCTAAATTTTTTCCATAAGACAGTTTACATCTGCGCCCCAATCATCCATGGCACAAATTCTTCTCCTCCTATCCCTAGCCCTTCACTCTTACTTTGCGCACCTGAGGCCACGCGAATTAACATTTCAAATATTTCCAGTCCTTTTTCTTCTACGGTTGATATGCCATCCATGATGTTTCCACAGTTAATATCCATATCATCAAGCATGTGCTCATACATTCTGCTATTCGTTGCGATTTTTATTGAAGGTACTGGTTTAGCTCCAAAACATGAACCACGCCCAGTGGTAAATGCGACCAGATTAGCACCACTGGCAATTTGCCCTGTCGCCCCCATTGGGTCATAACCTGGTGCATCCATGAAAACCAATCCCGTTGTATCAATCGGTTCTGCATATTTGTACACCCCCTTTAGAGGTGTTGAACCACTTTTTGCGACAGCTCCAAGTGACTTTTCTAAAATTGTTGTTAAGCCGCCCGCCTTATTCCCTGGCGTCGGATTATTATCAATACTACCTTTTTCTCTCTCTGCATAATTTTCCCAGGAGTGAATTAAAGAAACGAGTTTTTCTCCAATCTCAGCATTAATCGCCCGTTGAGTCAAAAGATGCTCTGCACCATAGATTTCCGGAGTTTCAGATAGAATGGCTGTGCCACCATGCCTGACCAGATGATCTACTGCAACACCTAAGGCTGGATTCGCCGTAATACCCGAGTAACCATCTGATCCGCCGCACTGTAAGGCAACACATAAATGTGATAAGGGTAAAGCTTCTCTCTGCACATGATTGGCTTCTGTCAACATCCCTGCCACCAACTCAATGCCCTTATCAATCGTTTTTTGGGTTCCCCCTTGTTCCTGCATGATTAAATGCTGTACGTTCTGGGTAATGCCTTGTTCTCTTGCTGCCAATAATGGTTTGAGCTGATTGGCTTCACATCCCAGCCCCACGATCAGCACACCTGCAAAATTCGCATGCTCCATATAACCTTTAATCGTTCTTCTTAATTGCTGCAAACCTTCTCCATGGTGATCGATACAGCAGCCAAAACTGTGCGATAACGCCACAACGCCATCAATATTGGGATAATTTTTAAGTATTTCGCTCTGATCAAAATATTGTGCGATTTTTTTCACAACTGTTGCTGAACAATTTACCGTACTAATGACACCAATATAATTCCGTGTAGCAACTCGGCCATCAGCACGCTTGATACCCCAAAAAGTCCGCTGTTGAATGGTTTCAACCAGTTTAACATTGCTACTGAATGCATAGTCCCGATCAAAACTTGCCATGGCTAGATTATGGGTATGAACATGCTCTCCTACAGCAATATCCTGACTCGCAAAACCAATAATCTGTCCATATCGAAATATAGGTTGATCTTTTAATATCGTTTTAACTGCAATCTTGTGAGCAGCGGGAATATCATTCACTGCTTTTAAATCTGCTGAAATATCTTGACCGGCATATAGGGCAACTCTTGCGATTGCAATATTATCGTCATCGTTTAATTTTAATATTTCATTACTCTTATTTATCATCTGCTTATCCTTTAGCTAACATCAATACGAAGCGTATTTCGGCGGGCTTATCAAACAAAAAAATTGTTGGATACATGCAGACTAAACTATTAAAATTATTATATATGTGATATCTATACTCGTGATTGTTTAATTTTTTTGGACAATAATGCAGTCACGTATCCCTTCTCTACATCTCATTCAGGCCTTTGATTCTGTGGTCAGGAATCATTCATTTACAAAAGCGGCAGAAGAATTGAATGTAACCAGAAGTACTATTTCGCATCGGGTTCAGACACTTGAAGATTTTTTAAAAATAAAACTATTTGAAAGAACAACTAGAAAAATTATATTAAGCACCTCAGGTGCAGCCTATTACCTTTCAGTCAAACAAGCGCTGATTGCATTAGATCATTTGGGCAGTCCTCATTCATCTGCACAAAGTAAGAAAAAGATTACCATTTCATCTCCTCCAACATTTGCAAATCACTATTTACTCCCCCAGATACGCTTGTTTCTAGAACAATATCCTCATGTAGAAATCGCAATTGATATCACCAAATCCCAGCTAAACTATGAGATATCCAATGTAGATTTTGATATTCGTTACGGTACAGGGGTTTATCCACGCATGTTGTCGCGGCAGATTACTAGAGATCAAATTTTTCCTGTATGCTCACCTTCTTATGCCTATAACCACAATATTAAAACCATAGCTTCTCTTAAAAGCTGTACTTTATTGAGAAGCTATCTTGAACCGTGGGAGCCTTGGTTTAAACATGCAGGTCTAGATTGCCCTGAACCGAACAACGGTCATCGTTTTGAAGATCTATCCTTATTATATAACGCAGCGGCGAATAGTTTGGGAGTCGCATTAGGCCGGGAATCTTTAGTCAAAAAACAAATTCAGGAGGGTACCCTGATCCAGCTTTTTGATCTCGCAGCAACACCAAAATTTCAATACTATGCCATTATTAATCCACAAAAAGAACTTTCTCAGGAAGCCAACCAGTTTTTAGACTGGATTAATATATGAATAGAGGAACACAAATAGAATAAATTACAATAATATAGAGGAATATTTTATCAGAAATGAGTATTTATATAAATTATGGAAAGTTAAATTTTATGAAAAAAACATATATAAGTTTTTTTATAGGCAATTGTTGCATTTTATCCGCTTGCTCCCCCACTCAATCAGAAAATGATAAATTAAATAGTTCATTGTCCTCATCTACTAATACCTCCTCATACGCTACCATAGCAAACGATATAGAAAACCAAGAAGTTTTTAGAAATAATTTACAGAAATGCCCAGCCAGCTCCTCTCCTATAATACAAACATTATTTCCGAGCACTTCTGATAGCACAACAAATGCTTGTGAAGATAATCAATCAAAATGTTATCAATTATGTTTAAAAAATGACGCCGTTGCTTGTTACTTTTCAGCCTTATCATTACAAGAAGCGAATTATAAACTTCCAGCCGAACAATTATTTCAAAGAAGTTGTGAACTCGGTGTTGCCTCAGGTTGTACCAACAGGGCTGCTGGAATGTTGAATTTTACAGAACACTTAACCGCTGAACAAAAAAAGTGTATTTTTTCAACATTTGAGAAAACCTGCGACTGGCGCGACCCTTGGGGATGTACCATGTTTGCAGACCAATTAATTTCTGAGGAAAATACTGAACCTAACTATAAAAAAGCTTTAAATGTTCTTAATTACAGTTGTAAATATGGAGAGGATGATCCAGCATGCCAATCAGCAAAAGAACTACAAAAATTTATCAATAGTAAACTTAAACAAAAATAAAAGTAGTGAGTGGCTCAATCTATGATTCAGCCACCATAGCCAAAAACTCTCAAATTTTGTAGAATACATTTTTTAAAACCATGGTGCTTTCTATGACCGCTTGGACACCTCATGTCACAGTCGCCACTGTAGTCGAAAAAGACGGACGCTTTCTGTTTGTTGAAGAGCACAGTGAAGGCTTTGTACATACCGTGTTTAATCAACCTGCAGGTCATGTAGAATGTGATGAAACCATTGTGCAGGCAGCGATCCGTGAGACCTTAGAAGAAACAGGTCATCACGTTGAAATCGATCACCTGCTTGGGATCTATACCTATACCCCACCGATGTTTCCAGATCGTACCTACTACCGTTTTTGCTTTCTGGCGCATGTGACGTCAGTTGAAGAAAATGCGCAACTGGATACAGGTATTGTTGCTGCAGTCTGGATGAATCTGGATGAGCTACAAGAATCAGCACGTGCGCGCAGTCCACTGGTTTTAAAAGCTGTTGAAGATGCCCTTGCTGGCAAGAAATATCCTTTATCGCTTATTTATGAGCACCCTTTCTCTCCCTCATTAACTTCTCATTTGGACGCTTAATTAGATGCAACAACGTGTCATCGTCGGTATGTCTGGTGGTGTAGATTCCTCTGTTTCTGCCGCATTATTACTTCAACAAGGATATCAGGTTGAAGGTCTTTTCATGAAAAACTGGGAAGAAGATGATGGTACGGAATACTGCACTGCACTTGAAGATCTGGCAGATGCTCAAGCCGTTGCAGATAAAATCGGCATCAAATTACATACGGCCAACTTTGCCATGGAATATTGGGATCGTGTCTTTGAGCACTTTCTGGCTGAATATGCTGCAGGTCGTACCCCCAATCCGGATATTCTGTGTAATAAAGAAATTAAATTCCGTGCGTTCCTCGACCATGCCATGACCCTAGGTGCAGATTTCATTGCAACAGGTCACTATGCACGCCGTGGCGCAAGCATGCAAAATTCCCGTGGCGAAACTTACGCACCCTTACTTCGTGGTGTCGATAACAATAAAGACCAGACCTATTTCCTGCATGCAGTTCATGGCCGTGAAATTAACAAGACCCTGTTCCCTGTCGGTGAAATCGAAAAACCGGAAGTTCGTCGTATTGCAGAACAGCTTAATTTAGCAACTGCCAAGAAGAAAGACTCAACGGGTATCTGTTTTATTGGTGAGCGTCGCTTTACTGACTTCCTTAAACAATACTTACCTGCGCAAGCTGGAAAAATTGTTTTGGAATCAGGTAAAGAAGTTGGTGAACATCACGGCTTGATGTACTATACGCTGGGTCAACGTGGTGGTATCGGTATCGGTGGGATGAAAGGTGTACAAGAAGGTGCATGGTTCGTACTCCATAAAGATATTGCCAATAACCGACTGGTGATTGGACAAGGACATGAACATCCGTTGATGCAAAGCACACAGCTCTGGAGCGAGACGATTGACTGGGTGGCTGGCGAACAGGACATTCCATCGGCTGGATTCCGCTGCACAGCAAAAACCCGTTATCGTCAACCTGATCAGGCATGTACAATTTACCGCGATGAACACACTGAAAATGGTATTCGTGTTGAATTTGATGAACCGCAACGCGCTGTAACACCAGGGCAAAGCGTGGTGTTCTACTCAGGAGAGGTTTGCTTAGGCGGTGGTGTGATTCACCATACCAATGCACCTGAACCGGATTTTATTTAAGGAAATTGGAAGCGAAGCATGGTCGAGTTACCCTTTCAGCACACGCAAGCGTTGAATGTCAGACAAAACCGTGCTTTGGCATTGGCAGCGGTGTTCCAGGCAACCCAGCTGACGCATATGACGGCGATGGCTGGACAGCAAAGTATTGGCGATAGTGGTAACTTTTATTTCGAACTGCTCATCAAGGCCAGTCTGAATATTCGACCGACGGCCAATAATGCCACGCAAACCCTCGATTTCTTTAATCAGCTGGCCGATATTTCCCTTGGCTTAAAAACATTAGAAGGCTGCATTACCCAGCCCTTTAATACGGCACCCAAATCCCGTGTTCCCAAAATGTCGACCGCTAAACTGCCAATGTCCTATGCAATGGCCTTATTGCAGCTGGAAAAGAAAGTCTACGGCAATCCTGAATACGTTAAAATCATTGAAACAGCCCAACAGAAAATCCTAAAACAACTCTCCTTTTTTGATAATAATTATTTGCATCCCAGCATTATTGCCAATCTCGCACAAACCTATGTTGAAACTGCGGGCCAAATTAATCCGCGCATTTTAGTCCGTGGTAATGCGGAAGCCTTTAAAGATATTAATCATACTAACCGTATTCGCGCTTGCCTGTTTACAGGCTTGCAGCTGGCCCATTTATGGAAACAGTCCGGCGGCAGCTCGTGGAGTATGATCTTTAGTAAACGCAAGTTATTGCAAGATATTCAAGCTCTCGCTCGTTTGCAGTATCAGGTGGTATAGCCGATATGCCAACGATTTTATTTTTATGTTTATTCCAAAATTAAGGAATCTGTATGAATGCTTTAACCGCACTCTCGCCACTTGATGGACGTTACGCTAGCAAATGCGATGCCCTACGCCCTTTTTTGTCTGAGTTTGGTTTAATCCACGCTCGTGTCACGGTTGAAGTGCGTTGGTTACAAGCACTTGCAAATCGTGCAGAAATCATCGAAGTTGCGCCATTTTCAAATGAAACCAATGCCGCGCTCGATGCGATTGTTAGCAACTTCTCTGAAGAAGATGCAAATCGCATTAAAGAAATCGAACGCACCACCAACCATGATGTAAAAGCGGTTGAATATTTCCTTAAAGAAAAAATTGCCAACATTGATGAATTGAAAAATGCAGGCGAGTTTATTCACTTTGCGTGCACATCAGAAGACATCAATAACCTGTCTCATGCATTAATGTTGAAAAATGGCCGTGAAGTTCTCGTGGCAAGCATGAAGCAGCTTCTTACTTCAATCTCGGCTTTGGCAACCACTCATGCTGAACAGCCAATGTTGTCTCGTACTCACGGTCAAACAGCAAGCCCAACTACATTGGGTAAAGAAATGGCAAACGTTGCTTACCGTTTAGCACGTCAAATCAAGCAATTTGAAAATGTTGAGTTACTAGGCAAAATCAATGGTGCAGTCGGTAACTACAACGCTCACCTCTCTGCTTACCCTGAAATTGACTGGGCTGCGCATGCACAAGCATTTGTTGAGTCTTTAGGCTTGGCATTTAACCCATACACCACGCAAATCGAGCCACATGACTACATGGCTGAATTGTTTGATGCATTACGTCGCTTTAATACGATTCTGATCGACTTTAACCGTGACGTTTGGGGTTATATCTCTCTCGGTTACTTCAAACAGAAGTTAAAAGATGGCGAAGTAGGTTCTTCAACCATGCCACATAAAGTCAACCCAATTGACTTTGAAAACTCTGAAGGTAACTTGGGTATTGCCAATGCGGTATTGGGCCACCTTGGTGAAAAGCTTCCTGTTTCTCGCTGGCAGCGTGACTTAACCGACTCAACCGTATTACGTAATATGGGTGTTGGTTTTGCACAAAGCTTGATTGCTTTTGATGCTTGCTTAAAAGGTGTAGGTAAACTTGAACTCAATGCTGCACGTTTAAATGAAGATTTGAACCAGGCACAAGAAGTTCTTGCAGAACCGATTCAAACGGTGATGCGCCGCTATAACGTTGAAAAGCCATACGAGAAATTAAAAGCCCTGACTCGTGGTCAAGCCATGACACGTGACATGATGGTCAACTTCGTGAAAGGTGATGAACTTGCTCAAGTTCCAGAAGACGAACGTACTCGCCTTGCTGAGCTTACGCCTGCAACCTACACAGGTAATGCAGCTGAACAAGCAAAACAGATCAACGATTTGATCAGCAAAATCTAAAAACGGATGCCATAAAAAGCAGAGCCTCGGCTCTGCTTTTTTTTTTAAACTGGGTCAGATTTTATCGCAACTGCGCAATCCTGCTCAAACATAGTCCATAGGTCTGGCTTTTAGCAGGTCCAGCTCCAGCATCTTTTTCTTTTTACGGCGATAGGCAATAAACAGGCCCAAAAACCAGATGGGTGAAACTGCCAAGGCAATCAAGGTATCATGATCCAGGGCCAGAATAACGATGGTAAATACTAAAAATGACATGGTAAACCAGGCCATAAACAGACCACCCGGCATTTTAAACTTAGATTGCTGATGCAACTCAGGAAACTTCTTACGATAGCAAATATAAGAAAGAATAATCAGTATAAAGGTAAAGACACATAAGATCGAAGTCAGCGCTGAAATGATGGTAAACGCTGTCATGACATTCGGTACAATAAATAAAATTGAAGTGCCGATGGTGACGCAAGCCATAGAGAAAACCAAACCGCGAATAGGCACTTTTCTTTTCGATAACTTACTAAAGCTTTTAGGCGCATCATTATCCAGAGACAAACCGTAGAGCATACGACTGGTCGCAAAAATACCGCTATTGGCTGAAGAAAGCGCCGAAGTTGCCACCACAAAATTGACCAGACCCGCCGCAATCGGTAAGCCAATCAAAGAGAACATCTCAACAAATGGACTTTTTTCTGGTGAAATTTTTGCCCAAGAAGTGACCGCAATAATACAGACCAATGCGCCGACATAAAACAACAGGATACGAAACGGAATAGAGTTAATGGCTTTAGGCAGTGATTTATGCGGATCTTTGGTTTCAGCGGCTGTGGTGCCGACCAGCTCAATCCCGACAAAGGCGAAGATTGCGATCTGAAAGCCAGCCAAGAAGCCAGTGAGGCCATAAGGAAACATCGATTCAGTTTCAAATACATGACTCATCGATGCTTTGACGCCACTTGGAGAAGTAAAGCCTGTACTAATCAGATATATCCCTGCAAGGATAAACAGGATAATGGCAGAGACCTTAATGAGAGAAAACCAGAATTCCAGCTCGCCAAACATTCGAACCGCGACAAAGTTCAAAATCGTCAAAATCGCCAGCGAGGTAAATGCAGGAATCCAGACCGGTATATCGGGGTACCAGAACTGCATATACCCCCCAATCACGATCACATCTGCAATGGCGGTAATAATCCAGTTGCCCCAATACGACCAGCCTAGGAAAAAGCCAGCCCAAGGACCGATATAAGCGGTTGCAAAATCGGCAAAGGTTTTAAAATTGGTATTGGCCAGCAATAGTTCACCCATTGCCCGCATTACAAAGAAAAAGAAAAAGCCGATAATTAAATAAGTTAAAACAATGGAAGTACCCGAAACACTTAAGGTTTTGCCAGAACCCATAAATAAACCGGTACCAATTGCACCACCAATCGCAATCATTTGAATATGACGATTGGTCAAAGAACGCTGTAACTTTTCCTCATCCTGCAGGTTCCCGGGCAGGTCTTCATCCTGAAGTTGCTTTTCTTTATTTTGACTCATGTAATCCTTACTCCAACTTACAACAACCGTTATAAGCACTTGATAAAAATATAATATTTTTAAACTGCTTTAATATAAAAATTCCATTTCGTTCAATAAAATTATTTTAAAATGAATGTATTAAGTCGTATTCACCTCACCAATCATGCTTTTTCATGTATGCGTTATCAGGGCACTAAAATCTATTGTTATTCGCCAAAAGTCCTTTAGGCGCAAGCATCATATCCTATTCCCTTGTCTCTTGAAGGTGAACTCACATCTTCCTGCTCAATTTACAAGCAATTAAACGTGAAATATATTTAATTATAAGGAGATTTTTTATGTAAATAATCGTTATAAGCCTTTACTGTACAGAACTTAAAATTTCATATCTATAGATTAAGCTCATAAAAAATACAATATAAATCAAATAAAATTCACGCTTAAAGATGCTGCAATATGCGAAAAGTCATTTTTTAATGTTTATGATGAACATTGATATTTAACACCCGAACCGAGTCATTATTTTTGATATGCAGCTGACGGGCCTGCTCTTCGGTCAATTTCACCAGATCATGATGTGGAGGGTTATAAATCAGGATTGCGCGATAATTATCATAATCATCATTAGCAACGATATACGGCTCATCATCTCCCGAAACCACATCAGATGGCTCAATCTGTACCTGCACCACATGACTGTCCTTAATCGCCCTTAAATTTTCGATATCAGCCTGTAAGGTTGCGCCCCCATCAAAGATATCGACATAACCCTTATAACGCAGCCCCTCTTCAATCAGGAGGTTATATGCAGGAACAGTATTCGGATGTACGGCACCAATCACGGCTTTGGCTTCATCAGGCAGCATATCGACATAAAGTGGATGGCGCGGCATCAATTCTGCAATAAATGCCTTTTTGCCAGTCCCACTGAGATAATCCGCTTTGGTAAAGTCCATATCAAAGAATCTATGACCGACTGCATCCCAAAAGGGTGAACGCCCATTTTCATCCGAAAAACCACGCATTTCGGCAACAATGGTTTCTTCAAAATATTGTCTAAAGGCGGACAGAAATAAAAAACGGACTTTGGACAGAAATTTGCCATTTTTATTTAAGCGATAATCAGGATCGAGGAATAAAGTACACAGCTCACTACAGTTGGTATGGTTATTACTGAGATACAAGGTCGGCAGCGCTTTATACACATTCAAAGGCTCGGAGGAATGAACTTGTGTCCCGACATGGAAATTATACCAAGGCTCTTTTAAACCAAGTGCCACCTCAATACCACAAACACCGACCACTTTATCCAGTTCGGTATCTTCCAGTACAAATAAATAGCCCTGCTCCGATTTATCTAATTTGCCCTGTACCGTTTTTACGGCCCGATCAATACGGGCAGCCAGCATTTCCATATCAGGTTGTAAGGAGGTTAAACCAAAGCCTGCTTTTTGTGCTAAGCGGTAAAGATCATGAATATCTTTTTGCTCAATATAGCGGATAATCATCATGCGATTGGATCCTTATTTTGAGAACGATCTTGATGATCTTCATGTATCACCTCATCCCAATGACGCTGTCCTTGCTGAACCATGCACAATAGCAACATTTCTTATTCCTTAATTATTAAATTTTCCCTAGCCAGACCAATTTTCGGCTGAGCTAACTTTCATTATGCAAGTCTTTTTTTGACCACTTTCATCAACCTGAAACCAAATGCAAATAGCATGACGCCAGGTATATTCAGGTTGCTTACTCTATTATTCAAAAACTAATTGCCATACAAAATTTAAAATTAAGCAAAAAATGAGCTGTTTTTTAGCAATTTATTCATTGACAGTGACAATGTGAAAAATTTTTATCATTAGAAAGCCATACCAAAGACCCTGAGCGAAACATCATTAAATCGATTAACTAAAAATTTCAATCAAGAGCATTAATATCGGGATTGCGTACTACATCCAACTCATTTCTATCGCATAATATGCCGATCAGAAATTAAAGGTTCATATGATGGTTGAAAAAGCTGACAGTCAAATACTTGATACTGAAATCGCTCGTTTACTGCTGAAGCAAAGAAAAAGTAAGGGATGGACGGTTGCTGAATTAGCGCAATATTCAGGTGTCAGCCAAGCCATGATCAGCAAGGTTGAGCGCGGGGCGTCCAGTCCCAGTGCAGCCATCCTCAGTCGTTTGGCCAGTGCCTTGGGTATTACCCTATCCAAATTGTTTGCAGAAGCTGAACTCAGCCAAAATATACCTGTATTGGTCTCTAAAAAATCGCAACAACACTATTGGACAGACACACAATTAGGACTTACCCGCTGGTCAATCTCGCCCGCAGGCGCAAATCCGGAAATGATTAAAGTCGAAGTTCCACCGGCAGGACAATTCAGCATTCCTGCAAGCGCATACCAGCACCTGAATGGTCAAACCATTTGGGTATTAAGCGGACAACTTGATATTCAAGTTGATACACAACGCTTTCATCTGGAAACTGGAGATTGCATCGCACTCACTCAACCTGCAGATTGCCAATTAACCAATCCTGATAATCAACAACCTTGTATTTATATGGTGAGTTTTAGCCAGAAACAGAGTTAGCAATGAATGGTCAAAACCAGCTTTTCCCCCATTCAGCTAATCCAATATCAATAATTTAATAAAAATAGCATTAAGCCTTGGGTTTAAACGCAAGATGCAATAATGGATAGGCTCGGCCTTGACTATCAAGTTCTGAGCGTCCTGTTACCTGAAATCCGAGATGTTGATAAAACCCAATTGCCTGCTGGTTCTGCTCATTCACATCAATGGTGAGATTAGGATATAAGGTTAAAGCATGGGACACCAAAAACTTTCCAACGCCTTGTCCACGGGCTATGGCATCAATGAACAATGCTTCCATATGCCCTTCATGCAAGAACATAAAGCCCAGCGGTTGATCATCCGGATTTACAGCAACCCATACCGGTGTCTCCGAAAAAAAGCCGATCACCTCTTTTTCAATTTCAAGACGATCTTCAGGCTTAAGAAACTGGTGAGTTGCATCGACCGAACTTTTCCAGATTGCGACTACCTTAGCGCCCTCATCCGGACGTGACATACGAATGTCTAACATTTTATATCTCTTCACATTAACTTAAAAACTGGGCAAAAAATTCCTCTAGAATGAATCATCCACCATGAATTTAATTTACTATAGTGAATAAATAATTACAATAGTAATAAAAATAAAGTCTTTTTACCTATCCATTCTGTTCAGTGGGAAATCGTCATTTTAAATTTTTCAAATCTATAAAAATTGCTGACAGTACTGGTCGAATCGCCTGCATTTCAATTTGAACACAAGTTTTATAAATGATCATACGCTTTTTAAAAGAGAGATGAGATAAGGACATATCACAGACAAATAAAAAAGCCCTTGTTTTCACAAGGGCTTTTTTATATTAAGGTAACAAAGCTTCTGTTGCTTTTAGCTTTTCCTCATAAGGAGCACGTAGACGCAAGTTAGATTCACCTTGTGTATTTTGCACCACAACAGCTTTCGCATGACTAAAACGTCTAAAACCATGAATACCGTGATACGCTCCCATACCGGAAGCTCCCACACCACCAAATGGCAAATCATCCACAATAACGTGAGTCATCACATCATTGATCACCAATCCCCCAGAAACAGTATGTGCTGCAAAGTATTCCTGCGCCGCCGGATCTTCTCCGAAATAATAGGCAGCCAGAGGTCTAGGTTGTTCATTAATATAAATCATGACATCTTCAAAATCACGATAGGTTTTAATCGGCAACAATGGCCCAAAGATTTCTTCCTGCATAACCAGCATTTCATCTGTAGCATTTAAAATGAGGACAGGAACAATTTTTCGGGTCTGAGCATCACTTATAGCTTCATCAGTACGTTGCTTTAAAGGAACAATCGTCGCTCCTTTTGCTTTAGCATCCTCAATTAAAGCCAAGAGTCGTTCAAAATGCCGGTCACTCACAATAGAAGTATAATCATCATTATCATGAAAACTTGGAAAAATTTGTCCAATAAACCGTTGGGCATATTCGATAAAAGCAGACTCAGCAGCCTCAGGCAACATTAAATAATCTGGAGATAGGCAAATTTGACCAGAGTTAAACGTTTTAATCGTCAGAATACGCTCTGCTGCAGTTTGTATATCAGCATCTTTATAGATTACTACAGGAGATTTTCCGCCTAACTCCAAAGTAACAGGGACCAAATTCTCAGCTGCAGCACGCATAATATGACGCCCAACATTGGTACTTCCTGTAAAAACCAGATGATCAAATGCAAGGCGGCTAAATGCCTGTCCTACATCGGCATCTCCGGTTACGACATACAGCTCGGTATCAGAAAAATATTGAGGCACCAGTTGAGCCAATAACTCGCTAGTACGTGGCGTTAATTCAGATGGCTTCAGCATTGCCCTGTTACCTGCAGCAAAAACACTCGCTAAAGGGCTAAAAGCAAGATTTAAAGGAAAATTCCAGGGACTGATAATTCCAACCACACCTAAGGGCTGATATTGTATTTCAGTTTTCATGCCTTGAACTGGGGCTGAAACTGTTTCACTTTTCATCCATTCTTGAAGAGATGCACTGGCCTTATCTATCGCCGCTACTGAAGACAAAACATCTGCCATTAAACTCTGATAATTATTACGATGACCAAAATCATTACTGATGGCTTCAAGCAATTCATGGCGAGAATCAAGTAAAAGCTGTTTGGTGCGGGCTAAACGATCTAATCGTAATTCCAGTGATGCAGGACCTCCTTTAATATGTGCTTGTCGCATATGATTTAAAGCAGTGAAAAGTTGTTCTTGTTTCATAATTTACCCACTCCACTTGATTCGATCTATTACCATGATGTTTAAGCCAGCAACACTCGATTTGATGAGTTGAACATGAAAATTACTTGACTATTCCAACAACAAAAAGAGTTACTTGAGCAAATCTATTCTGTCTCTTTTCGGAAAACCCCACAAGATAGCCCAAAATTCTTGGCGCTTTAAAAAGCCTGTATTTAGAACGGCTGACAAAATAATTTTCAATCATAAAGCGCAAAAAGCCGTAAGGTGTTAATCTTTGCCATTAGCCAAAATGACAATAAAGTAAATTATTTTTAACGCTTATTTTAAGAAATATTTTTTTTAACTCTCTATTTTTTATTCTAAATAAATATTTTATGAAAGAATTAACATTAATCACTATTTTAGGCCTTTGACCGAATCTACAGAATTTTTTTTTGATGTCCAAAGTAGAACAGCAGTTATAGAATTCAAATCAAAAAATTAATGCTGCCCGAGAAAATAGGATTAAAAAGGTAAACAAATTATCCCAATAGGTTGAAAATTTCTTCTCTAAAATCAATACATAGAATGGCTTGAATCATCCGATAATTTTTTATGAATTAATTTTTGAGAAATTAGATACAATAAAAAAGCCCTTGTTTTCACAAGGGCTTTTTTATTTATTTGGCAGAGGATCAAGGACTCGAACCTTGACGAACGGTTTTGGAGACCGTCATGCTACCATTACACCAATCCTCTATAACGGCATGGTTATTGCCTAACAGGCTTAACCATAAAAAAAGCAAGATGGCCTTGCTCTTTTAAATTTGGTGGGGGCGAAGAGACTCGAACTCTTACACCTTGCGGCGCTGGAACCTAAATCCAGTGCGTCTACCAATTTCGCCACGCCCCCGATGGGTGTGTATATTAGAGAGAAACTTTGCTCATGACAAGCCCTTTTTATAAAAAAAACATGTCTATGAAACCTAATGCTTTTTTAATGTACAACTGAGAAAATAACAGACATAAAAAAAGGACTTTATAAAAAGTCCTTTTCAGATTTGGCAGAGGATCAAGGACTCGAACCTTGACGAACGGTTTTGGAGACCGTCATGCTACCATTACACCAATCCTCTATAACCGCATGATTAAAGCCTAAAAGACTCAACCATAAAAAAAGCAAGGTAACCTTGCTTTTTAAATTTGGTGGGGGCGAAGAGACTCGAACTCTTACACCTTGCGGCGCTGGAACCTAAATCCAGTGCGTCTACCAATTTCGCCACGCCCCCGATGGGTATGCATATTAGAGAGAAACGTTGTTCATGACAAGTCTTTCTTTTAAAAAAACCACTCAAATGAACATATAATATTCAAATCAAGGTGTTATGTTTACTTTTAAAGCAAATTTAGCGTATTGAGGCGAGTTTTTATCGCGTCAACAGAATCAAATCGATGTTGAACATGTTTCTCCAGCAACCCTTTTAACACGGGGGAAAAACACTGTAAGTGCTCGGGAAGCTCAATCTGGAGTTGCTGACAATGCAATATTGCCCAATCATGATAGCTTTTGGCGTGTAATCTGCTTTGGGTCAACCATTCATAAACAATAATACCGAGGGCATATAAATCGCTTTGCACGCTCTTGCCTGCGCCCTGAAACAATTCTGGTGCCATATAATGCGGTGTTGCATCCAGCGTCGTGATGGACTGCCCTATCCTAACGGTCTGTTCAAAGTCGATTAGCCTGCAACCATTATCATATAAGCGAAAATGTTCTGCCTTTAAATCACCATGAATCCAGCCCGATTGATGCAACTCATTTAATGCATCTAAGGCCTTCAGCAACTTTTGCCGTAGCTCTTCAATATTGCTCAAATCCTGCATAGGTGTAAAAAAATCTTGTGCAGCAAGCGTGATCAAGCCTATTTCATCACCATCGCAATCCAATAGGGGTGTGAACGGGTTAAGCTGAACGATCTGATGCGGTAACAAAAAGTGTTGCCCGGCGTGCTGCTGGTAAAATTCCAGCTCGTCTAATAAAGCCTGTTTTAAACCGGTATGGGTATTTGAACGGTGGAATTTCAGCCAGTATTGCTGCTGGTTAATTTCAAAAGTATATAAACGACGCCCAAAGGCATAGCTTTGGGTTTTGGTCACTAAAGTTAAGTTTTCAAGTTGACTCTTGGGATCACAGATCCACGTAGTAAAACTCATTCTGCTGCTTTTCTTCCTGCTTTCGCAATGATGTTAAACAATGCTCAATGGTTTTACCAATCCGCGCATGAGTTTCAATGGCAGAAACTTTAGGCCAGGTTGCCCGCTCACCTTCTCGCTGCAAGATTTTGAACAGTTTTGGCCGTGGATTTTTCAGCATATAGCTATAGTGCCGTAAACCGTATTTGGCAATGATATTCACATCACCATAATAACGTTGTCCCAGAATACCGTAGCCGTGATCCAGCGCACGGCGGATCGGGAAAAAGCTTCCCACATAATTACGTGTCAGATCCATCACTTCCAGTGCAATTGCTTTGCCTTGACGGCGCACAATCCGTTCAGGCCAGCTCAAGACATCTCTACGGAACCGTTCAGAATCACTTTGCATAAACGGCACAATGTGCGGATTGACCTGACTGGCGATGGTGTAATTAATATTATACAGCCGTGCCATTTTTTCCTGCGGGAAATCGCTGCGCATGCTGCCATCTACCCATTTGGTGTTGGCCAGATATGGAGTATGCTGCCCGTCATAACGTTTACTGGTCAAATGCACAGGTGGAAATAACACCGGGACAGCACAAGAAGCCAGTACTGCACTCCATACCAACACATTCGGCGCTGTTAAGGCATTCATGATCCGCGGGCTTTGCGCCGTGTTATAGGGTGCAATCACAATATTAATATGACGGTTGGACTGCTGATAAGCTTCAGCAAAGGTGACGTCGCCCAAGTTTTGCATCAGGAACTGTTTTAAATACATGACATCGGCGAAACCGCCACGTCCCTTGACCAGTTCACTTATTTTCCTGAACTTGAATGCATCACTAAAAAAATGCTCTCCTTTGAGCAAGTCAGGCACCTGATCCGAGGTAGAGACGCCTAACATGCCGGTCATGATGGCCCCCGCACTAGAGCCGGACAATACCCGCGGCATTAAATCCTGCTCGAGCAAGGCCTTACAGACACCGGTATGAAACAGTCCCAAGGTAGCCCCACCAGAAAACATCAGGGCTGGCTGTCCATAGGCTTTCTGGCATTCTTCAAAAAACTGGATTTTTTCCTTTAACTGAAAGGTAATACATTCACTAGAGGCAAGATAACGAAAACAGTCACTCATTTCCTCGACATAATTTTCAATAATCTTTTTTGTTCCGATATAGGTTTGCGCAAATAACATTGGATGACCAATATTGGCAAAGTCATAAGACAAGCCTTCTCTTAATACATAAATCAGATCAAGTGTCCGATGCTGAGTGCGATACTTTTTTAATAGGTTATAACGCTTGGATAAAATTTCTGCATCAAAATAAGGCGACTCATTGTCATATTTCCATACTTCATGACCCGATTCCTCGTCCAGTTTTAGTGCAATTTCCTTCCATTCATCATAGGAGTTTGCGTGCCGTAAGTGTTCTTGCAACACATCAACCCTATGCGACTGATATGTATTCTTTTTTTCCTGAACTCTATTGAACATTCGCGATCCTGTTTTTCAGCATATTTTTTGAATTCTTGCACCTATACAATGCAAAAAGCTGCTGTAACAATCAAGGGTAAAATCGATTTATTTCGATATTTCTGATGAGATCTTCTTTCTTTCAGAAATAGCAATGTTAGTATCACTATTCATCATTAAGTTTGGTTTGTATTTATGGCGATCCTTGATTTACCCGAATCTATTCTCCAGTCTTTATCGAATGTCTTAACACAACTGCAGCAAGTTCTTCCTGCACTAAGACAGCCGACTGATTTCTCTGCGATTGCGTTTCGATGGGAAAATCAGCAATTGGTCGCAATACAACAGCCCAAGCAGATGTATCTGGAAGATTTAAAAGGGATTGAACGCCAGAAAGAGAAGATTATCCAGAATACCTTACAATTCCTGAATGGCTTGCCGGCCAATGATGTATTGCTCACTGGCTCTCGAGGCACGGGGAAATCGTCGATTGTACGTGCCCTGCTTACCGAATATGCAGCGCAAGGTTTACGTTTAATTGAAATTGAACGTGATGATCTGTCAGACTTGCCTAAAATTCAAAAGCTAATTGAAGGGCGACCTGAGAAATTTATAGTCTATTGTGATGATCTGGCTTTTAACGCCGAAGATGAAAACTATCGCAGTCTAAAAAGCGTTCTGGATGGTTCCCTGCAATCTGGCTCAAGCAATTTTATTATTTACGCCACCAGTAACCGCCGTCATTTATTGCCTGAATTTATGCATGAGAATACCCCGGTACGCAAAGTCGATGTGCCGCAATATACGGAACTGCATCCACAGGAAGCCATTGAAGAAAAAATCTCACTTTCGGATCGGTTTGGCTTGTGGCTATCCTTCTATCCTATGGATCAGCAGCTTTATTTAGAAATCGTTGAACACTATATCGTGAAAGCCAATCTAGAATATAGCGAGCTAGTACGCGGTGAAAGCTTGAAATGGTGTCAGGCCCGTGGCCAACGCTCGGGCCGTGCCGCATATCAGTTCTCAAAACATTGGATTGGTTCACAAAATTTAGAAAAAATTACCTAAAAAGTTAAATAGTGAGTTGTCCTCTAAAGCTTTGGTTTTGTCCTTATTTCCGCTTAGCATGGGCAATTGTTTCTCCTACTCTAGCTTGCACAGCATGGATTGAGTTTAGGAAACAAGATGAAGAAACAATTGCCACCAACTTCCCTGACCAGCAAAATTTTGGGCAAAAGCTTATTACTCGCTCAAGGCACCTTAGACAAAGCCGTAGAATATTCAACGATTCCGTTCTCTACACCTGAAATCATTCGTCCAAGAACAGAAGAAAAATTTTATACCTGGACACATTATGGAATTTTCTTTCCTTTATTGCCTGAACCCCATCGTTATTTAAATATTATGATCTTGCTTGGTACGCCTGGTGCACTGGCTTTTGACCATGATGATATTACCTTGGGCAATCCACGAGAAAGCTCAACCTTCTTTTCCAGTACGGCTGCTGTTGATGAACATCTGTTAAAAGCCTATATCATGCCCGAAACTGCCAACATTCAGGAAGATGGTACCTTGATTGAATTGGGCGAAGAGGTTTCAATTCAAGGCACATTACCGAATATTCAGCTCAAAGGGGCTTATCATGGCCTTAGCTTTGAATTTGATCTGGATGTCAGCGATCAAATTTCATGGTTTATCAAAACCCCAATTTACGATCATTTTAGTTTACTGGCTCACTTTAAAGGCCAACTTGAGTATAAGGGCAAAAAAACACCTGCTGAGGGCTTATGTACTTATGAATATGCCCGGGCAACAGGTGCACATGGCGTGGTGAAAAAACTCCTGCCTGAACCCTATAAATTACCGTTGGATTTCTTTACTTATCAGATTATTAACTTAACCGAGACCACGCAATTACTGCTGACCAAAGCCGATATTTTGGGTCAGCCCGCAGCCTATACATTGCATGTTCGCCATACCGATAAGCCGGCTAAAGTCTATACAGATGTTGAGTTCAAGGTCACCCGCTATCAATCTGATCGTCATGTTTCGCCAAGCGGCAAGAACATGCGTCTGCCACAACAATTTAGCTGGTCTGTCAAAGATAATGCCGGTCAAAAGGTACTTGAGATCATTGCGGAAATTGACAGTCCATTCCGTTATGGACACGGTGTGGGTTATGCCAGCGCCTACACTTATACAGGTGAATATCTAGGTCAGCCAGTTCAGGGCCGTGGTTATATCGAATATGTAGATGTCGAAGACCAGAAAGCATTTCAATAAACCTTCTATTTAGCAGTGAATATAGCGATAAGCCTTTGAAAATATTAAAAGGCTTATCTACTCTCTGATTTCTCTCGCCGCTTCATCGCTGAAAAAATTGCTGTCTGTTTAAGGATTCATACTTGCGAATAAAGTAATTTTTACTTAATATTAGGTAGGTCGGTATACATAAGTAAATTTTACAATGAGTTCGAAATCAGCAAAACAAAAAATCCTGGATGCAGCATCTACCCTGTTCTATAACGATGGCATCAGTAATACAGGTATCAATAGCATTACAGAGAAAGCCAACGTGGCGAAAATGTCTTTGTATAATAACTTTGCTACCAAGTCAGATCTGATCACCTGCTATATCGAAGCACGTCATCAGGAATGGCTCGACTTATATGAAAAACGAAAAGTCCAGATTAAAACACCTCTAGATGGAATTCTGGCGGTATTTGATGCCTATCAGGATCATGCAGAATTTGCCTATGAAAACGGTTTTCGTGGCTGTGGCTTATTGAATGCGGCAGCAGAATTTCCAGCTTATAGCCCTGAGCGATTAGCTGTCAAAAACCATAAAGACGAAATTGAAGCAATTTTAGCCGGCCATTTAAATCAATTAATCCACGATGCTGAGCGAGTCAAAGAACTGGCATTACTACTTTCTTTTCTCCTTGAAGGATCGATTGCCCGCGCAGGTTTGGAAAGTTCCAGCGACAAGGTATTTGCAGCCAAACACATGGCTCAACGTTTATTAGAACAAGAGATCACAAATTGAATAGCTCAATCAATATAAAAGCTCATTATGGCTTTATTGCAGTGTTAGTGGCCTCTATTTTATGGGGAACCACAGGGACAGCTGCGTCCTATGCACCGAATTTAAGTCCTTTGGCCATCGGCGCAATTGCCATGGGTGGTGGTGGGCTGTTACAAGCCTTACTCGCCCATAAAGATATTCGCAACCACTTACCCCATATTCGCGCTTACTATCCATTATTATTGATCGGTATGGTCTCGGTCGCGATTTACCCATTAGCGTTCTATTCATCGATGCGTATGGCGGGGATTACCATTGGCACCGTGGTTTCAATCGGTTCAGCCCCTTTATTTACCGCATTACTGGAAAAGTTTTTTGATAAAAAAGCACTTTCTGGCAAATGGTTTATCAGTTTCGTTTTTGGTGTCGCCGGCGTTTTACTATTATCCATTGGCGAATCTCATTCTCAAGGATCAATACATACCATTGAGACAGACCAGAAAAGCATTGGTATTATTCTCGGACTGGTCGCTGCCCTGACCTATTCTCTATATTCCTGGGCTGCAAAAAAGATGATTGATCGCGGCGTCGACTCCAAAGCCTCTATGGGCCTGATTTTCGGTTTTGGGGCCTTAATTCTATTACCGACCCTATTTTTTACCGGCACCAACCTGTTTGATGAACCGGTAAATCTTTATGTGGTGGGTTATATGATGCTGATCCCGATGTTTCTCGGCTACCTATTATTTGGTTATGCGCTAAAAACCATTTCAGCCAGTACCGCCACCACACTAACCCTATTTGAACCACTGGTTGCAGCATTATTTGCAGTGTTATTAGTTGGAGAGCAACTGGCACCTATTGGCTGGCTGGGTATGGTGTTGATTTTTGTATGTCTGGCAGTGTTGTCTAAAGCTGATCGTTCGAAACAAACGAGCTAAATCATTTTCTACACTATTAAAATCACGAATAGGAACATCGTACCAACCAAGTTAAATGCAATGATTTTCCCATTAAAGAACAATGCTGCTTTTGCTGATTCTTTAATGGGAGGTTCATCCCCCATTGCAATCGCCGACAATATCATGCCGATTACATTACAAACGATCGAGACGATCAGCATCAGGAAAAAGAATAAATGAATGGGTGGCATTTCACAGATACGATCAGTTGTACATGGGATACTGAGAACATAAATTGAAAAAATTGCTGCTGCGGCAACTATAATGATACTTAACCATGCACAGCCATTGGCTGCTTTAATCACCCACATGATCGATTCCTTTTTATTTATATATTATTAAAAAATATTGAAATTATTTGATCATTAAAAATATTGAGCAGTATCGATGCAAAAAAAAATTTTGCATCGACCATCCAACTGAAAGATTAATACTCTCTTGCTAACTTCTCTAAAGTGGTTAGCATTTTTCTGACCACACTTCTTTTATGATGCAACATATTCTTAATGTTACTTGGATTAAAACCCGTCAATTTTGCGATACCACGACTGGTCATGTATTCGCCAGTTTTCGCAAAGTGCTTTTCACTTAACTCGGTTTTCGCATTAGAGAAACGAACTGCCAGCTTATAATCATTAAACTCAGACCATGCACCTGTCTTATATTCATCCGCATCAAAGTTGCTCTTCTGCTGAGTCGGTTTCTCGCGCAGAATATTACTTAAGCGATTAATGATAATTTTTTCTTCACTTTGTTCAATTAATTGATAAAGTTCAGTTTCTTCAAATGGTCGACCTAACGCGATATCTTTCCGATATTGTTCAACGATTTTTTCTTTTGATGCAACCTTGTCCTCATCTTTTTGAGTGAGGCATAGAATCTTAAATAAAGATTCTAATCGGCCACATGTAAAAATATAAGAAATTTTCAACTTACAACTCCATTATGAACGATTTGTTCATAAAAATATTTTCAAAAAAAATTTTGACGTATAAATTCACTATAGAATTCATTTAAAGGCAAATCAAAATCAGCAACTAACTGCCTTCTTGTCGTTTGTGTAGTTTCACCAGTTTTCGGATTCAGACCCGTTTTTTCAACATCTTTCCAATAAACACCTGTACCACGTTTTTGCCATGCAGGGAGTTCATTAAAATTAATCTGCTGTGAAAAGAGTAAATCATGCTTTTCTTGACGATTTAATCCCTTAACTTGTTCCGTTGCCGCACCGACTGCATGGCCTGATTTTCTTAACATCCAATAACAATGTGCATTTAATGCATTTCGATGAGCATCCTCTTGTCTCCAACGGAAGTAGTCATCGACTAATTGCGAATTGGGTAAAACACAAACTCGAGCATCAAAAGTAGCCATTTGACCATGCATAACAGAGAACTTTGCACTGGCTTCCCCTGCTAAAATAGAAAGAATTTTGCGTTCCTTACGATTAAAACTTTCATCACGGTAATGGAATAAAAGAGAAATTTCATCGCTCTGGGTATAACCATAAACGATATTAAAACCACATTGTAATAAATGGGTTGTGGTTTCTACCATTAAATCTCTAAAATGTACATCAAATGGCGCTTCAAATTGCCAGATCTCTTTAGTTAACCGTGTAAACCCACGACCATCCAACCTTACGACAATATAATTTTCGGGCGGAATACAAAAATCGTAAGCCGTCTCATATTTTCTTAGTCTGGTATCTAAATCTTCAAATCTCATTATTGTTCTCTTTGATACAGCAAGCTCACATTAAAATCATTTTCTTGATCAATTGAAACACTGTAAATTTCATCAAAGCCTTCATTAAGCTCAGGGACTTCTAACTTTTTAAACGTAGAAATCACACCAACTCTAGGAATTTTCGCCTTACCTTGACGTTGTTCATTCCGTAAAAGAGCATCATCCAGACCACTATCAAAATAGTAAGCGATCACCTTAAAGTGAGCATTTTTTGCATCGTGAACATATATCTTTCGATCTAGTTTACTCGGATTAGTATTATCAACAACAACCTTCTGTTTTGCGTCCAAACAGGCCTGAAACAATATTTTCTCACGATGTCTTGTTTTCAACATATCAAGATTGAGACGAATATGCGTGTCAGAGAAATATTGCTTAAAGAATGTTGATTTACCTGAAGCTTGCCCACCCACAAAAATGATAAGTTCCATTTTAGGTCGGTTTTAACTCGGTCATTGGCCAGCGCGGTGTGGTGGTTACCGCCAAACCATCCTGCTGTCCTGCCTTTAATCGCTGGTATCCGGCAAAGGCAATCATGGCACCGTTATCGGTACACAACGCAGGCTCGGCATAATAGACTTGAGCCTTTATCTTTTTCAGTGACGTCTCTAATTGCTCACGCAAACGAACATTCGCACTCACCCCGCCCGCAATCACCAAACGCTTTAAACCCGTTTGTTTTAAAGCTTTCACAGATTTTTTAACCAGTGTATCGACTACCGCTTCTTGAAAAGAGGCCGCAACATCAGCATCCCGATTTTCTTCACCCAGCTTTTTCAGTTGTACCGAAACTGCTGTTTTAAGACCACTAAAAGAAAAATCCAGACCTTGATGCAAGATTGGGCGCGGGAATTCAAAAGCTTGTGCATCGCCCTGTAACGCCAGTTTCGCAATATTCGGTCCGCCCGGATAAGGTAGCTTCATCATTTTCGCGACTTTATCAAAGGCTTCACCCGCAGCATCGTCAATTGATTCACCGAGTAATTCATACTGACCAATGCCATAAGCCGCCATTAATTGGGTATGCCCGCCAGAAACCAGTAAAGCCACAAACGGAAATTCCGGTGGAGTTTCCGAAAGTAATGGTGCCAGCATATGACCTTCCATATGGTGTACACCAATCGCAGGCTTATTCAGCGCAAAGGCTAAGGTACGACCAAATAACGCACCCGTCATAAGCGCGCCCATCAGACCTGGGCCACGGGTATAAGCCACTGCATCAATCTCTTGCTTGGTGACACCACTTTGCTCAAGCAGTTGATTCATCAAGGGAATCATTTTACGAACATGATCACGTGAAGCCAGTTCAGGCACCACACCGCCATATTCAGCATGCAGTTTGATCTGGCTATAGAGAACCTGTCCACGTAAGCCGAGCTCGCTATCATAGAGTGCTAACCCAGTTTCATCACACGAAGTTTCCAAGCCCAAAACAATCATTAAACTGCCTTTACAACGATCAAAAATAATATCCGAGCTATTATAGACTTGTGATCTGAGTTGTAAATGAGTAAAATACTGACCTTCACTTGCGATCTAGTGCATAGTGCGTTAGATCTTATCCATTATCTTAGAGGATTTTACATGCCACAAGTTAAGTTGAAAGAAGGCGAACCAGTAGACGTAGCTATCCGTCGTTTCAAACGTTCATGCGAAAAAGCGGGTGTTTTAGCTGACGTTCGTAAGCGCGAATTCTATGAGAAACCAACTCAAGAACGTAAGCGTAAAAAAGCTGCTGCAGTTAAGCGTTATCAAAAGAAATTGACTCGCGAATCTGTACGTACTACTCGCCTTTACTAATTAATTTGTGATTGACTGCTGAAGACTATGAATACTTTAAAAAACCAGATTACTGACGTGTTAAAAAACTCAATGCGTGCCAAAGATATGGCAACAGTAACGGTGATTCGTGGTGTACAGGCAGCAATTAAGCAAATCGAAGTCGATGAGCGCATAGAGCTTGACGATGCTCAGGTTCTTGCGGTCATTGAAAAGCAAATTAAACAACGTAAAGAATCGATCAAAGCCTTTCAAGGCGCTGGTCGTGATGATTTAGCTAGTAAAGAACAAGCCGAAGTTGAGGTTATTTCTCAATTTCTACCAGAAGCTATGACTGAGGAAGAGCTTGATTCTATCATTGAGCAAACGATTGCTGCTCAAGAAGCTACTAGCATGAAAGATATGGGTAAGGTGATGAATTCTCTACGTCCGATCATAGCCGGGCGTGCCGATCCTGCACAAGTATCTGCTAAAATTAAAGCAAAATTAAGCTAATCTGCTTAATCCCCCCTTTATATAATTTATTTAATTCAAAAATTGGATTCATTGCAACAATGAACCCAAAGCCGCTGTTTTATTTAAAATCACACTGAACATGATATTTCGCGAGCATTTGCATCTCTTTCGATTCTGCAACCTGCTTGATGAGATCCTGTCTGGTCATACTGGCATATTGTGCCGGTAATGATGAGCGATTTTGTTCGATCGCATCCGACATATCCTGAATATAACGCTGATTTATCTGGCAATATTTAGCCTGCTGCTCAGGCGTAAATTGTGAGGTTTGGGGATTCAAGCTGCGTAAAAAACTACGGATATCCTGTGCATAGCTACTACGAATTTTATCGACTGCATTTACATATTGCTCAACAGAAGCTGCTGAACTCATCCCCACTGCACTTAATGCACAAATTAAAACTAAAATCTTTTTCATAAATGTTCTAAATGCTCAGCTATTGCTTACGCAGGCCATCTTATCTTAATTCAATAAAATTTGGTTTATGCTCAAGAAAAAATTCTTCTTTCGGTGCAGGGATATCACCTTCCGTCACTGTACCCAGACGTAAACGGATGACATTCGGCAAATCAATACGATAAGAATAAAGCGGACTGGCACAGTTTTGGCAAAACACGCGTGCCTTGTTAGGTGTATGAAAATATTCTTTCAGTTGCTCACGTCCGCAAATTAGCTCAAATTTACTTTGCTCAAGTGGGCTGTTCCAGCCTGCAATTGCACCTTGAGCCTGCTGGCAATGCATGCAATAACATAAGATGCTGTGTTCAATTTCCCCATGATATTGATACTGCACCGCACCACACAAACATTGCCCTTTGATCATTTTAATTTCCTTGGGGTCTTAGCTGGTTTTAGATTTTCATACGCCGTTCATCTTGCATTTGTTTTAGGCGCGAGTCAATTTTGGCTGACATGGCCAGATTTCCTTTTGCCAAGCGCTGGGCATGCAGCATCGATTTAATCGCATTTTCCTCATATCCCGACCAATACTCGGCTTCTGCACGATAGCACAGCACATTAATCGCCTGCAGCGAAGAACTCTTATCCAGATTAGTGGCACGCTGCAATAATTGCCAGCCTTCAATATCTCTTTGGTTCTTATGAATAAAACGTTGTACCAAAGCTTGTGCCTGCGCGACCTGTCCTTGACGAATCAACACTTCAGCCAGTTTATAAGACAATGCCCGGTTTTCAGGCATGGTTCTTTGTACTGAAACAATACTATTACTGGCCTGCTCTATTTTATTTTGCCCCAGATAAATATCCGTCTGGATCAAAGGAATCAGCACATGATTTTTTAATCTTGTTTTAACCAGATCCAGATTTTCCTGAGCCTGCGTATAATCACCGCGCTCTAAATAGAATTTGCTGAGTGCAAGTTGTGCTGCAGTATTGTTCTGGTTAGCTAGTGCCTGTAACTGGATTTCTGTCGCCTGATTAGACACAACCAAGGTATAGAGTTTTAGAATTTCAAAATCGAGATCATAAATTTTTGATTTAACATTCGGCAGTTGATTCGCCCGCAATCGTGCTTCGCTCATACGCTCAGTGGTTAAAGGATGGGTAAACCAAAAGTCTGGTAAAAAGCTAACCCGACTGGTCGCACGATGCATAGTTTCAAAATAGTCCGCCATACTTTGCGGATTATAGCCCGCAGCATACATAAACTGCATACCGATACGATCTGCTTCACGTTCCTGATTACGACTATAACTCAACTGCTTGTCCATTAATGCGGCTTGAGTTCCCAGCATGACTGCCGAACCCGCATTGCTATCTGCCTGAGAGGCAATGGCGGCACCGACAAGAATCCCCGCCAATGCCAGTAAGCCCTGCCCTTTAAATGCTTCTTGTGAACGACTGTAGTGTCGCTGTGCCACATGCGCGATCTCATGCGCCATAACGCCCGCAATTTCATCCAGATTTTTTGCCGAGGTAATCAGACCGGTGTTTAAGGCAAATAAGCCACCCGGCACCGCAAAAGCGTTAATTTGAGGATCTTTTACAATCACCAGCCCAATCGGCTGGCCCAGTTGGGTCTGGCTTAAAATACCTGAGAAAACTTGTAAAAACTGATCTTCCAGCCATGCATCCTGCACGGTTGGCATTTGACGATGGACTTCACGATACACCTTTTCGCCAATAAATTTTTCTTTTTGCTGGTCGAGTAAACCGATACCGCTGCCAATTTCAGGTACTTCCGTTTGCCCAGCCGTCACTGTCGGCAAAAACACCTCTGTATGACTCAATTGAGTTGTGGCCAGTAAGCCACATGCAAGCAGCAACGATCTCAAGGGGTTTCTCTATGATTTTAATAAAGAAATTTAATATAGCACTGAAAAAAGGAGAAATTTGCAACAATGTGTTATAAAAGGCAGAAAAATCCTGCCTTATTTTATGATTTTTGCAAGCAGCTTATTTATTCCGCTGTCATATAACGCTGGTCTACACTGAATTTTTCCGGAAATTTACCTTGAATTCCCGCATAAAAAGCCATGATTTCCGCCATGTCTTTTTCATAATCCCCTGTTGGATAAACAATTTTTCCTACACCAGTCTTTTTCTTGGCATAGTCCATATAAGCCAAAGCAATCGGCACGCCCGCAGTGGTCGCAACATGATAGAAACCGGTTTTCCATTGTTCCTGTTTTGCTCGTGTTCCTTCAGGGGTCACCAGCATCACCAATTTAGGATGTGTCTTAAACAGATTACTCATGAGCTGAACCATACTTGGGCGCTCCTGACCTTGCTGCTTGACACGACGGTCAATCCCGATTCCGCCCATCGCACGTACAAAAGGACCAAAGGGTAATTTCATATAACTGTCTTTAATAGTGATACGTACATTAACCCCTAAGGCTTTTAGGGCCAGACGTGCATAAAGCGCATCCCAGTTGCTGGTGTGCGGGGCTGCAATCATGACACATTGATCAATATTCAGATCCCAATGATTATCAATTTCCCAGCCCATTAACCCTAAACTTTGTTCAGCTAATTTCTCAAACACCAGACACCCCAAGATGAAGTCACAAAGGGCGCAAGTGTAGCAATATCCATCAATTTAGAAAGATCGTCCAGTACAATAATCCAGCGATCAAATGCTCAGCATTGTAAGCAATTATTCGAATTTTGGATTGACCAGATAACGTGGAGTACGGCCTTCTAAAGCCTCAATCAGGTTTTGATAAGCAAGATTCACCATCTTCTTGCGTGTCTCTGCGGTTGCCGAGCCCAGATGTGGCACAGTCACGGCGTTAGGTAAGTCGAATAAAGGAGAAGTTTGCAAAGGTTCTTTGGTATAAACATCCAGACCTGCAGCAAAGATTTTGTTTTGCTGCAAGGCCTCGATCAATGCATTTTCATCGACCACTGAACCACGGGCAATATTGACGAATACCACATGTTTCTGCATTAAATCGAACTGTTCCGCACCAATCAGGGCTTTAGATTCGGTATTTAAATCAACCGCAACCACAATAAAATCCGACTGTTGTAACAGTTGATCGAGCTCGCGATATTGCGCATTGAAAGCTTGTGCAACTTCAATTTTTTCACGGCGGTTATGGTACAGGATATTCATATTGAAACCATAAAAACCGCGACGGGCAATGGCAGCCCCAATATTTCCCAGACCAATAATACCGAGAGTTTTACCAAAAACATCGACACCAAACTGTTCAGTCGATACGGTCCGTTTCCATTGGCCCTGTTTGGTCCATGCATCCAGATAGGGAATTTGACGTGCGGCACTGAGCAATAAAGTAAAAGCAAGGTCTGCCGTGGTTTCAGTCAATACATGCGGTGTATTCGCCAGCCAGATTTTTTTCTGATTCAGATAATCGACATCATAGTTGTCGTAGCCTACCGAAACGGTAGAAATCACTTTGAGTTTTTGTGCGGGTGCCAGATTACTTTCATTGAGTAAGCGCCCTGCACCAATCATGGCATCGGCATCAGCCACTTCAGTTCGGATTTGTTCATTGATATCACCAAGCTTGGGATTCAGTACCACCACCTGATAATCTTGCTGTAACTGTGCGATAACATCCTGGTCGATCTGGCTAAATACAACGACTTTCTTCATTATTAAATTCCGCTCTTTATTGCATGAGCTGCCACAACCGTCTTTTCAGTAAAGGTTGAGCCAGCATTTCTTCCAAACTCGCTAAATGTAATATATTAGAATGCTGGATAAAGTCCAGTTGACCTAAGCATAATATTTTTTTACCAGTGGCGGTTGCATCCAGAAAGCCTTGAATATATGAAGACAGTCCTCGACTTTCCTGAAAAGCCGCCAAAGGAAATGGCCATTTTAACTCAGCATATTGTCCCAGTCTGGCCTTTTGTATGTTTTGCCATAACTGGCGCTGTGCATCGTTGAGTTGACTGCTTTCCAATAAAATGGCGCAGTTTTCCAGAACATACATTTGCAATTCAAATGCCTGGATCTGGGTGCTAACAACGATCTGTTCTTTTTCAACGACCGCTTCTTTAACCACAGGTTCTGCAACGACTTCCGCCTGTTGAGGACGTTCAATTTCAGTAACCAGCGCTGTCTGGACAGCTTTGACCTCAACATCTTGAACCACTGGCGCAGGCTCAAATACCGGTGCAGGGACTTGTTGAAGCTCTTCAAGCACCTGATCCCGCCATAGGCTGGACGCAGTATTTTTTTGACATACGACTTCCCTAGGAATCCAGACATCTATTCCTAAACTTGCCAATATGTTTCTCTGCTGCCCGATCATGCTACCTACTCGTTGTCTCTATTTACAGTCATTTTCGATCCTGTAATGTGCGCTAGTCTAACACAAACCTACCCTGTCTAAATGGCTTCCTTTTGCTCAATCACATTTCTTCTCATGCCATAGAGCGCCAGATAAAAAGAACCGGTTTGATGCTTTGAAGCAAGGCTTCAATCAGAATAGGCCATCGTTCATTCATCGGTTTTCAAGTCTATTTCATCATTTTGTCGCTTTGACTTTTTATTACTGTCGTATCGAATGCTCAAATGAAATGGTTGACTGCATTTATGCTTATTGTTTTTGCCATTGCTGTGATGCTGCTTATTGTGAGCAGTTTTATTTATACGCAACACCCCTTATTTGGTAAAAGTCCCACTGGCGAACGTTTACAATTAATTGAGAACTCTCCCAATTATCGACAAGGTCAATTCCGCAATCTGATTGAAAAGTCAGGTATGAGTGAAGGTTGCAGCATGGTTGTTGAACTCTACAAAACTTTTATTCAGACCATTCCCCATCGCAATCCAATTGATCCGATTCCTTCGATTAAAACCAATCTAAAAACACTGAATCCCCAACATGATGTCATGGTCTGGTTTGGACATTCCTCGGTATTTATGCAGCTGCAGGGTAAAAAATTCCTGATTGATCCGGTCATGAGCGGCAAAGCCTCGCCTTTTCCATGGGGCACACGTGCCTATAAAGGAACCGATATTTATCAGGTTGAAGATTTACCCGATATTGATTATTTACTGATCTCACATGATCACTATGATCATCTGGACTACGACACCATTATCAAACTCAAAGATAAGGTCAAATACGTGATTACCGGTTTAGGGGTTGGAGAACATTTTGAGTATTGGGGCTATCCCAAAGAAAAGCTGATCGAGAAAGATTGGGGTGACCGGATCGAATTTGATGAGGGTATTTGTATTATCACTGAAACTACGCATCACGACTCAAGGCGGGCCTTTGAGGGCGGTAAAAATCTATGGGTGTCATTTGTAATCCAGTCACCGAATAACAAGATTTTCTATACCGGAGATGGCGGTTATGGTCAGCATTTTGCAGCGATCGGCAAAAAATATGGTCCCTTTGATTGGGCCTTGATGGAAAATGGACAATATGATGCAGCCTGGCGTTCTGTACATTGTCATCCGGATGAAGTCGCTCAAGCGACCGAAGAGCTGAATGCACGCAATATGCTTCCAGTACATCATTCCAAATTCAGCTTAGCCAAACATGCATGGAATGAACCGATTATCCGTATTTCTGAATATTCAAAAACTCGCAATTATCGCCTTGCCACGCCAATGATTGGTGAACTGGTTGAACTTGATAACCAACAGCAAGTCTTTCAAACCTGGTGGAAAAATATCCGTTAATTTCATCAAGTCATCATGCTCTATTTCAATAGGGCATTTTGTTTCACCTCTAAAAGTTAAAGTCTGTGTTAGTCGTTTGTGGACTTTTTTAGATAAAAAAAATCGGACAATAGTTGGAACATTGTCCGATTCTGCCAATACGGCAGCAAGGGGATCAAATCGTTTAAACAGCCATCTGTTGTGCTTTCAGATGCGCATCTTTCAAGGCATCAGTCTTTAATGCCGAAATATCCAGTCCTTCCGCATAGACAAAATCAACCTCATGAATGCCCATTAGGCCCAAGACTGAACGAAGATAAGGTGTCACGGCATCGGTCATTTGCCCAAGATGGATACCCCCGCGACTGCTCATCACAATCGCTTTTACGCCTTCTACCAAGCCTTGTGGATAGGTTTCGGTATAACGGAAGGTATGACGGGCACGGGCAACCAGATCAAACCAGTTTTTCAATTGGGTTGGTACATTCAGGTTGTACATTGGCGCACCAATCAACAATAAGTCTGCCGCTTTAAGCTCTGCAATCAGCTCATCTGATAGTTGCACGATCTGCTGGACCGTGGCACTGGTATTTTCGGCACCACGCAAAGCATGGAAAATCTCGGCATCCAGTACAGGTAAATTCAATGTGGTCAGATCACGAATGATGACTTCATCTTGTATACCGTTTTCTATACGCTGTTTTAAAAATGCATCAATCAAACGGCTAGTCTGTGATTGATCACCCATAATGCTTGATTTCAACACCAATATTTTTGCCATTTTTGTTCTCCATATCTTGATGGAGCTATATTACTATTAATTTTAATCACCAGTCGTGATACTATTTCAATCAATTGATTCCAAAAATTCTACAATAATGCAGACTGAACTAAATACCATTGCAATCTTTGTGGCAGTAGTCGAGGCAGGCAGCTTTAGCAAGGCCGCCGAACAACTGCATCTTACCCGCTCCGCAATCAGTAAAAGTATTGCCCGTCTAGAACAACGTTTAGGTGTCAATTTATTTAAGCGCACTACCCGCACCCTGAGCTTAACAGCGGAAGGTACATTATTTTATGAACATGGTCAGCGTGCGCTTGCCGAGATAAACAGTGCTGAAAGCTTGTTAGATCAAGGTAAAATCACGGCAACGGGCCTGTTAAGAATCTCAGCGCCAGTGCTGTTTGGACAGCTTTATGTTGCCCCACTCATGGCAGGTTTTGCACAACAGCATGCCGATTTACAGATTGAACTGTCGGTTAATGACCGGACAGTTGACCTGGTTGAAGAGGGTTTTGATCTGGCCATCCGGATTGGAAATCTGCCTGACAGTCATCAACTGGTGGCCAGAAAACTAGGCATGCATCGGATGTTACTGTGCAGCACACCTGAATATCTTCAACGATCAGGGCCTGTCAAGGCTCTGGAAGATTTACAGCTCCACACAACTATTGCCTACGCCTCCTCAGGACATCTGCAAAAATG
Organism: Acinetobacter sp. 'aerobic (ED)'; assembly: GCF_904886855.1. NCBI lineage: Bacteria > Pseudomonadati > Pseudomonadota > Gammaproteobacteria > Moraxellales > Moraxellaceae > Acinetobacter > Acinetobacter sp. 'aerobic (ED)'. The sequence continues at coordinate 107,067 of NZ_CAJHGI010000004.1, forward strand.
GCAATTACAGGATGAACAGCAATATACGGTCAAACCTAAAGCTAAATTTATGCTGAATGACATGCAAGCAATCAAGGATATGGTGTTATCGCATTATGGTATCGCATGGTTACCGGACTGGCTCATCCATAAAGAACTGCAAGAGGGTCATTTAGTTCAGATATTGGCAGAATTTACCAGTGTCCATTTTCCGATTCACGTGGTTTGGCCTGCTTTAGCCTATATGCCGCTTAAGACGCGTTTGGCGATTGATCATGTGGTGGCGGCTTTGCCTCAACAACTGAAAGCTTAAAACCTATGGCCATTTAAAAGCATTTTACCTATGCAGCCGGCCGATGAAGGTGATCGATACCACAAGATCGATTCACATGACTCTCAGAAGCTCATCCCAGCGGGTTAAATAACTCGGAGATTTATGGTTCTGATTCATACGCCATGTTCGTCCATGCGGCGTAATCAAACGTCCTAAAGTCATGGCGTCCCGACCAAATTTCTGATTGATTTCATCAAAGGCCTGTGAGAGGTGACGACGGGCAACCAGTTCATCGGTATCATGAAACAGATCGACGGCATGACTATGTTGCGGAATAATATCCAGCAAGATGACTTCGGCTTTTTTATAACGATGTCCTGCCTGATAAATCCGATCTAAACCTTGCTGGACTGCTTTCATAATCTCCAGACGGTCATCACTATAATCCGCCAGATATACCACGGTAAAAGGACGGTAATAAGTTTCTTGATTAAAACGATTGGTACGAATCCCGACCCCGACCGCTTTACAGAGTAAGTTTTGTTGACGTAAACGCTCTACCGCACGCAAGGTAAATTCAGTTAATGCTCCGCTTAGGCTATTTTTATCTTCAATCGGCTGCCCAAAAGAACGGCTACTCAATACTTGCTGACGGTCGGCTATCACGTCTTCAATCTGCAGACAGGCCAGCCCCTGTAACTCCTTTACGGTATTTTCCATCAGTACGGAAAAATATTTTCCCATCATCTTTGGGTCAGCCTGTAGCAAGTCCAGTACCGAGTAGACTCCCATTTTTTCCAGACGTTGTCTGATCTTTCGTCCGACACCCCACACTTCTCCTACCAGCATGTGTTGCAGCAGGTCTTCAATTACGCATGGGTCTTCTGCAACGATATTACAGACACTATTAAAACAGGCATGGGTTTTGGCCAGGTTATTGGCAAGCTTGGCCTGAGTTTTGGAATAACCAATCCCAATACAACACGGCATTCCCAACCATTGTTTTACGGTCCGTAGAATCTGTTGAGCATATTCATTTAAATCATAGCTGTGCTGATAAGCTGTCAATTCTAGAAAGCATTCATCAATCGAATAAATTTCCTGCTCGCATGGATCTACAAAGTTACCCAATATATTCATAAAACGGCGCGACATTTCCGCATACAAGGCATAATTACTTGAAAAGACTTCAACTTGATGTCGGCGAATAATCTCCTCAATCTGAAACACTGGCGCAGCCATCTTGATCCCGAGTTTTTTGGCCTCATAAGAACGCGAAACCACACAACCATCGTTATTAGACAGCACCACAACAGGACGATTTTCCAGTTTTGGATTGAATACCCGCTCACAACTGACATAACAGTTATTCACATCAATCAAGGCAAAAATACGTTGTGGAGGACTCATCCGCTTATCTCATCGGTTTCAGATTATAAGTCACCACACCCCAGATCAGCAGCTCTTGCCCTTCTGTAATATAAATATCCTGATAGTCAGGATTCTCGGCCTTTAGCCAGACTTTTGGCGGGCTAAAGTGATGGTCAACCATTAAACGCTTCACGGTAAAATCATTGTCGATCAAGGCAATCACAATATCACCCGATTTGGCAGACAAACTACGATCGACCACCAGCGGATCATCAATATCAATGCCTGCATCCAGCATTGACAGAGAGTTTGCCTTAACGATAAAGGTGGAATTTTCATTACGAATTAAAAACTGATTTAAATCCAGGGCTTGTTCAATATGGTCTTGGGCAGGCGATGGAAATCCGGCGGCAACACGTTCCGTGGCAAGTGGAATATGGTAAATTCGATCATTATTGGCCTGTACATTTTGTATTTTCAGCGAGGGCGTCAAATCGGACCGTGTTCCGGTTTTGACATTATTCAGTAACCAGTTTTTGATGAAATCAACCTGAGACTCCGGTACACGGATCACCTTGGTCGGCTCACTGAACTGTGACTTACGTCCAGCATTGATTCTAGCCCCACCATGTTCAAATTCCGTTTTTTTGGACATATCTCCCCCTTAGCCAAGTCTAAAATGCGTTCAAATAATTTAACTTGAAAAAGTTACAAATTCAAGTTGACGCCTCATTAATTTTGCATAACAATAAATCCCATAGATCAGATTTTGGCTTGTTTAACTAAGACAAGGATGTAAAACAAACCAGATTCATATTTTAAATCAACGATTTAAATCTTTTAAAATTCTTTTTAAAAAATTAAGTTATTGATCTGATTCATAAATATATCTGATTACTCGGCAGTTAGATTTTATTCAATTATTTTTGATGTGGAGACATGAAAAATGAACAATCAACGTGATGCTATTTTAGGTTATGCAGACGAACAACATGCTTACTTTATTCGTCTAATTGAGAACAATACCGTGCTTGGCAATAGCTATGGACTTTTTTGCGAAAGTCCTGACAGTGAAAATGCAGAGCATATTATGACCACACTTTTCCTGAAGAAATCCTTCTGGTTAAATGGCTCAGAATTTAAAGATATTGTAAAAGGTCTTAACCCAATTACCTGATCAATCCACACCAGAAGATAATGTTTATATTAGACAAAGCCTAGACTTCTCACCCTAGTTAGTCGGCTATTTAAATTACCTCCCAACCCTAGCAGCAAATATTGATACGATAAAAATAGCCATGAAAAACGATAAATTTTTATGATGCGCAACAACACAACCCACTTATTTCAAGATGATAAGTGGGTTTTTTAGATGAGATGATACGGACGTTATTTAAACAAATCGTTGATCATCCACGGGTGCAACCAGTTTATAAATTTTTCCATCTGCTTCATTTTCAAACAGCCAATCAATATTCGGATGAATAATATGTCCCTCAACCTCAATATGTTCTACCCGCTTAAAAAACGGAATATCCTGATCTTCGAGATCATTTAACTGGGCCACGACAATAGACTCATTTTCTTCTTGATCTTTTACAATGACTGTAATTTTATCAATCTTATCCATAACAGTTCTCCCAATAATCTTGTTCATAGGACTATGGGAAATTTTCTATAAATTGTCGATCAAATGGTTGTAACAAGAGTTATAAGTATTATAGTTTTATTTTTTAAACTGCTAACTTATTGAAATTAACACCAAAATCAGCTTTTCCGTTAATCTTGAGTTAACTGTCGAGTTACAATGCACAGCATAAACGTTTCAAAATAATTCCACGCATGCCGGGCATTTAATGGGTAAAGATTGACTTGAATAGCCTGCTTCCCCTCACTGTGACACACAGACAATGTAGGCTCCCCTTCACGGAATAGCAAACAACTATTTACTTGCCACAATTTCCGCTACATTTTTAACTTTGGCTTTTTCTACCGGTAATTGTTGCTGACTTTGTTGTGCATCTTTTTTTAACTCAAGATACTCTCGTGCATCCTCTCTACGATGAATTCCGCCTAGCTTTAAAGCTTGGGTGCCTACTTCCTCGTTAATGTCAGCTTTTTTTACCGATTGTTTAATCAACGATTCTTTGCCTTTATCACTTGATGCTGAAGCAATCGCAACAGGTTCTGAACTCGGTAATTGCGCATCAGCAGCACAAGTCAAAGTTGATGCCATAAAAACAATCCCCAAACATAGCGTCTTTTTCATTCTCAAGCCCCATCGATTTTTAATTTTAGTGATGAATATTATCATGTTATGTTGCATTGAATGGCATAAAATTTAGCCGAATATTTTACGCCACTAAAAGCCTGCACATTGTGCTTTTCACACTCTGGTGTTGCCTTTTACCCCTCATTAGCAAAGCCATACTTTAGCTGAATGATGACCAAGAACAATCCAAAAATTTTCCAATTCGTTTTTGTTATTTTAGATTTTGACTTAACCCTATTATGTGGATAGGATTTTCTAGGAAACCCGATAGGTGGAGCACTCTACTTAAACAGAGCTACACTTTATCCAATAAAATCAAATATTCTTGATTTCGTCTGCAAAATCATCACTTCTAAAATATGAAATGATTCTTTCACCGCTATGCTGGTTACGTATATCTAGCACCACATTTGGATCACTTTGAAAGGTAAATTCAGGTGGGATATCGGTATGCAATGGCGCTAAGCGTTTCACCCCGCCTTCAGTAATTCTTTCGATAAATCCTGCCAGCCATAACACAAATTCGTCCTTATGCTTATAGCTCGGGATCAAACTGATATCCAGAGTCATGCGTCTATCTTTTACAGGTTCTTCAAATCCTTCAACAAAATCAATATAGTTATAGATTAACTTAAGATCTGTATCGACAAGTTCCTTACGGATTTGTTTGATAATCAGATTCAAACAATCTTGTTTATTATCCGTAAACCGATCATTTTCCTTAAATTTTCTATATATATTTTCAGATATTCGTAAATATTGAGGCATTTCTATTTCCTTTAAGATGCAACCTACTATTCTTATTTTGAAATAAAAACTATTTTTACTTTGTAAGGATTGATACCTTACATGTAATTAGTGTAATTTTTGTGCAACATAGACATCATTGTTAACATTCTGGTTACTTGTCTTATATCTGCATTTTAATTTGAATTGACTCAGCATATTTCTGAAATGATTATTCCGCTGACTGAAAAACTTAAACTTTCTACTTTTTTGTCCTTATCTAAGCATTGTCTATAGCTAAAAGATTTTATTCATCTTAGTGCACACATTAAATCCTTGTTATTTAATATTCTTTTAATTCAACAAGAATTTCATTTACCTTTCCAATCTAAGCTCTTTAACGGTTTAATTTATATATTGAGACATCAATTTCTGCCACATCGACATTCACCAAAAATTTTATAAACAAATTTAGCAGGTGCATCTGCCGGATAAACTTGCGTGCTTTTATAATAAAATATAATACCCTGATCTAGAATGGTCAGAATTTTTTTTCTAATTTTTAATATCACTCCCTTTCTAAATATTTTTCTAACCTTTCCCGCCTGTATATCATACTGGCAGAAGTACACAATTTGTCCTGACCTCAGGGTGTCGGGATAAAACCTTTTATACTTCCCGCAAGCTTTACAAATCCATGTAATCATTAAAAAGCTCTACAAATTAAGAATTATTATTATATAAAAATATATATTAAAAAAGATAACACTTAAACCACTTTAATTTAACAGTTAATGCATTTCTTCAAGAATCATGATTTCAACATCTATGCTTATTAAAATATCAGCAATCAATATTTTTATTATTTAAATTTCAGCTTCAATAAACTTTTAAAAAATTAATTTTGACAGAAAAAAATCCCATCATCTTATGATCATGGGACTTTTATACAGTTAAACAGATAAACCCTTGAATAAGGCTATTAAATTTCCTCTATAAATCGATAGATACGACCATCTTTGGGATTCTCATATAAAAGTTCCATATTAGGCAGCAGGATCTCACCTTCAATTTCAATATGCTCTATTCTTTTGAATAAAGGAATTTCCTGCTCATTTGCCTTTCGAATTAAGGCAAGAGCTATATTTTCAGCCTCAAACTGATCCTTTACTTTGATTTTTATATTGTTCATCAAATAACTCCATTTTAAAATTGGAAAACAGCTAAATAAATTAGAAAATATCATTGCCGAATAAGCTAAAGGCATTGCAAAAAAGGTTAAAATAAAAGCAGCTATTCGTTGCAATTTTTGTTGATTTAACCAAACGATTTTATTAGAAATCAATAGAGATTCAAAAGCAATCCATAAAAATAAATTGCAGTAATCCCTATCAAAAATATTCCTCTGTAATTAAAATAATGATTCAGGATCAACGTTACTATACATAAAAAGACTAATCCCAATAATAGTAAATAATGCTTTATCTATTTGTTGGACTAGGTGTAAACACAATCCTTGCACTCAACTCCATAAATAAAATGACGCCATAAGCAAATTCCTTTGCTAAGTTTGCAAGCGAATATCGCAAATAAACATAAAGTTTGTCGATCAAAGGGTTGTAACGAAAAATGTAGATATCTTTTAAAATATTAAAAAACAAAAGGTTATAAAATAAAAATAATAAATTAAAACTTTATGCAATCGAAAAAAATATGTGATAAACATCACAATTAAAGAATAGCAAAGACATATATCCCAGATTTATTTCATCCAATTGTTTGATTAATGAAGAAAACTATCCTTATACAATAATCTTCCCCCTACTTCACCCGGTATTTTATCCACTAAAAACCTATTTCACGCTCACAAAAATGATATCCAGATCTTGGGCTGGAATAAAGTTATGCTTGACCATCTGGAACTGGGTTAGGCTGATCTTTTCAACTTTGCCATTCCAACAGAAAGACACCAGCTCGTTATGATCACGCTCAACTGTCAATTTAAATTTTTCTATCGGTTTGGCCCAGTTTGCACCTGTAGTCAGGATATAGCTCAAGGCACTAAATGGTGAATGTTCTGCACTGGCTTTTTTCAAGCCCTGCTTAAATGATTTATCCATACAGAATTGCTGGTTATATTCATCTGGATAGAGCGCGACAGAACCACTAACCAAAGGTTTATATGCATGATAGATTTTAGTCACACTGTTGGCTTTAAAGTTCTGCTTCCAGCTATAGATCACTTGAGATGACCACGGGATCACATCATCTTTGTTGAAGCCCGCCAGAATTTTCTGTATCTGTGGCTGCTTACATTGTCTCAATTTATCTTGATAATATTCATAATCATCGTTATTTCTAGCCCAAGGATTGAGTATATCTGCCTGACTAAAGCCACATTGTTGAAATGCCTCGGTGCTATCTATCAGCGGCGATTTATCATCCCTTTGAATAAAGGTACGTACATGCATTTCAGGTTTTATATGTTGACCATCGACAATAATCTTAAAACTTTTTAACAGTGCTTCGGTATGGGCAAAATCAGCCTCAAAGAAATTATCGATACGCGGTAAGGGAAATAACACGGTTTCAGTAATATCGTGCTTACTTAAATTTTTATAAACATAATCAACCTTGATCAGCTTTTTGCTAATAAACAAATCTTCACTTTGCATCGCTATCTGCGCGTTTTTAAGATACTGAATGCCGTCTGTGCCAATATAGCCCGTAGAATCATTAGCTAGACTATAAGTTGATGATGAAGCTAAACAAACCAAAACCACTGTCATTTTTTTCATTTTTAACTGCTCTCACGGAACTTGTTATTATGAGATTTTCATTTATTAGAAATCATAGCGGTTGTAGCGCCACAATGTGAAATTTTTATGGGGATGGATGAGGGAAAAGCATTTATTTAGAGCAAATGTAAACTCCGGCTTAAAAAACATAAAGTATTGAAAATATAGACCTGTACCCCTCTTCTTATTTTAATCAGCAATGAAACGGCTTCCAGTTTTTTAGAAACCGTTTGAACATATTTACTGTTTAAAACTTAAAGCTATAGTCAATATTCAAGCGTGTTTCATTGGCAGCATGGAAAGTCATATTGGTTGGCATATCGTTGCGATAGTGAGAAAACCGAGCCCGCATTCCTAAGCCTTTTAACTTGCCTTCTGGAATTTTATAACCCAAATCAAACTCCATCGACTCTTCATTAAAACGCTGATCGCCATATTGCAACAAATCAATGTCTTCGCCTTTTGCATAACGAGTCATAAAACGTAGCCCATTTAAGGAAATATCGCCTAGTCGCGCATTTTTAAAGTCATATTCATAACGTATCGAATAGACTTTTTCGTCTTTATTTGAATAGTCCGAACTCATAAAATCAAGCACGACTGGACTTTCAGTTCCCGATAAAAACGGCAAACCCGTCGAGCCAAACGACTGCATATAACCCAAAGAAAGCGTATGATTTTGATAGTTCAAACCAAATAAGCCACTGATATGGCGGTTATCGACCTCTCCTATTTTTTTACTTCCAGTTTCGTCACTATTAAAAAAGCGCACGTCACTTAAAAAGTTAAGCTGATCATTTAAAGGTTGTTTGCCGTTAAAACCCAAAAACTGTTGCTGGTAAATGTCTTTGAGTTCAGCATGATAAGCCCGTAGACGATAATCCTTTAACTGATAATTTCCTCCCAAGGTATAAAAAGAATCGGTGGTTGCCGCTTTGTCAAAACGATGGTTGATATTATCCATGCCAACATCGGTAAAACGAATCGAGTCGCGTTGACGTACTTCGTCGACATAAAAGCCTTCGAGTTGAAGATTTGGAATTTCATTTGAAACAAAGCGAATACCGCGATAAGTCTGCGGAAACAATCGCGCTGGCGATGAAAATAGGGTCGGCAATTGCGGAACCAGATCTCCCACAAAAAGCTCATTTTTTCTAAATTTCGCCTTCCCTGTAATGCCGATTTTTCCATAATAATCGTCACGCGAATTATCGGTATTGACTTGAAGTAAGCCACTACGCGCATAGTCATCCGCCCGATTACCCATCAGGTTAAAGCCTGCCATTGCCAGCACATCAACACCGAAACCAACTGTCCCTTCGCTATAACCAGACTGTCCTTTAAAAATCAGACCCTGTGCCCAATCTCTGGCTGCAGTATAGGGATATGGGTCTTTTTTATAGTCTCGGTCAAAGTAAAAATTACGTAGTGTCAGCTCAGCTTTACTGTCTGCAATAAACTCGGCATGCACAACTTGACTAAATAATGGGCACAAGCATACCCCCACCCACAATGGTGTCTTTTTCATTTTTTATCTCAACTGTTTAATTTTTAATGATTTAAGGTGCTGTTTTAAACGAATAGCTTTGCTCTTTTTGACTTCGGTAAAAAGCATTGCCCAAACTTAAAATCAGGAAAATAGCCAAAATAAACACCACACCGTAATAGGCGTACAGCGTTGCGGGTGCAATCCCTTGATCTAAAAAAATGCCTGCAACCGTTGGCGATAAAATAGCCCCAATTCGTCCAAAACCAATGGCATAGCCCACGCCACGACTACGGATTTCAGCATCGTAAATTGTTGGAGAAATCGAATATAAACCGGCTACACAGCCATTAATAAGTGTGCCAAGTAATAACCCCACCATGAGTGCAACACTGACTTGAGCAGAGACTGCGACAAATAGGAAAACACATGCCGAGGTTAGACCTAAAAACAGGCTTAAGGCATAGAAGATTTTCATGCGTGATGCCAATAAACCAATAATGGCTGCCCCGAAAATCCCGCCAATACTAATTAAAATACCGGTACTTACACCTTGGTGTGGCGACATCCCCATTGAAATAAGAATTTTTGGTGTCCAGCTCATCACGAAGTAAAAGCCAAACATCACTAAAAAGAAGGCAAACCATAAACAAAGTGTTTGAAATCCAAGTTGTCCAGCAAATAGTTTGCCCAATTCACTACCATTTTGCGTACTGATTTTTTCATAACGCGGCATAACTGGTAATTCATTAAGCCCCATACGATTTACAGCTGCATTAATTCGTTCTAGTGCCTGTTTTGGTCGTTTTGCGAGTAAATAATCTAAAGATTCTGGTAATAACCAGGCACTGATCAACAGCATTGCAATGGTAGTAATGCCACCTGCTAAAAAGATTGAGCGCCAACCTAAATGCTCAATCAATGCCAGTGATAGCACTCCGCCAAGGGTCGCGCCAATGCCATAACCTGTAGACATTAAACTCACTGCAAGACTGCGCCAGCGAGCATTGGCATATTCACTTGCCAATACATTACTACTTGCAAGAATGCCACCCACCCCGATTCCAGTAATAAAGCGAAGTGCTGCCAACATGCCGTGACTTTGTACAAAAGCACAGCCCAACATGCTAAGACCTGCAATCACAAGACAAACCAAGATAAGTAAACGGCGACCGATTTTATCGGCCAAAGGTGCGAGGAAAATGGAACCAGCAGCCATTCCAAACAGGCCGGAACTGAGTAACAAACCAATTTGTGCACCTGAAAGTGACCATTCTGCTGACACGGATGGAGCGGTAAATGCCATTACCATCACGTCAAAGCCATCAATAATATTGAGACAAATACAAATCAAAATGACGAACCACTGGTAGCGGCTCATACTGTTTTGATTGATCTCATTGAGAACGTCTCTTTCCATTTGTGTATCTCCTAATGCGGATAAGAGACACATACGACATCGCCAATATGAGTAATTGTGTGCTTATGCATATCCGTATCCATAGACCTAGAGGAATATTTGTTTTTGAGCATCCTGCTCTTTTTCTATACTGAATATTTGGATCCAAAAAATCAACAATATTTTTTAAATTTAATTAAACCAAAATTAAACAACTGAAAAACATAAGTATAATTTATTTATAATAATAAAAACAAAAAATATGGATCCATAAAACATTACCCATTTTACTTACCCCAATTCCAAATATGAGATCCAGTTCAGCTTTCAAGCATACAAAATGGATCCAAATAAAAACCAATAAATTTTTCTCCCAAAAACTCAAAATAAATACAAAAAGCCTTTAATAACATCAGAAAATATACATAGAAGCCAAACCTAAAGATCAATATTTTTTCAAAATATACTGCTTATCAATTGACCAATATTTTTATTTATTATAAATTGGATCCAATAAGTGATAAGGAGTCGTCACAATGTTTATTAAAAATGCTTGGTATGTTGCCTGCCGCCCAGAAGAAATCCAAGACAAACCACTAGGTCGTACGATTTGTGGTGAAAAAATTGTTTTTTATCGCGGTAAAGAAAACCAAGTTGCAGCCGTTGAAGATTTTTGTCCCCATCGCGGTGCCCCACTTTCACTTGGCTATGTAGAAGATGGCAACCTCGTATGTGGATATCATGGCTTAGTCATGGGTTGTGACGGAAAGACCGTTTCAATGCCAGCTCAACGTGTCAATGGTTTCCCTTGCAACAAAGCATATGCAGTTGTCGAAAAGTTCGGTTTTATCTGGATATGGCCAGGCGAGAAAGCTTTAGCAGATGAAGCAAAACTGCCAACTTTAGAATGGGCAGAGCATCCAGAATGGAGCTATGGCGGAGGCCTATTTCACATTCAGTGTGACTATCGTTTGATGGTTGATAATCTGATGGATTTAACCCACGAGACCTATGTTCACTCAAGCAGCATCGGACAAAAAGAAATTGATGAATCATTACCAGTCACTAAAGTTGATGGTGATCATGTCATTACCGAACGCTACATGGAAAATGTAATTGCACCTCCATTTTGGCAAATGGCCCTTCGCGGCAATCATTTGGCAGATGATGTACCTGTTGACCGTTGGCAACGTTGCCACTTCTTTGCGCCAAGTAATGTCCACATTGAAGTAGGTGTAGCGCATGCCGGACACGGTGGTTACCATGCACCAAATGACAAAAAAGTTTCCTCAATTGTGGTTGATTTTATTACACCGGAAACCGAGACCTCTCACTGGTATTTCTGGGGAATGGCGCGCAACTTCCAGCCAGATAATGCTGAACTCACCGATCAAATTCGTGAAGGCCAAGGCAAAATCTTTACTGAAGATTTAGAAATGCTGGAGCAACAGCAGCAAAACATTTTAAACAATCCACATCGCAAATTACTGATGCTCAACATCGACGCAGGCGGTGTACAGTCTCGTAAAGTGATTGAGCGACTGCTTGCCGAAGAAAATAAAATACCTCCTGAAACATCCGCACAGAAGTTTCCAAACATTCGGATTATTTAAAGGAGCATGAACATGGACGTTATTATTCAAAAAATTCACCAGCTCACCCCGACTATTCGTGCTTTTGAGTTGGTCTCGGCAAATGGCACAGCGCTACCGAGTTTTGAGGCTGGTGCACATATTGATGTGCATCTAAAAAACGGTCTAATTCGTCAATATTCACTTTCAAACTGCTGCACTGAAAAGCATCGCTATGTCATTGGTGTTTTACATGATGCCAATTCACGCGGTGGCTCACGTTGCATCCACACCGAATATCGTGAAGGTGACCATTTAAAGATTGGTGAACCACGCAATTTATTTGAGATTCATCTTCAAACCAAACAAGCAGTTTTATTTGCTGGTGGTATTGGTATTACGCCTATTTTGTCGATGGCGTATCGGCTTAAGTCGGCCAATATACCTTTCGAATTGCACTACTTTGTTCGTAGTCATGGAATGATTGCCTTCTATGGCAACTTAACCGAGCACTTTGGTGACCAAGTCCATTTTCACATTCAAGACCAACCAGATACTGAAGGTAATATGGCAGAGGTTTTGGGTCAGAGTTCACCAGATAGACACTTATATGTATGCGGTCCAACAGGATTTATGCAGTTTGTCATGAGTTCAGCCGAACAGGCGGGTTGGCATAATGAACAATTACATCAAGAGCATTTCGTCGCTCAAAAAGTAGATACGTCTAACGATGAAGCTTTCACGATTGAAGTGAAAGGTACGGGCCGTCGAATTGAAGTACTACCAGAGCAAACTGCTACTGAGGCATTAATTGCAAATGGTTTTGATATCCCGGTTTCATGTGAACAAGGTATTTGTGGGACCTGTATTACCCGCGTTGTAGAAGGTACACCTGATCATCGGGATCTATTTATGACTGATGAGGAACATGCTTTGAACAACCAATTTACACCCTGCTGTTCTCGTGCAAAAACTAAACATCTTGTGATTGAGCTTTAATATTTAAGTTCCTTTATTCAGAAATAAAGGAACATTTCACCTTAAGCGCTGAGAACATTTCTTAGCGTTTCACCCAAAATCACCACACTACTGTGTTCGCGCATTAACGTTTCAGCACGCCCTGCTTGACGATGTACCAACGCATCAAAAATCGAACAATGCTGTAAATGCGCATAGTGCAAACGACGATATTCTGACAAAGCTTGGTTCTGGTCATAGGTAATGGCTTGGGCAGAAGCCATTGGCAATTGATTGTTTTTTGCTAAGGCTTGGATGAGCGCAACGTTTTGCGCGCCTTCAATAATGGTGTCATGAAAAATGACATTAAAATGGTGATAACGTTCCAGTTCAGCATCGCCAAACTCGTCTGTTTCATTAAAGAGTTTTTCAGTTTCTTGAATGCAATGTTGCAGCGTCTTTTTCTGCTCTTCGCTTAGGCCTTGTTCTGCCAAAGTTTTCGCAGCTAATCCTTCCAGCACACCACGCACTTCAAGCGCATCATGAACAAGTTGTTCTGAAATTTCACGAACCGTGTAACCACGAGTTGGGTTTTTAATCAGGAGGCCTTCTTGCTCAAGCAAGCGAAAGGCAATACGAACAGGCTGCCTTGAAACACCAAGTAACTCGGCAGTTGGAATTTCGGCAATTCTGGCACCGCCTTCAAGCTCCCCTGAAATAATCATTTTTCTTAGTTTAAGTAAAACTTGTTGTCCTGAAGACATTCGCTGCCACACATCACCAAAAACGTCACTTCGATGCTAGCAAGTTCATTTGCAAAATGAAATAAATTTTCTGTGTGAATCAGTGCTTAAGCATTTCTATTAAGTTTAATAAATTAAATTGCAAACAACCTTTTATCAAAGATTTTTAAGATTATTGACCATAATATCGAGGTTATTACGGATTAAATAAGCCAAGTTAATATCAATGCCTTCAAGCATTTTTTCTTCAACTTTCAAAACCACTTCATTACATTTATTTAGCTTATCAATACCACTGTCTGTCAGTGTAATTAAAATACGGCGGCCATGTGTTGGGTCAGGTTTTTTCTCAATCCAGCCATTCACCAGTAAATCTTGCAAAATTTTGTTGGCAGATTGCGGCTTTATAAAAGAGCGCTCAGCAAGCTTGGCATTGGATAAATTACTTTTTGAAGCTAAAACAGAAAGTGCAGTAAATTGCGGTAAGGTAATTTCAAGCTCTTTTAAATGTTCTGTTAAATGTTTACTAATAATTCGGTCAACACGAGCAATCATGTAACTTAACTTAGGCTCATCTTCTGCTTTTTTTTGAACTAAATTCGAACGTACCATAACCTTTCAATCATCATAAGAAAATCTGTAATGAAAGTATGAGGCTCGAACCCCATACTTTCGTTGAAACTTAGCCAGCACCTGAGCTTTGTATTAAATGTACAGGCTGTTTAGGTTTTTTGACAAGAAGTAATGCAGAGATCGCTGCAATTAAAATCACTGGAATGCTTGAACCAATTACAATGGTCGAACTTTGTCCAAGCGAGAGTAAAAAACCAGCCATTAAAGGTCCTGCAAAAGAACCAATACGCCCGATTGCAACCGCTGCCCCCACTCCGGTCCCACGCATTTCGGTTGGATAATACATGGCAGCCAGACCATACAACGCCGATTGTCCGCCCACAATGAATAAACCACAGCCCACTGCCGAAAGTGCAAGTAAAGCAACGGTTGGGGATATTGCCAAACAGCACAGTGAGAATAAAATGCCGAGATAAATCAGCTTAATCACAAAGCTCATGCGTAATTTATCAAGTAAGACACCCATGAGGATTGAACCTAAAATTCCACCCACGTTGTAGCCCATCTGCACATAGTTTGCCTGTAGTTTTGATAGGCCTTGCGCACCCATCAGCAATGGCAACCAGTTCAACAGGAAATACAGCACCACCAGCGTACAGAAAAAACTGACCCAAAGCTGAATCGTCGACATACGGCGTTCTTTCGCAAATAAAACTTCCAAAAATGGCGTGGTTTTTTGCGCTTGATCTTTACGTTGCAGGTAATCATTTGACTCAGGTAAAAAGCGCATAATCAACGGAATGAGTAAAATTGGTGCAATCCCACCAATATAGAAAATATGACGCCACTCTGCATCACCTGCCAACGACATAGCAACGACAGAAGTAAGTAATCCACCAAAAGGAATGCCGCTATACATAATACTCACCGCGGTTCCTTTATATTTATCAGGTACAGCTTCAGATGCCAGTGTAATCATCATTGGAAGTGCCCCACCCATTCCTAAACCAGTACAAAAACGAATGAGTAACAGCAAACTAAAGTTAGCAGCATAAGCCGTTAGCAAAGACATAATTCCAAAAAGTAAAATACTAAAAATCAGAATTTTCTTACGCCCGACAATATCTGCAAATCTACCACCTAATATGGCACCTGGTAGTGTTCCTAAAATTGCAGCACTAAATGCCCATGCCATCTGGCCATTGTCTAGCATAAACTCAGCCCGCATTCTTGGAGCGGCTACCCCCATTGACTGAAGATCAAAACCTTCAAAAATTGCTATTGCAAAGCATAATAGCAACGTGATTTTTGCCCTTGCAGACTGTCCTAATATCTTTTCCATTGTGTTATCCCTTATTGACTAGTCGTTCCATTTAGCCCTTTGTGTATTATTGTTTAAACACAGCAAAAATATCAGTTAAACTTACTAAAAAATCAACATATTTTTATATTAAATCATCAATAAAATTAATTAATGATTAGAATACAATTAATTATGAAATATTTATGAAATTTTATAAAAAAGACTTGAATGTAAGTTTGACTGATATTAAATTAAATCCCAGAACAGCTAAAAATCATTCAAGGAGTATGAAGATGAGTTATGAAAACCGCTGGGAAACAGTAGATGTTAAAGTTGAAGATGGAATTGCATGGGTAACACTAAACCGCCCAGAAAAGAAAAATGCCATGAGCCCAACACTCAACCGTGAAATGATTGATGTACTTGAAGCGATAGAACTTGATCAAAATGCACGTGTGCTTGTGTTGACAGGTGCAGGCGATTCTTGGACAGCAGGCATGGACTTAAAGGAATATTTCCGTGAAGTCGATACTCAACCAGAAATTTATCAAGAACGCATCCGCCGCGACTCATGCCGTTGGCAGTGGCAACTTCTTCGCATGTATTCAAAACCAACCATTGCTATGGTCAACGGCTGGTGCTTTGGAGGCGGTTTCTCACCTTTAGTGGCTTGTGACCTTGCGATTGCAGCAGATGAAGCAACTTTCGGTTTATCTGAAATTAACTGGGGGATCCCACCAGGTAACCTTGTAAGCAAGGCAATGGCAGATACGGTAGGTCACCGTGCCTCTTTGTACTACATCATGACGGGTAAAACCTTTAGTGGTAAAGAAGCTGAAACGATGGGCCTTGTAAATAAAAGCGTACCGCTTGAACAATTAAAAGCAGAAGTGACTGAGCTTGCAAACTGTCTACTTGAGAAAAACCCTGTGGTTCTTCGTACCGCTAAAAATGGATTTAAGCGTTGTCGTGAACTCACTTGGGATCAAAACGAAGACTACTTATATGCCAAACTTGATCAATGTATCCACCGCGATACAGAAAATGGTCGCCAAGAAGGTTTGAAACAATTTTTAGATGAAAAATCAATTAAACCGGGTTTACAGAGCTATAAACGTACTGGTTAACTTTTGATTCTCTAATGGCAATGTAAGGACACAACCCATGCAAAATGTACAGTTACTTATTCACGGTCAATCTGTTGATGCATCAAATCAGGCAACTTTTGAGCGTATTAGTCCCATTGATGGATCAGTGGCAACTAAAGCTGCTGCTGCAACTTTAGACGATGTTGATCGTGCAATAGACTCGGCACAACAAGCTTTCAAAGTATGGTCGAAACTCTCGCCTACCGAACGCCGTTTACGCTTATTAAAAGCAGCCGATTTAATGGACCAAAAGACCGAGCAATTCATTGAAACTGGAATGCAAGAAACAGGTTCAACTGCAACATGGTATGGGTTTAACGTTCATCTTGCTGCCAACATGTTACGTGAAGCCGCAGCAATGACCACACAAATTGACGGAAGTCTGATTCCGTCAGATGTGCCGGGCAATCTTGCGATGGGTGTGCGAGTTCCTTGTGGGGTGATTGTAGGAATTGCACCTTGGAACGCTCCTGTCATTTTGGCTACACGTGCGCTTGCCATGCCTTTGGCTTGCGGAAACACAGTGGTATTAAAAGCATCGGAAGCCTGCCCAGCAACACATCGTCTGATTGGTGAAGTGTTACATGAAGCAGGTCTTGGCGAAGGTGTGGTGAATGTGATTACGCATGCCGCTGAAGATGCACCACAAATCGTGGAGCGTTTAGTCTCTCACCCAGCCGTGAAGCGTATTAATTTTACCGGTTCAACCAAAGTCGGAAAAATTATTGCCGAGACTGCTGCCAAATATTTAAAACCTGTTTTACTTGAATTGGGTGGTAAGGCGCCTGTCGTGGTTTTAAATGAAGCTGATATTCATGAAGCCGTAAATGCAGTCGCTTTTGGAGCGTTCTTTAATCAGGGTCAAATCTGTATGTCGACCGAACGTGTTTTGGTTCAAGACAAAATTGCCGACCAGTTTATTGAAAAGCTGATTGAGAAAACCCGCTCTATTCGGGCAGGTAGTCCAATTTCAAAAGACAATGTACTCGGTGTTTTAGAAAGTCGACGTGCTGCAAACCGTATTCAGCATTTGCTGGAAGATGCTCAAAACAAAGGGGCTGACTTACCTTTAGGCATTCATATTGAAGACACCACCATGCAACCGACGCTGGTACTCAATATTAAACCTGACATGCTGCTTTACCGCGAAGAATCATTTGGACCTGTATGCACAGTTCAACGTTTTTCAAGCATTGAAGAAGGCGTAGCACTGGCAAATGACAGCGAGTTCGGCCTTTCTTCGGCAGTGTTTAGTCAAAATATTTCGCAAGCACTGGAAGTGGCTCAACAGATTGATTCGGGTATTTGTCATATTAACGGCGCAACCGTACATGACGAAGCTCAAATGCCATTTGGCGGAACAAAATCGAGTGGTTACGGACGTTTTGGTAGTAAAGTCTCTGTTGCCGAATTTACCGAACTACGCTGGATCACCATCCAAACCCAATCACGTCATTACCCGATTTAGTCAGGCTAATGCAGACAACAACAGATTAAATAAAAATTGCATGATGCAAAAAATTAAAGCGCAGTGATGCGCTTTCCATGGAGTGAAAGAAATGCAAATGAATGCCACTCAATCACAAGACCGCGAACGGTTCGTAAAATTAGGGCAACATGATATTCATTATCACCACAAAGATGACACGCTCTATATCAGCCCAAAAGAGCAATTAAAACCGTATCCACAAAAACTGACAGATCGGTTAATTCATTTTGCACAAACCAAGCCCGACCATATTTTTGCAGCAAAACGCAATGCTCAAGGTGAATGGGTTAAACTGAGTTATGCAGAAGTTTTACAACGTGCATGGCACATTGCTCAGGCATTACATGAACGTAAGTTAAGCCAAGAAAGACCTCTGGTCATTTTAAGTGGTAATGATCTCGAACATTTAACACTGTCTATGGCTGCCATGTTGGCAGGTGTACCTTTCTCAGCTATTTCCCCTGCCTACTCTCTGATTTCTCAAGACTTTGGCAAACTTAAACATGTGTTTGAAGTGCTTACACCTGGTATGGTTTATGCCAGCGATGGACAAGCTTTTGCCAAAGCGATTCAGGCATGTATTACACCTGACATTGAAGTGGTGACCAATAAAGGGATTGTGGGCGATCAGATCTGCACATCTTTTCAATCGTTGTTAGATACGCCTGTTTCAAATGTTCAAGAGTTTTATCAGACCCTTGATGAAAACCAAATTGCCAAATTCCTATTTACGTCAGGTTCAACCAAATTGCCTAAAGCTGTACCAACCACGCATTTAATGTTGTGTGTGAATCAGCAAATGTTATTGCAGACTTTCCCTGAGTTTGAAGAAACGCCGCCTGTCCTACTCGACTGGCTGTCTTGGCACCATACTTTTGGCGGCAGTCACAATGTCGGCATCGCGCTCTATAACGGCGGTACCATTTACATTGATGACGGCAAACCCGTTGCAGGAAAATTTGATGAAACCATTCGTAATCTGAAAGAAATTTCTCCAACCGTTTATTTAAATGTGCCAAAAGGTTGGGAAGAACTCACCGAAGCTTTAGAAAAAGATGAAGAATTAAGAGACCGCTTTTTTGCCAAAGTTAAAATTTTATTCTTTGCAGGCGCCGCGCTTTCAGAAGCGGGCTGGAACAGACTCGATAAAATTGCTCAGCAACATTGCGGAGAAAAAATCCGCATTATGAGCGGATTGGGCATGACCGAAACAGCACCATCTTGCGCTTTTACAACTGGCCCACGCGTAATGGCTGGCTTTATCGGTTACCCTGCTCCGGGATGCGAAATTAAGCTAGTTCCATGTGGTGACAAACTAGAATTTTGTGTTCGTGGCAAACATGTCATGAAAGGCTATTGGCGCTTAAAAGCAGACCAGCAAAGCACTGTGTTTGATGATGAAGGCTTTTTCCATACTGGCGATGCTGTTCGTTTGGTCGATATCAATGATCCGACCAAAGGCTTGATGTATGACGGACGAATTGCCGAAGACTTTAAACTCAATACAGGTACTTTTGTGAATGTGGGCACACTACGCAACAAAGTACTCATTCAAGGTAATTTACTGGTTCAAGATGTTTGTATTACAGGTTCAAACCTGAATGCGGCTGGCTTTTTGATTTTTCCAAAACTAGATGCTTGTGCTCAACAAGCTGGTCTTAAGCTGGGCGAACATTCTCCAGCAGAGATATTACAGCACCCTAAAGTCCAGCAATGGTTCCGCCAATTTTTAACCACCTTTAATAAAGATGCGACTGGTAGCTCAAATACAGTCTCAATGCTTTATTTAATGACCGAGCCGCCTCAACTCGATGCAGGTGAAGTCACCGATAAAGGTAACCTCAATCAAGGCAATATTACCAAACGTCGCGCCGCTTTCATTGATCAGCTTTATCAAAAGCAGACTGATAACCCGCTGATTATTCGGGTACCCACCTTAAAGCAATAAACAATTGAAATAAAAAAGGAAGCTCAAACTTCGGTTTGGGCCTTAGCCTCACTTTTGCCTAAAAAAAGGTTCAACATGCTACACGATACAGAATTTGAACTATTTCGGGACAGCTATCGCAGGTTCTTAAAAGAACAGGTTGCTCCGTATTATGTACAGTGGGAACACGATGGCCTCATCCCACGTGAGCTATGGCTTCGTCTCGGGGAAAATGGCTTTTTGTGCGTCGATGTACCCGAGGAATATGGAGGGTACGGTGCTCCTGTGCACTACTCACTCATGCTGGTTCAGGAAACGGCTCAAGCTGGTTTTGCATCTTTGGCGGTTGCCATTGGCGGGCAAAATGAGTTGGTTTCCCCTTATCTGCAAAATATTGGAACTGAAGCGCAAAAACGCTATTGGTTACCGAAAATGGTGACAGGTGAAATCGTCACTGCAATTGCCATGACCGAAGCGAATGCTGGCTCGGACCTACAAGCTATACGCACTCAAGCCATTTTAGAAAATGATCATTATCGTATTAATGGTTCAAAAACCTTTATATCAAATGGCTTGCATGCCGACCTGATTGTTTTAGTGACGAAAACTGATCCGCAAGCTAAAGCAAAAGGCATTTCCATTTTACTAGTCGATGCCGCTTTAGACGGCGTTAAAAAAGGCCGTTCATTACAAAAAATCGGGCTGCATGCCCAAGATACAGCCGAACTATTTTTTGATGATGTTTATGTGCCTACAACTCAGCGTTTAGGTGAAGAAGGACAAGGCTTTGCTTATTTAATGCAAGAGTTACCTCGTGAACGTTTGAGTATTTCCATGATGGCGTTGGGGTCAATTTTAGGCGCCATTGAAATTACTAAAGACTATGTGCTGGAACGTAAAGCTTTTGGACAACCGTTAAGCCAAATGCAAAACACACGCTTTGTGCTCGCAAACGCGCAAATCAAAGCAAAAGCCGCACAAGCCTTTGTAGATCAATGTGCAGCGCTGTATCAACAACAGCAGTTAAGTGTCACTCAAGTTGCCGCACTGAAATGCTTTATCACCGACACTCAATGTGAAGTGATTGATCAGTTACTTCAGCTCTTTGGCGGCTACGGTTACATGCAGGAATACCCGATTTCACGCTTTTTTGTGGATGCACGGGTACAGAAAATTTATGGGGGAACCAATGAAATTATGAAGGAAATCGTGGCCCGAGAACTGCTCGGAAAATAATTCGATTTAAAAACCAAATCAGGCAGACACAACAATCATGCCTTGTTTAAAACAAAAAAATATTATTTCAGGAAGAAATGCGATGTCGAAATTATGGATGTACTCTACCCTTATGCTCTCTGGTTCAGTGTGGGCTGGCAATTTTATTGACAACAGTTCAGTAGAACTCACCACGCGAAATTTCTATTTTGACCGTGACTATCAAGAGCAATCTGCTTACCCTGCTGCCAAGGACTGGACACAAGGGTTTATTCTTAAAGCCAATTCAGGTTATACCGAAGGGACTGTCGGTTTTGGGCTGGATATATTTGCAACGGCCGGCTTTAAGCTGGATGCCGATGCGCAACATGCAGGTACCGGCAATTTAATCAGAAATACGGTTACCAATGAACCTGCTGACTCTTATGGAGAAATTGGCGTTACAGCAAAAGCGAAAATGAGCCAGACCGAGCTACGCATCGGTACGCTCATGCCGATGAACCCTGTTTTAGTGGCTTCACCTGCTCGTTTGCTTCCTCAGACCTATCGTGGTATTTCACTCACCAGTAAAGATATTAAAGACTTCGACTTACAAGCGGCCTATCTCGATAAAGTGAATCATCGTGATTCGACTGACTACGAAAAAATTAAAATTTCAGGGGTGAATGGACGTTTCAAAGGTGCTGAAACCGATGGGCTCTATTATTTAGGGGGGAACTATCAGCTCAATCCAGCATTCAGGCTCACCGCTTTTTATATGGATGTTGATGATCTGTATCATCAGACGCTGGTCGGTGTATTACACCAACATAAAATTAATGACACTACCAATCTGAGTTCACAATTACGTTACTACCGCAGCCGAGATGACGGACAAGCAAAAGCTGGCTTGGTCGATAATGACCTGTATCATGCGCATTTCGAACTCAAACATCAAAACCATAAATTTATTTTTGGAACCTTCCAACATCACGGTGACACAGCCTTCCCGTATTTGACTGGCGGTGAAACTGGCTTACTCATTGATACATGGCCGGGCGAGTTTTTAAATCCAAAAGAGAAAGCCTATAGCTTCCGTTATGAATATGACTTCAAAGATTATGTGCCGGGTTTGCGTTTTATGACCCGTTACACCACAGGTCACAATATTTATGCACCCAACTTAGGCGGAACCAATCTAAAAGAACGCGAAACAGACTTTGATTTAGGCTACACCATTCAAAGTGGCTGGTTAAAAAATCTAGGGCTACGTGCGCGCTACGCCATTTATGACAACAACATGCTCTCTACAGCCAATATCAAACCTGTAAACGAAACCCGTATCAACATCGACTACACATGGAAATTTAAATAATCCAAAACCAGAGGTTCTGTCACTGATAGAACCTCTTTTTATTTCGGGAAATTCATCATGAAGAAAGTTGTAACACTACTCTGCGGAATGAGTCTGATTGCCCTGACTCATGCCGAAACGCAATATAGCCCACCACCTATTCAGCTTGAGCCTTTAGCAAAATTTAGTGTTGATTTAAATGCGCCTGTTTGGGAGTTAGGTACCACCAGTGACGCAGGTAAACGCCGAATTATTCCTATTACAGGTGGGACATTTGCAGGGAAATCACTTAAAGGCCGCATTTTAAATAATGGCGCAGATTGGCAAATTGTCGACAGTAAAGGATTAGCCATTATTGATACGCGATATCTGTTAGAAACCGATGACGGTGCACTTATTTATCTTCAAACCAAAGGTTACCGACATGGCTCGGCAGAAATACTAAAACAGCTTGCTCAAGGCAAAGATGTCGACCCGAAAAACTACTATTTCAAAATTACCATGCAGTTTGAAACCAGCTCACCCAAATATTCATGGCTTAACCAGACCGTTGCGGTAGGTAGTGCAATGCGCTTGGGCAAAGCGGTTATTTATGATGCCTACAGCTTGAAATAATCATTTTTATAACACCAACAAAAAGGATGGACCCTTCATTATGGATCAGAAAATTTTAGAACACTTACCGCCCATTCATCACCATTTGGGTGGACATAATATCCATTGGAATGACCAAAACACTAAACTCACCATCCATTACACAGCCCTAGAAAGCTTTACTAATCCACGCGGCACCATTGAAGGCGGCATGATCTGCGCCATGCTTGATGACGTGATGGGGCTTTTTGCATTTCTTGCAAATGACAGTAAACCAGCTACTACCATTAACTTAACCATGGATTTTTTAAGGCCCTGTGCTGTGGGCGAAGTCATTACAAAATGCCGATTCATTAAACAAGGCAGAACTGTACTGAATCTCGAAAGTGAAGCTTGGCAAAACAACAAAATGATTGCACGAAGCACAGCTAATTTTCTGGTTTTAGATTAATTGCGACCATTCATTCAATAAGGATATGAATCAATGAATGACACCAACAATAAACGAATTTTGACCCACTCCGCTTTAGTACTTGCCATGCTTGGCGCTTTGGCAGGCTGTGGAAGTGATAATGATGACACAACGGTTCCCTCAACAACCAAACCACCGCAGTTATCTCCTGCTGTTGGCGTAAAAATGACAGGAAGCTGTTCAGACTTACTGGGGTTTCAGTACAACAATACCGTTATTAGCTCAGCTACCCTTCAAGAAGCAGGTACATTGACTGTCACCAATAAACCGATTGGCGCACATTGTTTGGTCAAAGGTTATATGGATCAACGTGTAAGCCCTGTCGATGGACAAACCTATCAAATTGGTTTTGAAATGCGCTTACCTGTTGACTGGAACGGCCGTTTTCTCTATCAAGGCAATGGTGGAACCGATGGTAACCTAGTATCTGCAACGGGTCAGGTCGGTAGCGGTGGTCCACTCACCAATGCCCTGCATGATGGTTTTGCTGTTATTTCTTCCGATGCTGGACATAATGCCTCACAAAATCCAATGTTTGGTTTAGATCCTCAAGCCAGAATTAACTATGGATATGGTGCAATTACCAAACTCACGCCTATGGCAAAAAACCTAATTAAAGCCGCATATGGGAAATTACCAGATCGCTCCTATGCAGGCGGCACATCGAACGGTGGCCGTCATGCCATGATTGCCGCAACTCGTTTGGGCGACCAATATGATGGAATCCTGGCAAGCACACCGGGTTTTCACTTACCTCGTGCAGCCGCGGCTCAACTCTACACAGCACAGCAGCTCCGTCGTGTCGCAACAGATGAAAATGACCTAAGTACCGCCCTTACTCTTTCAGAGCGTAAAGTATTAGCAAAAGCGATTTTAGATCGATGCGATGCTCTAGACGGTGTTGCAGATGGACTTGTTCAAGATGTTGAGGCTTGCCGTACAGCTTTTGATATTCACAAAGATGTACCCGTTTGCTCAAGCACAAGAGATGGTACTTGTTTAAGTACCGAACAAATTGATGTATTAGCCAACATTTACCGCGGCCCTGTAAACTCTGCTGGACAAGCACTTTATGCAACCCAGCCTTTCGACCCCGGTTTAGTCGGTAGTAACTGGGCAAGCTGGAAATTCGAATCTTCGGTGGGAACAGCACGTGACCCGGTTGCAGTCGGCATTCTGTTTCAGGTTCCACCCGACCCAACCGTGACTCAAAACTCTAGACAATTTGCCTTTAATTTTAACTTCGATACCGACTATCCAAAACTCTCGGCAACCAATGATGTATACACCGAAAGTTCGATGTCATTCATGATGCCACCTGATGAATTGAATCTGGATAAACTGCGCAATCACGGTGGAAAAATGATTGTGGTACAAGGCACAGCAGACGGTGTTTTCTCTGTAGATGACACCCAAAATTGGTACGATCAACTACTACAACACTATAAAAATGATGCAAAAGGCACAGCACCTGAATTTGCACGTTTCTTTAGAGTTCCGGGCATGAACCATACCCGTGAGGGCATTGCGACCGATCAATTTGATGCATTAACGGCTTTAGTCAACTGGGTGGAATATGGGCAAGCACCTGACAAAATCATTGCGACCGCACGCGGCGCAGGTAACCCAAGTGGTCAAGTGAATACTGAGCTTCCTCAAGACTGGGCACCAGACCGTACCCGCCCACTTTGTCCTTACCCACTGATTGCCCGTTACAATGGTCAAGGTGATAGCGAAAAAGCTGAAAACTTTAGCTGTAAATAAGTTCGTTGGAACTAAAAGAGAGCTTATTTAAGCTCTTTTTTTATTTCCAAAAATTATGGCCTTGAACAAAGGTTAACTCGCTATGAAAGAGCTAAATTAAAAATCTTCAAAAACTCAGTGTATATTACTGCGGATGGTTTCTTTTTTTACTGCTGATATGAACAATACATTTTCTGATCACAAGCAAGTCGGTGTGGTGTCTACTTTCTCTGAACTGATTAATACGCATTTTCAAGGAGAAATGAATGCGCTTTGCTGGCATAGAAATCCGGTTGGAGATTTTAAAGAAATCGTGACTCAGCTTCAGTTAAAAGAAAATGTTACCGAAGTTTCGGCAGAAGACCTTTTAGTACTACACCTTTCAGAACAAGGAAACCTAGCTAGAACAATGATCTTGCAGGATATACAGTTATTGACTGATCTTGGCGCCTTGCCCACTCTTAATTTAATTGAAAGTTACCAGCGCGATGACGTACTGGATTTCATTTCAACAGATGTCTATTCCTATCATGTCGATCGTTCGCCCATCGCAACGGACACATTTTTATGCACCTATCATGGGGCTGCTAGCGAAATCCTGCCTAATGAACAGGTTGAGCAAAAAATTTTAATCCCGGAAATTAGAGAACAGCTCAGAAAATTACATGACGGGCCAGAAGCTGAATTTGAGCATTTCTTGCAAGAATACTTTTTTGATTTGCATTATCAGGCCCCACCTGATGCACAACCGGTCAGTTTAGGTGTGGGACATCTTTGGCGCTTAGCTGTAGATCACCCAACCCAACAGGTCTTGCCTTGTGTTCATAGAGCACCTAT
This sequence comes from Acinetobacter sp. 'aerobic (ED)', assembly GCF_904886855.1. Taxonomy (NCBI): domain Bacteria; kingdom Pseudomonadati; phylum Pseudomonadota; class Gammaproteobacteria; order Moraxellales; family Moraxellaceae; genus Acinetobacter; species Acinetobacter sp. 'aerobic (ED)'. Next base: position 133,277 of record NZ_CAJHGI010000004.1, read on the forward strand.
TGAAAAAGATGGCGAATATCGGTTACTGTTGATTTGTTAGGAGGCTAATGCACTAGATTAGACAGCTATTGTGTGAATATAGTGCATTTTTCATTTAAATTATCCAATAAAATCAAATTCTAGCGTGGCATAAAATTTGCTCTAAACATATCCGTTATTTTTTAAAATTCATTAGGATATGTTTTATGTTTAAGCGCTCGCTCCTCTCTTTTGTCATTCTCAGCAGTTTTGTGACATCAACGGTTTACGCAGAAAGTTTTAATATTCTTAAACAGATCTCAAATAAACCTGTCCAGCTAAAAGATGGTGACTATAAAGGCAATTATTATGTGCCTTCGACGTTACAGACCATCACTTGGGGCTATTTACCCAATAAAGATGCCAAGCCTGTTATTGCTGTTCCATCAGGAAGTGTGGTGACCTTTGATACGGTCTCACATGAAGGCTTGTTGGAGGATCAAGGGCGTGATGCAGAAAAATATTTTAAGTCGAAAGGTGTAAAAGCTGAAAATATTCTCGATGAAGCAAAAACAATTACGAAGTCTAATTTAAAACATGATTTTCATCAGGATGGCCCGCATATCGTCACAGGACCTATTGAAATTCAAGGTGCACAACCCGGTGATATTTTAAAAGTCGAAGTCATTAAAGTTGAACCTCGTGTTCCTTACGGCGTTATTTCCAATCGTCATGGTAAAGGAGCGCTGGTGGGTGAATTTCCTAAAAAACCTAAACAAGAAAATGCATCTACTGCTCACCCAGAACGCTATGGGAATGTTTCAGTATTTACCCCGATAGAAAAGAACGCCAAAGGTGAATACGAAGGTGTACTCAAAACAGAATCAGGAAAAGCAATTCGTTTCCCGCTTTATCCATTCATGGGCATTATGGGAGTAGCGGCCAATACATCTGAGCCTGTCCATTCTGTCCCGCCTGCAATGTATGGTGGTAATATTGATATCAACGAGTTAGGCGCTGGATCAACCATTTACTATCCAATACAAGTTCCCGGTGCGCTGTTCTATACAGGCGATAGCCATTTTTCACAGGGCGATGGTGAAGTTGCGCTGACAGCGCTAGAAGCATCCGCTCGTGCAACCCTTAAATTTACCTTATTAAAAGCAGGCAAAGATAAAATTCCGGGTAAAGAAATTGTGCAGCCTTTGGCAGAGAATGCAGAATTCTGGATTACGCCAGGACTGGATGAGGATTTAGATGAAGCTATGAAAAAGTCGACTCGTGAAGCAATCCGTTTTTTAAATCAGGAATATGGCATTGATGAAGCGCTTGCTTATGCTTATCTAAGTGCAGCCACAGATTTTGAGGTTTCGCAGGTAGTGGATAAAACCAAAGGAATTCACGCCAAAATACGTAAAGCTGATTTTAAAGAATTTAATCAAGCAGCCAAATAATACAGTTAATTCCCTATTCGTAATTTTGCTCAGAGAGTCAGCGTGTATCGCTTGGCTCTTTGAGCTTTATATTTAATTGATAGGATGAAGATAGTATGGAAATTGATACTTCTACTCACGCTATATATTTATTCTCTACAATGACCAGTGGCAATGGAATAAAACACGTTCAATTGGTGAGGAATATCACCCAATATCTTAAAAAAAGATACTAGATTGCTCAATAAAAATGATAATTAGTTAACACTTTATTAACATCAGTTCTTATGATTTCTTTTATGATGAGACTTTTCAATAATTGAGAAAACAAATGAAAAAAATCTTATTTATAGCATTAACAATAATTGCGCTAACAGCTTGTTCAAAAGACGCGAATAAACAGACTGAGACCAAACCCACAACTGAAGATAAATCTGTCACAGCACAAACGAGAGCAGAGCAAATGCCTAGCCGAGTTTCATATCTTGAGATTTTTCCAAAAACTCAAAAGTGTGATGCTGGAGCAGGACAAATGGATTGCTTACAAGTTAAACAACTTGATTATAAAGATGGGCAAAAAATATATAAGAGCAAAGATTGGGAAAATTTCTATGCAGGAATCGAAGGTTTTACGCATAAGAGCAATGAACAAGTCCTCATTCGTGTTAAAGAATATGACATCCCGAATCCACCAGCTGATGGCTCAAGTATCCGTTATGTCCTAGATGAAGTCATTGAAACGGTTCCTAATAAATAAAAATTTAAAGATAAAAACACTCGGTTTTAGCGCCGAGTGTTTTTCAATTTTAAAGCCTGAAATGTTTAGTTGACGGCTCGCCTACATCTTTCTTATATATGATTTAGAATCTGGCTCGCAAAGACAAGGTTACATTACGTGGTTCTCCCCAATACACGCCATTATAAAATCCTATTTCCTGATAGTACTTTTTATCAAATAAATTAGTAACTTGAATATTAGCACTCAGATCTTTACTTAATTCATAGCCAATATTGGCGTTTGCCAAAAAATATGCTTCTTGTCGAATGAAACCATCTGTATTCGATGGTGCTCCACCCCATTTGCGCTTTACTTCACTTTGCCAATTTACCCCAAACCCTACATTTACCTTATTTGCACCATCCCATAAATCTTCTGGTAATTTAAAGTTGGTATAAACCTTCGCTAAGTTTTGGGGAATAGAGGTAGAAGCGCTTACTTGTTCTGAACTTATGCTGTTTACATAGGTATAACCAGCTGTAATATTCCAATTAGGTGTGATCTGCCCAATAGCTTCGAGTTCAAAACCTTCAATTTTTAACCCCTCACCTGATGCTTTCATTGGGTCAGCACCATCATCTGTTTTAATACCCGCAGCGACTGCTTCACTATCAAGTATGGCAACATTCGATTTTTTAGACCAAAAAGCAGCAGCTGTTGCCAGCAATTGATTGTCTAGCAAACTTGCTTTCAAACCTGCTTCATAACTTTTACCAACTTCTGGCTCCAAGAAGCTATTATTACGGTCTTTTTGACTACTTGGATTAAACATATCGGTATAACTGGTATAAGCCGTTATAAAATCATTAAGATCATACGTCACTCCAAAGTAAGGCGTAAATGCATCAGCTTTTACATCACTTTTCGTTCCATTCGTCGCTGAATAATCACTATAGCGTCCGCCTACAATTAATTTTAATTCATCGGTAACATTGAGTTTTAAAGTGCTATATACCCCATAATTACGTTGTTTGGCATCTTTGGTTGCTGGCGTGACGGTATAATCTGGTTTAATGGTTGCATTGCCATCCCATGTACGCCAATCATTAATCACGCATGTATCACCAATATTATTAGAAGGTAAAGTGACATCATTCACTTTTTTAGTACAGGTCAATTGACCACTCGCCAAACCATTCAGCTGACCTGAAGGGCTATTTGTAGAACGGTCAAAGCCATTAGCACCAATAATAAGTTCATGTTCGCGATTAAATAACTGAAAAGGACCACTCGCATAAAGCTCTAAACTGGTTTTTTTAGACTCTGATGTTGGGTAGACTGTTGACCATACTCCAACTCCAGTTCCGTCATGTTGATTCGGGAAACCAGAACCACCATAGGACATTAACCAAAAACTTTTGGATAGTGAATACGCGGCAGCAGCCTTGATCATCCAGTTGTTATCAAATTTATAGGTCAAATCGGCAAATGCTGTTTTGTCTCGTTGGCTAATGGTGTTCCAGCTATTCGCCAAGCTGAAATTTCTTGGTAAATTGGCAAGAGAGCCATCTTGATTCCAGTAAGGTACTGTTCCCCATGTCGAACCACGGGGCTGATTATCTTGATACTGGAAGCCAACACTGCCGGTTAATTTTTCTGTAATATCGGCTTCTACCATTGCCATTGCAGCCAAAGTTTCAAGAGAGTAGTAATCCATATACGAATCACCCTCAGTCCGGGCTGCCATTACACGACTTCTTACACTGCCGTCAGCAGATAATGGAATCGAAACGTCAACCTCATTACGAATTTTATTCCAACGACTAAATGAAGTTGCTACATTACCCGACAGTTCTTTAGTTGGTCGCTTACGAATCATATTAATGGTTGCAGAAGGATTTCCAGTACTCCCTGTTAAACCCGTCGCACCCTTCACAACCTCAATACGGTCAAAGAAAAAACTATCTACACGTGGACTATTTTCACCTATTGGCATTCCATCGATTTGTCGATTTGTAATTGCATAACCTCTCGCAAAATAATTTGAACGCTCGCTATCACTTTTAGTGACCGTTACCCCAGGTGTAGCAGCAAGGACATCATCGATAATATTTAGATTTCGCTGTTCTATTTGTTCTCGTGTAATCACACTGACTGATTGAGGTGTTTCTTTTAAAGAAAGTTTAAGCTTGGATGAACTTCGAGATGAGTTCGCTTTAAAACTTTTATTCCCTTCAGTTTTTTCATCTTCTTCTGCAGTAACTTTTATCGTAGGTAAGATTGAAGATGACTCCTTGGCCAAAGGCTGTTCTTCTGCAAGCGCACTGTTTGATAAAACGCCCCACATTAAGATTGACTTTATCGCAATATTTAAAGCAGTTTTTCTGATCTGGCTGTCCATAATATTTTAACAAATAAACAAGAATCATTATTATTATCATTTAACCAACAAAAACAAACAAATTTAACTGATTTCTATTATTTATGAGTGATATAAGCAGCTCTTTATGATCCTTTCCATCTCACTAGGCCTGCTTAGCTCAAGTCTTTAATGCCCTTGCTTCAGCAATATTATGCTGTTCCACCAAAGTACGAATGGTATATTCATGACTGCTTTTCTGATCACAGGCAAATTCACATTTTTGATCCAACGGCAACGCACTACCCCCAAGCAATGGACAGCCTGCAAACAGCTCTGCTACCCAATCAACAAAGACCCGAACCTTATGCGATAAATGTCGACTTTGCAAATACACCACCGAAATCGGCATCGGTGCAGGCGTCCATTGGGGTAATACTTCTTTTAAAGTCCCTGCCTCAAAGTGATTGGTCAGCATATAACGTGGTCCTTGAATCAGGCCAAAGCCTTGTAGCGCCAAATCGATATAGGCATCGCCATCATTGACAGACACCTGCCCATTAACACTGACACTCTGGATCAGGTCATCGACCACAAAATCCCAGTCAAAATTACGTCCAGTACGGCTGGAGAAGAAATGAATGGCTTGATGATTTTTTTGTAAATCTTCAAGTGTTTTCGGTTCACCATATTTTTCTAAATAGCATGCTGATGCCGCTGTTGCACACTGAAACGTACCAATACGGCGTGCAATGAGACTGGAATCCTGCAATTCCCCCACCCGTATTGCACAATCCACCGCCTCGCCAACCAAGTCCACTGGCCGATCATTCATGCCAATGACCAGATCAATATCGGGATAGCGATGATGAAATTCTCTCAATCGTGGAATTAAAATCAAACGACCAATCGAGACAGGCACATCAATCCGTAAACGCCCTCGCGGCCCTCGTTCCTCGTCATGGAATGACGCCTCAATATCTTCAACATCCGCCAAAATTCGTAGGCTGCGGTCATAATACACTGCACCATCAGGCGTTAGGCTCAGTTTACGCGTGGTGCGATTGAGTAGGCGAACCTGTAAATGTTTTTCTAAACCCTGAATCGTGGTGGTCACCGAAGCGCGCGGTAGCCCAAGACTGTCTGCAGCCAGACTAAAGCTGTTGGTTTCAACCACTTTATTGAAGACTCTCATTGCATGAAATAGATCCACAGGCCCACTCCCATTGATGCATTTTTTAGATTTTATGCATCAATTGTTATAAAAATACGAATAGTGTTATCAAATTTAGTATATTTATTCGTAATTGACAAACTTTTATGCTCCTTCCATTCCATAAACCTGTTTCTCCCATACAGACCACAACAAAAAGTCTGAAAACAGGGATTCAAATAACCAGGAGCATCCCATGTCACTTTCCCGCAAGCAGCTAACGCTGTCTGCTGTCATTATTGCCGTTTTTGCAACAGGTGGCAGTTTTATTCTCTTCCAAGAAAATGCAGATGCTAAAGCGACTTCAACAGCAAACACACCGCCAGCGGCAACTGTTGATGTAGCCAATGTCGTCAGCCAAACCATTACCGACTGGCAAGAATATTCCGGACGTCTGGAAGCCATCGATCAAGTCGATGTCCGCCCTCAGGTCTCAGGCAAACTGATTGCCGTGCATTTTAAAGATGGCAGTTTAGTAAATAAAGGCGACCTGCTGTTTACCATTGATCCTCGCCCTTTTGAAGCAGAACTGAATCGCGCCAAAGCGCAACTGGCTTCTGCTGAAGCACAAGTCACCTATACCTCAGCAAATCTAGACCGGAACCAGCGTTTAATTCAAAGTAATGCCATTGCCCATCAAGAACTTGATCAAGCGCAAAATGAAGCCCGCTCAGCCAATGCCAATTTACAGGCAGCTAAAGCCGCAGTAGAAACCGCCCGTTTGAATCTGGAATATACCCGTATTACTGCCCCTGTCAGTGGGCGTATTTCCCGTGCCGAAGTCACGGTGGGTAACGTGGTTTCCGCAGGTAATGGCGCACAGGTGCTCACCAGCTTGGTTTCAGTATCACGTCTGTATGCATCTTTCGATGTCGATGAACAGACTTATTTAAAATATATCAGCAATCAACGTAATTCAGGCCAAGTCCCTGTTTATCTAGGTCTTGCCAATGAATCTGGTTTTAGTCGTGAAGGTTATATCAGTTCGATCGACAATAATTTAAATACCACCTCAGGCACCATCCGTGTCCGCGCTACCTTCGATAATCCCAAAGGCGTGATGCTTCCCGGACTGTATGCCCGCATTCGTCTGGGTGGAGGACAACCCCGCGCAGCCATTCTGATTAGTCCGACTGCGATTGGTGTCGATCAGGACAAACGTTTTGTGGTGGTGGTCGATGCGAAAAACCAAACTGCGTACCGTGAAGTAAAACTTGGCGCGCAACAAGATGGTCTGCAAATCATCAATAGTGGTCTGCAAGTCGGTGATCGTATCGTGGTGAATGGTTTACAACGTATTCGTCCGGGCGATCCTGTCAAACCTCATCTCATTACTATGCCGAATCCACAAATCATTGCCGATAACACAGCACAACAACCTCAGCCTTCAGAAAAAACCCAAACTTCGGCAAAAGGTTAATCCTCATGAATATTTCCAAATTTTTTATTGATCGCCCAATCTTTGCCGGGGTGCTGTCCGTCCTGATTCTACTGGCGGGCTTACTCTCCCTTTTCCAACTGCCTATTTCTGAATATCCAGAAGTGGTGCCACCCTCTGTGGTGGTGCGTGCTCAATATCCAGGTGCCAACCCTAAAGTGATTGCTGAAACCGTTGCTTCTCCACTGGAAGAATCCATCAACGGCGTAGAGAACATGCTGTATATGCAGTCTCAGGCCAACAGCGATGGTAACCTGACCATTACCGTCAATTTCAAGCTTGGAATTGATCCAGATAAGGCACAACAACTGGTGCAGAATCGGGTTTCTCAAGCCCTGCCACGCTTGCCAGAAGATGTACAACGTCTCGGTGTGACCACGTTAAAAAGTTCACCCACCTTGACCATGGTGGTGCACCTCACCTCTCCTGACAACCGCTATGACATGACCTACTTGCGTAACTATGCAGTGCTCAATGTCAAAGACCGTCTGGCACGCTTACAAGGCGTGGGTGAAGTCGGCCTGTTTGGTTCAGGCGATTACGCCATGCGGGTGTGGTTAGACCCACAGAAAGTGGCGCAACGTAACCTCACCGCCACTGAAATTGTGAATGCAATTCGTGAGCAGAACATTCAGGTTGCCGCAGGAACCATTGGTGCCGCGCCAAACAATTCACCATTACAGCTCTCGGTGAATGCACAAGGCCGTTTAAGTACCGAACAGGAATTTGCCGATATTATTTTAAAAACGGCAGCAGATGGTGCCGTGACTCGATTGGGTGATGTGGCCCGTGTTGAACTGGCCGCTTCACAATATGGCTTGCGTTCATTACTGGACAATAAACAGGCCGTGGCAATTCCAATTTTCCAGGCACCGGGTGCCAATGCCTTACAGGTCTCGGATCAAGTACGTAGCACCATGGCGGAACTGTCCAAAGATTTTCCAGCCTCGATTAAATATGACATTGTTTACGACCCAACCCAATTCGTGCGTTCAAGTATTAAAGCGGTGATTCATACCCTGCTTGAAGCAATTGCACTGGTGGTTGTGGTGGTGATCCTGTTCTTACAAACATGGCGCGCTTCTATTATTCCTTTACTGGCAGTACCTGTTTCAATCATTGGGACCTTCGCCTTGATGCTGGCCTTCGGTTATTCCATCAATGCCCTGTCCCTGTTCGGGATGGTGCTCGCCATCGGAATCGTGGTCGATGATGCCATCGTGGTGGTGGAGAATGTCGAGCGGAATATTGAAGCAGGACTCAGTCCAAGAGATGCCACCTATCGTGCCATGCGTGAAGTCAGTGGGCCGATTATTGCCATCGCGCTAACATTGGTTGCCGTGTTTGTCCCTCTGGCCTTTATGACCGGCTTAACAGGGCAATTCTATAAGCAATTTGCCATGACCATTGCCATCTCCACCGTGATTTCGGCATTCAACTCACTCACCCTGTCTCCTGCTTTGGCCGCCATGTTACTCAAAGGTCATGATGCCAAACCTGACTTCCTGACCCGCGTGATGAACCGTGTTTTCGGACGCTTCTTTGCCCTGTTTAACCGCGTATTCTCACGTGCCTCTGATCAATATGGCCGTGGCGTCAGTCGGGTGATTTCCCATAAAGCCTCAGCGATGGGTGTGTATGCAGCTTTACTTGGTCTGACCATCGGAATTTCTTATATCGTTCCGGGTGGCTTTGTGCCCGCACAAGATAAGCAATACCTGATCAGCTTTGCCCAATTACCAAACGGCGCCTCACTGGATCGAACCGAAACCGTGATTCGTAAAATGAGTGATGCTGCGCTGAAACAACCCGGCGTAGAAAGTGCGGTGGCTTTCCCTGGCTTATCCATTAATGGTTTTACCAACAGTTCCAGCGCAGGGATTGTGTTTGTGACCTTAAAACCTTTCGCTGAACGCAAAGCAGCTGATCTTTCTGCCAATGCGATTGCAGGTGCTTTAAATCAGAAATACGCCGCGATTCAAGATGCTTATATTGCAGTATTCCCACCACCACCGGTGATGGGTCTCGGCACCATGGGCGGCTTTAAACTCCAGCTCGAAGATCGTGGTGCTTTAGGTTATGCCGAATTGAATAACGCAGCGCAATCCTTTATGAAGGCGGCACAATCTGCACCTGAATTGGGGCCAATGTTCTCTAGTTATCAAATCAATGTACCGCAATTGAATGTTGATCTGGATCGAGTTAAAGCCAAGCAACAAGGCGTTGCCGTGACTGATGTATTTAATACCATGCAAATTTATCTCGGTTCACAATACGTGAATGACTTTAACCGCTTTGGTCGTGTCTATCAGGTGCGTGCCCAAGCGGATGCGCCATTCCGTGCCAATCCTGAAGATATTTTACAGCTTAAAACCCGTAACAATGCAGGACAAATGGTGCCGCTGTCTTCTCTGGTCAATGTCACTCAAACCTATGGCCCGGAAATGGTAGTGCGTTATAACGGCTATACTGCAGCCGATATTAACGGGGGTCCTGCACCAGGCTATTCATCCAGCCAAGCCGAAGCTGCGGTTGAGCGTATTGCCGCTGAAACCTTGCCACGTGGGGTGAAGTTTGAATGGACCGATCTGACCTATCAAAAAATCTTGGCAGGTAATGCCGGATTGTGGGTGTTCCCGATCAGTGTGTTATTGGTGTTCTTGGTCTTGGCGGCGCAATATGAAAGCCTGACCTTGCCATTGGCTGTGATTTTGATTGTCCCGATGGGTATCTTGGCGGCACTAACAGGGGTTTGGCTCACAGGCGGTGATAACAACATCTTTACCCAGATTGGCTTGATGGTACTGGTCGGGCTGGCCTGTAAGAATGCTATCTTGATCGTGGAATTTGCCCGAGAACTGGAAATGCAAGGCGCGACCGCATTCAATGCTGCGGTTGAAGCCAGCCGTTTACGTTTGCGTCCGATCTTGATGACTTCAATCGCCTTCATTATGGGTGTGGTCCCACTGGTCACATCAACCGGTGCGGGTGCTGAAATGCGTCATGCCATGGGCGTTGCGGTGTTCTTTGGCATGATCGGAGTGACCTTCTTTGGTTTGTTCCTGACCCCTGCCTTCTATGTGTTGATTCGTACCCTGAACAGCAAACATAAACTGCATTCAGCCGCTGTGCATGAAGCACCTCTGCACAGTTCACACGATCATTAAGGAGCAGGACATGACAGGATTCAAGCCCCACTGGATACTCTCCTCACTGATGGGAAGCCTGCTGCTTGCAGGCTGCTCATTGGCACCGGAATATCAGCCAGCCAAGGTGATTATTCCGCTGCAATTTAAAGAAGCGGATACCAGACTGGATGATCCCAACTGGAGCATCGCGCAACCTGCCGATGCGCAGTCTCGCGGTGAATGGTGGCGTATTTTTAATGATCCACAATTAAATGATCTGGAACAACAAGCCATTGTGGGTAATCAGAATCTAAAGGCAGCAGCTGCCAATATTCAGGCCTCACGTGCTTTAAGGTCTGCTGCACAAGCTGAACGCTTACCTAGTATTGGCGCAGGTTTTGGGCCAACCCGCCAAAAACCCTCACCTGCGTCTTTAGGACTTGATTCGGATGCATCCACATCTGCACGTACCTTATGGCGGGCGCAAGCCAATGTCTCTTATGAACTGGATCTATTTGGACGGATTGCCAGCAGTGTCAATGCGGCGACCGCAGGTGTACAGCAACAGGAAGCACTTTATCATTCGGCACTATTAGCACTGCAAGCAGATGTGGCACAGGCGTACTTTCTGATTCGCCAATTCAATGCTGAGCAAGCCATCTATGCGCAAAACATCAAGTTACTGACTGAGAATCAAAATTTGATTCAAGCACGTTATCGCAATGGTCTCGTCAGTGATCTGGATGTTTCTCGTGCACAAACGGAACTCTCGACCGCCCAAAGCAATGCGCTCAGCATTACACGGAATCGAGCCAGTACCGAACATGCGCTGGCGGTATTACTCGGGAAAGCCCCTGCTGATTTTAGCTTAGCCATTCAACCCTTGTCTGCTAAGGTGATTCGCCTGCCTGCGGGTTTACCTTCGAGCTTGCTGGAACGTCGTCCCGATATCGCTGCCGCTGAGCGTGCCATGGCAGCCGATAACGCCCGAATCGGTATTGCCCGTGCTGCCTTTTTCCCCAAACTTGATCTCACTGGTGCACTGGGTTATGAATCTGCAAGTTTAGGTGATTTAGGCAAATGGTCGAGTCGAACTTTTTTACTCGGCCCTGTTGCAGGCACAATTTTGTCTTTACCGTTATTTGATGGTGGGCAACGTAAGGCAGGTGTTGCACAAGCACGGGCTGGCTATGAACAAAGTGTGGCGAATTATCGACAGACCGTGCTGAATGCTTTCCGTGAGGTTGAAAATGGTTTGTCTGATCAACGTATTCTGGATCAGCAAATACAGGCTCAAGGCCAAGCACTTGCATCATCCCGACATGCCAATCAGCTTTCACATTTGCGTTATCGTGAAGGCAGCATTAGTTATCTGGATGTGATTGATTCGGATCGGAGCATTTTGCAGCAAGAGCAACTCGCTGCACAGCTTCATGGCAGTCGAATGATTGTCAGTGTGGATCTTATTCGGGCTTTAGGTGGTGGTTGGCATACTGGGCAAGTGGAGCTGGCACGGCAATAAGGCTTAAATTGGGAAAATATACAAGGATGTAGATTTTCTTGGTTATATTGGGCAACTTAAATTTTATCTCAACCTTCCTCAATCCGCATCTACTCAACAAAATGATTTGTTAGAAATATTTGAATGGATACAAAGCATATAAATCTTTAGATATCGTACTCATTGTTTGCTTAAATTTTTCTTGTTGATCTTTGCTTAAATTTTCATTTTTATCTAGTACTTGTTCAAGTGCTTGATAGTGAAACGCCATTGTCAAAAAATCTTTAAAGTTGATATTCAAACAATCACCTAACACTTTTTATCCCACCAACCCAGTAATGTTTCATCATCAAAATCTTCATAATTTTTATAAATATTAGTAAAAGCCCAGCTATTACCTGATATTTCACTAAAGTTTATAAAAAAACTATTTACTCTTTGAATACCTTGAGTTGAGGAAACAGTAATAGCCATATTATTCCCACTCAAACCATCTATAGTTCCTTCCAAATAATCTAAAAGCTCATTCTTAAAATCTTCATAATCCTCAAGAGTTAAATTTGCCTCATAAATATGTATATTAAAATTCCCACCTCGATGTATAACCTTTACGGGTTCTTCGCTATTAAAAAATTTAAAAATATCACCTTTTGCTAAATTTAGAGCTAAACCTGGTGCAGATAGCAGCTTATAAGTATTTACATCTATATCTTCTACAAGGACTTTCTCTGCTTTAGTATTACCAGAGCTAGTTTTTCCTGCACAAATATTTAATACTTTCAAACTATCCTTCACTTATCAAACACCTTCAACCACACAATAAAAATAATAAAATATTTCATTAATTTTCAATTTATAAGAGTATCTAAAAATGAATTTCTATTAATATCAACTAGACTAAGATTACTACTCGATTCTAAACAATCAAATTTCTCTATTCCATTTTTCAATATAAAATCTGCTTCATCCTTATAGACTGGGATTACCCATCGTAAAGCAACGTTATTAAATTTTTCTGCTATAAAGATATCAGCAAGTTCTTCTGCTTCTCCTCTTGCCTCATCAACAAGAATTGATTTTTGCAAAAAACAATTCGGTGCAATATTAATCTCTGAAATAACTCTAATATCACTTTCTGCCTCTGACTTAGAAAGATGCAGCGCTATATCTAATAAGTATTTCACAACTACCTCTTCATTTTTCTCTACAAAATCATATGGTAAGGCAAAAAGATACTCAAAATTAAATTTTTGCTTCTTGAATTGACTAATAAGCCCTATACCAATTGTTACTATACGAGATATAGAATCATTATCTTTCCTAGGGAAAAAATATATTTCTAATGGAATATCATTTTCTTTTTTAAAAATCCATCTATTCTCTGGCTGCCCCCACTCTTTAATATACAAAGATAAAATTTGAGAACGATATATATCTAATATCAGGCTTTCTTTGCTATCAAACTTCATTTTTTCCCTCTTGGCTTTCTGAATCGAGTTGGATAGTTTTCTTTTCTGATTCCCATTAATCCTAAAGAATCAATCCAACTTACAGGGTTTGGCGCGTAAGTATAAACGTTATTACCACCCAACAACCCAATCGGATCTTTAGAGATAAAACGTCCTAAATGAGGTATAGAGTAGCTGGAATGAATTAAACAATTTATTTTGATCATGACTGAGCACCGCTCAGTCTTTTTCTAAATTCTTAAAAAATTATTATTTTTCTAAAATATATCACATAATGCCTCAGATAATTTAGTCTTAATAATTTCATCAGATATTCCTATTACTTTAAGCAGTGTAAAAGCCCAATCTAAACTATCACCAATCTCACTTGACGGAGGTTTAGTCCATAAAGGCAAAATTGAAAACTTTAACTCTGGCTGAACATTAACATCATATGAAATATTTTTTTCTTTCATACATTTTAGTATCTTAACCCTTCTATCAATTATTTCTGACTCAGCAACATAGCTTTCGCCATAAAACCAAAATAGTTTAGCGTCTTCAATAGATTCAGCGACATAATTTAAATGCACACTATTCAACAAAGGAATTATTTTATAGCAAAACTTTATGTATACAAAATATGCTTTTTCCAACTCCATATCTTCTATTTTTTCTATCAAGCTTGCTATTTCTTGATTACTTTTCACTACTATTAACTCCAAATTGCTTTAAAACATTATTACAACTACTACACGCTGGTTTATGTGTACCATGGCGTTTGTCATTACTATTAATATTTACAACATCAATTGTAGCACCTTCAACATTTATACCCTTCTTTAATGCTTTATTAATTGCATCAACCTCCGCACAATTACCATGCCATGGAGCCTGTTCTTCTTCAGGAACGTTATTAAGTGCTTTCTTTAATTGTGGATGAATATTTTTATCTACTCTTCCACTTATACCACTAATATTAATACTTCCAACTTGTAAATCAGCTGCCGCACCTGATGTCTTACCTAGTTCAGATCTAGCTCTATCTGCTGTTAATTGTGCTGGCGTTTTCTTACGGTTTAAACCTAAGGGATCAATCCAACTTACAGGATTTGGCGCGTAAGCATAAACGTTATTACCGCCCAACAACCCAATCGGATCTTTAGAGATAAAACGTCCTACATAGGGCGAATAATATCGATAACGGTTGTAATGTAAACCTGTTTCTTCATCAAAATACTGCCCTTGGAAGCGAATATTATTGGTGACGATTTCTGAATTTTCAAAAAAGTTAGATGCTGACTTTACTGATACACGCTCGCCCCATGCCTTATATTCAGCTTTCCAGACCATTTGACCTTGAGCATCGCTCATCTCCTGAGGCGTCCCCAAATGATCACAATGATAGAAACAAATATCATCTAAAGATTTTGCTGGGGCAGTCTTACGCCATAAAGGATCTTTGGCAATATGATAAGGCTGATCTGTCCAATCAGGTGTTTGTACAAGCTCAATCGGTTCACGATAGATTGCTTGCAGTAGAGGGACAAAACTATCCTTCTCATACACATAATGCTTGGTGATCTGTTCATTGGATTCGAATGCCAAAGTATTGCCATCCCAGCCATAAATCACATTCTGTTCTTCACCTGTATGATGGTGTTTACTACGTTTTTGAATACACCGCCCTAAAGCATCATAACGATACTCCGCAGTGTATTCTGCATTACGACTCTTGATTAACCGCCCACAAGCATCCCACTCAAGGTACAAGTCCCCTTTAGATGACTTTTGACGCACCAATTGACCATAAGCATCGTACTGATATTGCTGATCTAGATATGCTTTAACAACATTATTCACCAAACGGTTATAACCATAAGCATGACTTGCTGTTGGGGCTGCACTCGGTTCTTGATGATGATTTCGGTCAATAATGTTACTTGCAGGGTCAAAACTAAAGGTTTCTTTGCCCAGCTTACTATTGGCTTCCAGTAAACGACCAACAGGATCGTATTTATACTGGATATTGCCACGGCGAGTATCTGCAATATTGAGCAATTGCCCCGTTTTATCGTACTGATATAAACGCTGAATCAACTGTTCAGTTTCTTGAATGGCATTGTTCTGTATTGCCTGCTGCGGCGATGTATATGCAAATTCATGCCCATTCAGTACGCGCTGCTGAGTCAGACGCCCCAATTCATCATAATGCTGCTTTTGGCTAATCCCGTTGGTATAATGGCGAACAATTTCACGATGCAAATCGTCTCTTTCAAAACTGACAGTATCTTCACCATTCAGGACCAAACCATGAACATGCCCACTGCCATAGGTTAACCAGTCGACCTGTTGTCCATCTGGACGTATGGTTTTAATCCGGTCATTAATTTCATCATAACTGTGTTTCCACACCGCAGTTTTATGCGTTTGATAATCTTGATGATGCTCTCTCACCAGATTGCCGACGACATCATAATACGCTTGGAGATTGCTCTCATTATTTTTAGCCTGAATCAATTGGCCATTATTGTTATAGGCAAATTCTTCAACCTGTTTTTGTTCTAATTCCTGCTCGGTATAGCCATAGCCTGCCTGACGCTGTTCCAGTCGTCCCATGCTGTCAAATAAGAATTGTTGAATACGATCTTTCGGTGCAGCCCGATCTTTTAAGTCCTGCCCAAATGCAGAGGCCACCTCAATACTGCTGGATAAATTACCATCTGTTTCATCGTATAGGCATCCGCTACATAGGTTAAACGGATATTTTCATCTCATGCCAATCAGCTTTCACATTTGCGTTATCGTGAAGGCAGCATTAGTTATCTGGATGTGATTAATTCGAATCGGAATATCTTGCAGCAAGAGCAACTCGCTTCACAGCTTCATGGCAGTCGAATGATTGCCAGTGTGGATATTATTCGTGCTTTAGGTGGTGGATGGCATACAGGACAAGCAGAGCTGGTACAGCAATAAAGTACATTTAGAATAGATTAAAGCCCCATATATGATGGGGCTCTTTTAAACTTAAAATTTAATCTTGTTCATTTATTATCTTTCAGCATTGTCAGTATGACTGATTCTATCCCATGTTTTTCCATCAAACCGAATCAAGTGCTTATAGCTAAGGATCCAAAGAACTCCATCTTTTTCCTCAACAGAGATGACCCCTTGTATATCACTTAACTCAGGAACGATGGAGTATTCCGAATCTGCATATTTATATAACCCCTGCTCGGAAGCTATGTAAATCATTTCTTGATAAAAAGCTGCATTATAAAAAGTCGAATTTATACTTCTATTTTTTAGACTTTTAAATCCATCATCTATATTCCCTTTCAGAAGTGCGCCATCTTGCCCAGTAATTAAAATATTTTTCCCATCTGGACATAACGTAATTCCATACAATGCAGAGGTCGCAATTCGATTAACCTCTATCCAATTATTACCATTAAAGAAGGCCATAAACCCAGCTTCTTTTTGTGTTCCACACATATATAAAGCATTGTTATTAAATCCATTTATATCATAAAAGCATCTATTAAAAGCTAAGTCATTTTCATATTCTAAACAGGATAAATCCTGATTTTTCAATTCAATTGGGTCTTCCTCTAACCCTATTCCGATAGATTTCCATTCATTCTGGTTATTCTTATAAACTTGACTTCCATCTCCACAAGCATAAAGATCACCATTAATTACACGGACATGATTAAATTGCCCATAAATTTTTTCCTCTAATTTATATCTAATTTCTTGATGTTCATTATTATTTTGTTGAAATATCCCAACATCTCCTTCTTGATCGAGTGAAATAATGGAAGGTTCACCCTCTCTACTTTGGTAAGCAACTGAAATAACTTTCCATCCTTCCAAATCCAAACATGACCAGTTTTGCTGTTCTAAATGTTTATAAATTATTGTTTTACTAAAGCAATCCCATGTATCCAATCCATCAACATTTGCTGATAAACAGAAACTATCGGCGCTAATAGCGCATCCTGAAGTAAATGTAATAGAATTTTTCATATATTTGATCTAATAAATATAACCATATCATTTTTTAAAAATATAAAATGACATAAAAAAAGCCCTTACGGGCTTACTCATCTTTTCCTAAACCTTGCTCGTCCACGAACTTACCAATATCTAGCATCATTCTTGGCGTATCAAGAGAGGCTAACAATTGTAGATGTGAAATAATTGGTAGCTTGCGTATATTCTCTAGTTTAGCTTCCCCACCTAGAATCAAAGCGGGTTCAAAACCAAACATTTCATTCGGTTTTAATACACCATACTTTTTGACGGCTCTATCAAAAAGTGGTTTATTTTTCCAATCACCTAAATCTAAATTACCTTTTTCTTGAACTATGAGAAATGTTCGAAGCAAACTATCCCATCTTTCATTTTTAGCAATTTCCATTTGTGGATAAATACGAGAAAATATAGATGAAATTGTTAAACAATGACCATGAATCGTACCCCATATTTCTAAATCCCCGAAGGCTGTTCGGGCAATTACAAAGTATTCTTCATGAGAAGGTAGTTCTACATGTTCTAACCAAGCATCAAGTACCTCTTGATAGTCATCAGGATTGACTAACCAAAATAAACCATTTCCCCAACCAGAGAAACCAAAAGCTTTCCAATATTCAAGTAACTGATTAGGTAATTTTCCTTCAAACTTAGCTAATATTTCTTTTGAGACGGGGGTAGACTCAATAGGAGGGCCAAACCCTTCATCATTATAGAAGTAGTCAAATGCCTCATCCATAATATATTTTTCAGCCATTCTCTTTACTCCTTACAATCTGGGCTAGAATCTAATTTTACATTCATACCGGTAGTATTTCTTTCACCTTCTGGTATTTGTCGAGCAGCAGCATCTAATGCTTCAACTTTTGTCTTCCATTGACTACCAATAGAAGAGTTAACATTTTTTAAACCTATTGCTTTATCTTTAATCTCATTCCGTCCACTAGCAATCTGATCGGGATTATGAAGAGCCGCCATTTCATTCATGATTCGTTCAGATTTCGCTTTTGCTTGCTTTTTAGCTTGTACTTCACTGATATCTGGATTTAGCTCAACATATTCTTTGGTATACTTTTCAACTAGCTTTTTTTGATACTTCTCTCTAGCATCAGCAGCAGGACCTCCGCCACCACGCCCTTTGTCATCAAATGCATCTCTCCCTTTTAAATAATCTTCAACAGACATCTCATTAAGACCCTTTTGTTGATTATCTAATTGCCACTGCATTTCTTTATCTAAATAGTCTTTTGATGATAACCCTGCACTACTTTTTGGATACCCCTCATTAGACATCTTAGTTGCATTAGAGTGTGCTTTTTTAGTATCGACTGTTTTAAAGCAAATCTTTTTTTCCTTCATTTTTTTAGTGACAGGTTCTTTCACTTTTGGCTGATGTACATTTTCAGGTGTTTTGGTGCCTGATGCACTTTTATTAGATGCGCCTGCTGTATGTACTACATTCGCTTTTGCAGTCTGAGGGTATGAAGGTCTAACCGTTTGTGTTGGTGTAGGAACGGGCTTTACCTTGGTTCCAACTGTAGCATAAGCAGGTTCATACTTGACCGATTGCTTTAATAAGTCCTGTAAATGTTCGTCAAACTCTTTAAAGCCCTGTTTAATTTTGATCGCTGATTTCTGAATCATTGAAATTAAAACCGCTTCAAATCGCTCCATTCTTAAGTAAATAGATTTGGCCCATCCTAAGCCCATCCAATTGATCTTTGCGCCGTAACTCAACAATGACTTAACACGTTTGACCAAACCAAGTAATTGATTAAGTATCGAGGTAATAATATTCGTAACAGCGCTAGCGTAATCTGAGTACTTTATCTTCTTCAATGTTGGAACTACATTGCCCTTCATAAAGCCATTGAGCTTAGAAATAATCGTTGCTAAATGAGGCGTTCTTTTAATAAGAAAAAGTCCTACACACTTAACAACATTTCCAATTTCGCTTCCGATAGCCCCACCAAGAACACCACCAGCTCCTGCACCTGGAGCGGCACCAACGCCTCCAAAAAATGCACCTCCAGCACCGCCTGTTGCAGCACCTGTCGCGGCAGTCGCACCAACTAAAACAAACGGTAGCAAATAAACAGCTAAAAGCATCCACTCCTGTACTTCATCTTGTTTCTTTGGATCATTTAGCATCCTCATGATAACCGCGATCGCATCTCGGGCACTAAATACAAGAACCGTCCCGGGAACAAAACCTGCGAGCATTTCAGTTACAATGACAGAAACAGGACGTTCATCTGTATTGAACTCACCATAAATGAAACTTTTAACCCAGCTTTGAGCGCCATCCAATGACTTACCATATTCTGCGATAAGTTCATTCAGCTCCTTCTCTACCCATTGTGCGGTTTGATTAAAATTGGATTGCAAACCATTGATAGATTGATTAAAGCTTCTCTGAAGCTGATTTTGGTAACCACTAAGTGTCTGTAACATATCCATAATTATTCTTCTGATTGATCGTCTACAAGTGGAAGTACAAAAATTTCAGTTTTAAATAAGTTATCTAACTCTTGCTCAAACTTCATTTCTAATGCTGACTCCAATGGATTTCTGTCATCACCATATTCGATAACAGCACGTCCATTTTTTTGATCAGCGTAAAATGCCATACCATTTGAATCCGTTTTACCTTGTTGCGTAGTTCCATCAGGCAAATGAATTGTATAAGGGATGTTAGGGCTAGGTGTCCCATCTGCATATACCTTTCTAAATTCAAGCAGATTCTTAGGCATTGAAAGAGCTGGAAAAATTGGCAAATTCTGTTTTACTGTACCTCCACCCATAAACAAATGCTGCCCCGCTTTCACCTCAAACTTGCCACCTGTGGTCGGAAAAATCCCTGAACCATTCAGCTTAAGTTGCGAACCTTGCGCGGTAAATACAATTTCTTTAGGGCTGGTAATTTCAATACGGTCTTCGGTGGAAATAATCTGAATCCCTTGCTTGGCAAGCAAGTCCATCCCATCCGATTGAGCATGTACCTCAAATTTACCTTTGGCAGCCACCTGCTTGATGCCATTCTGCGCTGCAAAAAGACTGATTCTATTCTGAACATGAGCAACCAGATTCTTTTGCGTACTCAAGTTAATGCTATCGCCCGCAATCTGATTGATCTGCCCATCTGCTGAAAGATGAATATCTTCATTAGTGCTGAGGCCAATTCCGGCAGGTGAATTCAATAGCAATAACGCTTTTTCAAATTTCGCAATCTTATCCTGAATCTGATCAGCAAAGTCTTTTAGCTGATCAAGTGATTCAATTTCATCCGTTTGCTGGTTCTTGGCCACTTCACTGAGCGCTTTGGCATTGCTTTGATTGCCTTCGATCTGTTGCTTGGCTGGCTGCGCATCGAGATGCTCCCCTTGGGCCTGATCCTGTTTCTGCGTACTCAGCAACAAACCTTGACCTGCACGAACCGCACCCCATTGATCAGTCCGCAGCTCAAAACCTTCACCTCGGTCTTCACTTTCAGCCTTGTCTTTGGGATGGCTGAGTTTACCCAGATTCAGTTGACTGGCAGCATGACTGCTTTGTAGTTGTGCACTGATCTGGCCCGTGGTGTCATCAAAGCGTAACTGGTTAAAACCTTCGCCTTGGACTTCTTTGGATTTGATCCCGGCCAGTTTTTTGGTATCCGGCAGCTTGCCGGCATTGTCAAACTTGGTCGGACTACGTTGTGCTTCATGAATCCTCCCTACCACATAAGGACGGTCAATATTGCCATCAAAGAAGTTGATCACCACAATCTCACCAATACGTGGCAAGAAACGTGCGCCGTAGCCTTCACCTGCCCATGGCGTCAGTACATCGATCCATGCAGAGTCAGTATCGTTATCATTAGCACCTGCGCCACCATCATGGCTATGGTCCTCTGCACGAGTAAACAGGAATCTGACTTTAATGCGTCCCCATTCATCGACATGGATTTCCTCGCCACTCGGCCCCACCACTTTGGCGCGTTGCGGATACGCTTCGGGACAATGCTGCTGAGGATTGTATGCCGGAACGATCTTGATCTGACGGCGTTGTAGTGTGAGCTGATTGGCTTGGCGTTCTTGGGTATTGCCTGTATTGAACTGTTTAGGTTGCCAGTGACTCTGTGCCAAGAGCTGATCAATTTGCTGATGCAGATCTTTAGGCAGATTGTTTTGATTATAGAAATGCTTGGCTGTAATCAGGAATTCCTTGTCTGCCCCAGCATGCTGATCAATTTCAGGATGGTCCTGCAACTCAAACCAGTAACCCACTTGTGCATCACGTAGGGTCGATTGGGCAATGAATTGCTTGGCCTGTGCATTATGGTAATGACTCAGGTTTTGATTAAAACGTTCAACCTGTTGATTACCTGAAGGTGTTGCGCCATCTTCCTTGTTCAGGTCTTGCATCCATGCAGGCGTAAAGTGCCATGCATCTTCCAGCGCCAAGCGGGTTGCATCATGCTGTTCTGAATGTTGCTGCGTGGTAAGGACCGAACCGGTGCCTTCATCCATATCTAAAGCATCAGGCTGCCAACGGTTCACATACACCGAAGTCGGTTGTAAGGAACGGTTGCCGATAAAACTGGTAATCGAGTCAAATTGTTCCGTTGCACTGCTACGATGGTACTGCACCTTGCGGCGATCCAGCGCCTGGTACTGGGCATTGTCATCAATCAGTCTTAATCGCTGCGGCTGAATGCTGCTATTTGAATTCGGTACAGTCAGTTGCGCTTCATCAATCAGCCAGTTGATCCCTTCGCTACGCATCAGGCGGGTCAGAAAATCATAGTCGCTTTCATTCTGTGACATGATAAATGGGCGAATATCGTAGTCTTGACTCAGTCCGCTTAAATCTAGCGTCAGACTGGCGGCAAAGAGCGGGCTTTTCTGTTGCCACTCCTTAAACACCAGTTCAACAACGTCCCGCACACTTTTATTCATGAATACACGGGAGTTGCGGCGTTTATGCCACAGTGCGGTCGGATCTTGCAAAGTCAGTTTATAGACCGTCAGGCTACCATCCGATTGTCCTTGCAATGCTTGAGTAATAATGCCGGTGGTACGGAATAGTTGTCCTGTATCTGTGACCTGATCAACGGCAACCTGACTGCCAATAAATTGTTTGAGTGGAATGGTCGCATTGGTCGACAGACAGATGAGTTCAGCTTCAACCCCGGCATTGATTTGATGTTGCCCATCGATACGCTGCAAAAAGACCTGCGTATTTAAATCTTGATTGGAAAATAAAATATGTAAGGCACGTTTTTGTGCAGTAAGCCCTAAGCTGTCTAAGGCTTGAAATATATTGTTCAACATCTTGTTATAGGCTTACGCTTAAATTTAGTGCATTTTACAAAGTATCGCGTTGCTCTGTCTATACGGTTCTGTCTATTTGTGACAATTTACGTCACTGAATTCCTTATGCCTAAGTCGCTCCTATCAAGATCAAGCTTAAAAATAAACAAGCCCACCATGAGATGAGCTTATTCATCCGATAAAATAAACTAACAGTTGCCCTTTTTGGCTTGTCCCGGAGGACAGAAACGACCATTGCCATGCCCGTCATAATATCGGCCATCATTGAGTCGTCCTTCCGGATCCACCACAATACTTCCTTCACGGGTATGCACAGCACAGGCAGTCAGTCCCACGCTGCCGAACAAAGTCACCACTAATAAAAAATATTTCATAATCCCCTCCCTTTTTAATAAAAAAATAAAATTATTTTGTCCACTTTTCAATCCAGATTTTGTTATCAATATTTTTTGTATGATCTGTCACTTAAGTGCCTGTACAGGATACTGCTATTGAGGTAAGAAGGCGTAAAGACGAGATGCTAAGCATGGATGCGTGATCATCCAGTATGTATGTCATCTCCCTGAGATATAAGGCTAACTTACGCGATAAAAAAGTAGATTCTCATCGTGCATTGCCATATTCCTGATTGATGAATATCGGCTTGATTCGCTCTAGACCAGAACTTAGCTGCAGCACACATGCTGCAGCCAAGCGAATGATTTACATCTGGCGTTAAATTTCAATCTGGCTTCCCAACTCGACCACACGGTTGGTTGGAATATGATAAAAATCACTGACAGCACTGGTATTACGTTGCATCGAAATAAATAAACGCTCACGCCAAGGTGACATGCCTTCCCCCACGCTATGTACAATACGGTCACGTGAAATAAAGAAGCTGATTTGCATTACATCATATTCAAACTCTAATTGTTCATAGGCCTGAACCAAGGCTTGCGGTACATCCGGCTCATCTTTAAAACCATAGAAAATCTTGATGCGATAAAAATGCTCATCCAGGGTTTCGACGCTAATCCGTTGCTGTTGTGCAACGAAAGGTACATCTTCAACCACGACCGTTACCAGAATGTTGCGTTCATGCAACACTTTATTATGTTTAAGATTATGCAGCATTGAATGCGGAACCACATTAGGCGTTCCTGTCAGAAACACGGCATCGCCCAGTACACGAGGGACACTATTCCCGATGCTTTTCACAAATAATTCCAGTGATAAGGTATCGTGCTCAAGCTTGGCAAAAGTAAGCTCCCGACCTCGCTTCCAGGTCATGAGAATGATCATTGCGACAGCACCGATTAATAACGGTACCCAACCACCTGAGAATATTTTTAAAGAGGCCGCAGCAACCAGAACCGACTCAAGAATGAAAAATGGAATGATCAGCAGAAATACTTTAGGTAAGCTCCATTTCCATCCATAGTAAATAAAGACTGCCACCAAAATAGTGTCACACAACATGGTCAGGGTAACCGCAAGCCCATAGGCGCTAGCCAGATTTGAACTGGTTTTAAAAATCAAAATCAGCATCACGATGGCAACCAGCAGCAACCAGTTCAGAAAAGGTACATAGATCTGGCCCGCCTCCTGATCAGAAGTGTGCTTGATACTTAGTCGAGGTAAATAACCCAACTGGATTGCCTGACGTGCCAGAGAAAATACACCGGAAATAACTGCCTGCGACGCAATCACAGCCGCCATGGTGGCGAGTATGATCATGGGATACAAGGCCCAGCCCGGAACCAGCAGATAAAAAGGATTTTCGATTGCAGCAGGATTACGCAACAGCAAGGCGCCTTGTCCTGCATAGTTTAAAACCAGACATGGAAGAACCACACTAAACCATCCAAAACGGATGGGTTGAGCACCGAAGTATCCCATATCTGCATACAGCGCCTCGCCCCCTGTCACGGTTAAGACTACGGCGCCCATAATAAAAAATGACTGTACCGGATGGGTAAAGATAAACTGTATCGCCCAGTGCGGACTAATCATCCCAAGCACCAAAGGCGTCTGTATCACGCTGACAATTCCGAGAATACCCAGTGAGAGAAACCACAACAGTGTAATCGGGCCAAAGAACTTGCCCACAAAAGCGGTGCCCTGTTTCTGCATTAAAAATAATGTCAGCACGATGACCAGCGCGATCGGCACAATAAAAGGATCCAGCACATTCGTGGCAATAGATAAACCTTCAACGGCCGAAAGTACGGATATGGCCGGAGTAATGATCCCGTCGCCAAAAAATAAAGAGGCGCCAATAAAACCAATTGCAATCAGATAAATTTTTTTATGATCGGAGATTCTGGCCTTGCGAAGGTTCAAGGCCAGTAAAGCCATAATGCCGCCCTCGCCATTGTTATCGGCACGCATCACGATGGCAATATATTTAATGCTGATAATCAGCATCAAGCACCAGAAGATAATTGAAAGAATACCCAAGACATTGCCGGGCTGAATCGCCAGTCCATGCGCGGCATGAAAAGACTCTTTTAAGGCATATAAAGGACTGGTCCCAATATCCCCAAAAACCACGCCTAATGCAGCTAATGCCGTGGCAGGCAATGCTGTCTTTTTTACAGTACTTTGCATAATCAATGTTCTATATCAGGTTATGGCAGGCAATATTTTTAATGACGCGTGTTGTAACTGAGCTCGGTTTATATGGATTTTGCCAGTGCTCAACTATTTTATTGCTTAAGCATCTGCTGGATTTCGATCGAGCTATAGCCTCTTTCTTTTAAAATCTGAACCATCATTCGTTGTATTTCAACAGGTTCCTCAGGATACTTTTCAACTAAAGCCTCGGTTGTATAACCCGTAAAGACACTTTTTTGATTGAGAAGCATGTTATGCAGGTGATTACTTTGACTGTCGGTATTAAATAAACCCATTAACCTACCTATAGGAACGATCTTCAAAATGATATTTTAGTAATCTTCAAAACTCGGCGGCGTAAAATTTGCGTAAATTTTTTATTTTATTGACCCTATTCTTAAATAAGCAGCATCTATTTATTATTGTAGCCAGACGACTCTAGGTTTCCATTGACCGACTTAAATTTAACGCTTGTTCGAGACTTCTCAATTCAGCAGAGCCAAATTCATTTAAAGCATGCGTTAAACTCAATCAGCCCAAAAAACGTAAGCCAACCCCTGCAATGGTATAAATATATTTGGGACTGAGGGCTGAATCGCCAATTTTTGTTCTGAGTTTTTTCACCAGGATCCTCAGATAATGAGTGTCTTCTTCATGAGTAATACCCCATAACTCGGTCATGATCTGTTTTTGCGTCACAATCTTGCCTTGGTGACGAATCAACAGCGCCAAGAGCTGAAATTCTTTTTTGGTCAAGGTAATTTCCTGACCTGCCAATTGCGCCGTATGCTCGGCGACATCGACCCAAAGCTGGCCATCATTAAAGACAATATTTTGTTCTAAGTGCTGCGGTTTATTGCGGAACATCACCCGGATACGGGCACACAGTTCCTGAATACTAAAAGGTTTGGTCACATAATCATTGGCGCCGGCATCCAGCAACCTGATTTTTTGATTTTCGTCCGGTCGCGCAGATAAGACGATCACGGGAATATCCGACCATTGCCGTAATTCTGTCAACACCTCTTGTCCTTCCATATCGGGCAAACCCAGATCAAGAATCAGCAGATCTGCACCACGGCTCGCCAGACTCTCCAGTCCTTTCACCCCATTCTCAGCAACATGGACCGAATAGCCTTGCGCGCGTAAGGCAATATCCAGAAATTTTCGAATTTGCGGCTCATCATCGATGATGAGAATAGAGGCATGCTGATTGAATGTGTGTGGCATAAAGAATGATTTTAATCCTGATGAAGTGGTAAGCGTATTCTAATTAAAGTCCCTTGAGCATGAGCTCCCGCTAAAGCTTCTATGCTGCCCATATGCGCCCCGATAATCGCTTTTACAATGGCAAGCCCTAAACCTGTTCCTGTTTTACCACGATCTCCACGTTGCATGGTATAGAACATATCAAAGATTTGTTCGCGTTCTTCTTCAGGAATGCCCACCCCTTGATCCATAATATCAATCTGAAGCGCGTTTTCCTCCTGCCGAATCCGTATTTCAATTGGCACATGATCTGGTGAAAACTTGGCTGCATTTTCCAGTACATTAAAAATCGCCTGTTCAATCAAGGCAGGATGCACATATAGTTGCGGCAAGTCTTCCGGAATCTGAACCTCAATACTCACCTGGGGTTGATAGCGTTTCAGTCGCTGGGTCGCGGAACCAATCAGTTCTTCCACCGCAATCCAGTCGCGACTCAAGCTTAATCCCTGATGACCGAGCCGGGTCATATCCAGCAGGTTTTGAATATAGCGGTCCAGTCGTTCCCCTTCGACATGAATGGTGTCCAGTAAACTTTCACGATCTTCTGCGGACATCTGCCCGGCATAGTATTTCAGGCTATCCGCCGAACCGATCATCGCTGCCAAAGGTGAACGTAAATCATGGGAAACCGATGACAATAATGCCGAACGCAATTTTTCAGTTTCGGCGACAATGCGGGAGTTTTCCAACTGCAAAGACAACTGCACCCGCGACGTGGTTTGGGCAATATCATCAATCATTAGTTCAGCCAGCCGCTGCTGCTCAAAACTGATGGTGTCTGTGTTTTGACTAAACCGCAGTGCAATCACACCATAACCGCCGACCAGATACAGCGGATTAAACCACCAGTCCGATTGGGTTAAGGTATTGGTAAATCGTCCACAGGCTTTGGCATTTTTCTGGGTCCAGTTTGCTGCAATCTGGTCTTTTTCATTCAATACACTGCTATCGCCTAATTCCTGCTCTCCGATTCTGAGCCAGACCGTCGCTTTTAAACAGCTCTCTAAATGTTGCTTGGCAACATTCATCACTTGCTCAATATCAACACAGCTAGACAGTTTCCGTTCCAATTCCTGCATTTGTAAGGAAACCGAATTTGCTGCACGTAAACTCAGCACCTGCGCACGTAATTGATTGGCTAAACGCCCAACCAGCAAGGCTGAAATAATGAAGATAATGATGGTCATGACCCCACGCTCGGCACTAATTCGTAGCGTAAATCGTGGTTCGATAAATAAATAGTTATATAACAAGAAGCAAATCAGTACACTCAAAATGGTGATGAACATTCTGGCGCGCATCGCCACGATCAGCACGGTAACCACAAAGATTAAGGCTAGCTCGCTATAACCGATAAAATGATCACTCACGGTTGCCGCAATCAAGCCGAGTAAAACAATCAAAATGCTTTCGATCATCTCGCGCGGATTGAAAGCCAGCCCCTGTTCAAACCAGGATGAGCGGACATGATCGCTCTGTGACCTGGCCTGATGATTTTGAGTTTTTAATGGTTGAACAAAGGTAATCTCAAAAGGATGCTGCTTTTCTAACAGCTGATCGGCAATATGGTCGGAAAATAGACGTTGCCAGAGCGACTTGCTTGGACTTTTCCCCAACAAAATATTGGATGCACCATAATCATAGGCTGCCTGCAAAATGGTCGATGCAATATGATTGCTATACAGCAAATAGGTATCGGCCCCCAGTTTTCTGGCTAAATTAAAGGCTTTAGTCACGGCAAAGGCTTGGGTATTGGCGTTTTGGCTCTTTTGGATCGAGATTACGCTCCAGCTTGCATTGCGTCGTTCTGCAATACGATGCGCGCGTCGCACCAAATCTTCAGAAAACGCTGAACCGTCAATCGCCAACATGACATGATTTTGAATCGGGATGATCTGTCCCTGCGCAACAAACTTTTCCCGATAATCAATCTCAACCTGCCCTGCAACAGTCTGAATCGCCAAATCACGTAATGCGGTTAAATGAGCAGGCTTAAAAAACCCCTGTAATGCATGGGGGGCAACATCGGCTAAATAAATCTTGCCATGGTTCATCCGCTCTAATAGCTCAGGTACCGGCAAATCGACCAGACGAATGTCTTTCAATCGCTTGAATAATGCGTCGGGAACGGTCTCAGCCACCCGAATGCCCGTAATCTGGTAGACCACATCATTCAGGCTTTCCAGATGCTGAATGTTTAAAGTGCTATAAACATCAATTCCTGCATCCAACAGTTCATTAACATCTTGCCACCGAAATTCATGCCGACTGTTCGGTACATTGCGATGTGCGAGCTCATCCACCAGCACGATTTCAGGCTTTATTTTGAGGATCTGGTCAAGATCCATCTCTTCCAATCGGCGGCCTTGATATTCTAGCGCCTTTCTTGGAATCACATTGAGACCTTGAATCAGGCGCTCGGTATCAGACCGACCGTGGGTTTCAACCACGCCCACCACCACCTGCTGCCCTTGTTGCATCAGTTCATGGGCCCGGGTCAGCATGGCATAGGTCTTGCCTACACCTGGCGCAGCCCCCAGGAAAATGGTCAAACGTCCAGACTGTTCACGTTGACTATGCGCCAACCATGCATCTGCTTTGTTATTGCGGTCAATCTGCATAAATGTGACTCTACCAACGAGATGTAGATGACAATTGATCTAAGGCCAGATTGAGCTGTAGCACATTGACCCGCGCTTGCCCATAGACACCGAACTGGGCCGGCTGAATCTGTTGTTGCACCAAATCCCGCAATTTTTGCTCTGCCAAATGGCGTTGCCCTGCTACGCGTTTCACCTGTAACAAGGCACTTTCAGGTGAAATGTCCGGATCAATCCCGCTGCCTGATGCAGTGATCATCTCATTTGGCACCTGTTGCTCTGAAATATGATGACGATGAGCAAATTGCACGGTTCTTTGCTTAATCTGTTTTTGTAACTCTGGATTGGAAATTGCCAAATTACTGCCTGCCATTGCAGCGACATTGTAACTTATCGCACTGGGCCGGCCATGAAAATATTGTTCACTGCTAAAAAGTTGTCCAACTAAACGCGAACCTACAATTGTTCCATTTAACTCAATCAAACTGCCATTGGCCTGCGTAGGAAAAATCAGTTGCGCGATAGAAACACTGGCCGTAGTGTACAAAAGTCCAGCCATTAAAAAGCCCACCAAAACAAGCCCCATACCCGGACGTAGCATTGATTGAGCTTCGGTTGATAAGGGCAGATTTTCTAATGTATTCATTTTCATCTCCTAAATCCACAATGACACAACAAGGTCAATCAACTTAATCGCAATAAACGGAAAGATCACGCCGCCTACGCCATAAATCAGCATATTACGGCGCAACAGTTGCAGGGCACTGGCAGGTTTAAACTGTACCCCTCTTAATGCCAAAGGGATTAACATCGGAATAATCAAGGCATTAAAAATCAAGGCTGAAATCACCGCACTGCTCGGACTGCCAAGTTGCAGAATATTCAGTACCGCAAGTTGTGGAATGGCTACCGCAAACAAGGCAGGCAGGATCACAAAGTACTTGGAAACATCATTGGCCAAAGAAAAGGTGGTTAAGGCACCCCGGGTAATCAATTGCTGCTTGCCAATTTCCACCACATCGAGCAGTTTGGTCGGATCGGAATCCAGATCCACCATATTGCCCGCCTCTTTCGCAGCCTGCGTGCCCGAGTTCATGGCAAGACCAATATCCGCCTGCGCCAAGGCAGGTGCGTCATTGGTCCCATCACCCACCATCGCCACCAGTTTACCCGCTGCCTGTTGTTGACGGATACATGCCAGTTTATCTTCAGGTTTGGCCTCTGCAATGTAGTCATCCACACCCGCTTCTGCTGCAATCGCGGCGGCAGTCAACGGATTATCACCTGTCACCATGATGGTTTTGATGCCCATCTCACGTAACAGTGCGAAGCGTTGTTTAATCCCTGATTTAATCACATCCGAAAGCTCAATCACGCCCAGAATGCTATGATTTAAAGCCACCACAAGCGGTGTCGCCCCTTTAGAAGCCACTTGTTCGACCCGGGTTTTAAGCTCGATGTTGTCTTTGATCTGTTGATGGGTAAAGTTCAGAATGGCGTCGACTGCACCTTTACGAATTTTTTGCCCATTGGCCAAGTCCACCCCAGATAACCGTGTCGAGGCACTAAACTGAATAAATTCTGCATCTTTTGGCTCCTGAATGCTTTCCCCCAGTTCTTTCCCTAGGCTGATGACCGATTTCCCTTCAGGGGTGGGATCCGCAAAAGAAGTCAGCATGGCTGCTTGACGCAACTCGGTGGCTGTCACACCGGCCAATGGATAAAAGGCGGTAGCCTGACGGTCTCCATAGGTGATCGTTCCCGTTTTATCCAGCAACAGCACATCAATATCACCCGCAACTTCAACGGCTTTCCCTGACTTGGCCAAGACATTGGCTTTTAAAGCGCGGTTCATTCCTGCAATCCCGATTGCAGGCAATAAGCCCCCAATCGTGGTTGGAATCAGACATACCAGTAGCGCGATCAGCAATACCATGCTGATTTTGATCCCGACCATAGACCCAATAAAAGGTAAGGTGATGACCACCACAATAAAGGTGATGGTCATGATGTTGAGCAAGATACTCAGTGCAATCTCATTCGGTGTTTTTTGGCGATTGGCCCCTTCAACCAAGGCAATCATACGATCCAGAAAGCTGTGACCAGCTTCATTGCTGACACGAATAATAATCTCATCGGACAGCACCTTGGTGCCGCCAATTACCCCTGAACGATCGGTATGGGCTTCACGCAATACTGGTGCGGACTCACCGGTAACAGCCGATTCATTGATGGTGGCAAAACCCTGAATAATCTCACCATCCGCAGGAATAATTTCACCAGCTTTAACAATGACTAAATCATCTTTTTTGAGCAGATTGGCAGCTATGATATTCGGTACCGCATTTAAGTCGAGGATACGATTTGCAGTTAAATTTTCACGCGCCTGCCGTAAAGATGCAGCTTGTCCACGTCCTTTGGCCTCGGCAACGGCTTCTGCATAATTGGCAAATAACACCGTGACCAGTAAAATCAGACTGAGGATCAAGCCAAAACCAAGGCCGGCATGACCCAGCAAAGTCGCAACAATCGTTAGAATTGTTCCTACCCAGACACAGGCCATTACCGGGTTTTTAAAAGCATATTGTGGCAACAACTTATGAAAGGTCTGTTGAATAATTTCTTTATTCAAAATATCCATTTGTTGTGTCGCATGAGAATGTTTCATTGTGCTTGCTCCACGCTTAAACTTTTAGAGATAAATAATCTGCAATTGGCCCGATCACCAACACGGGCATGAATTGCAACACGGTCAGGATCAACACGATCCCGATCAAAGTTAAAGCGAAGGTTGGGGATTCGATCTGTAAAGAACCTTTACTTTCAGCAGCTTGCGCTTTAGTTGCCAAACTGACTGCTATCAGTACAGGAATAATCAGTACGCTATAACGACCTGCCAATAACGCTACACTGGCACTCAGATTCCACCACAGCGTGTTATCGCCCAAGCCTTCAAAACCTGAACCGTTATTGGCATAGGCCGAGACATATTCATAGAACACTTGGCTAATGCCGTGGAAAGCTGGATTTGAATTCCCTGTAAGGGATGGAAAGGCAATCGCGATTGCGGTCAAGCCCAGGATCACCACAGGCTGTAACAAGATCACAAAAGCCAAAAGCTTGATTTCCGTGACTTCAATCTTGCGACCAAATAATTCAGGGGTACGTCCTGTCATCAAGCCTGCGATAAATACTGCAAGGAACAGATAAATAAAGAATTGTAATAGACCACAGCCGATCCCGCCCCAAATGGCATTGATCAGCATATTGCACAGTTCTACCAGTCCGGTCAGTGGTGAAGCCGAATCATGCATCATATTGACTGAGCCATTATTCACTTGGGTGGTCAAACTTCCCCACAATGCCGATGCTTCGGCCCCGAAACGGACTTCCTTGCCTTCCATTAAGGCAGTATCTGGAATTAAGGAAGATTTTTCAGTCCACAGCGTCAACAAGGTTGAGGCCAGCGACATCAGTAACATGCTACCAAAAATCATCCACATCAATTTCTTACGTTGGATAAAACGCCCCACCATAAACACCACGGACAATGGAATCAGTAAAATCGCAATCATCTCGATTACATTGGACAACGGCGTTGGATTTTCTAATGGCACACTGCTGTTCGGTCCATACCAGCCTCCACCGTTGCTGCCTAATTGTTTAATTGCCACCATCGGAGCAACGGGTCCCAGTGGAAGATGCTGGGTTTTAACGTCCGCCGTTTGTTCCAGAACCTGTGCGGTTGGACCAGCAGATAAAGTTGCTGGAACGCCCTGAAATGTCAGCAACAAAGAAAAAATCAAGCCGAGTGGAATAAAGAACCGAAACAACGGGCGGATGAGATCCATCCAGTAATTTCCTAGATTGATCGTCTGCCAGTCTTTTTTATTTGCTCCGTTCTTAAGCCCCGATTGCAGAAACAAAGCCCTCAACATGGCGACCAGTAAGGCCAGTCCCATAATGGGCGACAAATACTGCAATCCCACAATCACGGTCATTTGCGAGAGGTAAGACAGTTGCGCCTGCCCTGAATAATGTTGCTGGTTGGTGTTGGTCAGGAATGAAATACTGGTATGTAAAGCCAGATCCCAATTCATATTCGGACTATGATCCGGATTTAGCGGTAACCATGCTTGAGTCATCAAGATGGCGAGACTGGCTCCTAGCAGTAAAGCATTGCTAAGCACAAAAGCACCCAGATATTGCCGCCAGTTCATGCCGTTACGCTTGACACCGAGCACAGCATAAATCGGCTTTTCAATCCAGTTAAACAACGCATCACTTTTCATTGGCTTGGCCTGCATCACATCGGCAAGATAATTCCCGAGCGGATAAGCCAGCAGTAATGAAAGGACAAATACAGAGATAAATTCCCACATAGCAGATGCCATTTAATAATAGGTCAGCTTTAGTATGGAAATTGAAGGCGTAAATTCTCTATATTGAAAAAAGCCGAACTCGTAAATTTTGCGTAAATAAAAACCTATCCTGGTTGATGAAAGCAGATCATGCTCTTTGTCTGTATTCTGCGATGAGCTCAAGGCAGGTATTGCTATATTCTTGTCATACAACAGCGTAAACTGATCCTACCGATAGTGTTCTCATCCTATTGATAATGCCCATCATATTGATTAAATTGCTTCACTGAATAATCGGATGCCCACATATAAAAGAATATATTTCATGGAAATCAAACAAATAAAGTATTTTTTAACGGTGGTTGAGGCAGGCAGCATCGGTAAAGCTGCGCAAAAACTCGATGTCGGTGCTTCTGCAATCAGCCAGCAAATTAGTAAGCTCGAACAAGAGTTAAGCATTCGCTTATTACAGCGGAATGCTTTTGGCGTCACCCCAACCCCTGCGGGACTGGCCTTTTTAAAACACTCGCAACTCATTTTGCGTCAAGTAAACTTTGCGGTCGATGCTGCACATTCTGCACGACTTTCAGGCCATGTCAGCCTTGGTTTTCCACCGACCATTACCGCATTAATTGGCATCCCTTTAATGAAACTGATGTCTGAACGCTATCCAGACATTCGCCTAGAAATTGTGGAAACGCTATCGGGCAACCTGATTCAGTCGATTAATTCGCGTCAGCTTGATATTGCCATTATTTTTACCAATGAAATTGATAAACAGTGGTCGATCCAGCCCCTGGTACGCGAGCAAATGTATTTAATGGCACGTAAGGAAGTGCTTGAAAAATACGGTCTTTCCGAATGTATTAAAAGCGGAATGATTCAGTCGCAGCAAATTGGCGATATTCCCCTGGTGCTGCCACGGCAGCGTCATAGCTTAAGAAAGCTGCTTGAACATAAGATCGGACAACTGAACGTGGTCTATGAAATTGATGGGCTCCACTTACTTATGGACAGCCTGATTCATCTCGAACTTGCCAGTGTCCGCCCCGGAAGTGCCTGCTTGCAAGAATATAAACACAAAATCCAATTACTAAAACTGATTGATCCTGAAGTGGAGCGGATCAATTATCTGGTCAGCCTTGCCGAAGAAGAGCTGTCACCTGCTGCACTTGCTGCAAAATCAGCAATTAAAGCCTGTGTCAAAGAGCTGATTCAAAACCAGATTTGGCCGTGTTCTGAAATTATTTTATAAATAGTCATTAATTTTATTAAATACCTCATTAATTGTGCCCTCTCACTCCCTCCTGCTGTTTGAGATTACATTTTCATCTGAATGATAAGTGAATTTCTGTTTATCGACTTATAGATGTGTAGTTTGAACTGGAAACAAGGCATCACATTTTCTACCAAGGATACTTTTAAATCTCATCTCTAACCCATTTCCTATTTGGGTTTATTGAATGAGTCCATTTTAAAGCCCTCAATTGAAAATCGTGAATGTTTCCATTTTGTCAGGCCAAGGAGGTCTCCAATGGATGTCGTGAATAACCGTAGGGCTACTTTTAAAAAAATATTAAATGTAACGAGTGGCAACTTTTTAGAACAGTACGATTTTTTTCTTTTTGGTTTCTATGCCACTTATATCGCAGCAAAATTTTTCCACTCTGAAAATGAATATGTCTCTTTGATGATGACCTTTACCGTATTTGCTGCGGGTTTTCTGATGCGACCTCTCGGCGCTATTTTCTTGGGCGCTTATGTCGACAGAGTGGGTCGACGTAAAGGTCTTATTGTGACTTTAAGCCTTATGGCAATCGGGACCATCTTAATTACTTTCATACCAGGTTATGAAACCATTGGTATTATTGCGCCAATTTTGGTGGTGATTGGACGTCTATTACAAGGCTTCTCGGCCGGTGTGGAATCTGGCGGTGTATCGATTTATCTCGCTGAAATTGCAACAGATAAAAACCGTGGGTTTATCACAAGCTGGCAATCTGGCAGCCAACAAATTGCGGTGGTATTCGCAGCATTACTTGGCTACTGGCTCAACACCATTTTAACTCATGCTCAAGTGGGTGAATGGGGCTGGCGTATTCCGTTCTTAATTGGTTGTTTGATTATTCCTTTAATCTTCTTGTTCCGCCGTACGTTAGAGGAAACTGAAGACTTTAAAGCGCAAAAAACTCATCCATCGACCAAAGAAATTTTCAGCACATTGGCAAGCAACTGGCGCATCGTACTTGCGGGCATGATGATGAGTGCCATGACCACAACCACATTCTATTTCATTACGGTTTACACCACTGTGTATGCAAAACGTACTCTAGAAATGTCGGTAACGGATAGTCTTTTAGCAACCGTATTTGTGGGTTTATCAAATTTCTTCTGGTTACCAATGGGTGGCTTACTTTCAGACAAAATTGGTCGTCGTCCAGTTTTAGTCGGCATTACTTCCCTTGCCATCTTTACCACTTATCCAGTTTTAAGCTGGTTGGTGAGTGACATTAGTTTTACCAATCTGATTATTACGCTTGCTTACTTCTCGTTCTTCTTTGGTATGTACAACGGCACCATGGTGGCAACGCTTGCCGAAGTAATGCCAAAACGTGTACGTACAGTTGGCTTCTCTTTAGCGTTCAGCCTTGCAGCCGCTATTTTTGGTGGTATGACGCCAATGGCATGTACTTTCCTAGTCGAAAACACTGGTAACGCAAGTACCCCGGCGTTCTGGCTCATGCTTGCTGCGGTTTGTAGCCTCATCTCAAGCTTGTATCTATGTCGCGGTTCTCAACAGAAAAATACTGACGCGATTGCTGAGCCTGTCAAGGTGAGCGCTTAAAATAATAACGACTTCGCCTGAAATTTTAATGAACAGTACGGCGCATGTTGCAGCCGTACTGTGCTCTCCTATCATTAAAGCGAGATATTATGAAAAAATCCCCTATCTTTATGACCATTTGCTTAGCTGGAGCAGGTTTAGGCTCAACGCTTGCTAACGCAGATACACTCGAAGTGATTAGCTCAGGCGGTTTCTATTCATCTATGGAAAAACTCATTCCAATATTTGAAAAGCAAACTGGTCACACGGTTCACCTTTCGTCTGGTTCATCCATGGGCGCGTCGCCAACGGCAATTCCAAATCGACTCGATCGTGGTGAACGTTTTGATGTAGTGGTCTTAGCTGCTCCTGAACTGAACAAGCTCGCAGAAAAGGGTTATGTAGACCCAAATTCACAACGTGCTTTAGTCAATTCAAGCATTGGCATGGCTGTGCCTAAAGGTGCACCAAAACCGGATATTAGCTCTGCGGCAAAGTTTGAAAAAGTTTTACTCAATGCCAAGCACATCGGCTATTCAGCAAGTGCGAGCGGCACGCATCTTGAAAAAGATGTTTTCCCAAGTTTCCCACCTGTCGAATACAAAGTGATTGCTGGTAAAGCAGAAAAAGTAGTCGGTGACCGCGTTGCCAACCGTATTGCCGAAGGTCAGTTTGATATTGGGTTCCAGCAAATGAGTGAAATCAAACCGTTTACTGGCCAATATGGTCAAGTTGAATTAGTCGGTCCAATTCCTGCGCCTTATCAAAAAGTGACTGTGTTTGCAGCAGGCATTGGTAAAAACACTGAACATGAAAAAGTCGCAAAAGAGCTCATCAACTTTGTGAAGTCACCACAAGCCACACAAATTATTGAACAACAGGGGCTTGAGCAGGTTAAACAATAAAAGCATTAACAGGCAGCATCTGGTGATGATGTTGCCTGTTCGCTTTGGACGTTTTACTGAGACGATAGAACAGAATCTATGTGACAAAGCAGTGTAGAATTCATCCATAAAGGACAATGTAGTATTTGCCGTGGAACTCAAACAACTCAAGTATTTTATTACGGTGATCGAGACAGGAAGCTTGGGCAAAGCTGCAAAAAATCTCGATATTGGAACATCTGCATTAAGTCAGCAAATCTCAAAATTAGAAAGCGAGCTTTCGATTCGCCTGTTACAACGTACCGCTTTGGGTACGGTTCCCACCCCTGCAGGTTTAGCATTTTTTCAACAAGTTCAACTGGCACTTAGGCACTTAGACCATGCTGTAGATTCTGCACACTCTTCACGTTTAAGTGGTCATGTCACCGTCGGTTTTTCGCCAAGTGTCGCGTCGGTTATTGGCACACACTTTTTAAAACTGATGCGAAACCGTTATCCCGACATTAAAGTCCGTTTAATTGAAGGCTTATCGGGTGACCTCAAGGCCTTAGTGAATGCAAGGCAGCTCGATGTGGCCATCATCTTTAGTGATGATGTTGACCCACAGTGGGCCATACAGCCTTTAGTCAAAGAACAGATGTTTTTAATCTCGCCTAAAGAAGTGCTGAGTGAATACCAGCTTGAAAGCTGTATAGACACTCAAACGATTACCCATTCACAGCTTAAACAACTTCCCCTAATTTTACCGAGCCAACGACATGGACTGCGCTTGTTGCTCGAACAGAAAATTCATCAGCTTAAAGTGGCCTATGAAATTGATGGACTGCATTTGTTAATGGAAAGCATTAGCCAACTCGAAATGGCAACCATCCAACCTGCGGGTGCATCGTTAAACTCACGGCAAGACCTGTGTTTGCTACGCATTGTAGAACCTGCTATTGAGCGTATTAACTATTTAATTAGTCTGTCCGAAGAGGAACTCTCGCCTGCTACCTTAGCCACCAAAGTGGTGATTCGTGCTTGTGTGACCAACCTGATTAATGAAAAGCGTTGGCCCGGTGCGAAACTCATAAACACTTAAGCTCTTAGTGTTTATTTTTACTAAACACCCATTCAAGCTTAGCCTCTCACTTCACCTTCCCTTTTAAAGCTACATTAGCCCGAGCTGAGAAAGGGAGAAATCCATGCATGATGTGATTGTAATTGGCGGTGGGAATGCCGCACTGTGTGCCGCGCTCACAGCAAAAGAAAGTGGCGCGTCTGTGCTTGTCATAGAAGCAGCACCTAAAGAATGGCGTGGTGGTAACTCACAACACACTCGTAACCTCCGTTGCATGCATGATGCTCCTCAAGATGTATTGGTCGATGCCTACCCTGAAGAAGAATATTGGCAAGACCTACTTAAAGTCACTGCTGGAAAAACCAATGAGCACTTAGCTCGTCTCGTCATTCGTAGCACGGCGACCTGTCGTGATTGGATGCGTAAACATGGCGTGAATTTTCAACCACCGCTCTCAGGTGCTTTGCATGTTGCACGTACCAATGCCTTTTTTATGGGTGGCGGTAAAGCCCTTATTAATGCGTATTACCGTAGTGCCCAAAAACTTGGCATTGAGATTTTATACAACACAAAAATTAAAGATCTAAAGTTAAACCAAGGACATTTTGAAGCTGCAATTGCCGAAGATGGCCGTGTGTTTAAAGCGAAAAGCTGTGTATTGGCCGCAGGTGGTTTTGAATCAAATTTAGAATGGTTAAGAGAAGCATGGGGACAAAATGAAAACGGCGAATGGCCTGCCGATAATTTCATTATTCGTGGAACCCGCTTTAATCAAGGCAACTTACTTAAATTTATGATAGATCAAGGCGCCGATATTATTGGTGACCCATCACAATCGCATTGCGTCGCTGTAGATGCAAGAGCACCGTTATATGACGGCGGCATCTGCACCCGTATTGACTGCGTTTCACTAGGAATTGTGGTCAATAACAAAGCCGAACGTTTTTATGATGAAGGCGAAGACTTCTGGCCAAAACGTTATGCAATTTGGGGCCGCCTTGTTGCCAAACAACCGCAGCAAATTGCCTATTCGATTAACGACTCAAAAGCCATTGGTCGCTTTATGCCACCTGTGTTTGCGGGTGTAAAAGCAAATAGCATTCAAGAACTGGCCGAAAAAATTGGGCTAGATGTAAAAACCTTCTGTCACACCGTAGAAGAATTTAATCAAGCCTGCGTACAAGGCACCTTTAACCATACCGTTTTAGATGACTGCACTACCCAAAATATTGTTCCCAACAAAACCCATTGGGCCGTTCCTCTCGATCGCCCGCCGTTCTATGCCTATGCGCTTAAACCCGGCATTACCTTTACCTATTTAGGCTTAAAAGTCGAAGATGATGCTGCTGTGCGTTTTAACGATAAAGCCAGCCGCAACCTGTTTGTCGCTGGTGAAATGATGGCAGGTAACGTACTCGGTCAGGGTTATACCGCAGGCGTTGGTATGTCGATTGGCACAACCTTTGGACGCATTGCCGGAAAAAATGCAGCCCACTATGCACTTTCACAAGGAGTTGAACATGAATGCTAGTACTAAAGCCCTAATTCCAGTTGTTCAGCTCTCTGACCATGAGCAGGAAGTTCAAAGAGCGCTACAGATTTGTAATGCTTGTCGTTACTGTGAGTCGTTTTGTGCTGTATTTGCGGCGATGACTAAACGTCTTGAATTTAATCAAGCCGATATTCATTACCTCGCAAACCTGTGCCATAACTGTGGTGCTTGTTTACACGCTTGCCAATATGCCCCGCCGCATGAGTTTGGTGTAAACATTCCAAAAGCGATGGCGCAAGTACGTTTGGAAACTTACCAAGAGTTTGCGACACCTCAACCGCTAGGCCGACTTTATAAATCTGTAGGTATTGCTTTTGTTTCGGCATTAACCCTTATTTTCTTCTTATGCATGTTGGCTGGGGTGTGGTACAAAGGCACCGACCTGTTTGCAGGCTATCAAGGTAATTTCTATGCGATTTTCCCACATAACTTTTTAGCGCTCCTGTTTGGAGCGACCTTTACAGTTGCGATTGTTCTGCTCGGCATTGGGATTAGTAAATTTTGGCGACAGACGTCTAAAGTTATTCATGGCAAAGTTGAGAAACCCGACCTAGTTCAAGCCACCCAAAATGTATTAACACTTAAATATTTAGATGGTGGTCATGGCAAAGGC
The DNA here is from genome assembly GCF_904886855.1 of Acinetobacter sp. 'aerobic (ED)'. Taxonomy (NCBI): domain Bacteria; kingdom Pseudomonadati; phylum Pseudomonadota; class Gammaproteobacteria; order Moraxellales; family Moraxellaceae; genus Acinetobacter; species Acinetobacter sp. 'aerobic (ED)'. The sequence goes on from NZ_CAJHGI010000004.1 coordinate 173,584, forward strand.
TGTAATGAACAGGATGACCGTTATACACAAATCCGCCGCGTGTTCCATCACCTAACTTTTTATGGCTTTATGCTCTGCTTTGCAGCCACAGGTGTAGCGACTTTATATCACTATTTCCTTGACCTACATGCACCTTATGCTTTCTTTAGCTTGCCTGTTATTTTGGGAACGTTGGGTGGAATTGGCTTAGTGATTGGACCATCTGGCTTGCTCTATTTAAATCTTAGACGCCATCCATTACATGGTGACCACGAGCAAAAACCTGTAGATCGGGGCTTTATTTTCCTTTTAATTTTAGTCAGTGCTTCAGGCTTAGCGCTTATGGCATTTCGTAATACACCTTATATGGCACTTTTACTGAATTTCCATTTAGCTACAGTCATGACTTTCTTTATCACCATGCCCTTTGGAAAGTTCGCACACGGTTTTTACCGTAGTGCAGCTTTACTCAAATTTGCCATTGAAAATAGGCTAACAAAACAATAAATCTGTATATGAATATAGGGCATGCATAACACATGTCTTATATTCAGCCATTCAGCGCCAGACCGGGAAGACTGTAGAATTGATTAGCAAGTGCTTAAATTAGCTCAAGTAAACGCAAACTGGCAGATAGGCCTATCACTTATAAATTTCATTTATTTTAAAATTAATACCGCCTTCAATATAATCTTTTAAGTATTTACCCAGCAAACGATGATCCTTGACGTTAGTCGGCCAGAAATGTTCCAGACCAATATCGCTAATCACGTTTAAAACAATATTAAAAGTAAAAAGAACTTTTAAGGAAAGAATATCAGGATCAGCCTCAGGAAGTGCAATCTGTAATAACGCTACAGCTTTCTTTGAAATAGGAACCAAAGTCTTGGCGACAATGGCACGCCCTTCATCTCCAGCACTTACCGTTTTAGAAAAAAATTTAATATAATGAATTCCATTTTCCTGCAAAAGTATTTGTACCATAGGCTTCGTTAAAGCCTCCACTACATCAGAAACTTTTATATTATTAGGCGGGATCTCATTCAGCAATTTCAAACTTTCCGTCATATAAGGTTGCATGACATGATCAAGAGCAGCTTCAACCAAGCCCCATTTGGACTTAAAGTGATAATAAAGGGCGGACTTATTTGCGACCCCTGCAATTTCATTGATCTTTTGCACAGACATTGTTTCAACATTGTTTTGTGAAAAAAGAACAATCGCTGCTTCTATCAGTTTTTCTTTAGTTTGTTTGCTCATTAAATCCTTCAATACAAAAGTTCAAATAAATCTGGAATTACTCGGGCAATTCAAAAAATAAACCAATCTTTTTAAGGGATTGGTTTATTTTTCTATTCTAGGTTATGCCTTAAGAACAGCCTTTTGTTTCAAAAGCTTCTTTAGAAGTATATTTTATATCTGGCAGATAATCACCCATCACCGCCTTTTCCTCTCCCCAGGCTTTTACATTCTGTACAGCCTGTTTAAATTCTGGATTCGGTAACAGATTACGCATGATGAAAATACCAAAATCAGCATGACCAAATGCCTTACCGTCTTCTGCCATATAGCCTGAACCACGTGGGCTTAATTCAAGGAAATATACCCCGCATTCTTCTCGAGCATTGGCTGGACGGTCTTCTGCCAATGAGGCAACAATGGTATAGAAACCATCTTTATCAACTTTCTGGATGTTCTCATCATATAAACAATAATTGGTTGCCGTACTGATGATTTCATTGCTACAGATCGACCAATACCGCACATCGGTTTTTTGCACAAATTGATCATTATTAAAGGTTTTTTCTGTATTCGGAACTTTACCCCGAAGCTCAATCACTTTACCTAGACGTCGGCTAGTGATTGCAAAAACATATTCATTGTCAGGCGTGGCCCAATAGTTCAGCTTAGGCGTTACGCTTAGCCCTTCACATTTATCCAGCGGCTGTTTGGTGACCGGATCAAATTTATAAGTACATTTAAAATTATCCAGCCCACTAAATGCTTTATACCATTTCGGTTCTAGCTGTGCGGGAAAACCGGTATATCTATTTTGGTTAAAAGCAGCCAGGGTGGCGGCCAATGGCAGGCTTGTGGTACGGTCTATAGGACCTTTTTTTACCTGTAAAATATTGCACACCTCTTGCCCACGTTTAACTTCACCACTTGCAAGCTGTACTTTAAATCGAGGAAAACTGACATTACCTTTTTCATTCATATTTTTATTGGGTACATAAACCCGATATAGAATTGCAACCTTATTGTCAGCAGTTTTAGGTGCATACAGGGTATTTGTAGCAGGCTGTTCTGGTAAGTCTGCCAATTGTAATTGTGTTGAATAAGCACGCTCTTTATCTAAACGGTTATTTCCTACCAAAAATGGATTGGTTGAACCCTGATTCGGTACAATTGCCCGATCCAGCAATGAATTAACACGTTCACCTTGCGCGGTATAACTCACCAAAGAAAAATGACGTGAATATGGGTAATCTCCATCAATCATCACTTTGGCTCCTTCTGGAACGATAAATTCCGATGACCAATAGCTTACATTTGAGTCAGGAAAAGCAAAATTCAACGGGTCTTCCCCAGTATGGGTTTTACTGGTCACCGAATTTTGCCACATACAATCTGTTAATACTGAATCTGTATCAGATGGGGTGCTTACCCGATTAGTATTATCACTCTCGTTACACGCGCTTAGGCTTATTGAACCGAGAACCGCCAGTAATACGCCAACGTTTATTTTTTTTGATCTTTGCATCAGACATCATCCTTTTAAGCCTAATTATCAAACACTTTTTCTATCATTGTTGTTATAGACCTTGCACAATCCTAACAAGGACTAATCTATACAGATTAAATAATAATCCGCTTAGATTAAATTGCAAGCATCTTTTAAAAATTCATGATTCACTTCGTGTCAGGGTTTATTTGCTGCAGCACAATATTGATAGGCTTTGAATCGTTCTAAACTGGGAAAGCATAAAAAGGCATATGATAAAAAAGAGAATCAAAAACTCTTTTATCTTTAGATCCACTTGGGCTTTGTCCAGAATATTTAAAGCTGAGTACTTATGAGCATGGCTATAGCTGGAGCGCTCAACATATTCTGATCGATAGCGTAAACAGACCAGCCCATTTCCTTTTGCTGCTTATTTCTGCATTCCCCTTGGCAATCCTTTTTGTGAATTTCCATGGATTTGATAAGATGAGCTATGTGCACATCCAATCTCACCTCATATGCGTTTAACCTCATGTGACATAAAAAAGCTATACTTTTTTAAGCAATTCGGTCAGATTTGCACAGAATAAAGAGGATGAATGATCACGCTCATCATCCAGAACAGATTTAACTAATTTTTAAGTTTTAAGGATTTAAAACGAATAAACAGCGCTGAAATCATGGCTGACCTAGATTCTCATACACCTATAATGCAGCAGTGTTTTATCTTTGATATTAAATAACTTTTTATTAATTTATTAAAAAAGGTATACTTAAAGGTACACTTGCGAAAAATTCATAATTTTTTTATTTGTGCCATATTTTGTGACAACGCCTTTTTTAAGCAATGCTTTTTATAACAAGAATTTGGTGGAGATGGCGTCAGTTAAACTAAATAAACAACCTACTGTTTTATTTGTTTTTATTTTCATTCAACTTAAATTTATCCAATTTTAATCCTTTACTCTTTCTGAATATCCTAAAGAAGGGGCACACCAATTTTGTTATGATCTTGACTCATTTATACCAAACGTTCAAATTCACCTATAACCTTGCATAGAAGTATACAAAACATCATGTTCTAATTAAATCTTAAATTTCATCTGATAGACGCTTTAAAAACAGAGTACTATCAGAGGAAATTTGAGCTTAGCCATCATTAAAATACGAGAAATGAAATTCTCTCGATATTTAAGTTATTAAAATTATGGCAGAATATCAAAGTCAGGTGATTTACAGATCATCTGGCCTGTCTTACCAAATTCTGCTATAGCTGCTGCTCGTGCTTGCTGAAGCAACTGCCCTAAAGTCGGTCCATAAAAAGTTCCTACCGATCTAATCTCACCCCATATGTATGTATCACAATAGATAGTTTTAACTGGTTTGGCTGGGGCTGCAGAAACAGGCCCTACATAAAATGCAAATAACGCAGGCAGGATAAATATAGATAGTTTTTTCATAAAATCTTCCATAAAACTTTAATTGAATGACTCTTAATTTAGAAATAAAACTATATAACAATGTCTCATTCCTACTTCAATATATCCCCTTAGCATTCACCTGTATGTAATAAAACCAGAAAATAAGTGTCATAATTCTCTTAAATATCATCAAGATACTCATTACTTAAACAATCCTAACTGCCATTATATTTAATCATAAAACTACATTTATTCATGCATTTTAAATTCTATTTATATAACAATGCATCCCCTAGGTTTAATTTATTAATACTGATATTTTCAATATGTAAACCTGCTTCATTACCACTGACATATTCGATTACTTTAGACTAAACCAACTGTATTTTTTAATTTAAAGACAATTTAATACATCATAGGCTGCCTGAATTCGCGCTTTATTCAGTATTCTCTTATTCATTAACATCACTAAATCAAAATTTTCTTAGGGAATTAAATAACATAAGCGCCAAAGCTGTTTTTAGAGCCATTTTTATGAAAAACTTTGGAATAAAATTGCATCGTGACTTTTTAAACGTGATTGGACTGCATCACTACTTGTTTAGAATTTCTTTCTTGTAAAACTTTAAGTATGGTTGGATAAGAAAAAACTTCCTATCCCAAAGCAGGAGCCATTGTGCCCAATTTAAAATACAAAAACATTTATGACACAAAATTAGAATATCTTGATTGAGAGAAAACCGTTGCCGTCATCTCATTCGCTTATTATTAAATGAATTTCCAGCCTACGCTTCTATCCCAAAAAAGATAAACAGCCTGATTCAATCATAGGTTTTTTTTAAACATCTCGTAATTTTCGCTTTTTGATAAAACCGGTTACTGCCTAGTAACCGGGCCTTATTTTATTGCAGCCGAATCCACGCATCCTGCCAATTTGATCCTTTACCCGGTACATAATGGTGTGAAGCGATCGTACACCAACCACTATACGGGAAAGGCTTACATTGATAAATTCTACCGTCAGCTCCCTTGACTTTTGTTCCAGTTTTATAATTACGTATATTCTGCGGGTAAATATGTTCATATCCCCCACCACCTTCCGTAGCTCTTATAATCTGGATTTCTACACTTTGAATATGACTGCCTGCCTTACTGAACACATCATTTTTGCCATTCACGGTTACGATTTTACCCGTTGAGCTTTTTACACCTGCCCGTAAATTAGTATGTTCAACATTAATTTTCTCAGCCAACAAGCGTGTCCATGTATTACGAGCACCATTCGCAGAGGAATTAATCACCAGCTCAGTTTTAAGATTAGGGTTTTCACCATTCAAATCAAATACACGCGTTACTACCCGATCATTTACTTTAAGATCATCGAGCGGATTAATATCCCCTACATCGTTCCAAGTCGATGGCGGTGGAGGCGGTGGTAACACTGGTGGCTTAGTCGCTTCTCCTTCCCCTACTTGCACATCAATCACATTATAAAATGCATTCGCCGTATCACCGACCTCCCATACTGCAAGTATTACATGATAACCATTACGGTCCGCGGGTACATTACAACGGTGAGTAACCTGACTTGGTGGTTTCTGGTATTTTCCATCCACTGAGCAAAAAGGCTTGAGATCGAATGAATTTCTCGAAAGCGGTATATTCTGGTTCCAGCCAGTTTTGGTTATATAATATTTCCAGCCTTGAGTTACATGGGGTGCTGTCAATTTCCAGGTAAAATCATTCGCCCCAGTAGGCAAGTTTATTTTTGTCCAACGGCTTGATGACTGAGCATTTAATTCAGCAAACTGGCTCAAATTTGCATTTGCAATGTGTCCATCCGGTGGTCCAGATTGAGGGAATCCTTTTGGTGCCTCTAAACTTTGAGGCTCCCACATTACACTACCACATTGTAAATTTTTATTAAGCTTACATGCATAGCCACGAGATTCTGGCTTCATTACATAACCATGAGCATATACCAAAGACGGAATTAAAGCGCCTAGTAAAACTAAACTCTGTTTGAGCAAGCTATTGTGTTGAATCTGACGGCTACTAGAATAACGTTTAGAGAATATCTGACTTAGATGATTCAAAATGACCTCCATGATCAAAACCAATAATATTCCAAAAAATATTATTAGGTATTAAAAAAACTAAAATTAAAAATACCTTCAACACTCACATGTGCCAAACATGTTGTATAAAAAATTGGCTGTTGCATCATCTTGGAATATATCTTTTGCTTTGACTCTAAATACCCGTCCGCTACATAAAATTGTAAAGTAATCACGATTTCTATTGATAACTACACCTCTAACAACATCTTTATTATTAATTTGATCAAATGTTTGATTAGTAATATCTTTATTTCGATAAAAATAGACTTTTCGCCCCACCTGGATACCATTCAAGTTTACTTTTTGATATAAACCACACTGTTTACAAATCCATCTTTTCATAGCTCAATTTTGGAATTACCATGCTTAGTTTCTGAATAGTATTAATATACCTTCGTAAATATTAAGGAACTTGGATGTTGTACCATTCCTTCTCACCACCTCATTATTTATAGTTTTATGGAGAAGTAGTATCATCAAAAAACTTAGAAATTGAACAAAAACCCTGATAATTCTGTAAGGGTTAAACTACATCAGACTACTAAAAATTAAATCTTGAGTTATATTTAAATATCTATAATTTTCTAAGCCTTATATATCGTTTCAATACTAAAGATACTTTGAAATTTTCTTTTTATAAAAGCTCCACGAGCTATAAAATATAAAATCTAGGAAAGTTAAAAATTATTTGGTATATCGACATGTCATCTATCCCCTACACCTATCCAAGCCTAAGACTTCAAAAAGATGATCCAATCCAACAATAAATACATCCAAGCCCGATAAAAACATCATCCTATTTTCACTATGCTCTGATCTGGATTTAACGTGTTTATTGATTGTGTATAGGAAGTTTCTTTATGAGAAAGGTTTTATTGGCCTTAGGCTATTTGATTGCAACACCAGCTTTTGCAAGCTCAAGCGGAGAAATTACTTTTTCCGGTTTAATCATTGAAGAAACAAGTTGTCAGATCATTACAATCCATAAAACGGTAAAACCAGAATGCTTTCACAATGGCGATGCCGTAGCCACCAGTGAGATCCTTGCCCAAACCCAGCTCGAGTATTTAGATCAAGAGAAAAATCTGGCAGTGATGCAACTTACTTATCATTAAACCAGTCGTCTCATTTAAAAATTATTTTTCTTTTCCAATATAAGTATCAACCGCTTGATTCAAGGTCATGACCACTTGAATCAGATGGTCGGTTAATTTCTGAATCTCATGAAAGTCCACTTGCTGTTCACAGGCTTGTTGCAATTCGCGACAAAGCTTTTCAATCTCCAAAGCACCAACAATTTGGGCTGCACCTGCCAGTCGATGAAAAGAATGGCCTAGAGCCAGTTTATCCTGCGTTTTAATTGCTTGTTTGACCTGATCAAGATCTTTTATATTTTCATCACGGGTTGTGGTTAATAACTTTTCTAATAGTTGCCGATCAGCTTGAACCAGTTGTTGTAATGCATCCAAATCAATAAGCTGTTCTAATGAAGATGCATTTTCAACAGGATGATGACTCTGACGGGCGACCTTATTGAGCAGACTCTCTAACTGCGTTAAACGTAAAGGTTTAAATAAACAATCATCCATTCCTGCTGCAAGACAACGGGCTTTTTCTTCAGGTTGAGCATTTGCAGTCAGGCCAAAAATTGTAACCGCTCTTGTTTGATCCTGACGTAAATGCCGAGTTAAGGTGATCCCATCCATGATCGGCATATTGCAATCGGTAATGACCAGATCAAAGTCATCTTCCTGCCATTGCTTTAAGGCTTGGTCTCCATTCTCTGCTTCCACAACCTTATGCCCTAAACGTTCAAGCTGAGATTTCAGCAACAATCGGTTGGCAGGATGATCGTCGACCGCCAGAATATGTAATGGTTGAATTTGATTAATCACCTCGGCAATAGGCTCAACCGACTCATGTATTCGCTGACGATGCTCAACCGGAATATGTACCGTAATATGGGTGCCCTTGCCTAACTCACTATGCAAGGTAATGACGCCACCCATCATCTTTACCAGTTGGGAACAGATCGCTAACCCTAGGCCAGTTCCGGTTTGCAGCTTACCCGCCTCAGACTGTTTGTAAGGTGCAAATATTTTTTCCTGATCTTTCTCAGCAATTCCGATACCGGTATCGGAAACCTGCATTTCCAATACCGCCGTGTGCTCGTTCTTTCGAAGAAATTTCACCTGCACATCAACCGAACCTTGCTCGGTAAATTTGATTGCATTACTAATAAAATTGGAAAGAACCTGATGCAAGCGTAGAGAATCAACAAAGATTTCATCGGGATGTAAGATATCAATATGGCTATAAAGGGTCAGATTTTTCTGACGTGCCAAACCATCAAATACTCGCACGATCGGTGTAATCAATTCATTAAAAGGCGTCCATTTAGGCGCCAGTTCAAGCTCGCCCGATTCAATTTTAGCCATATCCAGAATTTCACCAACCAGTCCCATAAGGGATTGGGCTGACTCATAAGCAACCTGGATGGCCTCTCTGTCCGTTTGGGAAAAGGTTTTATTGGTCACCGTCAATTCCAGCAAACCAATAATGGCACTGATCGGTGTACGGATTTCATGACTCATTGTCGCGAGGAACGTACTTTTGGTACGGTTCGCCTGTTCCGCTTTCTCTCTGGCTGAAGATAACTCGCCCAGAAGATACTCATGCTCGGTAATATCTTGCCAGCTGCAGATCAGTCCGCTGACTGCGCCGTGAATATCCTCATAAGGAACGGCCTGATGCATAATCACCCGTGCTTCTTCACCATTACTTATGGTATATCGATGCCTATGGAATGAATGCCCTTGAGGATGATTCAGGATTTTCTTTAAATTGGAATAAATCGTATATAACGGATGTGTGGATGAAGTGAGTGCCTGTTTATCCAGATCAGTCACATCCAGCTTAAAAAAATCGGTCCATGCCTGATTGTGGTTAAGGATATTTCCCTCACGATCAATTACATAAACTGGCACAAGCATACTATTAAATAATGTTTCTCTAAATACGATTTGTTCTTGTAGCTGTGTTTGGGTTTTCTTGCGTCGAGCAATCTCTTGGCGTAAGTAATAATTCCAAAATAGAGAGGTCAGGACCAAAGCCACAAAAATGCCTGCTAACCAATAAAACTCTTTACGATAAACGGTCCAGGTATCTAATTTGACGTCCGGCGTTCCTTGCCATTTATTGGCAATGATCGAGATATCCCGAGGTGAGATATCTGCCAAGGCTTTATTCAATATGCTATAGAGTTGTGGTTCATCACGGCGTACAGCAAAGCCCATCTGTGAAGGAACATCGCCTATTCTTGACGCAATCTTAAGTTCGCCCCGAAAAAAGCGATCAATCATGTAGTTGGCGCCCATCAGGTTATGAACCGCCCCATCAACTTTATTCTCTTTCACCCATTGCATGGCCAAACTGGCATTATCAGCTTTGACCAATTCAATTTGCGGATATTCTTTTTTTAACCACTGCCATAAAGAATTATCAGAAGTGATGGCTAAAGTTTTAATTTCAGAGAGTGAGGTTGGAGCTGTGGCACTATTATTTACAATCAATACAAAGGGTGGATGCACATAAGGCCGTGTAAAGATTAACTGCTTGTCCCGCTCATCGCTATAACTCATCGCAGCAATAAAATCAGCCTTTTTCTGTTTCACCAGTTCAAACATATCTGCAACTGATGTTGCTTCGATCACTTTGAAATTTAAACCGGTTCTTAAGTGAATCAAGCGTAATAGGTCTGCCCCGACACCATAAAACTGCCCATTTTCATCAAACATGGTAAAGGGTGCATATAAAGGATTAATCACCACCCGTATTTCAGGGTTCTGCTCTAACCAACGCTGCTCTTTCGACGTCAAAGTAAATGACGGCTGAGATTTCCATAATGCCTCAGCTTGACTCCACTGACTGGTAATAGCTTTATGCTGTACCAGTGTCACCGCATTTAAAACGGTATTTACAACATGCTGAAGCGGCTGATCTTGTTCTCGAAATACGAAATGAGGCCCTGTGATCTGGTCTGTCGACACCACATCGGTAATGGACAGTAAATTGGCGTAATTACGCTCAATCAGAAAACTGGTTTCGGTAAGATTCCCAATAAAATAGTCATTTTCACCAAATGCCACAGAGGATAAGGCAACGGGGGCAAATGCATAACGGGTGACTTTTGCTTTTGGATAATGTGCTTTAACCCAGTCATCACTCAAATAACCTTGCGGCATTGCAATTTTTACATCTGAGCTGTCTGTTAAAGCTGAGGCCAAAGGCGTATCACGGCTTACAAAGGCAATATAAGAAGGATTAAAAGGCTGACTCGCGATCAGATGATCCGCTTGTTTAAAACTTTTATTGGCATAGTCGATCAGCATATCCACCTGACCTTGTTTAAGGCCCTCTAACGCAGCAGCTCTATCGGCATAACGCAATACCTTGATTCGTAGACCCAATGAATGCGCAACCAGAAGACTATAATCCGCAGCAATTCCCTCCCATACACCAGACTCAGTCACTAAATCAAAAGGAGGTTTTTCAGGGGCATAGACCGCAACTGAAATTTCTCTTTTTCTGCCTAACCAGCGCCAGTCACTGTCTTTTAACTCAAACTTAACCTGAGGCAGAGGTTCCCGACTGAAAATATTCATGGGTTGTGGATTTTGTGCCCACACACTGCCCACTATCAAGCAAGAGAGGATGCAACCCATGAACCAGCGCTTAGGCATAAGCATATTTAACCTAAATTATTTCTTTGAACAAAGTCATATAGTTCCATCATATTTTTTAATTCCAGCTTTTCCATCAAACGGCGTTTATAGGTACTGACTGTCTTGTCACTGATATGCATCAGGGTCGCAATATCAATAACCTTTTCACCTTTGGCCAGAAAATTTAAAACTTGTAACTCTTTAGCCGAAAGTCCTGCAATTCTTTCTTTATCACCAACCGAATTATTGGTGGCAGCTTCATAACGTGCAAGACTACGTGGAAAATAACCATAGCCACTTCTCAGCACACGGATTGCATCGTGGAGTTCTGTAAGCTGGTTTTTTTTACTGATAAAACCATCGGCACCAGCACTGGCACAACGCTTGATATAATGGTCATCATCTTTACCACTCAACACCAGCATACCGCCTTTATAGTCATTCTTGCGTAAGCGTTGCACCACATCGATTCCATTCATGGATGGAATATCAATATCAATCACCACTAAATCAGGAGCGAGTTGCTTTATCAGTGACATTGCTTCCAGTCCATCACCAGCTTCTGCAATAACGGTCATACCCTCTTTTTCAAGAAGCATTCGAACTGCCATACGGGCAACTGGATGGTCATCTACAATTAAAGCGTTTCGCATATCGTTCCTTAAAATAAGTCCCGTCAACCCGACATAAATCGATGAGTAACTATTTTTACATTATATTATCAAGCCTACTACACCCTACAATTCAAGGTTATAGTCGATCTACTATATCTCCGTCATTTTAACACTACTTTTAAATCAGGATTATCTGATATTGAAAAAAAACAAAGCAATTCATAATCCTCTCTAACATAGTTTGTTAGCAAGCAAGCCTAGTTTATGAACAGAAATATCGAACATCAGGATTACCTCACTCGCTTTGTTTTAAATCTGGCAAATATTATTTCATGGCTAGTCATCGCCACTGTCATGATTTGCTTTTTTTACCTTCTGGCACTGGAATACCAGCTTGTTCCTGCCTGTTTACATATTTCAGATAAAGCTCAATAAGCTTATTCGATATATCAGTAACATCACTGTTTTTATAGGGGTCACCAAACCCTATAAGCTGCCCCCCATAGCACTATTTTGGGGGCTTTTTTTATGCCTGCTCATTTTTCCTTAGCCTATTCAAAAAAACCCGGAAGGCTAAAATAAAAAATATCCTTGCTAAAATAGAAGGACACTCTAAAAAATATAATCGATATGAGATATGCCTAGTAGGAAATAAACAGATAAATAATCAATTCAGATTATTTACCTTTAATTAGATTAAACTCAGTCATACGGGACAAGAATATAAAAATAAACACTCAGGAAGATCAACAAAGCCGTTGCCAGACATAAATATGTATCGATATTACAAAAACTTTTCAGGAATTTTACTAGATCCATTGATCTCACCCTCTGTTACATTCAACAATCGCACGCCACTCTGAGCCATCTTTTCAGCATCTGTTTTGACTAAAACAGACTCTCAGGATTGCGGTTCATACCGTATGGCAAACACAGCCATCATCATCAATACCACCAGTAAAATCGCAGCTGAAATGCTTAAAAGCTCAGTCCATGCTGAAATGCCTGACAATAGAGACACAACGGCGAGTATCCCGGCTGAACCTCGATTTAACATTTAATCACCTTGATTTATTGATGGTTTCATCTAAAAAGATTATCTCGGGTTCAAGCCACAGATACTGTCATTCAAGCAGGTTTCAATCGTAGGGCCAGCATGATGTTATTGTAGTCAATGGACTACATTGGAGTTTTTAAGGAATGGCTAAAAGAGAAATATTCTTTAGAAATGAAAAAAGACATCAAAGGATGCCTGTTTTCATTTCTAAGTTATGAGCTGTAGCAGCTTAAGATCTGCGTTCAATTTATTTATAATTGACCAATATGGTGGCTTGGGCATTTAACAAACCAGGTTTAACAGGAGCATTATCTAACTTATGATAGCGAGCTAAGAATCGTTTGGTTACTGAGGGTCGTGTACCTCCACTTAAAGTACCAAACACATCAGTTGTATTATGAGTAATAACTTTATTCCCCATATCGTCATATACAGCAACACCAACATTATTAGTTTCAGTCACCGTATTTGTCAAAAAATTAGTCTTTACTGTTAACGGTGCATTATTATCCATCATTGTATACATCAATTGCTTACCAGCATCAGCTGCTTCACAGCTCGCTGTTATAGCAAAACTAGCACCGCCAATCTCATCACCTATATTTCGTAAATTTCCAGCAGGAACATCTGGGAGTTGTACTGTTTCACTTGTAACAGAACAACTTTCAGCTAATGAGGGTAAGATATTTAAGGTGATATATGCATTTTGATAAGCATATAAGATAATATATCCATCTGGATTACTCCAATTTACACCAAGTGTCGACGATAATTGACCTAAGTCTATTGAAATGTTATCAAGTTTTTCTTTAGGCCCAGTAATCGGATTACCTGCTGTATCAAAGAAACTTACACTAATTGAGTCAACTTGAATACCATGATTCGCAGTCCCCCTAACCCCGCTAAATCTATAACGTAACTTTTGAACAGCTGATGAAGAAATCCCATTTTCACCTGTTATTTTGAAAAAAATAAACCCAAATTTATTTAAGAAGTCAGAACCAGTATTTTTCAATCCATAATATGTCTTTCCATTTGAAGTTACGGACTTATTAAAATCAATATTTACACTTTTATCAAAATAAAAACTTAAATCTGCTAAAAACACATCACTTTCTGGTATCGCTCCACTTGGTCCTGCATCATCACATTTATTTAAATCAGGACTTTTCAAAACTGCAGAAAAACTGGCTACACCCTGACTATTGCTAATGCTATTGAGGTTTCCGTAAGTATTCCCTTCAATTAAATTATTATTAGGATTATGGTTGCAAGAATAAGAATCAATAGCCAACACTGCAGATGTCTGAAATACTGTCCATAGACCAGTTAATGCTATAAAAAAAATGTTTTTAAATTTCATCACTTACACTCCACAGCAACCATCTGCACACTTTTAGATGGCTTTGGTTCAGCAATTTGTTTTTGCGGTAGATCAATCACACAACGTTGCTGTTCTTGCGTGCCCCACTGTACCCACAGCTGATCTTTGAGCAGGCCAGCGTTTTCAATAAACAGCTGATTTGACTGACCAAACATCCCTACCGCCTGTCCCTCTTCAGTCATGGCTTGAACCCCGATCGGAACCTGTTTACCGCCTTCAGGCACCGTGACCTCGAGTAGAAGATTAGAGGTTTGTTCGACATCAAATTTGACCAAGGTCGAGCTAAAGCGTCGTGGAATCACTTCAGTCTGGTTCGCCTTAATATTGACATCCATCCCCAAATCTTTGACATCAATCGCAATGCGGTTGCTAGCATAAGGACTGAGATTGGAATAGATCGCATTGCCCCAATAATCAAGCTTTGCTCCCCAAGCATTCATAACACTGGCACCACGTGCGCCTTTGGCATGAACGATGGTATAGGTATCCGAGATCTGATTGGTCGCAGTAATGCCATATGGGTGAGCAACCAAGGCTCCACGGGCACTAAATCCATACTGGCTTTGTGTATTACTTTTTCCAACAACCGCCCCTAACCGTACCGAAGGCAAGTTATAGTTCAGATTGGCTGAAATGGAAGAGTTGCGCTCGGTAAAGTCATTCCAGTTGTGGCTGGTAGTGACCGCATAGCCGATCTGATTATATTCACCAGCAACGCCCGAAAAACCTAAGGATGCATTGGTCGGACGCCCAGCAGTATCAGCATGCTGTATATTCGAGTGAATATTGGTACGATGTTTAGCCCATGACAACGGCAGCGATAGGCTCAGATTAAAGCGTTGCTCTTTCTTTGTTTGTCCCAGATAGTTCTTTTTGTCATTGCGTGAATATCCGAATGAGTAACTGAGTTTTTTCCAGCGATTATTATAAGAAAGACCATATTGGATAATATCCTGATCACTGTTCCAGTAATCGCTTTTTAACAGGCTCACTGATATTGCCCCTAATTCTGGTCGGGCGAAACTTTTATTCAGGCTCAAGCTGAGTTGCTGTTTTAAGTTATAGGATAAAAAGAAGTTATCCAGTTGGTCCTGATCCAGCTCATCGTAATTCTGCAATGACATCATGCTGTTCAAGGTCAGGAATTTCGGGTCTTGATATTGCGCCGAGGCATATAGTGAAAGCTGAGAGGCTGTATGGTTATATTGATAGTCCAGCTTATATTTCTGACCGATTTGATCGCGTTGGGCTAGTTGTGCCTTGGAATGTTCCAGATCCAGTCGAAACCCACCTAAACGGTTACTATGTCCAAAGCCCAGCAGATAGTTCTGATAACGATCACTGATATTTGCTCCGGTATACAAACTTAGATAGTTATTAACACCGTATTCACTACTCAGCTGCCCTACATAGGTATCGGTCAGTTGATTTCCAAGTTGATAGCGTCCAGAAGCAACACTATAGTTCAATTGCCCTGCGCGGATCAGGTTCATATTACTTTGCAACGGCATGATGAAACTACGTTTCTCACCACCATTTTCAGTAATTTGTACAGTCAGGTCCCCACTGCTTCCCACCGTCAGATCATTAAATTCAAACTCCCCCATGGGCACTGTTCGCTCATAGATTTTTTGCCCGTTCTGGAATACCGAAACCAAGGCATTGGTATTGGCAATACCGCGAATGATCGGGGCATAATTACGCTGTGACCACGGCAGCATACTCAGGTCAGTCGCTAGTTGTAGACCACGTATCTTTGCTGACTCAAGTCCATAAGTCTGGGTATTAAATTCCCCCCCGGTAACACGTGCATTGAGTGGTATTACATCGGTCGAGATGGTATTCAGATAAGAACGGTAACGGGACAAATCTGAACCAGTAGATTCAAAACTCCCTGCATGGCGAACATTAAAACGGGCAAGATTCAGCCCGCCAGTCAAATTCAAATAATTATTTGACGTCTCTTTTGCCCCTTCTCTCTTATTCGTATATCGATTGAAATCGTAACCGACAAATGCAGAGGTCACCCCCTGATCATAGGCGTCAGGAGCAATATAACCTCGTGGTCGCTGGTTAATAATGGTCAACGGTAAAGACAGGTTCAGCATCAACTCCGCCATATCCAGATCATAATACGCATCCGGACTCAGGTCTTTAGCCACCAGACAGTCTTTTTTAGGCAGTTTCTCTAAAATTTCAGGACGTAAATCCAGTCGTTGCAGCAATTGCTCATCAATACACAGTACCGCGGTCAGGTTCGCATCGAGATGATCAAACTTTAAATTCAGGGTGCCTAATGAACGCTCATGGTTGATCGAGGTATTGAGTGAATAAGTGCCAACCGCGACTCCGTTGCTTTGTCTGACATAACTTAAATCGATATCCTGATTCTGTCGACCAAACAGGGAACGCGCATCAAAACTGTACAGGCGTTCAGAGGGTACGGCTTTGGCCTGTAGTTGCTCCGCCTGTAATTCATGTTCAGCCGCATAGCAGTATTTTGCGAGCAAGAGAAATACCACACTCGACTTTAGCACCAGTCTCATGATTAATTCTCTTGGGTTGGGATAACGAGTGATTCAGACGAAGCTGCACCAAGTTCGGCGGTATGGGCGACACTGCCGCCATAGTCATTAATCAACAGATAACTGGCTTGTGTGGGATGAAACTTAAGCTCAGGTTTGATGGTTTCAGTCGCATAAGGTGCCACCATCAATGGTTCGCTATAGGCAAACTGCTGTTTGGCATTCTTGAAATCGACATGTTCAAAATTGATATAGTAGGGTGAAGGGTTATGAATACTGATCGCTTTGTTTGCCGCATCATATTGAAAATGTAGCGATGAAAATGCTTTTTGCTGGCTCATGCCCAGTTTTTCAGGACGATAAAACAACTTGATCCGGGTACGGATAGAAACCATTAATTTATTGGTTGCCTGATTTTCTTGCTGCTGTACCGTGGCCGGAATGTCCAGAATATTAAACCAGTACACACTCTCCCGATCCTGAGGCAAAGCGCTGGTGCCTTTCTGAATCAGACGGATCATTTGCCCTTTTTTTGCTTCGATGCAGGTCAACGGTGGAGTTAAAATAAATGGCACTTCTCCTGCTTCAGGAATGGTTTTAGAATCTCCATTGTCCAGCCAAGCCTGAACCATGGCAGGCTTGGCTGATGAATTAGTCAACTGCACTGTTGCAGTCTGCTGACTGGCGGGAAATATGATACGCGTACCGGTAATTGTCACACCCGCAAAACTGGAAGATGCCAAACAACACATCAGCACTGTTGCCAATTTACAAACCTGAAAATACTTAGTCATATCTTTACTCCACCAATTCAACAGACTCAACACATAAGCCAAATAAAATAATTATTTATATAAAATGCTATAAGTTACCGAACCTTCTACGTTGCCTTTTGCTGCTGTATCTGTTGCGAAATAACGGGCAAAATATTTAAAGTCTGTAACATTTGAACCTAGATCTATTCCAGTTGTCGTTTTTTGAGTAACAGGTGCCTCGTTCAGGTCAATCACGTCTTTTGTGCTTGTGACTAATTGAATTTCGACTTTATCTGCTTTATCACTACTAGCAGTATTAATTAATCGCCCTGCAGCATTTACTTTGGTCGGATCTGCCTCAAAATAAGGTGTGGCGATCTTTACTGTCCCACCAGTCGTTTTACAACCCGCTCCGCTTAACTTAATGATAAATGGTGTATCACCATATGTTTCATTGGCAGCGGCTAATGAAGCGATATTCACAGTTGGCAAGATAAAATCGCCATTTACACTACTAGTACTGCCGATTGTTGCATCGCAGGTACCATCTACCAATGTACCTGTAAAATTAATCGTACCTGTGGGTGCGGCAAATACTGTTGATACGGCGCCAAGTGTCAATACTGCAAGACCTAAGTTTAATTTTTTCATTTCAGATTCCTCACTTTTAAAAATCAAAACTACACTGATTGATCACTTCACAGATTGATCGCAATAACCAACACGATGTTTATCCTGTAGCGGTGACCTGCTGAATGCATATGTGTAGGAGGATTATTCCTGAGTTTTCACTTAATCTATGCCATACGATTATGATTCACCTGTAAGGCTTAAACATTTAATATGTAATCTTTGCCTTACAAAATAGTTTTATTTACATCTAAAACAAAGCTAAAAAACAATAAACGTGAGCCAATCATCTAATCTTATTTAGTTTTTATAAAACAAATAAAATACAAATAAATTAACTACTAAGAAAAAACAAAATTTAAAAACCTATATTAAAATACAAAAGGATTACAACGCTTGGCTTAAGAAGCAATAAAAATTATTATATAAAGATAAAATCAATTTTTTATTCTTATTTACTGGATCATCTCTTAATGAAAAAACTCAACTTATCAGTTATTGTTTTAACCCTGTTCTGCTCACCTACTTATGCAAATACCGATCCGTTAAAAGGATGTGCCGCAAAAAAGCGTAATATTGAAATAAAACTCAAACATGCAATGCTGAGAGGAAATAAGCATGAAATACAGGGTCTGGAAAATGCATTTCACCAGAATATAAACAGCTGTGATGATGCAGCCCTAAAAGCGCAAAGAACGCAGAAAGTCTCAGAAAAGCAACGTAAAGTAGAAAAGTTAAAAGCGGAACTTCAACAACAACTTGATCAGGGCGATCAGAGTAAGATACTGAAAAACAAAATAAACTTAGCAAAGTACAAGATGAGCTGAAGCAAGCCAGAAATGAGCTAGAACGCTAAAACTATGGACTTTTCCAATCCTTTAAAGGTTGATGTCATCGTTGTACTACACCGACACCATATAAAGATGTCATCTCTATCATCTTTCGCTGCTAGGCAAGAAATATCCAATTTGGCACCATGTTGAGTAATGAATCAGAAAGTATATTTCCCAAATATCCTATACTTTCTGGTTCATTTTCTCTCCTTTTAAGTAGGACTTCCCCTCCTACTTTTTTTACCCCGTATTTCTCACGGGGTTTTTTTCAATTCATATAACGACAATATTGGATTAACGCCAGACTATTTTAATTCAATATCACTTTACACCTCTTATCTATCATTCATCCAAATATGACAGCAAGATCATCTTTCGGGGACATTGCATAAAAAAACTTTCTGCCATACTTAATACCTACCATGACAATAGCAGAATTCACAAAGGATTAAGGGGGTAATATGGAGTTTTCCTTGTACATGATATTTATCGTCGCGTGTATAACACTATGGGTGCTATTTAATATTTTTATTTATTATTATTTCCTAAATATCGACAAACCTAAAAAACAAAATAAATCCTGAATCAAAATCACTGGGCAGCTAAATAGTCAAACTTAGTTGCTTAATTTCATTAAAATTCCTCAATATTCAAAATACGTTTTTACATATTTCTCGCCTCGCATTAGCTTCATGTCATTGTAGCCTTACACGATTATCAGGAATAGACAACTCGCGGATCATCCTTTTCTGATCTCAGCTATAAGTAAACTTGACAGTTAGCTTAGCTCCATTGATCAAAAGCGTTCTGGAAGCTCGTCATCAAATTTAATCGTATCAGGCTCATTGTTATGCAAAAGAAATTTCTGTTATCCATGTTATCTGCAACAACGTTATTAGTGGCTGCTTTTACCGTGCCTCAGTATAGCCATTCAGAACAACAGATGCAGATAAAGCAAAACACAGAGAGAACTATCCAGAAGATATTTGATGAAACCCGTACCCATGGTGTCATTATCATTCAGGATAAAGAGAAGGTTTTAGTCTATGGCAACAATTTAAACCGGGCAGAAACCGCCTATGTACCCGCCTCTACGTTCAAGCTACTGAATGCTTTAATTGGTCTGGAAAATAACAAAGTCACCTCTTCAGAAGTCTTTAAATGGGATGGCCAGAAAAAAAGCCTGCCAGCATGGGAAAAAGACATGACGCTTGGCGAAGGAATGAAATTTTCCAATGTACCTTTATATCAAGAACTGGCACGCCGTATTGGCCTGGAGTTGATGCAAAGTGGTGTGCAACTTGCAAATTTTGGCAATACGGATATTGGCAATAAAGTCGATGATTTTTGGCTAGTGGGTCCCTTAACAGTCACCCCGATCCAGGAAGCAAATTTTGCATATCGACTTGCGCATAAAACTTTACCCTTTAAGCCAGCAGTACAAGATGAAGTGCAAAAAATGGCGTTTATAGAACAGCGCAATGGTAAAAAGATCTATGGTAAAACTGGATTGGGAAAAGATGGAGATACACAGGTCGGCTGGTTAACGGGCTGGGTTGAACAACCGAATGGCGATAAAATCGCATTTTCTTTAAATATGGATATGCAGCCAGACATCCCTTACACGACTCGTAATCAAGTGTCCTATAAAGTTTTAGAGTTGCTTGGTATCTTATAATTTCTATAAACTCAATCTCGGAAAAGCTGGTGTTGTACGTTAAGCTTAAACAACATCAGTTTGGATTAACTTATGTTGAAAGCCCTACTCTTGATTACTTGTCTATGTTGTTCTGGCTTTACGCAAGCGATGGATCATCAATTGGTTGCTTTAATCAATCAACGCCTGTCCTGGATGAAAGATGTTGCGGGTAATAAGGCTATTCACCATCAAGCTATAGAAGACTTGTCTCAAGAAGAAAAAGTACTTGCAGCAACTTTAAAACAGGCCGCAGAGCGAGGAATTGAAGCGTCTTCGATACGACCTTTTATTATGGCTCAAATGGATGCCGCAAAAGCAATTCAATATCGTTATCGTGCAGATTGGCTGGCACAACCGGAAGAGAACTGGCAGCCAGAAGACCTAAATCAGGTCCGTACCAACATATCGAAACTGTCTTCTGAGATTATAGATAGCATTGCAGATGAACTATATAAAAAAGGCAATCTGGATCATTATTCAGATGAATCATTTATGAAATTTTTAAATCAACAGAATTTAAGCCAGGCTGATAAATCTCTGTTACTCAGGACTTTAAGCCAAATCCGTTTGAAGTAGTTGAGCAGTCGAAAACGTTTCACCTCTTACTAAGTTCTTCTCGCCAAACCAGAATGAATAGAAGAAGCACGATTATAGGTCGTGCTTCTCTGCTGACGCAGCTAGGAAAACTACTTTAAATGTTTACGCAGTTCCGTTCCTGCCTGTGCTAAAGCAACTTTAACAGCAGGCTCATGACTGAGCGGATTCAAAAGGCCAAAATCATGAATGACACCATTGTAACGCGTTACCGTGACCGGAATTCCGGCCTCATCCAGCTTACGACCAAAGGCTTCGCCTTCATCTCGTAATACATCCAATTCTGCAGTTTGAATCAAAGTAGGAGGGAAAGCTTTGAGCTGTTCCTTACTGGCTCTAAGCGGTGAGGCAAGGATATTGTTACGATCTTTCGTGTTGGTGGTGTAGTGATCCCAGAACCATTTCATCATATTCTTTGTTAGAAAATATCCATTCTCGTATTGGTTATAAGATGCATTGTCAAAATCAGCATTGGTTACTGGCCAGAGCATCACGTTATAACGAATTTTTGGATCATTAAACTGCTTGGCTTGCAATGCCACAGCAGCCACCATATTACCGCCGACACTATTCCCCACCAAGGCTAAACGTTGACCATCTACCCCAATCTCTTTACCGTGCTGGCTTACCCATTTGGTCGCCTCGAATGCCTGATTAATTGCGACAGGAAAATGCGCTTCCGGCGAAGGCGTATAATCAACATACACAGCTGCCGCACCAGACTCGCGGACTAAATCCCGAATCAAACGTTCATGGGTGTTAAAATCCCCGAGAACCCAACCACCACCATGGAAAAACATAAATACAGGAAGAATGCCTTTGGCATCCACTGGTTTGACAACTTTAAGCTTAAGCTCTTGTCCATCGACTATAATCGTCTTATCAACAACTTTAGCAGGTGGAAGTTTGGCCCCTTTTTGAGCCCCAATGAGTACCTGTCGTGCCTCTTGAGGTTGCATCTGTTCTATAGGCTTACCTTTTCCAGAATTTAATACATCCAGAAACGCTTTCATCCCTGTGGTGGGGGAAGGTTGGTTAATCTCTTGAGCAGATAGAGTAGATACGAAAATTGTCGAGGCGACTAAAACCAATAACTTTCTCATATTACTCACCTCCTTTATTTGCTGTAGGATTTTGCAAACCTAAGCTGATTGCCTGACTGATCTTTACCTGTAAACCAGTCGCTTCTATCAATAAATTTCTTGATTGAGAAATACGTTTCATCATTCCTAGCATTCCATGTTGAAATATGATCTTTATCGATGTGCTCTCAGCAATATCGACCTACTCACAATAGATCTCTAGGCCCAAGATAAATATAAGAAAAATCTTTATAGTTTTACTTTTAATAACGTTTTTTTCGTAGGGAGTTGACTACAGCGCAACTGATTAAGCAGAAAGATACGAGCTCTTCAAACTAGCAAACAGCACAATAAAAAAAAGGGAATAAAAAGCTTATCCCCTTGAAGTAATAACGCATAACAGCTAATTCATAGCTTTAAATTAACATTCACAGACACCAAACATGTTATACACAAAATTGACGGGAGCATTCTCAAGGTAGAGATCTTTATCGTTGACCTTAGAGATGCCTTTATTGGTCAAAACGGATATAAGCCCATTTTCTTTTCTTAACACAACACCCTTAATCGGCTCTTCATTGATTTGAACAGATGTCTGTTCCTCGCTTTTTTTCTTTTTATAAAAATAAACACGTTGTCCCACTTTTATATTATTAGGATTAACTTTCCGGTATAACCCACAATTTTTGCAGATCCATTTTTTCATGATCAACCCTCTAGACGATTCAGTAATCTTTAAAAAACACTCATCTACCACCTATCTACTGCAAATATTGTGAATAAAAAAATTTAAACCAGATATCATCCAAAGATGTCAATTCTGTAGAGGCAGCCTGCGAATGAAGTAGTACAAGGATTACATCAGCCAATAGAATTATTAAAATGTATAAGAAATAAAGTGATGGTTAATTATTACGTTTCCCTTTTTAAAACTAATACTTATAGGCTCTCTTTGTTCTGATTGCCTCTCTCCTGATGCTCAATCCATTCATCTCTTCTAAATACGCTATCTACACGAATGCCCTCATAATCGATAGATATATCTTTGCACTCAGCAACACTGTTTTTATTATCTAGCAGCTCCTGCTCAACGCTATACAAGATCCAGCGACCATTAAAAACATCATCTAGTTTTCTAATCGCTATCTCAAACTCCCCACCGTTTTGCTGCTCTACTCTACTCAGCTGATTTTTATACGGACTATCTTTCAATGAGATAACATTTTCCGCTCTTTGATAGCAATAATACAGGCGGAGTGAAAGTTTTCTTGCTACCAGATACTCAAGCAAAAATTCTCTTTTTATCTCAATCAAAATATGGTTACCCTGTTTATCAAATTCTTCGCGGGCCACTACTACATCCCCTTCCTCTGGCCTTACCCAGTTATTCCCCTGTTTGACCAATCTTAAAGCAACAATAAGATCAGGATTTAAGATCCACTTCCTCTCTCCAGTCACAGGCTGAGAGTGATCAAAAACCAGATGTACTCCCGTAACCTCGTTACTATTTATTTTAAAGTTTTCGATGCAAGAATAATGACCATCTTCATCTATTGATGGAAGGAACTCATGACTACAACCTAGCTTTCTCCATGTTAATTGTTCTGCAAAACGGCGTTTTTCTGAAAAAAAAGCAATTGAACTACATGAGAAGAAATCTGCACTATAACCTGGCTTGTCAACATTACCTTTTTCTTCATTTCTGGACGCTTTAAGTGGAATCCAATCAGCAGTACTTATTGTGGTAGAAATTTCTTTGCTTTGAAGCATCCAATCTAGACTCATCATTCTTTTTCACACAATGCTTTGGCTAATATCAGTGGTATGTATAGATGCTATCACTCAAAGAATATTAAGATGCAATAGATATCATTTCAGTTATCAAAATTAACAAAAAGTTGCTTATACAAACCTGTTATCGAAGGATTTCGGGTCATATTCGGTGAAGGTGGGGTCAGTTGAAATAAACAAACAATTAAATGATCTCAATTTGCCCTGTTTTTGCAGCACCTTCAGTAAAAGATGGGAGCTGTGATTTAGTGCATTAATGTGAGATTAAATATTAATTTATAAAGATTTTTTACAGTGGTATAGCGCTATACCAATATTACTTTCTCTTATACTTTATCTGCTTAATGTATTATTAATTTATCATGTATGCCTATAATTGCTTTAATAAGCAAATTGAATAAGTTATAAATAAGAGTAAAGTAGAGAAAGTTTGAATTTTATAACTTTATATAAATTGATAATGCATGCAGGCAAAGACATGGAAACCATACAGGATTTTTATCGCCGCTTTTCTTTAACCAGAGATAGCGATTACGCGGTTCCATCGACTTCGTTTGGACATTTTAATGTGTTCCAACGCGATGCCTGCTCGTTCCTTACACCATATAGCCGTCGCGATTATTATAAAATTTCACTGGTTTTAGGCACAGGCGAACTTCACTACGCCAACCGCTGGATACGGGTAGACCGCCCTGCTTTGTTGTTTTCAAATCCGATGGTTCCCTATGCATGGGAAATTAATTCGCCAGAACAAGCAGGCTGGTTCTGTCTATTTACCGAAGAGTTTGTAAACCAAGAATCAAGACAAAGTTTTTTAAAAGACTCCCCATTGTTTAAAGTCGACGGTGACCCGTTATATTTTTTAAACAACCAACAGGTTGAAGAAATTTCATTTATTTTCAAAAAGATGATGACAGAAATAAATTCAGACTATATTTATAAATACAACGTTTTAAGAAACTATTTGCACCTGATTGTGCATGAAGCCATGAAAATGCAACCGACCAAACAGTTTGAAAAACATAGTAATGCTGCGGTTCGGATCTGCCATTTATTTTTCGAATTATTAGAGCGCCAGTTCCCCATCGATTCACCACATTTTCAACTTAAACTCAAAACTGCAAATGACTATGCCTATGGTCTGTCGGTACATGTAAACCATTTAAACCGAGCTGTAAAAGAAGCCACGGGTAAAACGACTTCTGAACATATTAGCTCGCGTATTACGCAAGAAGCCAAAGCGCTGCTACAACACACCAGTTGGAATATTTCCGAAATTGCCTATAGCTTAGGCTTTGAATATTCAGCATATTTCACTAACTTCTTTAAGAAAAATACGGGTTTTTCGCCTAAAAAATTCCGTGAAGACTGTGTAGCCTAAAAATAGATTGTTTGAATTTTATAATTATTGGTTTGAATGTTATACGTCAGTTTGAGCCAAAGCATTTTATAGTTTTTCTACTCAAGTGATTTTGCAAAAAGAGTGTGAAAAATGAAATATAGAACTTTAGGACAAACAGGCGAAAAAGTATCAGCACTTGGTTTAGGTTGCATGGGAATGAGCTTTGCCTATGGTGCCTCAGACGACACACAAAGTATTGCAACTTTAGAAAAAGCCTTAGATCTCGGCATTAACTTTTGGGACACCGCTGATATGTACGGCAACGGTGCAAATGAAGTTTTGCTCTCAAAAGTTTTAGAGAAACATCGCGACAAAGTGTTCTTGGCGACCAAATTTGGCTTTCGTTATAAAGAAGACAACCTTAACCCACAAAACTCTTTAGACTCTTATATCGACGGTTCTCCTGAGTGGATTAAGGTTGCGGTAGAGAATAGTTTAAGACGTTTAAATACAGACGTAATTGATCTGTATTATGCACACCGTATTGACCCCAATGTTCCGGTTGAAGACACCATTGGTGCAATGGCAGACTTGGTCAAACAAGGTAAAGTGCGTTATTTGGGACTCAGTGAAGCATCGGCTGAAACCATTCTTAAAGCGCATTCAATTCACCCTATTGCAGCGGTTCAACATGAATATTCATTGCTTACTCGTGAGTTTGAGCAAACCCATTTGCAAACTATTCGTGAGTTAGACATTAGCCTTGTGCCGTATTCTCCGCTGTCACGTGGTTTAATCACTAATACACTTGATGTGGGCAGCCTAGATGAAAACGATTTCCGCCGCCAATTACCACGCTATCAAGGTGACAGCTGGAAAAATAACCAAAGCTTGGCGCAAGCATTTAGTGACTTTGCTCAAAGCAAAAACGCCACAGCAGCTCAATTGGCTTTAGCTTGGATTTTGGCACAAGGTGAAGACATTATCCCGATTCCAGGTACGCGTAAAATCGAGCGTCTTGTGGAAAATGCGGGTGCTATAAACCTTGATTTAACAGCGACAGACTTGGCAGAAATCGATGCAATTATTGCAAGATATCCAAACATGGGCGCACGCTATAACGCTCAGCAATTTGCTGCGGTAAACCACTAAAATTTCTAGTATTAAGAACCTTGGATTTTATATCTAAGGTTCTATCTTCAACTGAATCCAATCATGAATTTCTTGTGCAATCCAACTACCCCTATTTGAATCATTACCCAAAGTAATTTTCTTTATAGCATTATCTATAGGACTTCTATGATGATAGATAAAACTTTTAAGTCCTGTCTTCCCATAAAAAAATCTTAAACCTGTGTATTCACCAATATCACTTTTATCAACCTTACCCGCCTTCATTTTATCTATGGCACGAGCTGACAGCGCAACTTTCTTTTTGTTGCTTATTTCTTCACTCATTACGGCAATCCTTTTTGTGAATTTCCATGGATTTGTTAAGATGAGCTATGTGCACATTCAATCTCACCTCATATGCGTTTAACGTCATGTGACATAAAAAAGCTATACTTTTTTAAGCAATTCGGTCAGATTTGCACAGAATAATCAGGATGAATGATCACGCTCACCATCCAGACCAGATTTAACTAATTTTTAAGTTTCAAGGATTTAAAACGAATGAACAGCGCTGAAATCATGGCTGACCTAGATTCTCATACACCTATGATGCAGCAGTACCTCAAAGTCAAAACCGACTATCAACATGCTTTGCTGTTCTATCGTATGGGAGATTTTTACGAGCTTTTCTTTGAAGATGCTCACTTGGCCGCCAAACTGTTAGGAATTACCTTAACTCATCGTGGTAAGGCCAGCGGACAACCGATTCCGATGGCGGGGGTTCCGTATCATTCAGCGGAAGGTTATCTAGCACGTTTAGTCAAAGCTGGCCGTACAGTTGCGATATGCGAACAAGTCGGTGAGGTCACTGGAAAAGGGCCTGTTGAGCGTAAAGTTGTTCGTATTTTGACGCCTGGAACCTTGACCGATGATGCCTTGCTGGGCAGTTATCAATCTTCAAATCTGGTGGCGCTGTGCATTCAGCAAAATCAGCTCGGTCTGGCTTTACTTGATCTCAGTGCTGGTATTTTTAAAGTCCAGCAGCAGGACTATAAGCAAGAGCAACTGGCAATTGAACTGGCACGTTTAATGCCGAGCGAAATCCTGATTGATGAAGATCTGATTGACCAAAATATTATTGAACAGATCAAGAAAAATCTGGACTGCCCCATTGCCAAACGTCCGAATGTCGACTTCAATTTAAATAATGCGCAAAAAACCTTATGTGATCAATTTTCAGTGTCGACCTTGTCAGGGTTTGGTCTTGATCCATTCCCGCTTGCCAGAGCTGCCGCTGCTGCCCTGATTCATTACGCAAAAGAAACCCAAAAAACCGCGTTACCGCATATCCGCTCCATCCAGATTGAGCAAAGTACTGACTTTATTGCACTTGATCCAATTACGCGCCGCAATCTGGAGATCATTGAGCCGTTATTTGAACATGGTACTTCACTGTTTCAGCTCATCAATGATTGCCAGACCGCGATGGGCGGACGTTTGCTGAGCCGAACCTTAATGCAACCGATCCGTGACACAGCCATATTGGATGCACGTCTTGATGCGACTGAACAGTTATTAAAAGGCTTTCATGAAGCCCCTGTTCGGCTGGTGCTGAAAGAAATTGGTGATATTGAACGTGTGCTCAGCCGGGTTGCTTTAGGCAGTGCTCGTCCCCGTGATCTGGTACAACTCCGTCATGCCTGTGCACAGATTCCGTTCTTGCGTCATGCTTTAGCGCCTGTATTAAAAACCCAGCAATCTAAACTGCTAACACAGCTTGACCAAGAGCTGGGTGATTTTAAGAGTCTACATCAGCACTTGATGGCTGCGATTGTTGAAAATCCACCAGTGCTATTACGTGACGGCAATGTCATTGCTGAAGGCTATGATGATGAACTGGATGAACTCCGAAAAATTCGTGATCATGCAGGTCAGTTCCTGATTGATTTAGAAATTAAAGAGCGTGAACGTACTGGCATCAATACCCTGAAAATCGGTTATAACCGGGTCAGCGGCTATTATATCGAATTGACACGAGCGCAAGCTGAACAGGCGCCCGCCGATTATATTCGTCGCCAAACCCTGAAAAATGCGGAACGTTACATCACACCAGAACTGAAAGGCTTTGAAGATAAAGTGCTTTCAAGTGAGTCGCGCGCCCTCGCCCGTGAAAAGCTTTTATTTGAATCATTGCTTGATGAATTACGTCAGAATATTGCGCATTTGCAAATGATGAGTGCCGCGATTGCACATATCGATGTATTGGCAAACTTTGCCCATCAAGCGCGATTAAACAGTTGGGCAAGACCAGAATTTACCGCTGAAACCTGCATCAAGATTCAGGCTGGTCGCCATCCTGTGGTCGAAGCATTAAATAAAGCCCCGTTTACACCGAATGATACTTTCCTTGATCCCCAGC
Source organism: Acinetobacter sp. 'aerobic (ED)' (assembly GCF_904886855.1). NCBI lineage: Bacteria > Pseudomonadati > Pseudomonadota > Gammaproteobacteria > Moraxellales > Moraxellaceae > Acinetobacter > Acinetobacter sp. 'aerobic (ED)'. Next base: position 202,391 of record NZ_CAJHGI010000004.1, read on the forward strand.
ATCGTATGGCGATCATTACCGGTCCAAACATGGGCGGTAAATCGACCTTTATGCGTCAGACCGCCTTGATTAGCCTGCTTGCTTACTGTGGCAGCTTTGTCCCGGCCAAAGCTGCAAAGCTGGGTTCAATTGACCGTATCTTTACCCGTATCGGCTCAGCGGATGATTTATCGACAGGTAAATCGACCTTTATGGTGGAAATGACCGAAACCTCACAGATCCTTCATCATGCCACCAGCCAGTCTTTAGTGCTGATGGACGAGGTCGGTCGTGGAACCAGTACCTATGATGGCCTTTCTCTGGCTTGGGCCTGTGTGGTTGATTTAACCAAACGGGTAAAATGTTTGTGTCTGTTTGCGACCCACTATTTTGAACTGACTGAACTGGGTAGCGAAGCAGGCATTGATAACTATCATGTCACCGCACAGGAACTGAATGGCAATCTGATTTTGCTACATAAAGTTCAGCATGGCCCAGCCAGCCAAAGTCATGGTTTACAGGTTGCGAAACTGGCCGGGATTCCTGCAAGCGTAATCAAGGAAGCCCAAAAGCGTTTAAAAATTCTGGAAAAGCAACAGCATCAGCATTTGCCTAGTAGCGTTCAGAATGACTTATTCAGTTCTGTTGAACATGAAATCGAAACCCAGGTGATTGAGAAAATTGTTGAGGTTGAAGCTAAATCACCGGCCTTAGAGTTGTTACAAAATATTGATGTTGATGACCTGACACCACGTCAGGCACTGGAACAGTTGTATCAACTCAAAGCCTTATTCAAGACCAGTCAGACACTTGAAAGTTAACTGTGACCCAATCAGCTCTGGTGTTTATACTAGAGCTGATTTACACAGATACCGTTTAAACAAACAATCCCTCACCCATTGCCTGATCTGATCATGTTATTTCTAAATCAGATCTATCAGTCTATGGAGAAATATGTCATGTCTCGTGGTGATAAAACGGCCTATACCGCAAAACAGAAACGACAAGCCAAACATATTGAAGAAAGCGAGCTAGACCAAGGCCGCTCTCAGGAAGAGGCTGAACGGATTGCTTGGGCAACAGTGAATAAGCAAGACGGCGGCGGTCTCAAGAAAAAGCATAAATAAGCGAATTACGGCTGTAGTTGAGACTTATTATCAACAAAAGTCATATAAATAAGTCCATTTCATTGATACGAATAATAAATATCAATAAAAGGAATTGTTTCTATCGGTATTTTTTGCCTAAAATACGCTATTCAAAATGAAAACCATATTTTTAGGTAGCTGCCGCCATGACCTTTGTTGTCACCGAAAATTGTATTAAATGTAAATATCAAGATTGTGTGGAAGTTTGTCCAGTAGACTGCTTCTACGAAGGTCCTAACTTCCTGGTGATCAATCCGGATGAGTGTATTGACTGTGCACTATGTGAACCTGAATGTCCGGCAAATGCGATTTTCTCGGAAGATGAGTTACCAGAAGGCCAAGAAGTCTTTATCGAACTCAATGCCGAATTGTCTGAAAAATGGGCAGGCAATAATATCACTCAAATCGGTGAGCAACCTGCTGACCGCGAAGAGTGGAATGGCAAGCCAGACAAGCTGCAATATTTAGAAAAATAATGAAGAAAGGCCAGTTTTACTGGTCTTTTTTATACTTTAATCACACATTTCTTTGCAATTACCTCATTATTCAGGCGCCATTTTGCATTAAAATAATACGCCTATCGATTATGAACTGCGCTTTTTATGATTCGAAATAAATTACAGGGTCTATTATCATTATTTGTCATCCCTGTGATGATGGTGGGTTGCTCGAGTTCAACCCCGAAAGTCAATCAAAACCAAGGTAAAAGAATTTATATTCCTCAAGAACAAGTCACTTTTACCCGCCCTGTTCCCAATAAAGTCGAACCTGCCTCCTATCGCCAATGGCTCGGTCAAGGCGACAATTATGCACGTGTCCGCGAATATGAACAGTTTTTAGCGCGTAATAATGTTGCGCATATTGTGCCAAGTTTTGAATTGTTACGTACGGCACGCGACTGGCAGAAATGTGGCCGTTCCGAATATATGGTGCCAAACCGTGAGTTATGGGGAAATGCCCTTCCAACCTTACGTGTCTTTAAATATCTGGTCGCAGCAAAAGTCTTAACCGATTTTGAAGTTACCTCGGTTTACCGCGATTTACCATTGAATCAATGTGCAGGCGGTGCAGGTTCATCCAAACATCTGTTTAACTCGGCTATTGATTTCCGCATCGGGCCTGAATATCCGCAACCTCAAGACTATGCCTTTATCGAACAGACCAAATTCAAGTTATGCCAGTTTTGGGCACAGCATGGACAAAGTCTGGACATCGGCGTTGGTTTATATAGTTCCGGACAGATTCATATTGATACACAAGGCTATCGTACCTGGGGCCCTGACCTAACCCGTAATAGCTCGATGTGTAATTTCTAACAAACCTATATCCACTTAAAAAGAGATCAAATTGATCTCTTTTTTATTTCATTACACCAGATTAATTGAGCAATCAAATTGCACTCTGGTTATAAACGTTTAAAATGCAGCTAACAGATTCATAGGTAAACTTGATTATGCAACAGATGTGGACCGAGATTGATGACTATATCAATTCACATTTAATTCCCACAGACCCAAGACTTCAACATGCATTAGACAATACCGATACCCAGGGTTTTTCTAATCATTTGGCTGTTGCACCTAATCAAGGCATGTTTTTGCAGATGCTGATCCAGATGAACCAATGCAAACGTGTATTGGAATTAGGCACATTTGGCGCTTACAGTACCATTTGGCTCGCCAAGGCATTGCCGGAAGATGGTTACCTGCTTACCGTGGAAGGTCGCGATACCCATGTTGTTATCGCACAGGAAAATATTGATTTTGCCAATATGCCCACCACCATCGAGCTAAAAAAAGGTCGTGGTGCAGATATCATGAATCAGTTGATTGCTGAAGGCAGCCAACCCTTTGATTTGATTTTTATTGATGCGGACAAGCAAAGTTATCCTGAGTATTTTGAGTTAAGTTTAAAACTGGCTCATTCGGGTACCATTATCGTGCTGGATAACGTGATTCGTGCCGGGGATATTCTAGACCCGAATAACAAGAAACCCAGTATTGAAGGGATTCGTGAAGCATTCACGGCGTTGAAAGATCATCCTCAACTTTTATCTTGCACCGCATTACAAACAGTCGGCTCAAAAGGTCATGATGGCTTTGCAATTGCCATCGTAAAATAGAGATTAAAAAACAACCTATTTAATTTAGTTGTGTAATATCAACCAATTATATTTATCTCTTATGCTTTTCCATACAGTTATCCACAGGAATTGCGGATAACTATATGGAAAGAAATGAATCACTTAGCGACAAGTAACGGCACATTGGCATTCCGGAAGATCGTCGTGGTAATACTTCCCAGGAAGAACTGATGAATTTTACTATGGCTAAATGCCCCGAGTACAATCAGCTGAATATCGTGTTCCTTTTGATATTCAAGAATATTTTGCGCAACATCACCATAACGGTACACCGATACCACCTCTAAACCGGCATCGGTTAAGTACTTCTCAGGCTCTGCCAGCATCTCCGGATGATCACCGACGTAAAGCAGATGACATTGCAATAGTTTCAACAGATCACTTTTTGCAATCCGTTGCAGCATTTTCTGACAGGTTGGCGAATATTCATAAGCAAAAATAAACCGTTTTGGTGGCTGAAAATGCTCGCCTACTGTAATGACGGTACAGTTTGCGCCACGGATAAAGTTTTCAACATTACTTCCAATCGGTTTGTTTTTCTCAGCAGCACGCTCACCCACCCGACCAATAATCACGATATCGTTTTCATCAAGCAGATTAAAACTTTGTTCAAGAAAATCACCTTTTTCCTGAATCTTGGTACTGGTCAGACCATACTGTTTCTCGATCAGCTCCGAGATATGTTTTAGTAAATTATTACTATAATCCAGGGCCAGCTCACTTTGTTTTTGTTCGAGCTCAGCCAGTTCTTTCAGTAACATGGCATTACTTTCAAAACCAATTACCCCACTGATTTCACCTAAATGATAGCTCGCTGGGTAATAGTCCAGAATTTGCAACAGTACCAATTCTCTTTGTGTCTGTTTAGCTACCCATACGGCCGCCTCAGCCACAGCATCAATGCAGGGTGAAGAATCGATACATGCAATTACACGGTTCATTTTCGCCTCTCTTTAGGTACATACCTTAGGTCTTCTACTTGTTTTTAACTTAACATAGATAAAAGTGAGGAAGGTTAAATTTATGTATCGAATCTCAGATGCTTTTTAATAAACTTTTACTTATTGCGATAACGGATTATTTTTGCTGGATTCCCTGCCACAATTGCGTAATTGTCTACATTTTTAGTGACCATACTGTTCATTCCGATAACGGCATGATCTCCGATTTTAATCCCGTCCTTGATGCCCACATGTGCGCCAAGCCAGACATCACGTCCAACTTCAATTCCTTTAGAGCGAACAGGCTGTTGGTAAATGGCACGATCCATTTCCATACCATGGTCAAAGGCATATAAATGACTATAGGCTGCGATTCTAACCTGATCATGTAATCTGATCCCTGCACGTCCCCCATCCAGAATACTGTGATGGTTAATCGCGACTTCATTGCCGATCTCTAACGGGCCATGCAAGGTACAATCCGCTGCGATAAAAGTATTATCTCCAATCGAAATCTTGCGACCGCGCTCAGCAAAAATATGTGCCAATGGAGAAATGAAGCAGTTCTTGCCGATTTCCACCGTCTCCATCTCCATGAGATAGGCCTGATACTCAGCTTGCCATGCTTCTGCCCATTCACGATGTTTCGGCTTGAGTGTCCAATACAGCCACGGCATGTAATTAAGGCGCTGTTTATGCTGCTCTCGGTATTTTAATAAAGGATCATTCATTGTCTTGCTCCTCAACCAATACCAATTGCTCGCGACCTCTAGTGACATCTTGGAGTTTTAACCTTAATGGCTCAAGCTGATGCACTTGCAACCGGGCCTGAACCGTAACACCGGTATCAGTATAACTTTCCTGATACTCAATCTGTTGCTGCATCAATTCATACTGCATAATGGCCCATTCATTGAACAGACATGCAAAACGTATTTCTTTCTTTTCAATCAGTTCAATTTTTTCTGCCAACAATAAGCACTGGCCTGCGCAACCGCCGTAGGCACGAACCAAGCCGCCCGTCCCCAGTTTTATACCGCCATACCAGCGATTGACCAGTACAATCACATTGGTGAGTTCATTACCTTCAATGGTTGCAAGTATTGGGCGACCTGCCGTACCCGAAGGTTCGCCATCATCATTAAAACGGACATGATGCCCAATTTTCCATGCCCAGCATTGATGTGTAGTTGAAGTATCTTTGTACTGTTCCAGAAAATCTTTAACCTGCTGTTCATTTTCAACAACAGCCGCAATCGCCTGGAAACGACTTTTTTTAATGTCTTCTTCAAAAGTTACCGTACTGGCAATGGTAAATGGCATAAAAAACAAGATAAAAACTGAAAAACAGATTATAGCTGCTTCACTGGCAAATAAAAAACCTCGCCTGAAGCGAGGTTTTCTCAATCCACATCACTTAGCGTTCGCGTAATGCTTCCTTGGCTTTATTAAACGGTTTGAGCAGATAATCCATAATGGTTTTTTGACCGGTACGAATATCGACTGTCGCCACCATCCCCGGCGTAATACTGAAGGCCTTACCCGCCTTGTTATAGAGGCGGTCCGAATCGGTCCGGATATAGACACGATAATAGAACTGATCCTGTTTCACTTCATCACGAATGGTATCTGGAGAAATAATGGTAACTTTCCCATCCAGACCACCGTAAATAGAGTAATCATAGGCCGTAATCTTGACCAGAGCCTCTTGTCCTGGACGAATGAAAGCAATATCTCGCGGTGAAATACGAGCTTCGATCAGCAATTTATCTTCCAGTGGGACAATGGTCATCAATTTACCATTTTGCGGAATCACCCCACCTAAAGTCGTGACATCAATTTCTTTGACCACACCCCTTACTGGTGCTTTAAATACCGCACGTTGCAAGCTGTCAGCACGTCCATTCACCACCTGTTGTTGGGTCTGAATGTCAGTATTAGCCTTGGAAAGCTCTTCTCGCGCTTTGACATAATATTCGTTACGCGTGTCATTGATCTTATTATTCAAGTCATTGGCTTCACGTTTTAAACGCAACACTTCAACTTCACTGGCTGCACCTTTGGCTACTAATGGCTCGGTCATGGCCAGTTCTTGTCGTACTAGCTTGGCCGCCTGTTCATAACCTGCGATGGATTGCTCCAGATTCTCACGGCGCGAATAATAAAGTGCAGTTTCCTCTTGAACCAGCTTAGGACTTTTCTTAACTTCTTCAGGAAAGGTCAGTGGCGTGCCATTCACTTCGGCACGTAAACGCGCTGCGGTGGCCTGTGCCGAAATCAGTAAAGACTGCGACTCGCCCACATTCGATGCCAAACGTGTCGGATCGAGTTGGGCCAGAATCTGCCCCTTTTCCACCACATCCCCTTCATTCACATCAAGCTTGGTTAGGATACCCCCTTCAAGTGACTGAATGATCTGTTCTTTCGAAGATGGAATAACTTTACCTGTCCCCGTAGAAACTTCTTCTAAATTAAACAACCATGCCCAGATCAAGAGTACAAGTAAACCAATCCCAATCATCCAAACAACGAGTGTCGAACGAGGTAACTTAGGTTCCTTGTAAGTTACATTCATCGGACGACTACCCGTTTTTTGTTCTTCACTCATAAATTTGCCTCTATGCTCTAAGTATTAAACTATTTTTTGTTTTATTGCTGATTGTTGTAAGACTTGTTCCACTGGTCCATCCATTACGATCTTGCCTTCATTCATGACAATAATCCGGTCCACCAGTTCCAGAACGGCACGACGATGGGTCGCCACCACTAAAGTCCGATAACCGAGCCAGCTTCTTAAATGATCAATCAGCTGCTTCTCGGCGACATCATCAATGGCTGCCGTTGGCTCATCCAGCAATAGAATGTTTGGTTGACGGATCAAGAGACGTGCCAACAATAACGCTTGTCGTTGCCCCCCGGAAAAACCGACCCCACCCTCTAACACCAGATGATCCAGTCCTTCTTTCTTCTCATGCACAAAGCTCAATGCACCAGTCACTTTCAGCGCTTTTAAAATGTCTTCATCGCGTGCCAGTGGTGCGCCTAAAGTCAGGTTTTCACGAATGGTGCCATAGAATAAATGTGCATTCTGATTGAGTAAGCCCATATCACGACGGACATCGGACGGATCAATCAGGCTAATATCCAGATCATCTAAATGTACCGAACCTGCATTTGGAAATTGCATCGCCGACAAGATTTGTAATAGTGTCGATTTACCCGCACCATTACGTCCAAGAATGGCAATACGCTCACCCGCCCGGATCTTCAAATGTGGAATAGACAGACTTGGACGTGGATCATCTTCGGAATATTGGAATACGACTTTTTTAAGCTCATAGTCGCCATGTAGCACTTCTTTATGCACCAGATGAGCCTGATCTGCCTGATCCACCGGCTTTTTCATTAATTCATCCAGACCTTTTTTCGCTACTTTGGCTTGTTGTAAACGCCCGAGAATCCCGGTGATTTGCGAAATCGGTGCCAGCATACGCGAAGACAAAATCGAACAGGCCACCAGTGCACCCGTCGTCATATCACCTTTCATCACCGCAAAACAGCCCACCAGAATCACCGCAGCATAGGTCAGACCCTGAATCTTTTGTGTCCATGCCGTGAGTACCCCCACAATTTTACGTTGCTGCATACTAATATCGGCAGACACCTCATTCATGTGGTTCCACTGGTTCTGGAAACGCGACTCTGCACGTAATAGCTTGATATCTTCAATACCTTGCACGGCTTCAACCAGAATCGCATTACGAATGGAGGATTCGCGCATCCCTTCTTGAGCCAGTTGCGCCAGTTTCTTTTGTGCCAAGATCGCAGGCAAAATCATTAAAGGTACGACCAGTAGCATGACCCAGAATAAATTTCCGCCAATCAGCGCAAAAATAACCAGGAATAAGAAGAAAAATGGTAAATCTGCAATCGCGCCCATTGTGGTCGAAGTGACCAGCTCACGTACGCCTTCCAGCTCCCGAATCTGGGAAATAAAAGTACCGGTAGATTTGGAGCGCTCACTATTTTTGATACGCAGTGCATGACCAAATACACGGTCAGACACTCGTAAATCGGCCCGTTTTCCAATAATGTCTGAAATGTAAATACGCGAAAGACGCAGCACAAATTCGAAAATCGCGGCGATGAGTACACCCGCTGCCAGTACCCACAGCGTCGGAATAGATTGCGAAGGAACGACCCGATCATAGACCTGCATGGAGAAAATAATGGTCGCCAATGCCAAAATATTGGCAATCATCGATGCCAGCATGATATCGATATAGCGCTTCCAGTCTTGTAAGGCAATCGACCAGAACCAGCTCGGTTGATAAGGCTTGATATATTCATCAACACGCGCATCAGGAACCGACTGTTCAGGACGCAGTACATAGACATTCTTAATGATGTGTCTTAGCGCGCCGACGGCAAATTTCTGTGACAGGCCCTGATCACCACTGAGCTGAATGCTGACATGTCCGGTACCATCCGCCTTATCAATCACACCAACCTGCCCGTCGGCCAGTTCGACCAGTACCGGTAGGCGCCAAGGGTTAATCACGTCATTGCTAAAGGCAACTTTGCGTAAGTTCAGGCCAATCTGCCGACTGATCAGAATCAGGACCTCATCCAGGTTCTGGTTCTGGTTCCAGTCCAGTTGTAAGCGAATCCGTTCTTCAGATGGTTCAATCCGGTAATGCTTGGCGATGGTTAATATTGCCTGTAACCATGGCTGATAATTTATTTTTGTAGTAATCATGGTTGTACCTCAAACCCTTGTATATTTAAATTATTGAGGTCATAGGCCTGACGAGAACGTCCTGTCGCAGCAATGTATTGTGCAATGCTGCTGTAAATATCATAACGTGCTGTTTCAGCCTCTGAGTTCGCACTATGAATCGCTTGTTCTGCATTGAGCAAATCGACTAGAGTCCGTGTTCCCAATTTATATTGTTCTTGATAAAGTTCTCTTGTACGTATTGTTGTTGCTTGTTGTCCTGCCAAAACCTGCATCTGGCGTTGTTTATTTTCAATCTGTTCACGACTGGTACGGATCTGGTCCAGCACCTTGAGATAAACCGCATTTACTTGCGCTCTTGCTGCCTCTTCAGCATAACTGGCGGCGCGTGTTCTGGAAGAAGTCGCTCCCCCTTGGTAAAACTGGCTGCTGGCTTCCAGCATGATGGCACTATCAAAGCCGCCTTCTTTATCATTTCCCGGGTTACGTCCGTGTAAAGCCTGACTCAGTTCTCCTTTTACCGATAGTGTCGGATAATTACTCACCTGTGTCTGTAATTTTTGATTACGCGCCACTTCAATGCCCGCCTGTGCAGCAATCATTTGTGGAATGGTATTGAACTGTGGTGTTGCGTATAAATCTGATTGTTTTACAAAATCGTCAGGAATGGTCCATTGCACGTTGCGGGTATCAAAACCAAGCAAGGTATAAAGATGTTGCTGGTACTGACTGAGTAAAGATTGCTGGGCAATCATCGCCGACTGTGCAGATTGTAAATAAGACTGGGCCTGGATCGGATCAGCCTGACTACTGATCCCGGCATTGGCACGCAGATTGGCCATTTCCTGAATTCGCTTAATCCCGGCAATCTGCTGATTGGCAATCCGGATAAGCGTCTGATAACGCTGAATATTGATAATAGTTTGTGCCACATCCAAGGAGATATCGTCAATTTTGACCAGCACATTGGCCTGTCCAACCAACACCTTGGCTTTTTCTACATTGACACCCGATTTAACCTTGCCGAAATCATAAAGCATCTGGGTTGCATTCAAGGTCAGTAATTGCTGCCCCCGTGTACTTTTCTTCCCCAGATCTCCTGTGCTGACACCACCGCCAATCTGTGGATAGTAGCCTGATTTTGCCACGTCGATATTGGCATTTTGCGATGCCAGTGCCGCGATTCCTTGTGCAATATCCGGATTACGCTGTACCGCTACCTGCACGGCATCTCTCAATATCTTACGCTGATTCTGCCAAAATGCATTTGCGATCGCCGTCTCTTGTGGACGTCCTGATCCAACAACAGGTAAATCATTGCCTAGTGAGGAATCGACCGAAAAGTTGCTCAACTTTTGCATTTGCGCAACTTTAAACTCATCACTACTTTGCGGAACAAACAGCCGGGACAAATTGTTCTTTAAAGTGTGATACTGTTCACTTGGTGTGGTTGCATGTGTCATTGGTACAGATAGCGTTGCTGCATAAAGTAACCACTTAAAACTCATACTTCTTTTCCATGATCCATTATTCACTTTTATATCGTTCTTTAAGTTCATATTTTTTCGTATTGTTATCATTTCAGCATTTTCATTTTAATCATTTTTTTACATAAAACACTATGTTCTAAACACGTTTTCACACATTTATAAGTGTTTATTTTTGTAAAACAGTTCTCATTTTTATAAAATATGCCAAACTAATTAAAAAAATAAAATAAATATTTATCAGCTAATTAGAATAAAATTCTCGCTATTCCCCACTAAATGAGTTGGGATTGGCAATCTGATTTATATGCAGCCATAAAAAAAGAACCTTTCGGTTCTTTCTTCACATACACAGTTGATTCGAGGTTAAACGACGAAATCATCACCTAAATAGACTTTACGTACCTGTTCATTGTCCAGAATTTCTTGCGGTGTTCCCTCCGCAATGACTGAACCTTCACTAACGATATAGGCTTTTTCACAAATCGCCAGCGTTTCACGTACGTTATGATCGGTAATGAGCACCCCGATACCACGATCTTTCAGCGTCTGGATAATATCTTTAATATCACCGACAGAGATCGGGTCGACCCCGGCAAAAGGCTCATCCAGCAGCATGAACTTCGGATCTGCGGCCAAAGCACGGGCAATTTCAGCACGACGGCGTTCACCACCAGACACACTCATACCCAGTGAATCTTTGATATGAGTAATTTTAAAATCACTTAACAGTTCGTTCAGACGTTGCTGACGTTGCTGTTTGTTCAAATCTTTACGCGTTTCTAAAATCGCCATAATATTTTCAGAAATGGTTAATTTCCTGAAAATGGAAGCTTCTTGCGGTAAATAGCCGATGCCTTTACGCGCACGTTCATGCATCGCAAGGTCAGACATGTCGAGGTCATCTAAATGAATCTCGCCTTTATCCATCCGAACAAGGCCAACAACCATATAGAAGCTGGTGGTTTTACCTGCACCATTCGGGCCAAGCAGACCCACGATCTGCCCACTTTGCATGGTAAAAGATACATCTTTGACCACCCAACGTTTACTATAGTTTTTCGCTAAATGCTTAATACATAAAGTCTGGGGTTGTTGCACTGCCTGTTCCATTAATCACGTGCCCCTGGGAAGCTTTTAGAGCTTGATGGTGGAATAATGATTTGTACACGGTTACTTGATGAGCCCTGCGCCTCGACATCGCCTTTATTCATACTATATTTCAGGCTATTACCACGAATACTTGATCCATCCTGATAGAGGTAGGCATTACCTGTTAGCGTAATAATCCCGGTATCTGCGTTATATACGATATTTTGCGCTTCACCACGTGCCAGACCTTTGTTGGCATCCATTTGTTGCTGGAACTTTGCAGGTCGTCCCTTTGCCGTAATGGTTTGAATTTCTTTCTTGCTATTCAGGTTGGCCACCAGTGAATCTGCTTGCAGTTTCATGGTGCCCTGCTCAATCACGACATTACCGGTATAGGTGGTTACACCAGACTTATCGTTATAGGTTGCACGATCAGCAACCAGTGAAAGCTGTTGATTGCGGTCTGAAGGCAAGGCAAAGCTGGTGCTTGCAGATAATGCAATCACAGCCACGCAGCTGGCTTGTTTTAGGAAAGTGAGACGAGATTTAGAATTAAGAGCTTGGCGCATACTTTCCTCGAATTTTGTAAAATTCATATTGACCATTATTCATATTAGCCTTGAGACCTTGACTCACAAACTCAGCAGTCGGTGATTGAACCGTAACCTGATGTTGTGTTTCGAGTTCTCTTGTTTTCGGGTAACCCGTGAGCTCATCGGTATGAAACTCCATTTTACCCTGATCGGACAATTTCGTCGCAACGACATTACCAAGCAAGACAACTTTAGTGTTGTCGTCATAGCCATTTGCCTGTTTTGCGTAAAAGGTTGCGTCTGCTTTGCCCTGTTTGTACATCACTGCATTCAGTTGATCAAGCTGAGAGGTTTTCAGTTGCATATTCTGTTGCAACTGTTTCACTTCAGCACGAATATATAAATTACCCTGCTCATCAGTTTGTGTTAAGTGAACACCCTGTGCGGAATAGGTCATATTCTTGGCTGAATCAACGTCCAGCTTTTTTGCCTTGCCACTGTAATAATAATAGCCACCGCTCACCGCAGCGACTGCAACAGCAACAACATATAAAACTTTGGTATCCATAAACTGGGTTACCTAACCTTTGAGCAAATCAACACTATATTAATGTGGTACCGCAAGATATTTTTCAAGCAGTTCTTGGTAAACACCTTTTGCCATCAACAACATATCACAGACTTCCCGGACAGCCCCACGACCGCCCATCGCTTGGGTCACCAGATTGGCACGACGACGCACTTCTTCATGGCCATTGGGAACAGTGACTTTCATTCCGGCAATTGCAAATGCAGATAAATCCGGCCAGTCATCCCCCATATAGATACAGTCTTCAGGCAATAAACCGAGTTGGGCGCACGCTTCACGTAAGGCTGTACCCTTATCTTCACGGCCTTGATAAACCAGATCGACACCAAGATCAGACATGCGTTTTTCAACGATATGGCTTTTCCGGCCCGTGATAATAATCACCTTCATACCCGCTTGCTGGACCAGTTTCATGCCCAGACCATCACGAATATCAAATGACTTAATTTCATCACCCGAATTGGTTAAGGTCACGAAGCCATCGCTTAAGATTCCATCCACATCAAGTACAAGTGCCTGTAAATGACGTGCTTGTTCTTGTAAAGCATAAGATGCCATGGCTTAATTTACTCCCGCCTGAATAAGGTCATGCATACTGATCACACCAATCACTTTTTTGCTGTCATCCACCACTACAAACTGGTTAATTTTTCTCTCATGCATTTTTTCTAATGCTTCCACCGCACGGGCTTCCTGAGAAATGGTGAACGGATTTTTAGTCATCACTTCAGAAACCGCCAGATTGACATCAAAACCTTGTTGCTGGTCAATCATGCGACGCAAGTCACCATCAGTGAAAATACCCAATAAGGTGTCATGCTCATCAACAATCGTGGTTAAACCAAGACGTTTATCCGAGATTTCATAGAGCACCTTGTTCATTGGTGTATCAGGACGTACCTTGGGTAATTCTGAACCTGTATGCATCAAATGCTTCACATGCAACAGCAAACGTTTACCCAATGCACCTGCCGGATGCGAACGCGCAAAGTCATCTGCGGTAAAGCCACGTGCTTCCAATAACGCAACTGCCAAAGCATCACCGAGCACCAATGTGGCGGTTGTACTTGAGGTTGGCGCCAATCCTAGAGGGCACGCTTCGTCAGCTGCGCCCAGTGTTAATGCAACATCTGCATTTTGTGGCATTGGCCCTTTATCATCACGGCTAATCGTGATTAGTGGCACGCCTAAATGCTTGATCAGTGGCATCAACATCATGATTTCATCACTCTTGCCCGAATTTGAAATCGCAATAAGTACATCGCCACGCACCAGCATGCCCAGATCGCCATGCCCCGCTTCACCTGGATGCATAAAAAATGAAGGTGTACCTGTCGATGCAAATGTAGCTGCCATTTTACGACCGATATGACCCGATTTCCCCATCCCCGTGATGACCACACGACCTTGGCATTGCAATAATATTTCACATGCACGATCAAAATGTTGATTAATCTGGGTCGCAAGCACTTCAATCGCTTGCTGTTCAATACGCAGGGTTTCGAGTGCGCTTTTCTGGAAATTTATGGCGTGTGACATATGAGTTTGACTCAAAATAATACTCTATCTACCAATCGGCAGATGATTTTAATCAAAAGAATGAAGGCGATTCTAACATAACTGTGAATTCTGCACGTTTCTAAATGTATAAGTTTTCGTGAAAAATGGATAGACTTCTAGCAGCGTTCTTGCCTTGCCTTGTGCTATTCAATTTAAAAATTCAGCCTTATGCATCTATATAGAAACCTTAGCTAAATCAAAAATCTGGAATTTACCTTTTTTAACACAAATAAAATTGCTCACATATAACCCAAGTTGTATATACATATTCATATCAATATATACATGCTCGTATTTTAATACCGCATGTATTTTTAGTGACAATCAGTGCTCCAGGGAAAAGGCGTATACAAATGAGCTCATTGGATGAGAGAGAAAAACATCAATTTATTGAAAACCGCAGTATTGATTTCATTCCCGAACAAGAAAGGCATGGCAGTGTTTTTGGGCAATTTACTTTATGGTTCGGCGCCAATTTACAAATCACGGCAATCGTTACCGGTGCTTTGGCGGTGGTTCTTGGTGGAGATGTTTTCTGGTCGATTATCGGTTTGTTGATTGGACAGTGCTTCGGTGCCATCGTGATGGCATTGCATGCAGCTCAAGGCCCTAAACTCGGCCTTCCACAAATGATCTCAAGCCGTGTTCAATTTGGTGTATATGGTGCCTGCATTCCAATCCTGTTGGTTTGTCTGATGTATATCGGTTTTACAGCCACTGGTGAAGTCCTTGCAGGTAAAGCGATTGCGCAACTTATTCATGTCAGCAATAGCACCGGGATTTTAATCTATGCGGTCTTTATTGTGATCTTTGCCACCATTGGCTATCGTTTAATTCACTGGGTTGGAAAAGTTGCAAGCATTATCGGGCTGATTGCCTTTGTCATTATTTTGACTCAAATTTTAACTCATTCAAACATTTCAGAGTTAATTGCTGTTCAAAAATTTAGCTGGTCCTCATTTTTACTCGCGATTTCCCTTTCTGCCTCATGGCAAATCTCATTTGGACCTTATGTCGCTGACTATTCCAGATATCTACCATCAAACACCTCCTCCAGCCGTGTCTTTCTGGCTGTTGGCCTAGGTTCGCTGCTCAGTTCACAAATCTCCATGACCTTAGGTGTATTGATTGCACAAATCTCACAAGGTGGCTTTGTTGGAAATGAAGTGCAATATGTTGTGGGAATGAATGCAGCTGCACTGATCATTACTTTCCTCTATTTCAGTATTGCCTTTGGTAAAGTGACCCTGTCCACCCTGAATGCCTATGGTTGTTTTATGTGTATTGCAACCATTTGGAATAGTTTCAAACCTGAATATCACATTTCAAGAATGACCCGTTTAGGTGTGGTACTGGCTATGGTTGCCATTTCTACCATCATCGCAATTCTTGGTGAACATACTTTTTTAAATACCTTTAAAGCGTTCATTCTGTTCTTGCTCACCTTCTTCATTCCATGGAGCGCAATCAACCTTGTAGACTACTATTTTATCTCTAAAGAACAATGTGATGTCGCGGCACTCTACGACCCGGATGGAAAATATGGTCGCTGGAATCGAATTGGCATTGGTTGCTATGTCATGGGCGTGTTATTACAACTTCCCTTTATTCATAGCAAGGTTTATACAGGTCACATCGCGACCATGCTAGGTAATGTGGATATCTCCTGGCTGGTGGGTATCTTAGCAACTGCTATGATCTACTATTATTTTGCCAAAAAAGCCCAACTTCGAACGCCCCGTCAAATCCGTTTTGAATAAAGAAAATATTGCAAACTAAAGCCATCTTTTTTCTGCTGATAACTTTATGAAATATGGTGCATACGTTATGATGAATAACGATTTTTGTAGAGTGTTTGAAAACCCTTATGCAACCTTTTGTTCTATATAACTCTGAGCAACGTAAAAAAGTTGAATTTGTCCCACGCAAAGAAGGTCAAATCGATATGTATGTCTGTGGTATGACGGTTTACGATTACTGTCATATCGGGCACGCTCGGGTTATGGTTGCATTTGACTACATCATTCGCTTCTTGCGTAGCCAAGGCTGGAAAGTTCGCTATATTCGCAACATTACCGACATTGATGACAAGATCATTGCGCGTGCCAACGAAAATGGTGAAAGCATTCAACAGCTCACGGCACGTTTTATCGATGCCATGAATGAAGATGCAGCCAACCTGGGCTGTACGGCACCGGATGAAGCACCCAAAGCAACTGAATATATTGATCAGATGCAAAGCATGATTAATACCCTGGTTGATAAAGGTGCTGCTTACCCTTCCAGCAATGGCGATGTTTATTTTGAAGTCAGCAAATTCGATAAATACGGTCGTCTATCTGGCCGTAAACTGGAAGACATGCAAGCGGGTGCATCTGAACGCGTTGATGTCGAAGTGGAAAAGAAACATCCCTTTGACTTTGTGCTGTGGAAACATGCCAAAGAAAATGAACCTGCATGGGCTTCACCTTGGGGCAATGGCCGTCCAGGCTGGCATATTGAATGTTCTGCGATGTCGACTTGCTGCCTAGGCAATCATTTCGATATTCATGGTGGTGGTTCAGATCTGATGTTCCCGCATCATGAAAACGAAATCGCACAAAGTGAAGCCTCAACTGGCGAACAATATGTGAATTACTGGATGCATGTTGGTTTCATCAATGTCGATGGCGAGAAAATGTCTAAGTCTTTAGGCAACTTCTTTACCATCCGCGATGTGATGGAGAAGTTCCATCCGGAAGTGATTCGCTACTTCATTGTGTCGTCGCATTATCGCAGCCCAGTTAACTTCTCTGATGTGGCATTAAAAGAAGCAAAAACAGCGCTTAGCCGTTTCTATCATTCTTTCAAAGCCTATCAGCAAGTCTATGGTCAAAAAACGATTGAGACTTTAGAACAGAACTTTGTTGAGCGCTTTAACAATGCAATGTGCGATGATTTCAATACTGCTGAAGCAATGGCGGTACTATTTGAACTCAATAAAGAACTCAACCGTGCGGTGAAAGAAGAGCAAGCGGAGCAGGCAACGGCTCTTTACTCTACCCTGCGTCATTTAACTCATATTCTGGGTCTGGTTCAACATGATGTAGATGAGTTCCTGAAATCGGATATTGGTCAGGAAGCCTTAAGCCTCTCTGATGCTGATATTGAAGACTTCATTCAGCAACGCGTTGATGCGAAAAAAGCCAAAGACTTTGCCAAAGCTGATGGTATTCGCCAGTCTTTACTTGATCAGGGTGTAGTTTTGGAAGATACACGTCAAGGTACAATCTGGCGACGTGCTGATTAATTCAACACTTAGCATTATAGAGAGTTGACAGTTGAATGAAACTCTCTATAATGCGTCCTATTGCGGGAATAGCTCAGTTGGTAGAGCATAACCTTGCCAAGGTTGGGGTCGCGAGTTCGAGTCTCGTTTCCCGCTCCAAATTCAAAAAGCCCTTATCGAAAGATAAGGGCTTTTTTATTGATATATTTAAATGCACATTCCCGATAACCAACCATATATACATACTTTTGATCCAGCACTATTGAAATCCGGATTTCAACAGTGCCTAGAGCATAGATATTAATTTTTATGTTTAGAGAAGCGGTAACCCTGATCACATAACGCGGCAACCACAACAAATACTGCTGCCGTAATTAAAATCATGATAACACTGGCTGTTGAATGTGTTGGCGATGCTGCAACCATGCTCAACGCCCCTAATGGAGCCAATCCACCCGCAATAGCCGTACCAATTTCTCGGCTAGAACTCACGCCGGTAGAACGATTCTCCACTGAAAATTGTCGGCATAAAAATGAGCTCTGCGAAGCAAACATCATGGGCGCCAAAATACCGGTTCCTATCGCAATTGCCACATAGATAAAGATATCCTGACCTGTCTCCAGTAATTTCATAAATGGATATGCAAATAATAGTGATAAAAGCCCACCTAAGATCAGAACTTTTTTACTACTCCAGTAATCGCATAGCCACCCAAACAATGGCACAGTGACAATGGCGACCAAACTGGCAATGGTAATCGACAAGGAAGTAACATGGGCTGTTACCCCTTTAAACTGTGTCAAATAAGCCAATGAGAAGGTTTTAAAAATATAGCTGAGCGCGTTATATCCAATTGCGACAATCAAAACCACCAAGATGCCTTTTAGATTCGCCTTCAGTAAACTTTTAAAAGGATTTTCAGTTCTAATTTCTGAATCATTATTAATTTTTTGTTCAAAATCTGGCGTTTCAGGTAAATTTTTTCTGACCCAAATTCCGACAAGTACCAATACAAAGCTGAGTAAAAATGGAATACGCCAACCGCCATTTAATAAAAATTCATCCCCGTTTAAAGTGAGTAGGAAAATAGTGAGTGAGGATAATAATAAGCCTAAATTCAGACCCAATGCTGGCCAGGCGCCTTGACGGCCACGTTTTTCATCTGATGCATGTTCATAGGAGGTGATTGCCGCTCCGGCAAACTCAGCTCCTGCACCCAGCCCCTGAATAATCCGGAAAAATACCAACAGGATCGGCGCCCAAATCCCAATCGTGTCATAACTGGGAATTAAACCGATAAAAACGGTACATAAGCCCATAAGCAAAAAGGTAATGTAAAGCATTTTCTTACGACCATAACGATCGCCAAAAAAACCAAAAAATATACCGCCAAATGGTCGGGCAATAAATCCGATTGCAAAGGTTGCAAAGGCCGCGATTGCTGCTGTACTCGGATCAGATTTATCAAAAAAAACTTTACTAAAAACAATAGAGGCCATCGTGGCATATAAGTAGAAGTCGTACCATTCCAACATTGAACCCACAATGGTCGCTGTGGCCACTTTCTTTAGACGTTTGGCTTTTTCTTGTTCTGTTTCATAAACATGTTGCATATTGATAATCCTTTATTTAAGGCACATGACCCCTATCGCCTATAGTTTCCATCTATAAGACAGGTCATCATTCAAGCGGATAATTAAAAGTAAAAAGACGCGCTAATCTGAAGATCAACAATGGATAAGCATATCGGGATTCAGCTCATCACAACGATTAACACCTAACATTGCCATATTGCGATCGACTTCATCACGTAACAGGTTAATCGCATGCTCAACTCCCGCATCCCCTGCCACAGCAGCTGCATAATTAAAAGGTCGTCCAACGAAGACCATCTTTGCTCCTAATGCGATGGCTTTGAGCACATCTGAGCCTCGTCTAAAACCACTATCAATCATGACCGGATAATCGGAACCTAATGCCTGAACCACATCTGGTAAAATTCGCATCGGTGAAGTGGCACCATCCAGCTGACGACCACCGTGATTAGATAAAATGATGCCATCTGCCCCCATGTCTTTGGCAAGATGGGCATCTTTAACACTGAGCACGCCTTTAATCACTAAATGTCCTTGCCAATACTCACGAATCTGCTTGAAATGTTCCCAATTCAAATGATCTCTGGCAGAAAAATCACGAAGCACATTTGCAGATAAGATCGGCGCACCTCTTGTGGCAAAGGAGTTTTCAAAATGAGGCATTCCATGCTGCATCAGTGTCCGGCAAAAAGTCCCAAATAACCAGGAAAGCCGGGTCAGCCCATCCCAAGCCAAACGTAAACTTGGACGCAGGGGCGTCGAAAAACCTGTACGCACATTATTTTCACGATTGGCAGAAACAGGGATATCCACCGTGATCACCAAGGTCTGAAAACCCGCATGCTTTACCCGCTCCAGCAAGGCCAAAATACGTGCGGTATCCCCGGGAAGATAAGCTTGAAACCATGTATCTGGTGCAGCTTTTGCTACAGTTTCCAACGGAATCAAGGATGAACCACTCATAATTGAAACAATATTGGCAGCCTGTGCGGCCCGTGCTAACACCACATCTCCCCGATAAGTTGACAATGCATTTAAGCCCATGGGTGCGATGCCAAACGGAGCGTGATAGGTCTTTCCAAATAGTTCTACTTTTTGATCTCGTCGAGAAACATCTGTCAAGACCTGCGTGATAAAACGATAATCTTTAAAAACTGTACGATTATCCTGCAGGCTCGTATTATCTTCTGCCGCGCCAGCAATATAACCAAAGATCGGTCGGGGGAGTTTTCGACGTGCTTTTGCCTCAAAATCTTGTAAACATAAAATATCGTCCAGAATTTTAGGCTGGTGCTTAGAAGGCATCGCTCCTGCCTGAATATTTTGCTTATTTACGTCCATACATCGCTCATCCATATTCCACTATCTACTTTATAGTGATAGAGCAACATAAAGAAAAGCGATATTATTTAAACAAGGTTATTCGGAAAAATCGAACAATGTCATCTCCGACCATCAAGCAACTGGAAGCTTTTTACTGGGCTGCGACATGTGATAATTTTGCAATCGCAGCACAACGCCTGCATATCTCTGTTTCATCGTTATCTCAAAGAATTCATGAATTAGAATGTATTTTAGATCATCAACTTTTTGATCGACGTGGCCATCGAGCGGTTTTAACTGAGGATGGAGAGCGTCTTTTAAGCATGGCCAGTAATGTGCTTGAAGCCGTCATCACCCTACAAACCACCTTTACGAATCAACACAAAGGCTTGAATGGAAGGCTGAAGTTTGGTGTGGGTGAATTATCCGCACTGACCTGGTTACCTAAATTTATTGCCATTGCCCAGAAACAGCACCCTTTATTACATCTAGAACCCTATGTAGATGTAGGTGCAGTGCTTGAACAGAAATTGGATGCAGGAGAACTCGATTTTGCCATCATGGCGGGCCGGTCTTCTAAAAGCAGTATTCTCTCTCAATCCATTACCAAAGCTGATTTTGTATGGATGATTGCCGAGTCTTTACTCGATCAGGACTCACCCCAAGATTTAATCAGTCTATTAACTCAACATACACTGGTTACCCTACCCGCTGGTGCGGGAACAACCCGTATTCTGGATGACTGGCTATTAAGCCAAAATATTCATGAAATTAAACGTATTACCTGTAATAACTGGAGTGCTGTTGCCGGCATGATTCGAGAAGGTGTTGGAATTGGTTTTTTACCCAAAGGCTGGATGGAAAATGGTGCAGATTCCACACTGATTCAACTTGAAAGTCATCCTCCACTCCCTTCACTGCATTATGCTTTTCAGTGGAGACGTGGCGATATTCGAAATATTATTCCAACCATGCAAATATTAGTACGTGAACACATCAATTTTTCGCTAAGACCGAATGATATTTTATAACACCTGTTATCGCCTCCAAATTACGGATAAGAATTCAATATAGATGTTCTCAATTTATCTATAGCAATTTAAAAACAGCTAGTTCTCTTGCCAAACTTGGAGACGCGAGTTCATCCCTTGCTCTAAATTCAAAAAGCTCGTATTAAACGATAGGACTTTTTATTTCCAAGCTCCCTTTATTTAGACTTTCGACAATGAGATCAACTTTACAGCATAAATAAAATGTAATATTATAACATTACATTAAATATAGAGAACCATAATGAAAGTCTGCTCATCCCTTAAAAGTGCCAAACGCCGTAGTGCTGATTGCCAGATTGTAAAGCGTCGTGGCAAGTTATTTGTGATCTGCAAATCAAATCCACGCTTCAAGGCAAGACAAGGTTAAGCTTGTCTTGCTTTACCAAAGGTTAAACAACCCTTACATTCCCTTACTTCCATTTCTTTTTAAAATCTAATAACTTGGATATCAATACTTTCCAATAAGGTTCTATCCAAGATGAAAAAATCAATTATTGCCATTTCTCTAGCATCGGTTTTCCTTGTAGCGTGTAACAAGGCAGAAACACCAAAAACTGACGAGCAAACCCCTCCAGCTGCAACCACAACAGAAACAACGCATGAAGCTGTTGACAGTGCGCACACAGCGGAAAACTCACTCGACTGGAATGGTACTTATAAAGGTGTCCTTCCATGCGCTGACTGCGAAGGTATTGAGACTGAGCTTGAACTAAATCTAGATAAGACTTATGAATTAAAAGAAAAATATTTAGGCAAAGGTGATGGTAAAGCCTTCGAAAGCAAAGGTAGCTTCGCCTTTGATAGCAAAAATACCTCAGTCATTACCTTGGATAAAGCCGGTGACGGTCGTAAATATTTCGTTGCTGAAGGTTACCTGAAAGCTTTAGATACCGAAGGTAAAGAAATTACAGGTGAATTGGCAAGCAAATACGAGCTAAAAAAAGAAGCTGAATAAGCCTTAAATAATATTAAAAAGCCCATTTGATGAAGTGGGCTTTTTAATAGGCGATAAAAAACCCAGTCAAAATGACCGGGTTTTTTTAGAAGATACGAATTACTTCGCAGCAGCCTGAGCAGCAGCAACTTCTTCTGCAAAGCTCATTTCAGCTTTCTTCTCAATACCTTCACCCACTTCGAAACGAACGAATTGAGCAACAACAGTACCAGTCGCTTTCAATACATCAGCAACTTTCTTGTCATTGTCGATAACATACATTTGACGATCAAGAGCAACTTCGTTCAAGTATTTTTCAACTGAACCAGTTACCATTTTCTCAACGATGTTCGCTGGTTTACCAGATTCTAATGCTTTCGCTTCAGCAATTTCTTTCTCTTTAGCGATCAAGTCAGCTGGAACAGCTTCTGCATTTACCGCAACTGGGTTGAACGCAGCAACGTGCATTGCAATACCTTTACCAGTGTCAGCATCACCTGTGTAAGAAACAACAACACCGATTTTTAAACCGTGCTTGTAAACAGCCAAGTTTTCGCCTTCAACGATTTGAGCACGACGAACCTGAATGTTTTCACCGATTTTTTGAACAAGTGCAACACGCGCTTCTTCTACAGTTGAACCGTCTTCAAGTTTAAGTTCAGCAATTTTCGCAGCATCAGTTTCGTTTGCAGCAAGTGCAGCAGCAGCAACTTTATCAGAGAAGTTTTTGAAGTTTTCGTCTTTTGCAACGAAGTCAGTTTGACAGTTAACTTCAACAAGAATCGCTTTGTTGCCTTCCTGGATGATTGTGATCGCGCCATCAGCTGCAATGTTACCTGCTTTTTTAGCAGCTTTTGCTTGACCTGATTTACGAAGGTTGTCAATCGCAAGTTCGACGTCACCACCAGCTTCTGTTAATGCTTTTTTGCATTCCATCATTGCAAGACCAGTACGGTCACGTAATTCTTTTACCATGCTTGCAGTAATTGCAGTCATGTTGTTCTCCTAAAATCGGTAGAAAATAAATCTGTTCAACAAAAACGGCCCAAAGAATCTCTGGGCCGTTTGCAATCTCGACGCTTTAATTTGCCACCATTACATGTCGCAAAAATGACAAGCTTGCGTCAAAACGCATTAAGCCTCAGAAGCGTCTTTAGCAGCGTCGTCGCCTTTTGCTTGTGCATTTGCTTGTGATTGAGCATATTCTTTACCAGCAAGAATCGCATCAGCCATAGCAGAAGCATACAAAGTTACTGCACGGATCGCATCGTCGTTACCCGGAATAACGTAATCAACGTTGTCTGGGTTAGAGTTTGTATCAACGATACCGATTACAGGAATACCTAAGTTTTTCGCTTCTTTGATTGCAATCGCTTCGTGATCTACGTCGATTACAAATAATGCGTCAGGTAAACCACCCATGTTCTTAACGCCGCCCAAAGCACGTTCAAGTTTTTCCATCTCACGAGTACGCTCTAAAGCTTCACGTTTAGTAAGCTTAGCAAAAGTACCGTCTTGAGATTGAGTTTGAAGATCTTTTAAACGGTTGATAGATTGGCGAAGTGTTTTCCAGTTCGTCAACATACCACCTAACCAACGGTGATCTACATATGGTTGACCAGCGCGTTGAGCTTGTTCACGGATGATGTTAGAAGCAGCTCGTTTTGTACCAACGAATAATACTTTGTTCTTTTTGCTCGCTAGGTTGTTAACGAAGTTCAAAGCATCATTTAACGCAGGAACAGTGTGCTCAAGGTTGATGATGTGAATTTTGTTACGCGCGCCAAAAATGTATTGACGCATTTTTGGGTTCCAGAAACGAGTTTGGTGACCAAAGTGTGCGCCTGCTTGAAGAAGGTCGCGCATGCTTACGTTGTAATCTGCCATTTTCTTTACCTTAAAGTTTGGGTTAGGCCTCCATATATCCGCATTCTCCACCTATTGCTAGGCACCCAGAGTAATGTGTCGATATATGTGCGGATTTTTTTACGACTATAATTATCAGATAATTTCGTAAAATATATTCACGAAAAGCATTTGATAAAATAGGCGGCTATTTATACCATAGACGCTTGCAAATTACCAAAAGTTTTTAGAGATCATGAATACAACTTATACAGCCCCTCGTCGATTAATCAAAACACCTGAAGAAATTGAAAAGATGCGTGTTGCTGGCAAATTGGCGGCTGAAGTTCTAGACATGATTAAACCGCATATTAAAGCGGGCGTGAGCACACTAGAACTCGATACCATCTGTCGCAATCACATTGAAAATGTTCAGCAGGCAATTCCGGCCTGTGTCGGCTATGGCGCAGCACC
The DNA here is from genome assembly GCF_904886855.1 of Acinetobacter sp. 'aerobic (ED)'. Classification (NCBI taxonomy): domain Bacteria; kingdom Pseudomonadati; phylum Pseudomonadota; class Gammaproteobacteria; order Moraxellales; family Moraxellaceae; genus Acinetobacter; species Acinetobacter sp. 'aerobic (ED)'. Next base: position 227,093 of record NZ_CAJHGI010000004.1, read on the forward strand.
AGGTCGCCCTGCGTTCCAGCATTCTATTTGTACCTCGGTCAACCATGTGGTTTGTCACGGTATTCCGTCTGAAAATAAAATCTTAAAGAACGGCGATATTCTTAACATCGATGTAACTGTCATTAAAGATGGTTATCACGGCGATACCAACATGATGTATATCGTGGGCGGTGAAACCTCTATTCTTGCAAACCGTTTGTGTTCAGTGGCTCAGGAAGCCATGTATCGTGGCATGGCCACGGTAAAAGACGGTTCATATCTGGGTGATGTCGGTTATGCCATTCAACAATATGTTGAATCTGAGCGTTTCAGTGTCGTGCGTGAATATTGTGGTCATGGTATCGGCAATGTCTTCCATGATGAACCACAAGTTTTGCATTATGGACAAAAAGGCACCGGTATGCGTCTGGAAGCAGGCATGACCTTTACCATTGAACCAATGGTAAACGCAGGTGTTTGGCAAACCAAGCTTTTAGGTGATAAGTGGACAGTTGTCACAAAAGATCACAAATTGTCGGCCCAATATGAACATACGATTTTGGTAACCAAAACGGGTATTGAAGTATTAACCGCGCGTCCTGAAGAAGATTTATCTCGTTTTATGTAATTTATTTTCTTTAATTTCTTTAGAAAAAAGTCACTTCGGTGGCTTTTTTTGTATCTTCATAATTTCTTCATCAATTTATCTAAATCAAACAAATTTTTTCATAAGCATAACAATTATAAATTTTAACTAAACAAAGTAGGCCTAAAAAAGAGTTATCGTGGGCGCAAGAAAAATCCTTACAAACTTTAGGACATGGAGTCCCAAGATGATGAAGAAGTCATTTGCTTGCCTGCTTACAGGCTTATGTGCCCTACCAACAATTACTTTCGCAGACTCACCTTATTTCAGTCTAAAAGATGGCGATGGGTTTAAACGCTTTTCAGTTTCTGCTGGTTGGTTGCATGCCATGCCGCAAGGATCTGCCAATCCAATTGATATCAATACCAGTGTTGCTGAAGGCACTAAATCTAAAGTCGGAGAAGTATCTAAACAAGCTGTACTTGCTGCTGCAGTAAAAGAGTCAAATCCTATAGCTTATGGTGCAATTCAAGCATGGCCTACCAGTACAGTACCAGCTTTTGCTACAGGTACAGCTACAATTAACGGACTTTCTAACTGGAAAAGTGAAGGAACCGGCTTAGAGGCTGATGATGTTGATACCGTAGGTATTATGGCCAATTATCATTTTACTGATAATGTTTCTTTAGAGATTAAAGCCGGGATTCCACCAAAGGTTGATATCAAAGGAAAAGGCGATATCTATGCACCTTTAAATGGTTCAGCAAGCACTATCCTAGGTAATATTGATTTAAGACAAGACCTACATATTACTGACCTTACCCAAGGTGATAAAGCTGCCACCGCACGCGCCTGGTTACCAGCTTTTGAATTACACTATCAATTCGGCAAATCAGGCGTCAATAAATTCCGTCCTTATGTTGGTGCGGGTGTCATGTATGCCTATTTTAATGATTTAAAAATGAATTCAGGCATCGAATCAGACTTAATCAAAGCAGGCCACATGATCCAGAATATTCATGACGGCAAAGCAGGTGCAGCTTTAGATAATAAAACTTCTTCCGCAGATCCAGTTGTAAAACTTAAAGCAACTGATACCTTTGCTCCGATTGTCACTGTAGGTGCAACTTATGACTTTAATCCAAACTGGTTTGCTGTAGGTTCTGTGTCTTATTCAAAAATGAATAATGAAGCAAAAATCTCTGTGACTGATCGTAATACTGGCAAAGAACTGATTCGTGCCAATACAAAAATTGATATCGATCCATTAATCACTTATGTTGGTGTCGGCTATCGTTTCTAAGCGACCTAGCTCATAAAAAAGCAGCCTTCGCTGCTTTTTTATTTCCTGATATTTCTAATAGTAAAGAAATTACTCAAACAAATAGAACGCTAATCATTTTTTTAGAATCGAAATATAGACAGAAGTATTTTAAAATACTTTTCACTTATTCCTTGATCATAACAACAATGTCAAAGCCACAATTCTCAAAACAGTTGACCTATATGCTGATAGGAAGTGCACTGATCCTTGCACTTTCGCTGGGCGTACGTCATGGCTTCGGTTTATACCTGGTCCCGATGAGCGACGCATTTGGCTGGGGACACCATATTTTTAGTTTTGCCATTGCCTTACAAAACTTGATCTGGGGTGCGGCCCAACCTTTCACAGGTGCAATTGCCGATAAATATGGTACCAAGAAAGTGGTTGCAGCAGGCGGCGTGCTCTATGCGATTGGCTTGGTAATGATGGCATTCAGCTCAACCGGAGTTCTGCTAAATCTTAGTTTAGGGCTTGTCATTGGTCTGGCTTTATCTGCGACCTCATTTACAGTACTGCTTTCAGCCGTTGGTCGTGCAGCTCCGCCAGAAAAACGCAGTATGGTAATGGGGATTGCCAGTGCAGCAGGATCATTCGGTCAATTTATCATGTTGCCATCCACCCTACTGTTACTCAAAAGTATAGGCTGGTCCTCCGCACTACTCGTCAGTGCATTCGCGATTGCATTCATTATCCCGTTGGCATGGTTATTAAAATCCCCTACTTCGACCGCACCGAAGGCACTGAATCAACCCAGTCTCGGCTTTAAACAGGTTCTTAACATTGCCCGCAAACATAAACCGTTCTGGTGGTTATCCCTAGGCTTTCTGGTCTGCGGCTTTCAGGTGGTATTCTTAGGAGTGCATTTACCGGGTTATTTAATTGATCATGGCTTTGATGCCACCACAGGCACCATATTTTTAGCACTGGTAGGCCTGTTCAATATTGTGGGGACCTATGGGGCTGGCTGGTTAGGCGATCGTTATTCAAAACCGAAACTGCTGATGTTGCTGTACGGCTTACGTGGCGTCGCCATCATTGCCTTCCTGTTATTACCCCTGAGTATATTTACCGTTTATAGTTTTGGCATCATCATGGGATTGCTCTGGCTTTCAACGGTACCATTAACCAATGGTATTGTTGCGAATATGTTTGGCGTAAAATATTTATCGATGCTGAGTGGCATTGTGTTTTTTACTCATCAAATCGGTTCATTTTTTGGAGGCTGGTTAGGGGGTATCAACCACGACATGACCGGCAACTACAATATGATCTGGCTTGCCTGCTTGCTATTAAGTGCTTTTGGCGTGGTGATTCATCTGTTCGTCAATGAAGAGGCCATTATTCATGACTAATCTTGAACGAAATTTTAAAATTTTACTGATGGGCTTTATTCTTGGTTTAATTAGTCTTTCAATCTTGATCTGGTTTCAAACGCCTGATCTATTTGAATATTTCAATCAGGCATTTTGTGCCCACTAATTACGTATTTCCAAGTTTCACACTTGTCATTGAATCATCAAAAATTTGTCATAAAACGATAAAATTTGCATGATTTAATGAAAAATAAAAACACCTATAAAATGTAAAAAAGCTTGTTGGCCTTATCGTCAACAAGCTTTTTTATTGCAGCCATAAAAAGGGCCGCTTTAAGCGACCCTCTCTGGTAAAACCATCTTGATTAAGGATGTTTCGGTAAAGGTATATATTGAGATTGCGTATTTTGCTGTACTTTGCGCTCTCCCACCTTCACTTGGAGCGTTTGCTGCTTGCCTTCTCGCTCCACAATCACATCAATCAGACTACCCGGCGCTTGCAATGCCACATAATTAATTAAATGCGAAGCGGAAGAAATCTGTTCATTATTGACCTGGATAATTTTGTCACCACGTTTAATGCCTGCCGTATCCGAAGGTCCGTCACGCAATACATCAGCCACGGTAACCCCAATCGGTTTTGTTGCCAGAACATCCTCTTCAATGGTATTTGGAATCAGGCTAATCCCCAACCAGCCTCGTACCACACGGCCATCTTTCAAGATGGAATTAAGCACTTGCTGACAAACCTTGGCTGGAATAGCAAAGCCAATTCCCAAGGAACCGCCAGATTGAGAGAAAATTGCAGTATTGACACCGATCAGGTTGCCCGCAACATCAATCAATGCACCACCCGAGTTACCCGGATTAATGGCAGCATCGGTTTGAATAAAGTCTTCGTAGGTATTGATTCCCAAGTCAGAACGACCTGTGGCAGAAATAATCCCTTGAGTTACGGTTTGACCGACACCAAATGGATTACCAATCGCAAGTACTACATCACCTACTTCGTTACCACTCAGCTTAAATGGTAGCACTGGCAGATTATCTAATTCGATCTTGATTACAGCCAGATCTGTATCTGGATCAGTACCAATTACTTTGGCTTCAGCACGACGGCCATCATGCAATGCCACCACAATATGTTCAGCCTGAGCAATCACATGATTATTGGTGAGAATATAACCGTCTGCACGTACAATCACCCCTGAACCCAGACTGTTTTCATTTTGAGGCTGTTGCGGCATTTGATTGCCAAAGAACTCGCGAAATACAGGATCATTCAATAATGGATGATTCATCTGTTTGACTTTCTGCGTGGTAAAAATATTCACCACAGCAGGTGCAGCCACTTTGACTGCAGCACTATAAGAAACCACCCCACCGGCACGTGATGTATCAATGAGAGGCTCAACCTTTTCTGCCGGCATTTTTACCCCATCAGCCGCAACAGTCGGTTTCGGTTGATGTGATTTCTGCCAAGCCAGAAAACTAACGATAACAAGAATGAGTAATACCCAAGGTAACCATGTAAATGCACGGCGCACGTCTATTATCCTCTAGGCGAAATTATGTAATGTACGTAATTTATTGAAGAACTGGAAGTTTCCACTATTGTAAAGTAAATTGCTTAAAATCAATGCAAAAGTTAAAAAAGTTTTGTCTAGCTTTAGTTACATTTAAAAATATGTTTTTATTGAGCTCTAACAAGCTGTTAATCATTTGAGGAATCGCATGGCAAATGTGCAAGATATTGTGCACTGGTGTAATCAGACTTTAAAAGCAAACGAGTTTAAAGACTACGCACCAAATGGCTTACAAATTGAAGGCAAAGCTGAAGTCAATAAAATTTTATGCGCCGTGACCGCTTCTGAAGATGCGATTGATGCCGCGATTGCTCAACAGGCGGACGCCTTACTGGTGCATCATGGCTACTTCTGGAAAGGCGAACCCTATCCGATTACCGGTATGCGTGGCAATCGCATTAAAAAACTGATCCAGAATAATATTTCCCTAATTGCCTATCACCTGCCACTAGACGCGCATCCGACTTTAGGCAATAACGTCGCCATTGCCGATTTGTTGGAGCTAAACGATCTGGAAGCATTAGATCCAAGTGAAAAGCACCCTATCGGCAACATTGGTTATTTAGACCATGCACTGAGCCCTGAGCAATTTAAAGCAAAGTTACAAGCTGTCTTTGATTTTAATGTAATTCATTTACCGAGTACTAAAACTACAATCAAAAAAATAGGCTTCTGCACAGGCGGCGCACAAGACTTTATTGCCAAAGCTGCTCAAGCAGAATGCGATGCTTATATTTCAGGTGAAGTCAGTGAACGCACTTTCTATGAAGCCAAAGAGTTAGGGGTTCACTATTTTGCTTGTGGTCATCATGCCACTGAACGTTATGGCGTACAGCGCTTGGCACAAGCCATTGCAACACAGTTTGCCATTGAATCTGAGTATTTTGAGCTCAACAATCCAATTTAAGCCGATGCACGGATAAAGGAGTGAAATTCATTTCATTCCTTTATCTGATTTTTATTTTCCAATTTTCTGCCTCCCCATCGATTCTTTCTGGTCGCTTAATGATGCAGGGTTCTCATTGCCTAGCGGCTCATCTCTATAGCCATAATTTTAAATACATAACCACTTCTAGATTCCTCACTCTTAATCAACTGATAAATAAAATTTATTTTTTAATTCATATCACATAGATAAAAGCAAATTAAAAGATATTGATTCTCATTTGCTTTTATATCAATAATGAAAGCGGTTAAATTCATCCTCATAAAACCACATTGATTACAAAAGGAATCAAACACATGGCTTATTCTTTACCTGCGCTGCCTTATGCCTATGATGCACTTGAACCCAATATCGATACCAAGACCATGGAAATTCATCATAGCAAACACCATCAGACCTATATCAATAATATTAATGGCGCAATTCAAGGCACGGTATGGGAAAAATTTCCTGTAGAGGAGCTAGTCGCCAAAGTGAATCAAGTTCCAGCAGACCTTAAACCTATGGTGATCAATAATGCTGGCGGACATGCCAACCATTCATTGTTCTGGACCGTTATGAGCCCACACGGTGGTGGTGAACCGACAGGTGATATTGCAAAAGCCATTGACCAGCAACTTGGTGGTTTCGATGCTTTTAAAGAGGCATTTACCAAAGCAGCGATTAGCCGTTTCGGAAGTGGCTGGGCGTGGCTGAGTGTCACACCTGAAGGTAAAATTGTGGTGGAAAGCAGTGCCAATCAGGACTCACCCCTGATGCATGGTCATACCCCTATTTTAGGACTGGATGTATGGGAACATGCCTATTACCTAAAATATCAAAACCGTCGACCTGAATATATTGCGGCTTTTTATAATGTGGTGGACTGGGATGAGGTCAATCGCCGCTACCATGCGGCTTTAACAGCAATAAAAAATTGATTTTAAATAATAAAGTTAAAAAACTCTGCTTGATCAAGGTAGATTAGAGCCAGCTCGAAGATAATCTAAAATAATCATTGGCTCTAATTCTATCTTGTGTATGGTATATGTCTCAGATGGAAATTTTTTGCATATTTTGTGTATTAAAAGACTGCCCTATTGCATGCAGAATCATTTACAATAAAAACACTTAATGTAAAACCCAGCAAATTTGCAAGGAATGAAACATGACAACCATTACTTTACCTGCACTTCCATATGGCTATGATGATCTAGCGCCACATATCACTCGCGAAACTTTAGAATACCATCACGACAAACACCACAATACTTATGTTGTTAACTTAAACAACTTAATCAAAGGTACTGATCTTGAAGGTAAAACTTTAGAAGAAATCATCAAGGCTTCTGCTGGTGATGCATCTAAAGCTGGTATCTTCAACAATGCTGCTCAAGTATGGAACCACACATTCTACTGGAACAGCATGAAGCCAAACGGTGGTGGTAAACCTACAGGCGCGATTGCAGCGAAAATTGACGAAGCATTTGGTAGCTACGAAAAATTTGCAGAAGAATTCACTGCTGCTGCAACAACTCAATTCGGTTCAGGTTGGGCTTGGTTAGTTGCTGACGAAGTAAACGGTAAATTATCAATTACTAAAACTTCAAATGCAGACACGCCGCTTGCGCACGGTCAAATCGCTGTATTAACAATCGACGTTTGGGAACACGCTTACTACATCGACTTCCGTAACTTACGTCCAAAATACATCGCGACTTTCTTAGAAAGCCTGGTTAACTGGGACTATGCAAATGCAAAACTTGCAGGTCAACCAGCAGGTGTTGAGAAATAAGTTTTTATTTCTGCAATAAAAAAACTGCTCTTGATGAGCAGTTTTTTTATACCTATATTTTTCAACTTTACATCCCCTCTAGCCTTGTTTTAAAACTCATTTCTCTCACAAATCAACAAGTACTCTAGAGCTCTGGCCAAGCTTTTAAATATAAGACATCTCCCTATCCATCATCAGAAAAATCTCAACCTTAATCTTGTTTAAGTCAAATCCCTATTCTGCGTCCTACACTTTGTAAAACAATAAAAAAACCCTGCTTGCGCAGGGTCTTTTTTGAATCAGTTCAGTGCTTAGTGAGCAGCGAATTGGTTCATTGTGTTTTTAGCATCATCATGTGCTTTAAGCGCATTATCACCAGAGAAGATTTCTTTGTGATCATCACCGATGTCAGAACCCGCCATTGCTTGGTGTTTAACACAAGCGATACCGCCACGGATTTCTTTACGTTGTACGCCAGCAACATAAGCCAACATACCTTCAGAACCGAAGTAACCTTGTGCAAGCTCATGCGTAGAAAGAGCAGCAGTGTGGTAAGTCGGAAGTGTGATCAAGTGATGGAACACCCCTGCTTCACGAGAAGCATCTGCTTGGAAAGTACGGATCTTAGCATCAGCATCAGCAGCTAATTCAGTATTGTCATACTCAGCGCTCATTAATTTAGCACGGTCGTATGCAGAAACGTCTTTACCTTCAGCAACCCAACGGTCATAAGCTTGTTGACGGAAGTTTAAAGTCCAGTTGAATGATGGGCTGTTGTTATAAACAAGCTTCGCATTTGGCACAACTTCTTTAACACGGTTAACCATGTGAGCGATTTCTTCTACGTTTGGAGTCGCAGTTTCGATCCAGAGAAGGTCAGCACCATTTTGAAGGCTAGATACACAGTCAAGTACCACACGGTCAATTTGAGTGTCAGGACGGAACTGATATAAGCCAGAAGCTAAACGCTTAGGACGATGTAATTTACCATCACGCTTGATCAGGATTTCATCTTCTTGAGCATCAGCGATGTCAATTTCAGTTGTATCCAAGTAGCTGATGTATTGAGAAGCGATGTCGCCTGGCTCTTTAACCACTGGGATTTTTTGAGTCAAGTCAGCGCCTTCAGAGTCAGTACGTGCAACGATGATACCGTCATCAAGACCCATTTCTAAGAATGCATAACGTAATGCATGGATTTTAGCGATGAAGTCTTCGTGTGGAACAGTTACTTTACCAGCTTGGTGACCACATTGTTTTGCATCAGATACTTGGTTTTCGATTTGAAGTGCACATGCACCCGCTTCGATCATTTTCTTCGCAAGTAAGTAAGTCGCTTCTTCGTTACCGAAACCAGCATCGATGTCCGCAATAATTGGCACAACGTGAGTTTCAAAGTTGTCGATTTGAGCAGTGATTTCAGCTGCTTTAGCAGTATCACCCGCTTCTTGTGCTTTTTTAAGTGCACGGAATAAATCGTTTAATTCTTTTGCGTCAGCTTGACGTAAGAAAGTGTAGATTTCTTCGATCAAGGCAGGAACAGAAGTTTTTTCATGCATTGATTGGTCAGGAAGTGGACCAAATTCTGAACGAAGTGCAGCAACCATCCAACCAGAAAGGTAGATATAGCGACGCTCAGTTGTACCGAAGTATTTTTTGTTCGCGATCATTTTTTGTTGAGCGATGAAACCGTGCCAGCAACCTAATGATTGAGTATATTTGCTAGAATCGGCATCATAAGCAGCCATATCACGACGCATAATCGCAGCTGTGTATTTCGCAATGTCTAAACCAGTTTTGAAACGGTTTTGTAGTTGCATGCGAGCAGCATCTTCAGGACTAATATCTGCCCAAGTGTTGCCAAATTTTGCTTTTAATTCGCGGATTGCATCAATCGCTGTTTGATATGTAGTCATGATCTATTCCTTTGAGGATTGGCATCGAACGGGGGCTAAAAATCCTGATTTTATTTAGTCTAGATTTCAAGCACCTCATCAACATGTCTCAAAGCTTAGTCTTTGGCAAGCGATTTAGCCAATATTCTAGCTTAATCTTCGGTATTTTCTTAGAAAATGTATGTATAGGCTTTTATCAAAAACTTCAAAAATATAATATAAGCAATTGTTTTTAATTAATTTTCAAAATACACCAAAATGCGTAAAAACCCTTTTTCAGGCTATTTTTCTAGACTGGTCAGTTCAAAAAACACGGCAAAACAAGTCTTCAAATCCTAAAAATATTTAAATTTTCAGCGCATTTTACTGGTGTTACAAACAACAATTGTATCAAAGTTGAGCATGACCCGATCAATAAGTGCACCCGATATTTCAAGCGATGTTATGTGCCTTGGCGCTGTTGCTTTTATGTAGGATTAAGTTACACAAAAGGCTTTAGATATGTCATAATTCAACACAATTTAAGGATTTTATTTTCGGTATTTTTTTTATGAATCTGGAGCGGGTCGATCTTAATTTATTAATTTATCTTGACGTACTTCTTCGTGAAAAAAATGTCACACGCGCCGCAGAGCAACTCGGTGTTACCCAGCCTGCGATGAGTAATATTTTACGTCGTTTACGTAATCTGTTTAATGATCCCCTCCTGATTCGCTCTTCTGAAGGCATGACGCCGACTGAACGCGCATTAGAATTACAACCACGTATTCGCGATGCGCTCTCAGATCTTTCCATGATTCTGGAGCCACGTACCGAATTCCGTCCTTATACCAGTACGCGCGTGTTCCGTATCATGACCTCAGATTATGCCGAAGCAACCTTAGTGCCTCGCCTGGTCAAGGCATTGCGCTCGGAAGCACCTAATGTGGTACTGGATTTCTTGACGCCGAGTGATGTGTCTTATCGGGACATGGAGCAAGGTAAAGTAGATCTTGCCATTAACCGCTTCAATGAAATTCCACAAAGCTTCCATCAGGTTCTGGTTTGGCGTGATAGCTTTAGCTGTATTTTAAATGACAAACACCCTGCTGTAACCCACTTAAATCTGAAAAGCTATTTAGATGCGCAGCATATCTGGGTCTCAAAAACCGGTATGGGGGTTGGTTTCGGTGTTAATCCGGATAAACAGGCCGGACTCGGCTGGATCGATCAGGCGTTGGAGCGTATTGGTCAACGCCGTAAAATTTCAGTATTTACCCGTCATTATCAGATGCCGGCATTGTTAGCGCAAAATGTAGATTTGATTGCTACCCTGCCAACCCGTATGGCGCGTTTGCAAACCCAAAATCCAAAGCTGGTTATAAAGGATCCTCCATTTTATATTCCTGAGTTTGAATTAAAAATGGCATGGTGTCCGTTGTTACATCATCATCCTGCCCATCGCTGGTTAAGACAGCTTATTCTGTTTGTGGCACGCCAGATGATTGAAGAAGAGAATCGTGAATTTCTCTTAAATAACTCACAATTTTCACAATACTAAAAATATTGCTCTATAATCATATTTAATTTCGAATGGATATGCTTGTTTGCTCAGCAAAACTGTTATTACGAGGTAATGATTTGATTACCTCTGTTCTTTTTTGTGTTACAACATATTCATAATAATATGCAACACAGGTGATGTGTGAGTCTCTTCCAGAATATTATTGTTATCGCCCTGCTGATTTCAGCAGCAGGCTTTTTATCACTCACAGAAATTGCTCTCGCTGGCGCTAGAAAAGTTAAATTAAAAATTTTGGCCGAATCTGGCGAAACCCGCGCTCAAAAAGTTTTAGATCTACAAGAACAATCCGCTGATTTCTTCGCAGCCTCGCAAATCGGTTTAAATGCCGTTGCAATCCTCGGCGGTATTCTCGGTGAAGCTGCCTTCCGACCATTCTTTGTTGATCTGATTGTGAAGTTTTATGCAGGTCCTTGGCTAGAAACCATTGGTTTTGCCCTCTCCTTTACCATGGTCACCTCTTTGTTCATTCTGTTTGCCGATCTGATGCCAAAACGTTTGGCCATGATTGCGCCAGAAAAAATTGCCATTAGCGTCATTGAGCCGATTCAGATTTTTATTAAAATCTGCAAACCTCTGGCTTGGGGCATCAATGCAATTGCCAATCTGTTATTCCGCTTATTCAAAGTCAATACCATCCGTGACGACAATATTACCTTTGATGATATTTCAGCAGTCATGGATGCAGGTGCACAAGCCGGGGTGCTACAAAAGCAGGAACATCATTTTATTGAAAACGTATTTGAACTGGAGGAACGTACTGTTCCTTCAAGTATGACCACCCGTGAAAATGTGGTTTTTTTCACCCTCACAGAACCTGAAGACAGTATTCGTCAAAAACTGGGTGAATATCCGTATTCAAAGTTTCTGGTCTGTAATGAACATATTGATCAGGTGATTGGCTATGTCGATGCCAAAGATATTCTGGTGCGTATTCTGAATAAACAATCTTTTACACAACTGAATGAATCGACCATTCGTAATGTGTTAATGATTCCAGATACCCTAACCCTGTCAGAATTACTCGACCGCTTCCGCTCGACCAAAGAAAAATTTGCGGTCGTGATTAATGAATATGCGCTGGTGGTCGGGGTGATTACGCTAAGCGACATCATGATCACCGTCATGGGCGACTGGGTAACGCCAATGGATGAAGAACAGCAGATCATTAAGCGCGATAATCATTCCTGGCTCATTGATGGGGGCACACCGATTGAAGACGTCAAACATGTTCTGGAAATTGAAGAGTTTCCTGAAAATGAGAATTATGAAACCATTGCCGGCTTTATCATGTATCGCCTACGCAAGATCCCGCGTCCTGCAGATGCCGTAGAATATGCGGGCTTCAAGTTTGAAGTGGTCGATATTGACCATTATAAAATTGACCAGTTATTGGTGACGCAAGTTTTACCGAGTCAGGAAAATGACACGATTATCCAGTCTGAAGACTAAGTAAAAGTCAAAAAAAAGCCCGTTTGACGGGCTTTTTTTATTTCATGATCCACCAGATCAGAATGGTCAAAAACACCACAATAAAGACCACAACCTTTACACCACCACGGCTACGCTGTGCCACCTGTTCCTGCACACGTGCCTGTTCTTGTGGATGGGCTTGCAAATACTGGTCAATTAAATCCTTTGATTCCTTTAACCCCAACCCGGTTTTCTCACGGGTAATCTTGATGGCTTCAATCAGTTGCCCTTCACGTAACACATCTAATGCTTCAGGTGGAATATGAGGTAATGAACTCATAAACTAACATTCCTTGTTATGTTTGATTGATGAGTAGAACTGGCATTTATCCGCGCTTAGTTTCCACCAAGTTGTGCCAATAAGGTATCTAATGTTGCCTGATAATGAATGCTAATATCTTCGGCTAGAATCTTGTATGCATTGTCGAATTGAACCATTGGCCAGCCCTCTTTCCAAAATGGAAAAATATTGTGCAGGTCATGGGTCACCGTTGCATCTTCACGACCAATAGCCTGTGCAACCTGAGCCAATACCTGTGCGGTTTCTGCACCATCAATCGCTAAATAATCAATGCCACGGGCTTTTAAAATACGGATACGGTCTTTTTTATAACGAATTTTTTTAGCCTGACCTGAATTCAGACCCAATGCCAAAGTCACAGCTTCGACAAACTTGTCCTCAAAGCTGGTATTCAGTGCAACCAAAGCCTGTTTATGTGCTTCTTGACGCCCAGCTTTCCCCCCATTACGGATGATCTCATTTGCTTCCGTATCCAGCTTATCTTTTTTCATAGACTGTAAAATGTCTAAAATTTCGATATCGCTTAAAGATTCAGGAGATTGCTCAATCATGGGAGTCCTAATACACAAAAATAAAAAAACATTGTCTCATAAAAGCGCGATCAACGCAGAATAAAAATGAAAATTGGCATTCTATCTGCATTATTTTTTAGATCAGTTTTCCAGAATTTAGCCTAACTGGCTTAAATCCCTTTGAGAAAATGGACCAATGTGTTTGCTAAACTACTTTTACCCTGATAATATTATTTTACCCGTATAAAACTATGTGCATAAAATGAATACTCAACCGACCTATACTGCTTTTTCAGGCTATACGCTGATTGCTCAAGCGCAGCTTGCTGACATTGCATTAAAGCTCAAACAACTTGGTGAAACTGCCGAGACGATCCTGATTTTTAATGATCAAACAGGTCGACAAATCGACCTTGACCTTTCAGGTGCTGAGCAACAGATTCAGCAGCGCTACAGCGAACCTGAACCGGAAAAGAAAGTTGGCCGCCCAAAACTGGGTGTGATCTCTCGCGAAATTACCTTACAGAAAAAACACTGGGACTGGTTAGATCAACAGAGTGCCAGTGCATCTGCAGTGATTCGCAAACTGATTGATAAGGAGCTGAATGATCCAACATCTGAAAGTAATATCATGCTGGCTAAACAAGCCACTGATCGCGTTATGTCGGCAATATTAGGCAATATGCCCAACTACGAAGAAGCAACCCGTGCTTTGTATCAAGGTGATCAGGCTGTTTTCTTAAAGTTAATTAAAGACTATCCTTTAGATCCGCAGCAATATATCCGTAGATTATCCATGCATGCCTTTTAAAAAAGCAGCCTTGATGTATTGAGAAGCCTCTATTGCAGGGGCTTTTTTTAAACTAGGTTTTTCTTTTCTTTATATGCTTTTACCTTACGATCACTGACATCTTCCGGATAACAATAAGGTGTGTACCCACCGGCACGGTTATAAGCACTACGTTTTCCACAGCGACTACCATTACGTGCAGTGTTATAGGGACACGGACAGTTACCTGGATAGCTTTCAATAGATTCTTGAATAATTTTTCTTTTAATTGCTGCTGTACTATTCGCTATCTGTTTGGCCTCAACATTAAAAGCCAGACATAACCCCATTAAAAATAATATTTTTTTCATACACACCTCTCTAAGGGAGGCATTGTATAGTGAAATATTTTATGTGAAATATCACATATATTTTAAATGCTTTATTATTATGCGATTAAATCTGTAAGCATAAAAAAACCCGCTTACGCGGGTTTTTTCAAATCAGTTCTGCCTATTAAAGACGAACCAACTCCACAACTTTCTCAGCTGCTTCTTCAACCGTTTCAGCCATGATTTCTGTATCCGTACCTTCAACAGTTGTGGTAACAATCACCACACCTGTTTCACGTAATAATGCAATTTGCTCAGCCGTTAAATTGGCTTTCGCAATCGCAACCACACCTTGCTGAATCAATAGACTCTCTAAAGCTTGAGCTTTCTCAATCAACGATGCAGACACACCAATCACCGCAGGCTTTTGACCTAAACGCGCCGCACGATCTTCTGCAGTCACAGGATTGCTATGCGCAGTCCATTCAACTGCCGCTTCAACCATACCGGCACCAACCGTGACATTGCTTAAACGGTCAATAAAGATAAATGAACCTGTGTAACGGCTATCTTGGTATTGATCAAACACGACTGGCGCATCAAACTCAACCACAACATCTGCAATGGCATTCAACTCAAGCTCTTCAACTTGCGTATGTTCCAATGTATTGACATTGACACGGAAGTTAATCGCAGTGACTTTAGCAGGCACTGTCTGCGTACCAATTTTGACGTTGTACAGCTTGCCTTTCACCAACGGATGTTCATTCATCCATACCACTGAAGCACGTACACTACGCGAAATCAAAGGCTGCTCGCCCGCACGGACTAAAACGTTACCACGAGAAATATCAATTTCATCGTTTAAGGTTAAAGTCACAGCCTGTCCTGCAACGGCCTGCTCAAGATTGCCATCAAAGGTGACAATTTCTTTCACCGTTGATTTCTTGCCTGATGGCAATGCAACAATCTCATCACCCACATTGATTGCACCCAATGCAACCGTTCCGGCAAAACCACGGAAATCAAGGTTTGGACGGTTTACATACTGAACCGGGAAACGGAATTCTTGTTTATTTGATTCGCGTTTAATTTCCACAGACTCAAGAATGCTCATCAAGGTTTGACCCTTGTACCATGGCGTACTTGCAGAAGGGTTCACCACGTTATCGCCATTCAATGCCGAGATTGGCACGAACAGAATATTCTCAGGACGACGATCACCGAGTTGGCTGACAAAAGCATCATATTCAACCTGAATTTCGTTGAAACGCGCTTCCGAGAATTCAACCAGATCCATTTTGTTGATCGCAACAACGATATTTTTAATCCCGAGCAAGCTTGCAATAAATGAATGACGGCGGGTTTGGGTTTGCACACCATAACGCGCATCAATCAGGATAATGGCAAGATCGGCAGTGGAAGCGCCCGTCGCCATGTTACGTGTGTATTGTTCATGCCCCGGTGTATCAGCAATGATGAACTTACGCTTTTCAGTCGAGAAATAACGGTAAGCGACATCAATGGTAATCCCCTGCTCGCGCTCAGCCTGCAGACCATCGACCAGCAAAGCAAGGTCAGGTGCATCACCCGTCGTTCCGACTTTCTTACTATCACGTGTTACGGCTTGCAACTGATCTTCATAAATCAGTTTTGAATCGTAAAGTAGACGACCAATTAAAGTACTTTTACCATCATCGACGTTACCGCACGTCAAAAAACGCAATAAGTCTTTTTGTTCATGTTGTTTTAAATAACCCAAGATATCTTGGCTAATAAGATCTGATTGATGAGACATTGCCCAAAACTCCACATATTCTTTAGAAATCGCTTTTAATCTCCCTAAATCCCTCTTTAAAAAGAGGGACTTGCTTAAGGAAATTAGAAATAACCTTCTTGCTTTTTCTTTTCCATCGAGCCCGCTTCATCGTGATCGATCATACGACCCTGACGCTCAGAACTGGTCGCTAAAAGCATTTCCTGAATAATTTCAGGCAAGGTATCTGCTTCAGACTCCACTGCACCTGTTAACGGATAACAGCCCAGCGTACGGAAACGTACCGATTTCATTTGTGGAACTTCGCCCTCTTTTAAGCGCATACGTTCATCATCCACCATGATCAACGTACCACTGCGTTCAACCACAGGACGAACTGCAGAGAAATAAAGAGGAACAATCTGGATATTTTCCAGATAGATATATTGCCAGATATCCAGCTCGGTCCAGTTCGATAACGGGAAGACACGAATACTTTCGCCTTTGTTCACTTTACCGTTGTAAAGGTTCCAAAGTTCTGGACGCTGGTTTTTAGGATCCCAACGGTGCTTACTATCACGGAACGAATAGACACGTTCCTTGGCACGTGATTTTTCTTCATCACGGCGCGCACCACCAAAAGCGGCATCAAACTGGTATTTATCCAAGGCCTGTTTTAGACCCTGGGTTTTCATGATGTCGGTATATTTTGAACTACCGTGATCAAACGGATTAATCCCCGCATCACGGCCCTCTACATTTTGATGCACGATCAAATCAAAGCCGTGGGTTTTTGCCATGTTATCACGGAACGCAATCATGTCTTTAAACTTCCAGCCCGTATCGACATGCAATAGCGGAAATGGAAGTTTTGCCGGATAGAATGCCTTAAGTGCCAGATGCAGCATCACGGCTGAGTCTTTACCAATCGAGTAAAGCATCACGGGATTTTCAAATTCAGCTGCAACTTCACGAATAATATGAATACTTTCTGCCTCAAGTTGCTTGAGGTGCGTTAATCTATTTTCAGTCATGTACAATTCCTCCTTTATCCATGCTATCCATAAAATCTATAAGTGGTATCAAACCACCACTTTGAAGACTGTGTGGAGGAACGAGTGCCATAACAACTCCAATTTTTCATGATATCGAGATTCTTACTCGTGTTACTTTCACGATCGAGTAAAGGATATTCATTATAATAATTTAGATGCGGTTCTTTAGCTTGTTTTTTCATATTGATATGCAAAATTATGATATGAAAATAACAATCTGGAATATCAATACAATCTATTTCACATGAATAAATAAAAAAAGAAGCCCATCAGGACTTCTTTTTTATCGGCTCAGCTTTGTTTAAAAGCGGAACATTTTGGTTTCCAATGGAATTTCAACACCCACTGACACCCCACCATCACGTCCATCACGATCTGAGTCGCTGACCCAGCCATTTACTTTTAATGGAATGGTTGGTTTTAGGTAGTGGGTCCAGGTTAAATCCAGACCTTTGATGGTATCGGCTTCAGGGAATGCAGCATTATTGTCTTGAACGCGTTGGGTCTGGCTTACTTTAGCGTAGATCACGCGCCCACCTAGGCGATTCATCACATCAAAACGAATATCACCACCCACCGAATACATCTGACCATCACCGCCCATGGCATGTCCTAATGGGAATCCATGCTGGTAGTAACCATCTTTATAGGTGGTATGGCTATATGAAATGCCTTTCGCTTCGCCGTTGGTACGGGTATCTGCCCATTCCGCATAAAGCTGGTACGGCATATTGTTATAGCTTGAGGAGTAATCAGCACCAGCAAGGTACATATATTTTGCAGGTAGACCACCCGCTTCATCTTCACCTACAAATTGCGTATACAAACTGACAGGTACATTAAATAAAGGTTGTAAGAACAAACGCCCATCAAAGCCTGCAATCTGGTTAGATGGGTCTGCTTTACCTGTACCGCCATTGTCTTTGGTTCCTGTCCAGGCATCCCATAAAGAGCTTAAGCTTTCAGGACGTCCTTCACCACCCCACTGAATCGCGCGTGAAGCACCGAGTTCTAAAGCCGGGAACGGGCGTGCTGTTAAACGCAAACCAATCAATTTGGTGTCTGGAACGGCTTTGTAGTCATCTAACTGTCCAGCAAAAGCCTGGTACTGCCACGGTCCGATCCAAGAAAGCCACTTGGTCTCAAATGCATTTTGTACTGCACGTTGCACAGTCACGCCATATACGGGACGACTAGCATCACCACGAATCAAGCTACCATCATGGCCAGGGCCCCAATACGTTGGAATCTGACCGGCAATCACCCATTGGTTCCACAATTTACCTGCGATATATGAACCTTCGACATTGGCATCATGACCATTATCAATCAATGGATCTTTCTCACCATTGACACGTAGTTTGGCATCCCAGTTCTCGCCACCCGCATTAAATTCAGCAGCAATTTGATATTGAGATTTTTGATTATCACCAAAAGCTTGAGGAACCGTTTTAAGATCAGTACCTGCATGCAAGCCGACTTTGACGGTAGCATTATCTGCCTGTAATGCATTCAATACAGAGTTAATCACTTTCTGCTGCGTGTTATTGCTTACTTTTGCTTGGGATAATGCACGTTGAATCTCATCACCGCTCATTGGCCAAGTCGATGTGCTGATTTGAATGACACCTTGCTGGTTCAACCAGTTTAAATCTGTTCTTAAATTTTCATCGTTGAGTACAAGACCCTGAGCAAATACCGGGGAAGAAAGAGCAGCAAATAATGCGATACAAAGCGATTTTTTTAAAAACATGTCCAGACTGTTCTCAAATTTATTTATGCAGACATGATCGTTGGTTTAAACATACTTTTCAATCACCAAACGGAACAATTACATTTTTTAACATGCAAGATCAAATTGACAAAAATTATGGGTGATCAGTACCATTCATTTTACTTATAACATCAACGAAATTAAATCATGAAAAAATTGTTTATAACCATTATTCTAGGCACCGTAATTTCCATACCTGCGTTTGCGCAACCTGCTTCAAAAGATTCTATAAAGCAGTTATTAAAAATCACCAAGTCAGAACAGTTTCTGGGCCAAATGAGCCCACAGATCAGTAACATGATGCATTCAAGTATTGAAAAGTTCACTCAAGGTAAACAGCTCACCACAAAACAAGAGCTTGCTCTAGTCAATTATTCTCAGGAACTCGGCAAAATTATGCAAGAGGAATTGACCTGGGCAAAACTAGAACCAGAAATGATTAAAATTTATGCCGAAGAATTTACCCAACAAGAAATTGATGGCATGATTCAATTCTATAAAACGCCTGTAGGGCAATCGACCATTGATAAAATGCCCATCGTGATGCAAAAAAGCATGCAAGTGGGCTATAAACAAATGGATGCGATTACGCCTAAAATTATGCAGGCCGCAGAAAAATTTGCGAAAGAAATGCAAGCTGAATAAAGCATTCAGGCATAAAAAAAGCCACGCTAAACGTGGCTTTTTTTAGAAAGAGGATTAGTCTTTACGGCGCATATGCGGGAATAACAATACATCACGGATACTTGGTGCGTTGGCAAACAACATCACCAAACGGTCAATACCAATCCCCTGACCTGCTGTCGGTGGCAAGCCATATTCCAAGGCTTCAATAAAGTCTGCATCGTAATGCATGGCTTCATCATCACCTGCATCTTTTTCAGCAACCTGTGCCTGGAAACGTTCAGCCTGATCAATCGGGTCATTTAACTCCGAGAAGCCATTGGCTAACTCACGACCACCGATAAAAAATTCGAAACGATCGGTAATGTGTGGATTGTCATCATTACGGCGCGCAAGCGGTGAGGTTTCAGCTGGATATTCAGTAATGAATGTTGGCTGGCGTAACTTGGTTTCTACCGTTTCTTCAAACACGATGGTTTGCAACTTGCCCAAACCGAAACCAGGTTTTACCTGTTCTTTTAACACGTCCTGAGTGAATTTCGCCAAGAACTCACGGTCATTGACATTTTCAGGCGTGAAGTCCGGGTTATGTTCAAGAATTGCATCAAACATCGAGATTTTCTTGAATGGGCCTTTGAAGCTATACACTTCATCACCATACGGCACATCAGTAGTACCTAAAATATCAATTGCCAGCTTTTCAAGCATGTTCTCAGTCAATACCATCAAGTCTTTATAGTCAGCATAAGCCTGATAGAATTCAATCATAGTGAATTCCGGATTATGACGTGTTGAAACCCCTTCATTACGGAAGTTACGGTTAATTTCAAACACACGCTCGAAACCACCCACAACCAGACGCTTTAAATAAAGTTCAGGTGCGATACGGAGGTAAAGCTCCATATCCAGTGCATTGTGATGGGTTACGAATGGTTTTGCAGATGCACCACCCGGAATCACATGCATCATTGGCGTTTCAACTTCCATGAAACGTTCATTGGTTAAGAATGCACGGATACCCGCGACTACTTTGGCACGAATTTCAAAGGTCTTACGGGTTTCTTCGTTGACAATCAGGTCGAGATAACGCTTACGATATTTCGCTTCAGTATCGGTTAAACCATGGAATTTGTCTGGCAGTGGACGTAGTGATTTGGTCAGTAATTCAAAGCCTTCAAGGTGTACATATAAGTCACCTTTACCAGAACGGCCAATATAACCTTCAGCCGCAATAATATCGCCAAGATCCAGACTCTTGATCGTTTCTAAAACGTCTGTTGCTAAACCTTTACGGTCAACATATAGCTGGATACGGCCGGTCATGTCCTGAATCACGATAAATGATCCACGGTTCAACATCACACGACCCGCAACCTTGACATAAACTTTTTCAGCACCTTCGATTTGTGCTTTATCTTGATCTTTAAATTGTTCTTGCAAATCAGCTGTATAGTGTTCACGTTTAAACGTGTTTGGCCACGGGCTCTTACCCGTTTGTTTTGCAGTCTCTTGGATTTGCTTTAACTTGGCATGACGCTGTGCGATTAAATCGTTTTCGGAAAGTGTTTGTTCAGAAGTCGATTGAGCGTTTTGTTGCGTCATCTCTGCCTCGATTAAGTAAAAAATGAAGTGACATAGAATAGCAGATCACAACCCATTTTCGTATTATTTCAATCAGACAATTCAAAAAAATCAAGATTTATCAATTTTGAATCGAGATTACGCAACAGTTGACCTTGTTAAATCAACCTCCTCAAGGCTTATTTTTCAGCCAGATGCTTGACCATTGCCAATCCCTGATCAAAGCCTTTATTCATGAATTCGGCATGCTCTGGCTGAATATCCACTTCAACATGTAACTGGGTTTCGCCGTTAAAATCAAACAGCATATATTTTTCCAAGGCACCCGCCCAAGTCTTGATCTCTTCACTTTCCAGATCTTCCTGACCATTCTGGATCATTCCCAGATGCTTAAATACAACTTGTTTCGGTTCTTCCAGACTTTCAATGGTAGAGACCATGCCATTGCCCTTGCCATCGCCAAAATAGGTTTTACCTCCCACTTTCCAGTCAGTTTGCATGGTGGAGTCGCAGGCAAAGAATTTTGTCCATTCCGGATAGCTTTCAGGGGACCAAAGAACCTGCCAGACTTTTTCAGGGGTCGCATAAATTTTAATATTATAAGATAAGGTTTCCATGCGTTATTCTCCTTCTATCATTGTTTTCTTCATCATAACTTGATTTTGAATGTTTGTTTTTTATACATACTATTTTTATACGATTGGCTTTTTTCATTATATAAGTCCTGAACTTTCGATAAAATTTTAGAGCAATTG
Source organism: Acinetobacter sp. 'aerobic (ED)' (assembly GCF_904886855.1). NCBI lineage: Bacteria > Pseudomonadati > Pseudomonadota > Gammaproteobacteria > Moraxellales > Moraxellaceae > Acinetobacter > Acinetobacter sp. 'aerobic (ED)'. The sequence goes on from NZ_CAJHGI010000004.1 coordinate 248,968, forward strand.
CTCAAATAACAAGACTTTCAGATAGAATTGCCATATCGCTTTTTGAATAAATGATTAAACTCTTGCATTTACTTTACTTAAATGTCGTTCTGCGTAAAAATCTAATTCCCGATTAACATAAGTTAGTTCCTCTTGCAGCGATCATAGCGACATTACGGAATAGTTTTACTGAAAGGCAACTTGAGCATACCGATCAGTTTGGAGAGTCACATGAAAAAATATCAATGTATCGTTTGTGGTTGGATTTACGACGAAGCAGAAGGTTGGCCACAAGACGGCATTGCAGCAGGGACCAAATGGGAAGATATTCCTGATGACTGGACTTGCCCAGATTGCGGCGTTTCAAAAGCTGATTTTGAAATGGTTGAAATCTAAAGATTAAAGAAAAAAAGACTATGAAAATCATGGTCTTTTTTTCTGAGCATTCATTTTTAAATAAGAAAATACTGGAGAATATAATGCACCCTATCGTCATCATCGGATCAGGTATGGCTGGATATACCGTTGCACGAGAATTTCGCAAATTAAGCCCAGAGCAAGAGCTGGTCATGATCTGCGCGGACGATGCGGTAAATTATGCGAAACCAACCTTATCCAATGCCTTTGCAGGTAAAAAAGCACCGGAACAGATCGCGCTCGGTGATGCGGAAAAAATGGCGACCCAATTGAATATGCGCATCGAAGCGGAAACCTGGGTCAAACAAATCCATGCCGAAAAACATGAAATTATTTTAGAAAAAAATGGCGCAAGCATTACCCAGCCTTATTCAAAATTAGTCCTCGCAGTCGGTGCCAATCCCATCCGTTTAGCCATCGCTGGCGATGGAAGTGAAGACATTCATGTGGTGAATTCACTGATTGACTATCGTACTTTCCGTGAAAATCTGTCGAAACGTAAAGACAAACGTGTGGTGATTCTGGGCGCAGGTCTGATTGGCTGTGAATTTGCCAATGACTTACTGCATAGTGATTATGAAGTGACGGTGATTGACCTTGCGCCACAGCCTTTAGGTCGCTTACTGCCTAATCATGTCGCAGATGCATTCAGAACCAATCTGGAACAGGCAGGCATTAAATTTGCGCTATCAACCACGGTTGAAAAAGTCACGAAAATTAATGATGGCGAAGACTATGCAGTCACTTTAGCCAATGGCCAGACCTTAGTCGCAGATATTGTGCTTTCTGCCATCGGTTTACAGCCAAATATTGCTTTAGCGAAAGCTGCAGATATCCAGACCAGCCGTGGCATCATTACCAATACCTTGTTAGAAACCAATCAGGCGGATATTTATGCGGTTGGTGACTGTGCTGAAGTAAATGGTACCTTGCTCCCATTCGTCATGCCTATTATGCAACAAGCCCGTGCTCTAGCCAAAACCCTGAGTGGTCAAACGACTGCCGTTCACTACCCGGCTATGCCCGTTGCAGTAAAAACCCCTGCCGCACCATTAACCGTATTACCAGCGCCACTGGATGTTGAAGTGAACTGGGAAACTGAAGAATTTGAAGATGGGATGCTCGCGAAAGCAGCGGATGGCGAAGGTACCTTAAGAGGATTTGTCCTGTTAGGTGCAACTGCGGGTAAACAGCGTTTGACCTTGACCAAACTGGTTCCGGACTTGATTCCAGCACAGGTTTAGGGTTTAAATACGAGGACTTGCCGAGAAAAGAATGTCCGGCAAGCCCTTAAGTTATAAAAAGAATTCAATTCGGAACGAAGATCATGAACAGTGCCCTCCAGTTTAATGTGTCACCTTATGCTTCCTTTATGCAAGAAACCAAAGTTACTTTGGGCAATGGCATTGAATTGCATGTTGAAATTGGCGGAAACCCTGAACACCCAACAATTCTGCTGGTCATGGGCTTAGGTGCTCAAATGTTATTCTGGCCTGACTTTTTCTGTAAGGCACTGATTGATCAAGGCTTCCGGGTCATCCGTTTCGATAACCGTGACATCGGCTTATCTTCTAAAATCCGCAATAAAGGCAAACGGCTCAATACCATGAAATTGATGAGTCGCTTTATGTTTGGTCTGGGGAATGAAGGTGCACCCTATACGCTTTATGATATGGCGGATGACGTCGCAATGCTGATGGATCAGCTTGGCCTGGAGAAAACCTATATTCTTGGCGCTTCCATGGGCGGTATGATTTCACAAATTGTTGCGGCAAAATATCCAGAAAAAGTGGAAAAGGTCGGCTTATTATTTACCAGCAATAATCAACCGCTTTTGCCACCGCCCTACCCGAAACAACTTTTCAGCCTGCTCGGCAAGCCTGCCGCACACGATGAAGAAACTATTATCAATCACAGCCTGAATGTTTTCCGTATTATTGGCTCACCAGGTTATGTCAATCCGGTTGAATCAATTCAAACCATTCGCAAATTATATCGTCGTAGTTTTTATCCTGCGGGTGTACTTCAACAGTTTTTAGCAATATTATGTACGGGTTCTCTGTTACCATTGAACAAAACGATGACTCAGCCGACGCTGGTTGTACACGGATCAAAAGATCGACTGTTACCGCCAAGTCACGGGAAAGCTGTTGCAAAAGCAATTTCTGGTGCTAAGTTTGAATTAATCCAAGGAATGGGGCATGATATTCCTGCACATTTCATTCCGCAACTTAGTGGTTTGTTTGCTCACCACTTTAGATCATCACACTAGGACTCTATGGCTGCATTACCCTCATTAAGACAGCTATCATATTTAGTTACGTTGTCAGAAACTTTACATTTTACTGAAGCAGCGCGTCGTTCCTTTGTCACCCAGTCGACGTTGTCTGGCGGCATCATGGAATTAGAGCGCTTATTAGGTGGCGTCTTAGTTGAGCGTGATCGTCAAAACGTCCGTTTAACACCATTAGGTGAACAGGTGGTAGCGCGTGCGCGTGTATTGCTTGCCGATGCTCAGGATTTGATGCGCTTAAGCCGTGAAATGAGCGAACCGCTCACAGGTGATTTGCATCTTGGTATTATCCCAACCATTGCACCCTTTATCCTGACGCAGCTATTGGAAGAAGTGCATCAGCAACTGCCAAAAATTCAGCTGCATTTACATGAAGCGCAAAGCGAGAAGATTGTAGAAAAGCTGGAACATGGCAATCTGGACATGATTGTATTGGCGCTTCCTTTCGATACACGCAGCCTTAAAGTTGCCGAAATCGCGAAAGAACATTTGTTCCTGGTGTACAACAAAAAAGATACCAATGCGGCAAATGCAAACTCTCTCGATGACCTTGATTTATCACGTCTGATGTTGCTTGAAGAAGGACATTGTTTACGTGACCATGCTTTAAGTGCCTGCCCGGTCGGTGAGCGTAAAAATGATCACCGCTTAAAAGCAAGTTCATTGCCAACACTGGTAGAAATGGTATCGTCAGATCTTGGGTTTACCCTGTTACCTGAGATTGCCTTGAAAAACAGCATGATTCACTTTAATGAAGACATTGATGTGAAATCAATCGAAGCTGCACCAAGCCGTACATTGGCTTTAGTGACTCGTAAAAGTACGCCGTTACAAAGTGAATTTGATGTGATTCTGCAAATTCTGCAAAAAATCACGGCTCACTTAGAATAATCAAATAAAAAGCCTGTAATTGAATTACAGGCTTTTTTATATCAACAAGAATAATTATTTGATATCCAGTAAATTGACCTGTTCAACCTGCACATCACTCATTCGCTGCCCCTGATCCAGTAATTGATCAAAGTAACTCTCAACGACTTTTGCCTGATCTGCGGTATTTTCTACTTTGTACATGTTCTGGCGGAACTCGTTACTTGAACGTAATCCTTTGGTGTACCAGGCAATATGCTTACGTGCAATACGACAACCCGAATATTCACCATAGAATGCATACAGTTCAGTCAGATGTCCCAATAACACTGCTTTGACTTCTGCAATATCTGGCGCGGCGAGATGCTCACCGGTTTTGAGGTAATGGGCAATTTCCCGAAAGATCCATGGTCGGCCTTGAGCAGCACGCCCGATCATAATGGCATCTGCACCGGTGTAATCCAGCACATATTTGGCTTTTTCAGGACTATCAATATCACCATTGGCAATCAATGGAATATCAATCAGCTGTTTCACCTGCTTGATCAGTTCATAACGTGCCGTATTTAAATACATATCCTCACGGGTACGTCCATGTAAAGCTAAGGCAGCAATTCCTGATTCTTCGGCACGTTTGGCCACACGTAAAATATTTTCATGACCATTTAAAAAGCCCAAACGGGTTTTCAAGGTGACAGGCACATCAACGGCTGCAACCACGGCATCCAGAATACGGGCGACCAGGTCTTCATCTTGTAATAAGGCCGAACCTGCCAGTTTATTGCAGACTTTTTTGGCCGGACAACCCATATTGATATCAACAATTTGCGCCCCATTTGCCACCTGATAACGTGCCGCTTCCGCCAGTTGTTCAGGATCAGAACCCGCGATTTGTGCAGAAATTGGCGCAAGCTCACCGTCGAAATTCGCCCGATAAAGGCTCTTCTTGCTCATGCGCAAAGTCTTGTCTGCAGTCATCATTTCACTGACCGCATGTCCTGCACCAAAGTACTTACAGAGTGTTCTAAATGGTCGGTCTGTGACGCCGGCCATTGGGGCAACGATCAAATTATTTGACAGTTGATATGAACCAATATACATATATTTTCTTACAATTTCTGACCAACATAGTATACTTCATTCGCCCGTTCGGCTCATCTTTTTGTGCGGTGTTGTCTTCATTATGAACAAATCTGTTTCGACTCGTCCTCTACTCAAAACATTTAGCCTGTTGGCAATCAGCATAAGTTTAACGGCTTGTGGGGATAGTTCATGGTGGTCAAATAGTAAAGAGCCTGAAATGAAGGCAGAACAGATCAAAAAAGTTCTTCCACCACGGGTAAATAACCGTGAATCCTGGTCGCAAGATATTTTTGATATCATGCAACAATTAAGCATTCCAAAATCCAAGCAAAATGTATGTAGCATTGTGGCGGTCGTGGATCAGGAATCTAACTTTGTTGCCGACCCTGCTGTCCCAGGTTTAGGGCAAAAAGCAGTTCAGGAAATCAATACCCGACTTAAAGAGAAATTTGAAGCCAAATTAGGTGAAACCATTGGCGGCACGGTGGCAGGATATTTTGAAGATGTGTTGAAAAATCAGCCCTCTCCTGAAAATAATTACATGAGCCAGATGCGCAGGGTAAAAACCGAACGTGAGCTGGATTTGCTTTATCGTGAAATCTTTGACTATATGTCCAAGCATTATCATGTCAGCGCCTTAACCGGTGCTGCAAAATTAATCGGCCAGGACATTGGCGAGAAAATGAATCCGATCACCACGCTGGGTTCGATGCAAGTACATATTAACTATGCCAAAGAGCATAAACGTCAAAGTGGCAATATTGCAGAATTGCGTGATGATCTGTATACCCAATACGGTGGGTTATATTATGGTATTCATCGCCTGATGGAATATTCGGCGGATTATGACAAAGCCATTTACCGCTTTGCAGACTATAATTCGGGCATGTATTCCAGCCGTAATGCTGCTTTCCAAAAGATGCTTGAAGTCATCCAAGATAAAGATCTTGATTTAGATGGTGACTTATTACTTTATAATAAAGATGGTAATCCGCAATCCGCCCTGAGCCAGTCAGAAAAAGAAATTATTGCTGCATTTACCAGCAATCGGGTGCTGGTCACGCCACGTCAGATCCGTGCGGATTTAAAGAAAGAAAAAGAGAGAAAATTTGAAGATACACAGACTTACCTAGCGGTTCAAAAACTCTATCAAACTAAAACCAATAAAGAACCAATTTATGCAATTATGCCAGAGGTGGTTATTTCAGGACCTAAACTCAGCCGTGATTACAATACCAATTGGTTCGCAAGTCGTGTAAATGGAAGATATGAAGCATGCATGCAAAGAGCGAAACGTATAAAACTATAAATCTTGCCTTATTTGATTTTGATGGAACACTTTATCCCAAAGACAGTTTTACGGGATTTATTTTCTTTGCGCTATCAAAACGCCATATTGTGAAACGAGGCCTGAAAATCCTGCCGTGGATTCAGGCCTACTATTTACGTCTCTACCCTGCGCATGCCATGCGGCCACGTCTATTCGAAACTATGTTTAAGGACACACCGATCGACGTTGTGGAGAAATTAGCACAGGAATATACTCAAAAATTATTCAAAAAATTAGATCCGGATTTACTCAATCAACTTCGACAACACCAACAACGCGGTGATCATGTAGTACTGGTCTCCGCTTCGGTTGATCTTTATCTGTTTCCAATCTGCGATATGCTCAAGATTGACGTAATCTGCACCCAGACCGAAATCAAAGATGGTCTGTTAACAGGAAAATATCGCTCCGAAGACTGTAGTTGCGAACAGAAGAAAATCCGCATTTTAGAAATGTATAATTTAGATGATTATCATGCGGTTTATGCTTATGGCAACAGTGAAGAAGATGTAGAGATGCTTTCACTGGCAGATTACCCTTATATGATGGGCGAACAAAAAGGATTACCCGTCCTGGATGCCAAATACGCAAAATCCGTCGACATAAAAAAGCCCGCCTAAAGCGAGCTTTTTTTTATCGATGGTCATTTAATAAATGGCCATATGGTCCCGATGAATCATTTCTAGCGAACGTGCTTCACCTAACACCTGATAGACTTTTTCTGATGATAAACCTTTGATCATTTCTGCCGAACGTGAACTGAAGTTGACACGTCCAACCGCAATACGAGCACCGTTTTTATCGACGCATTCCACCACATCACCACGATCAAAATGTCCTTCAATCGCTTTTACGCCAACTGGTAATAGACTGCGGTGTTTGCGCTTGATCGCTTCAACCGCACCATCATCAATGACTAAACGCCCTGCCGTTTGCAAATGCGCGGCCAACCATTGCTGATGTGCCGTGACACGGTCATTGTCTGTGGTAAATAACGTGCCCAGCATCTCGCCCGCCATCAAACGTGCAAGCACATTGTCACTTTCACCACTGGCAATCAACGTTGGGCAACCTGATCTCGCCGCGAGACGTGCGGCACGGACCTTGGTGACCATACCGCCACGACCCAGCACACCACCGCCACCTGCCATTTCAAACAGGCTATCATCAAGTGCCCGAACAGCTGAAAACAGTTTCGCATTCGGGTTACTACGTGGATCGGAATCAAACATCCCCTGCTGATCTGTCAGGATAATCAGTAACTCTGCATGCACCTGACCCGCAACCATGGCCGCTAAAGTGTCATTATCACCAAAACGGATTTCATCCGTAGAGACGGTGTCATTTTCATTAATCACCGGAATCACATGCCAGTCAATCAGGTTCTGCAAAGCGTCACATGAGTTGAGGTAACGACGACGATCGGCAAGGTCATCATGCGTGAGTAAAACCTGTGCGGTCTGGATACCATGTTGATCAAGCACACTTGACCAGGTATGGATCAGGCCCATTTGGCCAATCGCCGCACAAGCTTGCAAACTGGGTAGATCGGTGGGTCGACTCGCAAGTTTCATGCGTACCATCCCTTCTGCAACTGCACCTGAAGACACCAGAATAATCTCATGTCCGGCATTGTGTAGATCTGCAATCTGTTTCGCCCAGTGCGAAATTGCATTTAAATCTAGACCTTGCCCATTTGCAGTGAGTAAAGATGATCCGATTTTAACAACGATTCGTTTACACGCATTGAGCTGACGTTGCCCATCGACCACTTCTATCATTTTTCCCTCGGTTTACTAGTCACGAATGTAGATACTTTCTACATCGCCTTCATCCTCATCGTCATCAAAGTCTTCGTCATCGTCCAGACCAGCTTCACGCTGAGCTTTACGCATGGCACGATAGGCTTCTTTAGCTGCGATGGTTTGTTCACGTGTTTCAGCCTCAAGCTGCTCACGGAATGCTTTAACTTCTGCTGCGTATTCTGGATCTTCAACTTCGCGTTCACGTTGTTGTTCGATTTGATCCATTAAATAGTACACCACCTCTTTGGTGCCTTCAGACATCAAACCAGAGGTTTTAAATACAGGGCCTTGCCATTGCAATTCATCCAGAATGTGCTGACACCACTCTTCTTTAGATTCTTCTGGAAGCTGGTCAAGTTTGTTTAAAACCAGTACCACTGGAAGTTTTGCCAAGGTTGGTGAGAATTTAATCAACTCACCCAGAATCGCTTTGGCATTATGGGCAGGATCTGAACCATCAATCGGTTGAACATCAACGATATGCAACAGGATACGGGTACGTGCCAAATGCTTAAGGAAGCGAATCCCTAGACCTGCACCTTCTGCCGCGCCTTCGATCAGTCCTGGAATATCCGCCATCACAAACGAACGGTGACGGTCGGCATCGACCACACCTAGGTTAGGTACCATTGTGGTAAACGGATAATCAGCAACTTTTGGTTTTGCCGCACTGACTGCACGGATAAAGGTCGATTTACCTGCATTCGGCATACCCAACAAGCCAACATCTGCGAGCACTTTTAACTCTAGACGGACTTCGCGGTATTCACCTTTAATCCCGTGTGTACATTTACGCGGGGAACGGTTGGTTGACGATTTAAAGTGAGTATTGCCTAAACCGCCATCACCGCCTTGGGCAACTTTGACACGTTGACCATCAGCAACCAGGTCACCAATAATGTCGCCAGACTCAGTATCAACAATGGTTGTACCGACTGGTACTTTTAAAATAACGTCTTCACCGCCACGGCCTGAACAGTTTGCACCCGAACCATTTTTACCGCGTTCTGCGCGATAACGACGGGTATAACGGTAATCTACAAGTGTGCTGGTATCATCATCCGCCTGGATGTAAATACTTCCGCCACGTCCCCCATCACCGCCATCCGGGCCACCGAAAGGGACAAATTTTTCACGGCGAAAACTGGCTACGCCATTGCCACCGTCGCCAGCCTCTACGGTAATGACTGCTTCATCAACAAAGCGCATGTGCCAATCCTCTGAATTCTTTAAAACGGGGTATTTTGCCACATTTTAAGAAAATTCTCGAATAGAAAAATCAGCAAATTGATTTTTTTAAATTTATTCTGGGTTGAATATTCAAATTGAACAATTCAGCACCGAAAAATATCAATTTAGGCAGAAGATTTACCGCCTGATTTTTTAACAACTGGAAAATATCGATTACGGTTTTACATTTTTTAAAGGTAAGGCCATTTGCATATCCAGATTGGCTTTGGTCTGCTGTACCGAGTTATACATGATGGCATCAAAAGATGAAATTTTACTCATATTAATCGCATCATTCATATAGAAGCTGGGTTTAAACTGATGTTTGACCGGTAAGTTAATTGTTTCATCAAAGGCAAAATGCACCGGACCATCGAATACGATTTTTACCGGTACGGTATAGGTGCGTTTCAATTGAAATGGGATGTCCAGCTTTACTGGAATATTCAGGCTCAACGGAAATTTCGGTAATAATTTATTTTGATAGATCAGATCGGTATTGGTCTCAATCGGTACCACATCATCAACTTTCAGAACCGTTTCATAGTTAATATCGACGGTAATCGGCGTTTCAACTTCAAAACTAAGATCAGCCAGATATTTACCTGATAAAGGCAAGCTTAAACTGCGATCAATATCCAGCACAGTATCCAGTTGGCCTTGTGACTTGGCGCTTAAATGATCCCCGACCTGAATTTTAGTAGCTAATGATTCAGGCAAGCGAATATCCGCCTGCTGGGCAGATACAATTAATGAAGCCTGAATATTCAGATAAAACCAGAATAAGATCGCCACCAAGGTCGTCACGATCACAAAACTGATCAGCATACTTTTTATTGACTTGGTGATATCCACTACTCACCTACCTTGACGTCAGTTGGCGTTGCGGGTTCATCAACCGCTTGGGTTTTTACACGTCCCAGATACATGCTGGATAGAGGAATCTTGAGTTCACCCTGCGCAATTTTGACAGGCAAGGTATTTTTCACATCCACAGAAGCATTCAGTTCCGAGGTAATCGGTACATTTAAATTGCCTTGAATGGGAATATTGGCATTCAGTTGTGCTTTTAACGGAATATTTAAATTTTCCTTGAGCACTGTGCGCACTGGCGCATCAAACTTCAAATGTACCTTTTGTTGTAAAGGCACCTGAATATCAATCGGCACATCCAGTTGCAAAGGAATCGAGCCTTTTAAAGGCAACGTCACGTCCTTACCCAGAATTTTAACCTGTACCTTGGTATCGATCGGCAAACTTTGATTCACCTTGATGGTTTCTTTGACAGGAATGGTGGTACTGATCGGAACCTGACTATCAAAGTACACCCGTGGCGTCAGGGTCTGGGTCAGCGGTACATTCAGTTGCTCGTTAATTGGAATCTTGGCATTTACCCGCCCGTTCACATCGACATTAAGCGCATCTTTCACTTTGACGCGAACTTGCAGCGGCTCTTGCAGATCAATCGCCACATCCTGATTCTTTAAGGGGATATAAATATTAAAATGCTTGAACACCCACATTGCGATATACACACCACACAAGTTGGCCACCACAATCAGAGCAAATACCACGAATAAACGTCTAAACTGCAACAATGATCTATCCTTTGTTTAATTATGTCCCTTTTCCTGCATTTTCATCGATTTTTATGTTTTATTCAGCATATATTCTGTACAGTCATTAAAAAAGCCCAGTTTAAAACCGGGCTTTTTTTATTGCGATGCAAACAAATTATGCATTTGTTTCAGCAGGAACTTTGGTATAGCTTACGCCACACATTTGTTCAGCAATACGTAATACCTGACAGCTATAACCGACTTCGTTATCGTACCAAACATAAGCAGTTAAGCGTGTACCAGAAGCGATGGTTGCTTGCGCATCAAACACACCTGCTGTACGTGAACCGATAAAGTCACTTGATACCACTTCAGTTGAGTTGGTATAACCGATCTGACCTTGTAACTTCGAGTTGATCGAGATTTGACGAATGTATTCGTTCACTTCTTCACGATCAATTTCTTTCTCTAAGTTTAAGTTCAAGATGGCAAGCGAAACGTTTGGTGTTGGAACGCGAACAGAGTTACCTGTTAACTTGCCTTTTAAGCCAGGTAAAGCTTTCGCAACCGCTTTCGCAGCACCAGTTTCAGTGATGACCATGTTCAACGTTGCAGCACGGCCACGACGGTCAGCTTTATGATAGTTATCAATTAAGTTTTGGTCGTTTGTGAAAGAGTGAACGGTTTCAACGTGACCATTCAATACTTTGTATTTGTCGTCTAAAACTTTTAATACAGGGGTAATTGCGTTGGTTGTACAGCTTGCAGCAGAGATGATTTTGTCTTCATCCAGGATATCGCCGTTGTTCACACCAAATACAACGTTCTTCATTTCGCCTTTACTTGGAGCTGTTAATACAACACGTGCAACGCCTGCACATTGTAAGTGTTGGCTCAGGCCTTCAGCATCACGCCATTTACCGGTATTGTCGATCAAAAGTGCATTTTCGATACCGTACGCCGTGTAGTCCACTTCGCTTGGGCTTGATGCATAAATCACTTTGATGAACTGACCATTGGCAATAATTGCTTCGTTTTCTTCATCTACAGAAATCGTGCCGTCAAAGGTACCGTGAATAGAATCACGACGTAATAATGAAGCACGTTTCGCCAAGTCACCATCAGATGATTTACGCACAACGATAGCTTTAAGGCTTAAACCACGTCCTAAACCAGACTGGCTGATGATTAGACGAGCCAAGATACGACCGATACGACCAAAACCGTAAAGTACAACATCTTTAGGCGCGCCAGCAGTTGGGTTACCTTGAATTGAAGCAACAGCGTTAGCAACAAAAGCGTCTACATCACCGCCTGCATTTTTATATTCAACCGCAAGTTTACCGATATCCACTTCAGCAGAACCGATGTTTTCAACTTTCATTAACGCTTCCAGAATCGGGAAGGTATTCACCACAGAAAGTTCAACATCAAGCATACGTGTACGACGATGCGTTTTTAAAATCTGGATCACTGAACGGTTAATTAAAGAACGGCCGTAAACAGAAACAACAATATTTTTCTCACGGTATAATTGACCGATTAAGGTAATCATACGTTCCGCGATTTCTTCACGGTTTTTCCAACGACCTTGGTGTTCTGCGTGTAGGGCAATGATAGTGTCTTTGCTCACTGTTACGTCCTCTAATTTATATATACTGGGCGTGAATTTTTAAAACGCCATAATTGTAATAGAATTATCATCAAGATTGAATCAAAAGCTGCTCAACGAGCTAAGATTTTGTCCTAATTGACTATAAATTCATAAAATACCTATAATTATTTTTGTGAATTTAGGTAAAAATCTTTTTCTTTCATCATAATAGCTGTGATTTACATCACAACCATAACAGTTTTACTGATAATTCCTGTCGTATTCGCGGATTTTTTAGCTCTTATCGTTCAAATCGACGCGTTTCGAATACTGCTGCAGATTGAGTGCCAACTGTTTTTTACGCTGATTTTGCTGATAAAGATGGACTGCTCCCTCAATCACCAATACCAGCACCGCTAACCATATGGGGATATAAGTTAGCCACTCTTCTGCGCCAATTTTCTCTCCCATGACCAAAGATGCCAGTGCCAGCAGTACCGGTTCCAGATAGCCCAACAAACCAAAAATAATCAGTGGCAAATAACGGCTGGCCAGAATATAGCTGCCTAGACCAATGGCACTTAATAATCCCAGACCGATCACGACAAGAATCAGACCGGGATGTTCGAGAAACTTGGCAAAAGAAGCATCGCCAGTTTGGGTAAAGAAGATGGCGACCGGAAGAATAATCAACAGATCCCACCAGAAGCCACCCAGGTTATCTGTCTGGATTTTTTTACGCAGAATAAAATAGGCTGCATAACCCAGCGCAACAAGTGCAGTTTCCCAGGCCATGCTGCCTAGACGCCAGATCTCATGCCCCACTCCAAATACCGCAAAAGACACAGCGATATACTGGAATTTAGACAGTTTCTCTCCGTACAGGAAACTTCCAGCAAGGACCAATACAAGCGGTAAAAGAAAATAACCTAATGACACCTGCAAACCCCGTCCATGCATCGGTGCCCACAGGAACAGCCATAACTGCGCTGAGGTCAGGACCGAAGTGGTCATTAGAAAAAGTAATAAAATCGGCTTTTTTAAAATTCTTTTAAAGATGGTTTTGATATGGATCAAATCGCCAGTCAACCACATAAACAGGGTTAAAACCGGCAAGGTCGCAATAATCCGCCAGCCAAAGGTCTGCTCGCTGTCCAGTGCGCCCAGCAGTTGGGTATAAAAATATAACACCCCAAATGTAATAGAAGCCAAAACTGAATAAGCGATACCTTTAACCACTTTGAACCTCTACATGGGGAAATTTAAAAAAATACGTGATTTATCCACTATCTAAAAATAAAAAAACCATGCATGCATGGTTTTTAAACAAGTCTATCTTATTCTAACGATGTTCAGGATAAATCACATCACTAATATTATAGCCCAGTGATTTCGCATAATTTAAATATTCATGAATGGTGTCTTTATGGGGGTTCGGTGTTCGCGACAATACCCATAAATATTTACGGCGCGGCTCTCCTACCAGTACGGTTTGATAATCATTATCCAGTTTCAAAATCCAATAATCGCCACGTGCCATCGGCACCCAGCGCACCACCTCAGGTAAAAAACTGACCCGTAACTTGGTATTAAATGGTGCATTGGCAACAAAAGCTTCACCCACACTTTGCTGTAGATTTCCTTCACTGTCATAGCATTTATTATCAACCACAATATTGCCATTTTCATTGAGGGTATAAGTGGCAGTAATGTTATAGACACACTTTCGCTCAAAGAACATCGGTTTTCGGGCGACTTCATACCAGACACCCAGATATTTATCCAGTTCTACTTTTTCAACAGTCGGTAAAGGTTTTGCCTGTGCATAAGCAATGGTCCCAACCGCTAACCCAGTTAAAACCACCCCACCCACTGCAATCTTTGTTAAACGCCAACTGGCTTTCGGGAAATTCTTAATCAATGGCATGAGAAATCCTCAAAACAAAATTTGTTATCAATAGTCATATACTTAGCACTTCAAAATAGCCTATTTAATAAACAAAAACTGTTGCGATATGTATCACTTTTGAGGGTTTCTCTGCGCAATTAAGATTGCAACATGTGTGCTTTTAAACGCACAATTTCATCACGCAATCGTGCTGCCTGCTCAAACTGTAGTTCTTTCGAGGCTTTCAGCATTTCCTTTTCCAGTTTGCTGATATGTTTTGCAAACAGTTTTGGATCAGACAATAAATGCCGTTCATCCGCACTGATCGCTTGCGCCTGCTCAAGTACATTTTCATCAATTTCTTCATCAGTCAGCACTTCACCGGTATCAATTTCCTTAATCGCCTGACGGACTGCACTACGCGGGGTAATGCCATGTGCTTCATTAAACTCGATCTGCTTGTTCCGACGACGTTCGGTTTCATCCATGGCCTTACGCATGGAGTCGGTAATCCGGTCTGCATATAAAATCGCTTTACCCTTCACATTACGTGCAGCACGCCCAATGGTCTGGATCAATGAACGCTCTGAACGCAGGAAACCTTCCTTATCGGCATCCAGAATCGCCACCAGAGAAACTTCGGGCATATCCAGACCTTCACGCAACAAGTTAATCCCGACCAGTACATCATGCACGCCAGTACGTAATTCATGGATAATCTTGACCCGTTCCACCGTATCAATATCCGAATGCAGATAAGCGACTTTAATCCCATACTCTTTGAGATAGGAGGTTAGATCCTCTGCCATACGTTTGGTCAAGGTGGTCACCAGCACACGTTCATTCAGCTGTTTACGAATATTGATCTCGGACAAGACATCATCGACCTGGGTCAACACCGGACGTACTTCAATCTCGGGATCAATCAGCCCTGTCGGACGAACCACCTGCTCCACAATTTGCTCGGATTTTTCCAGTTCATAATGTGCTGGCGTTGCGCTCACAAACACTGTGGTCGGAACGATCCGCTCCCACTCTTCGAATTTCATTGGACGGTTGTCCAAGGCGCTCGGCAAACGGAAACCATAATTGACCAGATTTTCTTTCCGTGAACGGTCACCTTTATACATTGCACCAATCTGAGGTACCGTCACATGCGACTCATCAATAATCAGCAAGGCATCTTCGGGCACATAATCAAATAAAGTTGGCGGCGCCTCACCTGCGGTACGACCAGACAAATGGCGTGAATAGTTCTCGATCCCGTTGGTATAACCGAGCTGTTGCATCATTTCCAGATCATAACGGGTCCGCTGCTCAATACGTTGCGCTTCCAGTAATTTGTCATGATCCTTGAAAAATTTCAGCTGGTCTTTCAACTCATCTTTAATGGTATCAATGGCACGGGTTAAATGGTCCTTCGGCGTAACATAGTGACTTTTTGGATAAATCGTTACCCGCGGAACTTTACGTACCAGTTTTCCGGTCAATGGATCAAACCAGCGAATCGAATCGACCTCATCATCAAATAATTCGACCCGAATTGCATCCTTATCCGATTCGGCAGGGAAAATATCAATAATTTCACCGCGAATACGATAAGTACCGCGCAAGAATTCCAGCTCATTGCGGGTGTATTGCATTTCCACCAGACGGCGAATAATGTCATCGCGGCTGACCCGATCACCTTGCACGATATGCAACAGCATTTGCATATAGGCATTTGGATCGCCCAGACCATAAATCGCAGAAACCGAAGCCACGATAATCGCATCACGGCGCTCTAATAAAGCACGCGTTGCTGACAAGCGCATCTGGTCAATGTGATCATTGATCGCCGAATCTTTTTCAATAAAGGTATCTGAGGATGGCACATACGCTTCAGGCTGGTAGTAATCGTAGTAACTGACGAAATACTCTACCGCATTGTTCGGAAAGAAGGCCTTGAATTCACCATACAGCTGAGCTGCAAGGGTTTTGTTGTGTGCCATCACAATGGTTGGACGTTGGGTTTGGGCAATCACATTGGCCATGGTATAGGTTTTACCTGAACCGGTTACCCCAAGCAGCAACTGATTACGAAAACCCTGGTTAATACCACTGACCAATTTCTCAATGGCCTGAGGTTGATCGCCCGCAGGTTGATAATTGGTGACTAACTCAAAAGGCTGGTTTTCGCTCACAAGCTCATTCCTACACTAAAACTTAATCTCTATTTATGGGGGAAAATGTTATTGATTTAAAGTGTTGCATCGATGATTTTATGAAATCTTTTGTGCCATGCAATTTGGTAGATTTTACTTGACCATCTGCCTAATCAACTGCAACATGAAGTTATACTCGATTTCAATGGTAAAAATATGTCTTACCAATACCACGACGAAACAATTGTAACGGAACTCCCAGAAGATACGGTCTTTGTTTTTGGCAGTAATCTGGCGGGTATACACGACAGCGGCGCCGCCCGTGTTGCAGCACAACACTTTGCAGCAGTCACAGGGGTTGGTCGTGGTTGGGCTGGACAAAGCTTTGCAATACCCACCCTGAATGAACATTTACAACAAATGCCACTCGCCCAGATCGAGCATTATGTGGATGACTTCAAAATCTATGCCAAGAACCATGCAAAAATGAAATACTTTTTGACGGCTTTAGGTTGTGGTATCGCCGGCTATAAAGTCTCTGAAATCGCACCATTATTTAAAGGCATCCATTCCAATGTGATTTTCCCCGAATCATTCCGTCCTTATATTGAAGAAGATGCGGTTTCACAATTTCCCAACTTAACCGCAGCCACGGTGCAGGCCTTTATTAATGATGAAGTAATTTTCTACTTCAATCATGGTTATGAATCTTTTGAAGAGGCACTGGATAAAACCAGTTTAACGGCAGCCGAAAAAGCCATTGCCCTGGTAGTTTTAAATGAAGAGCTTTATCCACGTGACCGCTATGGTCGTGGCCGTGAACATGAAATCAGCGATATTCTTGGCAAGCTCAACGGCAAGATTTTTAATTTCCATGACAAGTCGGAAGGTGCAATGATTTTTGTCAGTGTGATTATTGCCTTGATGGAGCTTTACGATATTGATGAATATGATTTTATCAAGCTGTGGCGTGGTGAACTAGAAATACAACATCCATTAAATCGCCATTAAAAAACAAAAAAGCCAATCAGATTGATTGGCTTTTCTCTTAACGCTTCCCCATCGAACGACGTGTGCCGCGTGGTGGCATCCAGGTACGATCTGCGTATTGCTCAGGTTTTGGACGAACCTGATTATGCGCCGCATCTTCAGAATCATCCTGAGCAGATGGCATCGGGAAGGGTAATTTCACTAAAGCTTTTTTTGCTTTAGGTTGCTGGGTACTCATTGAAATTCTCTCGAAATCTAGATTTCTAGCCGCTATTGTAATGGATTTTTAGGCATTTGATAAAAATAAAATATGTAAAAAAATAGAAAGCCTGCAAGAACTAAATTTTGGTAACTTTTTATGCGATTAAGGCAAGTTTCGGCCACAATGAAGTCTAATTAGGCTAAGATAAGCTGCTTTTTATTTTTTAATCCCATAAGAAGGAATAATGCCGTGGACGTACGTCTCTCTGATCGTGTCAATGCTATCAAACCGTCCCCTACACTTGCAGTAACCAACAAGGCTGCTGAGTTAAAAGCTGCAGGTAAAAACGTGATTGGTTTAGGCGCAGGCGAACCAGACTTCGATACACCTCAACACATCAAAGATGCTGCCATTGAAGCCATTAATAAAGGTTTCACCAAATATACAGCGGTAGACGGTACTCCAAGCTTAAAAAAAGCAATTATTGCAAAACTTAAACGCGATAATAATCTCGATTATCAAGCCAACCAGATTCTGGTGTCTTGTGGTGGTAAACAAAGTTTCTTTAACCTTGCACTGGCTTTGTTAAACAAAGGCGATGAAGTGATTATTCCTGCGCCGTTCTGGGTCAGCTATCCAGATATGGTAATCATTGCGGAAGGTACACCTGTTATCGTGAAATGTGGTGAAGAACAACGTTTCAAAATCACCCCAGAACAACTAGAAGCGGCAATTACTCCAAACACACGTTTAGTGGTCTTAAACAGCCCATCGAACCCGACTGGCATGATCTACAGCAAAGCTGAACTGGAAGCTTTGGCTGAAGTATTACGTCGTCACCCACAAGTATTCGTTGCCTCTGATGACATGTACGAACCAATCCGCTGGGAAGATGAGTTCTACAACATTGCAACAGTTGCGCCAGACTTATATGACCGCACCATCGTTTTAAATGGTGTGTCTAAAGCTTATGCAATGACAGGCTGGCGTATTGGTTACGCAGCGGGCCCTGCAAAAATCATTGGCGCAATGAAAAAAATCCAGTCCCAATCAACGTCTAACCCAACTTCAATTTCACAAGTTGCGGCTGAAGCAGCATTGAATGGTCCACAAGACGTTTTACAACCAATGATTGAAGCATTCAAACGCCGTCATGACTTAGTGGTTAATGGCTTAAATGAGATCAAAGGTATTTCTTGTTTACCTGCTGATGGTGCTTTCTATGCCTACGCCAACATCCGTCCATTGATTCGTGCCAAAGGTTTAAAATCTTGCACAGAATTCTCTGAATGGTTACTTGAAGAAACTGGTGTTGCCGTAGTTCCTGGTGATGCATTCGGTTTAGGCGGTTTTATGCGTATCTCTTATGCAACTGCGGATGAAGTGCTGGTTGATGCCTTAGCGCGTATCAAAAAAGCAGCTGATTCAATTGAGGGCGTAGACGCTGCCATTGCCTCAATCGAAGCTGAAAAAGCGGCAAAATAAGTTCTGCTGTAAAAAAAAGCTTCCAGATGGAAGCTTTTTTTCTATGTGATTCTTTTATCCAGATATTCCGCCCAGGCTATTTTGGGGATTCTTCATTAAAGAGTGCAATGACCTCTGCCTCTGTCATCTTCTTGGTCGGATTCTGAAACGTATAAAAATCGGGTTTGCAATCAATATAAATTTCCAGATCCAAATTCAGATCTTGTAGTGGTTCATTCAGAGAAAATGCATTGATATTGCAATAGTTCTGATCTTTAGTGCGCCAAAACAAATTTGTTCCACACGCATTACAAAAACCCCGCTCTCCCCATGCAGATGAGTTGTATATTGCTAAATGATCCTGCTTCAAAAATTTTAAACTGCCCTGTTCGACATCAAGCGTCATAATCACGCCACTGGTCTGTCTACGACAAATGGAGCATGAGACGTATACGTCGCAAGGGCATGCACATCATGATGACTTAATTCAACTTCAAAAGTGGTTTCCCCACATACACATTGTCCGTTCATTATAAATTTACCTTTTATTCAAAATTTTTATAAAGACATTTATAAACATCATAAAACAAAGCATTTCGCGAGTAACTTAGAATTTACAAAATACTCAGCGAAGAGATGCGCAATATTGACAGCCCGATCTCTCAAGGCTATGTTATCAACAAGTTCTATTTTAGAACTCCAAAAGGAAATATAAGATGAAACATCCAAAAGAAATGAATGGACTTGAATTTTTAACTGCCATGTGTGAAGGGAAAATTCCACCCGCCAGTATTAGCCAAACCATCCCCATGCAACCCATTGAAGTTGCGGAAGGTTATATCAAATTTGAAGTACAGGCCGATGAACGACACCTGAATCCTCTCGGAGGTGTGCATGGAGGTTTTGCTGCAACGGTACTGGACTCGGTAACAGGTTGTGCTGTGCATACCCTTTTAGAAGCTGGTGTAGGTTACGGCACCATTGATCTGAATATTAAAATGTGTCGCCCTGTTCCAAGAAATCAGAAGCTCATCGCCACTGGAAATATAATTAATATCAGTAAAAATTTAGCTATTTCCGAAGGCAAAATTGTTGATGCAGAAGGCAAGCTCTATGCACATGCGACTGCAACCTGCATGATTATTCGCCCATAAACCGAAATGAAAGCCAATGGGCTATTTCATCATAGCCCTATGCAATGGCTTTGTTTTGTTTGAACAGCTTTGGTCGAATGCACAAATGGCTAAACACCGCATATTGCCAGATACTTTTAACCTGTACTGTGACCACCTTCTGCTCTGCGACCGACCATGCCAATGCAGTATTTGCGCCTAAAAAGAGTTCTCCGCCCAGTTGAAATAAATACAGCGGGGAATCTTGATCAAGTGTTAAGGTATTTTTTTGTGTTAACAGGTTATTAGCATTCTGAATTTTCCATTTATTACCAAACCATAATTGCAATAAATCACCCAAATACAAGGCCTGTTGCTTAAAAGGAAAGGTATTTAAGAATGCATGTTCCACTGGCGTATAATATTGCGCCGGATCCTGAATGATTTCGAGATAATGGTCTTGATAAAAAGAAAAGTTTGAAAAAATAGATTGAATATTAAGAATAGTCATTTCGACCTCCGGTTTAGCCATTTTAGTGCTGGCAAGTAGGGTTAAATCCACACTGTTTAGATGAATATCTAAACGTTCTTTCTAATTCGAATCTAGCAACAGCCTGATCAAAGTTCAAGTTATTTTTCCTACTTTCGCGTAATTGTGCAAATAAAAAGCATACGGCACGAAAATGAAGGAAACATGACATTTTTAGCTTGACCGATTTTAAAAGCTGCCTATAATGGCACTCAGATTCTCCCATAGCTCAGTCGGTAGAGCGACGGACTGTTAATCCGCAGGTCCCTGGTTCGAGCCCAGGTGGGAGAGCCAAGATTCTAAAAGCCCAGATCATTGATCTGGGCTTTTTATTTTTAAGTCTATAAAAAAATAATGCTTCATTTGAATTACGGTGAATCTGTTCACTTCATGTTGAATATCGTATAAATTTAAACCACTCCTCTTTTTATCATTTAAAATAAAATTTCATTATTATATTAGGGAAAGCAAATAATGAAAAAAATCCTGTTGTGCGCAATATTTTTCTGTAGTCCGGCAATGGCAGCCCAGACCACCTGGTATGCTGGTTCCAGCTACAAAGGTACCGTGACCGTTTCGATTGAGAATGGCCCCAATGTGGTCTGGAAGTGTAATGGAAAGGTATGTAGCATGTCTGGCCCTTGGGGCAATGCCTTATCGGTAGATTCTTGCCAAAGCCTTGTGCTGCGTATTGGCAAGATTAGTTATTATAAAAACTCGGCAGGCGCCAGCTGGGATGCACGCTCTCCTGAACTGGCACAATGTAATCAGGTTGCCCGCTAATCCACAATATTTTTGTTAAGCGATTATTATTCATACTCATTTTACTTGACGGGCCTGCATTTAAGCCCTAGAATTCGTTCCAGATTCTCCCATAGCTCAGTCGGTAGAGCGACGGACTGTTAATCCGCAGGTCCCTGGTTCGAGCCCAGGTGGGAGAGCCAAGATTCTAAAAAACCCACTCTTATTGAGTGGGTTTTTTCTTTGTACGCTATTAAATCTATGTTTCAATCGAATTATCTCCTGTTCCTGACTATTGGCTTGATCAGCACAGCTTGGCTGCTTTATAGCTGCCTACGCCCCTTCTTTCCCAAACAGAAATTTTTTGCACGTCCTGTCATTACAAATTTCGAATCACGGATGTTTATTCGTCTGCAACAAGCCTTTCCACAGCATCACGTACTTGCTCAAGTGGCCTTTAGTGCCCTAATAACCAGCGATCATTATAAAATTCGCAGTAAGTTCAATCGTAAGGTCACTGACTTTGTGGTTTTAGATCAGGGTATGAAAGTGCTGGCGATTATTGAACTGGATGACCCGAGTCATATAGGTAAGGAATCAGAAGATAAAAAACGTGATCAGATGTTGCAAGAGGCTGGTTATCAGGTTCAACGTTATACCCAGATTCCATCTGTAAAACAGTTACAGATGGATATTCGATAACAAGAGATCTGGAAAGAGATTATTCAGCTTTTTGCGTTTGCTCAGCACTTTTCTGCTGTTCAAACTTTTTGGCGATTTCTGCATGTTGCTGATCATATTTCTTCTTGGTCTGCGCATCACTTTTTGCTGCCAGGAAAGCCATACCTACAATAAAAATAGGAATCAATAATCCTAGCCCCATCAATAACCAAGGGACTGATTTTTTTTCAACAGGTTGCTGGCTCATAGCGGCTTTAAACTCAAACGACATCAATTTTAAGAATGCAACAATATAACAAAAAAGAGCCTCGATAAAGAGACTCTTTTTTTTAAAGCAAATTTCTAGCTAAATGAAAATTTTAGAATTTACCTGTACAGTGAGGGCTTTGGCTGGCATCAATTTTGGATGGATCAACGACTATGTTCGTTTTCGCTGGCATCTGCGCTTGAACAAAGTTATACACCTGAAGATTTCGACATACAATGGCTTGAGTATGAGTCGCATTTACAACAGGATCAAGGGCCACATTTGCTGATCCTAGAGCCTTTAAATTATCAACTAATGCTTTGGTTACTGGGAACGGCACATTGGTATCCGCAGTTCCCTGAACAATGTACACAGGTTTATCTAGTCGTTTAGTTCCAGGTTGATTATCTAACAAGAATTTTTGAACCGTTTGATTATTCTTGAAGTTATTCGTATCTAATCCCGGATAATCCATAACCTTCTTATCTGGATTAGCAGTCATATATTGGATAATATCCGTTTTAAACTTTTCAATCAGACTTAAACTTGGATCACTTCCATCATCCAAACATAGTCCATTTTCACCTGTTGTTCCTTCTGCAAATTCGGCAAGCGATTTAGCTCTTTCTTGGAAAATATCACGATAATTAAATCGTGGTTCATAGGCTTTAATCCCCACTCCTGTCAATGCAGCATAAGCCAGTAGGGTTGCATAGGAGTCAACCGATATACGGTTTGCTAAAGGTACTCCTGCTGCTATTTCTTGGGATTCAATATTTGCTAAAGCTGCTGGCGCAACTTCTAAAATAATTTTACCTAAGCTGGATGCAGGCGCACCAGCAACGGCTCCTTTATAACTTGCATCAGCGTTTGCATATTCT
Organism: Acinetobacter sp. 'aerobic (ED)'; assembly: GCF_904886855.1. Lineage (NCBI taxonomy): Bacteria > Pseudomonadati > Pseudomonadota > Gammaproteobacteria > Moraxellales > Moraxellaceae > Acinetobacter > Acinetobacter sp. 'aerobic (ED)'. The sequence goes on from NZ_CAJHGI010000004.1 coordinate 272,007, forward strand.
GCAGTACCCAAAGAAGCTTGGCCACCTTGTGATTGACCAATCGACATCCATTGCCCATTAAGCTTTGTTCCATAATGATCTTTGGCTGCTTTTACCGCTGCAATGGCAGACTTAGCTTCACTGCCTAAATTCAGATAAGGATGAATACCTGGGGTGCCTAAACCCTCATAATCAGGCGCAATGACAACATAACCTGCTGCCAGTAAACTATCCGCAAGGATTTTAAAACGTGGATTCACAGTATTGTTACTTGGTGCACAGCTATCACCTACCCCAACCGTACCATGTTCCCACACCACCACACGATAACCATCAGCAGGCTGAGCAACTTTAGGCATCATCACCAGTGCAGTTGCTTTAGCAGTCCGCCCTTGGACATTGACCATGTTATAAGTCATGATTTTGATTGATGAGGCATTATCCACTTTATCCTTAGAATAAGTGGTTTCCGATAAATATGTTTTGTTTGAATCCCCGTCCGTATAACTATCATTATCGTCATTACATGCGGTTAAAAATAATGCAGAAATTGAGAACGTCATCGCCAATGCAATCTTCGACCGTTTCATAAAATATCCTTTTAGTGTTCGTGTTATTTTTGTGCATGAAACTACATGCCAGTTTATTAAGGCATAAAAAAAGTGCCCTGCATAGGACACTTTTCAACTATACAGTCAGATTAAGCTACTAATTCTAAAAAAATTCCAATAAATATAATCAACCCGACCCAACGATTGTGACGGAATGCCCAAAAACAGATGTGGGGATCCCGATCTTTGGTTTTCATCGCCTGATAAATAAAATCAACGGCAACAATACCCAAGGCAATCAAGCCAAAAGGCAACAAAAGATTTTCGAGATATAAGGCACTGCCAATCAAGATCAGACTCATTAACTGAAGCAAACCGATCATCTGGATATCATAGCGACCAAATAAAATAGCCGTCGATTTCACCCCAATCTTTAGATCATATTCACGATCGGTAATCGCATATTGGGTATCGTAGGCCACTGTCCAGGCCAGATTACCAAAATAAAGCAGCCAGCAAGTTAAATCAGGCGTTTGCCCAACAGCCGTATACGCCATTGGAATTGACCACGAGAATGCTGCACCTAAAAATACTTGCGGTAAATTGGTATAGCGCTTCATAAAAGGATAGATAAACGCTAAGAATAATGCCCCAAAAGACCAGTAAAATGATTCAATCGGCAGAAAAAATAACAAGGCAGCACTTGCCAGCACCAAAACAAGAAAAACAAAGACAGCCTCTCTAGCGCGGATCACTCCCGTTGCTAAAGGACGTGTTTTGGTTCGCTCCACATGCGCATCTACCTTCCGGTCAGCAAAATCATTAATGGCACAGCCTGCTGCACGCATAAAAATGACCCCTAAAATCATCACAAACAGGATTTTAAGATCAGGGATTCCTTTGGATGCAATCCATAATGCCCACATGGTTGGCCAAAATACCAGCTCTGTGCCAATCGGCTTATCAAAACGACAAAGGTAGTAATAAGCCTCTAAACGTTGTCGCCAAGTCGTATGCTGCACTGTTTCCATGATAATCCTTAGCGTCAATGCTGTTGAATAAACTGTTCAAATGCGGGTAAAAACGTTTCCTGCACGATAAATTTACAACCATGCCAAGTATAACAACTCTGACGTGTCCATCCTTCTTCCAGATAAATGACCCGTCTCTCACAAGCTGGACTGGTTCTGTGAAACAGGAACCAGCCAATCGGTTTGTTACCAATATGCTGAAATAATCTCGCCTTTTTTTGCAGGCTTAAGATTGGAAAAATACTTTTTGCTTTTACCCAGGCCTGCTCTTCGCTGCCATAAAGATGGGTTTCTCTCACCCATGCCACATGCTGGGGCGGCATTTTCATCCACTGGCTGTCATTCAAAGTCATTCGCTGATAATGCTCTTTGATACGTTCAACATGAAATTGACCTTGCCCTAAATCGGTCAATTGTTGGGTCAGTGATCCCGATGCATACAACCATTTTTTTAATACTGCAGGAAGCTCTTTTCCTTTTATTCTGTTTGGTCGTAAATTTCGCATGCTTGGCTCACTAAAAACAACGCGATTAGTTTACATTAATTTCTCACCAAAAAGAGTACGACTTTCAACCGAATCAAAAACATAAAAAAAGCTCGCCGAAGCGAGCTTTTTTTGAATCAGTGATGTATTACAGACTGTAGTACATATCAAATTCAACTGGGTGAGTCGTCGTATTAAGACGACGTACATCTTCAGTTTTAAGTTCGATATATGCATCAAGCATTTCTTTAGTGAACACGCCACCTTTCAACAGGAACTCATGGTCATTTTGAAGTGCTTCAAGTGCCATATCCAAGCTGTGAGCAACGGTTGGGATTTTTGCTTCTTCTTCAGGAGGAAGATCATATAAGTTCTTATCAGCAGCTTCACCTGGATGAATCTTGTTTTGGATACCGTCAAGACCAGCCATCAACAACGCCGCGAAACCTAAGTACGGGTTCATCATTGGATCTGGGAAACGTGCTTCAATACGCTTGCCTTTCGGGCTAGAAACGTAAGGAATACGGATCGAAGCAGAACGGTTACGTGCTGAGTAAGCAAGCATAATTGGCGCTTCAAAATGTGGAACCAAACGCTTATACGAGTTTGTAGAAGGGTTTGTAATTGCATTCAATGCACGAGCGTGCTTGATTACACCACCGATAAAGAACAATGCCATTTCTGATAAACCAGCATATTCATCACCAGCAAACAGGTTCTTGCCATCTTTAGAGATTGACATATGCACGTGCATACCAGAACCGTTATCGCCTACCATTGGTTTAGGCATAAAGGTTGCTGTTTTTGCATATTGATGCGCAACGTTCCAAACTGCATATTTGAACTGTTGAACTTCGTCAGCTTTACGAACAAGAGTATTGAAGCTCACACCAATTTCTAACTGGCAAGATGCAACTTCGTGGTGATGTACTTCTACACGACCTGGGCCCATGATGTCTTCAATTTTTGCACACATGTCAGCACGCATGTCTTGTGAAGAATCAACAGGAGGAACCGGGAAGTAACCACCTTTCACACGTGGACGGTGGCCTGAGTTACCTGCTTCATAATCTTTACCAGTCGACCAAGCCGCTTCTTCAGCGATCAATGTGTGGCGCGCGCCAGACATGTCGATATCCCATTTCACTTCGTCAAAAACGAAGAATTCTGGTTCTGGACCAAAGAACGCAGTATCACCAATTCCTGTAGATTTCAAATATTCTTCAGCGCGACGAGCAATTGAACGTGGGTCACGCTCGTAACCTTGACCAGTTGATGGCTCGATAACGTCACAAGTCACTACAACAGTCGGTTCAGCAAAGAACGGGTCAAGGAAACCGGTTTCAGCATCTGGACGTAAGATCATGTCAGAAGCTTCAATGCCTTTCCAGCCAGCAATTGAAGAACCATCAAACATTTTACCATCTTCAAAGGTATCTTCATCAATGGTATCAGCTGGGTAAGTTACGTGCTGCTCTTTACCCTTGGTATCAGTAAAGCGAAAATCGACCCATTTTGCGCCACTTTCTTTGATGAGTTGAAGGACCTTGTTCGCCATGCTCATTTGCTCCAATGAAATTTTTATGCACTTGTTAAGTGCGTGTTAGGTGTTGATGTATAATTAGCAATTATCATACCAACAATTTTAAAGCATACCTAAAACATTGAATTACTTATAAGTAATCGTGATTTAGATTCCTTGTCTTGAACGCATTATACTGTTTGCTTGTGTAAATGCACCATATTCACACATTTTCAAATTATGGCATATTTAAATAGCTCATTATTGCCCTTATTTGGTGCAAAATTGTTGCACTGTTATAACCCATTGCATCAATTTCAAACAGCTGTTCAAGATCATAATACTTTCTTATATAGAATGCTGAGATTCTTATCGGATAACCCGAAAAATAATCACATCTTTTATAACCGCTTGTTCAATGCATTTTTTGAGTTTATTTCAAGAACTTAAATTTTTTTATTCGCTTATTCATTCATGAGCGGCATTCTTAATTAAAAGTCTAATCACTATTTTTCATTTTTATAGATTTTTGTTATGAGGTACACGATTTAATCACTGTTTGGCCAGTGTCTTAAACCTGTTAGCTTAGACTTGTCGTTACTGAACCGAAAGCAAATTTTACTATTCATATTCTTTTTCATTCACTTTTTTTATACAGGCCAAACTTGCTTTTACAATTAAAAAAAACTAAAAATCGTATACATAAATTTTTATTATTAATAAACAAACTCAAAGTTATGTTTATAAAAACTTAAAATCATTCAAGGATTTGATTAATGAAATATGACTTTGAACGAGCGGATAAAGCTTTTTTTGGCCATCCCAAACCTTTACAAACGCTTTTTTTCACAGAACTTTGGGAAAGGTTTTCCTATTATGGTATCCGACCTTTACTGATCCTTTATATGATTGCCATGGTCAATCAAGGTGGTCTGGGCCTTGATCGACCCACTGCCGCAGCGATTGTCGGATTGTTCGCAGGTTCGATGTATTTAATGACCGTTTTTGGTGGCTGGATTGCAGATAATTGGTTAGGTCAAGCACGCGCTGTCTGGTATGGTTCTATTATTATTGCCTTGGGTCATCTTTCCATTGCCCTTACCCCTGTATTTGATCAGTCTTTCTTTTATTTAGGTTTAGTACTGATTGTTTTAGGTTCCGGCCTATTTAAAACATGTATTTCGGTGATTGTTGGAACCTTATATAAAGCCCAGGATACAAGACGTGATGCAGGCTTTTCCATTTTCTATATGGGCATTAATATGGGGTCATTTATTGCCCCGCTGATTATAGGGCTTTTGGTCAAAGATCATGGCTGGCATTTAGGCTTTGGTATCGGTGGCCTCGGGATGCTGATTGCCTTATTCATTTTCCGTTTTAGGGCGATTCCCCAGCTCGAAACTTTTAACGCGCTACGTCAGGAAAACAATAGCTGTAGCAAACCGGTGGTAGAAAATAAAAATGCAGCTAAAATTGTATTTGGCTTTTTATTCACAGTTGCAGTCGTTATTGTTCTAACCTTCTTAGGCATCATTCACATCAACCCTGTCGCTGTCGCGACCTATTTAACTGTAGGGATTGGTATAGGAATTATTGCCTATTTTGCTTATTTGCTGCTTTTCCTTAATTTAGACCAAAATGACAAATTTAAAATTATGATTTGTTTTGTGCTCTTGATCACGTCTGCCCTTTTTTGGTCCGCATTTGAGCAAAAACCAACTTCATTTAATTTATTTGCTCAGGATTATACCAATCGCAATGTTTTAGGTTTTGAGATTCCAACCGTATGGTTCCAGTCGATTAATGCCCTCTTTATTATTATTTTTGCGCCAATTGCTGCATGGCTGTGGGCAAGACTGGGCAAATCGAACAAAGACCCAAGTTATATTTCAAAATTTATTATTGCACTTTTACTGGCAGCAAGCGGCTTTTTACTAATGTCACTGGCGAGTCATTTTGCCATTAGCAATGGTCTGGTCTCACCATTGTGGTTAGTGGGTGCTGTATTGCTGCTGACTTTAGGAGAACTCTGCCTAAGCCCGATCGGTTTATCAACCATGACCAAACTTGCTCCAGATGTTATTCGTGGACAAATTATGGGACTATGGTTCACGGGTTCAGCCTTAGGCAACCTCATGGCAGGTTTGATTGGTGGACAGGTCGCCGCAGATGCTATCGAAAATTTACCCACCCTGTTTATGCGCTGCGTATTGGCCTTGGTTATTGGTGCAATCGTGTTATTTTTATTAAAGAAACCAATGAACAAATTAATGGGCAAAAGTACCAGCAAAGTTCAACCTGACTTGGAAACCATATGAACAACTTAACTGTGCCAGAAAAACTGGTTCAACTTCGTGAACTCATGAACAATCAACATGTTGATGCTTTGGTTGTCATGAGTGCAGATCCGCATATGTCAGAATATTTACCTGACTACTGGAAAGCAAGGCAGTGGTTAAGCGGTTTTAGTGGTTCTGTCGGCACGTTGGTTGTGACCCAAAACTTTGCAGGACTCTGGGCTGATGGGCGTTATTGGGTACAAGCCGAACAACAACTCGCTGGAACCGGCTTCCAATTACAAAAACTGACCAGTGATGAATCTTCGACACATCTTGCCTGGATGGAGAAAAATCTACAGCCTGGTTCGGTCATTTCAGTGAATGGACAAACGCTTTCAATCCAGCAGTTTAAGGCATTGAAAAATACGGCAAGACAACGCGACTTTACACTTGAAACACAGCAAGATTTAATAGGCTTAATCTGGTCTAATCGTCCAGAACTGCCCTCAGAAAAAATCCATTTAATGCCTGCAGGCTTAAATGCTCTATCCCGTAAAGAAAAAATCCAAGCAATACGGGAAACTTTAGACACGAAGGCGATTGAAGGACATTTCATTTCATCTCTAGATGATATTGCCTGGGTCTTAAATGCACGTGGTCAAGATGTAGAGTACAACCCGGTATTCCTTTCACACTTATATATCAGTGCTCAACAGGCTGTTGTATTTGTGGATCGCAATAAGGTAGATCTAAGCACACAAGAGGCATTCAAAGCGGATGGCATTGAGATTCGGAACTACCAGGACGCAGCTCAGTTTTTAGCCAATATTTCTAATACATCTGTCCTGTTAGATCCAGCCAAAGTATCGATTCACCATGAACAAGCGATCGCAAAGGATATTCAGGTTGTCTACGACATCAACCCAAGTACACTTTTTAAATCGCGTAAGCATGAAAGCGAAATTGCGCATATCCGCCATGCCATGCTTAAAGATGGGGTTGCCCTTTGTCATTTCTTCCACTGGCTAGAAAAAGCTCTTGATCGTCAGGAGAACATTTCAGAACTGACCATTGATGAGAAAATTACTGCCTTCCGAGCTCAACAAGACGGCTTTATAGGGCCAAGTTTTGCCACGATTGCAGGCTTTAATGCCAATGGTGCATTGCCTCACTACCGTGCAACGCCAGAACACTACTCATTCATCGAAGGTGATGGTCTATTATTGATCGACTCTGGCGGGCAGTACGTCGATGGCACCACGGATATCACCCGCGTTGTTCCCGTTGGGACACCAACAGAACAACAAAAACGTGACTATACGCTGGTTTTAAAATGTCATATTGCTTTGGCAAAAAGCATTTACCCAGAAGGTTTGGCTGCACCGCTCCTTGATTCAATTTGTCGTCAGACTTTATGGCAGCATGGTCTGGATTATCGCCATGGCACAGGACACGGTGTAGGTTTTGCGCTGAACGTTCATGAAGGACCGCAAGTGCTTTCTTATTATGCGCCAATACATGCCTATAGCAAATTGCGTGAAGGCATGATTATCTCCAACGAACCTGGGCTCTATCATGAAGGGAAATACGGCATTCGCATCGAGAATCTGGTTGCAAACCGGCTGCATGCTGGCTTTGAAAAAACCTACGGTGAATTTTTAGAGTTTGAAACACTCACCCTTTGCCCCATCCATTTAGATTGCGTCGTGGTAGATATGCTCACGCAGGAAGAGAAAGACTGGATAAATCGCTACCATCAAACCGTTCAAGAAAGACTAGCCGAACATCTCTCTGGAGAGGTTTTAGGCTGGCTGATTGATAACACCCGTAAGATTTAATCTTCTTCCATGACCGAGGCAGAATGTTTTTTTATGTCTAAAGAAAAGCTGATTCTGCTTTGATTGTCGTGATCTCTGTGAGGAATCATATGTGCCCCCCGTTAAAGCTTTTTTCTGCCAAGTTGTAATGAATGAAATAGTTAAACTGGTCACTTCATTTTTTGTTATATTAGCCGCTTAAATAGCGGCTTTATTTTTATCCAATGTTTTGGGCACTTAATTCAAAACGGGTAACCAAACGGGTATCGTGAAAGACAATATTTAAGAATACATTAAATATCAAGAGGTTGAGCTTAAAATGCTTCTAATGATCGACAATTACGACTCTTTTACCTATAACATCGTCCAGTATTTTGGCGAGTTAAATCAGGACGTAAAAGTAGTTCGCAATGACCAAGTCTCATTAGAGGATATTGAACGATGGCAGCCAAAATATTTAGTGATTGGACCGGGCCCATGTTCGCCAAGTGAAGCAGGAATTTCTATTCCAGCGATAAATCACTTTGCAGGAAAAATTCCTTTACTGGGTGTGTGCTTAGGTCATCAAGCCATTGGACAGGCGTTCGGTGGCAACATTATTCGTGCGAAAACCGTGATGCATGGTCGCTTATCCGACATGTACCATACCGATAAGGGAATTTTTAGCAACCTCCCTTCTCCATTCGCAGCGACCCGTTATCACTCCTTGGTCATTGAGCAGGAAACACTACCAGAATGTCTGGAGCTCACTTGCTGGACCAATCAGGCAGATGGCACGATTGAAGAAATTATGGGTGTTAAACATAAAACGCTTGCTGTGGAAGGTGTACAGTTTCATCCCGAATCAATTTTAAGCGAACATGGACATCAGATTTTTAAGAACTTTCTAGAGCAGTATGCTTAAAACCAAAACCTGATTTTCTATTTCGGCCTGTAAACAGCTTATTGCTTCTCAATAGGCTGTTTTTATTTTGAACATATAAAAACAATATACAACTTATACAAACTGCCTGTTTTTTAAGCTTTAAAATTAAACAATAGGCTATACCATTAACACAAATCATTCTTTTTCAATAATTAATCCACTTTTCACAGATTATAAAAAGTAAAGCTGCGACGGGATTTCAGATTAAACAACTCCCTTTTTACTTTTTTAGATTAACTATAGTCATAGGAATGATTAAGTTTCAGGGCAGCTGGATGGTAGAATCTATGCCATTATTTTTTAGCATCCCCCTGAAATATCAATCAGGACAACCTATAGTGAATACCTTGGTTTTATTGAATATTATTATTTTTGTCCTGCTTATGGCCGGATTGTTCTTTTCCTACCGAAAAGATTGGAGCCTTTCCAAGAAAGTTCTGATCGGTATGGTGGTGGGTATCATTTACGGCCTGGCGCTCAAAACCATTTATGGTGACGGTCAGATCATTGAACACTCAGTCGCGTGGTTCAACCTGGTCGGTAATGGTTATATCCAACTGTTACAGATGGTGATCATGCCGCTGATTTTCGTTTCAATTTTAAGTGCGGTGGTGAAATTACATCAAACCACATCCCTTGGAAAAATTAGTGTTCTGGTCATTGGTATCCTGTTAGCAACAACGGCGATTGCTGCGCTCGTAGGCGCCACTATTACCAACCTGTTTGGTTTAACCGCAGAAGGTCTGGTACAAGGGACCAAGGAAACAGCGCGTTTAGCCGCCATTCAGAGCCAATATATTGGACAGGTCGCCGACTTGGACATCCCTAAACTGTTACTTTCTTTATTCCCGCAAAATCCGTTTGCAGATTTAACCGGTGCTCGCCCAACTGCAATCATCAGTGTGGTCATCTTCTCTGCATTTTTAGGTGTTGCCGCTTTAAAGCTGATGGATAAAGATAAGGTTAACGGTGAAAGAATCAAACATGGCATTGAAGCCTTACAAGCTTTGGTGATTAGCCTTGTGCGTCTGGTGATGCAATTTACACCTTATGGCGTGCTGGCATTGATGGCCAAAATGGTTGCCACTGCGAATCTTGCCGATATCGTAAAACTTGGCGAGTTTCTGGTGGCCTCTTATCTTGGTCTTGCGATCATGTTCCTGGTTCACGCACTGATTCTGGTCTTCGTACGCATCAATCCGGTCGATTTTTTCAAGAAAGTCTTTCCGGTATTGAGCTTTGCCTTTATTAGCCGTTCAAGTGCTGCCAGCATTCCGCTAAATATTGAAGCGCAAACCAAGCAATTGGGTGTACCCGAAGGCATTGCCAGCTTCTCGGCTTCATTTGGCGCGACGATTGGTCAAAATGGTTGTGCAGGTTTATACCCGGCGATGCTTGCCGTCATGGTTGCACCTACGGTCGGTATCAATCCACTTGATCCCTTATGGATTGCCCAACTGGTGGTTGTGGTCACACTGAGTTCAATCGGTGTTGCTGGTGTGGGTGGCGGTGCAACTTTCGCGGCTTTAATTGTACTGCCTGCGATGGGTTTACCGATTACCTTGGTAGCTTTGCTGATTTCAATCGAGCCATTGATTGATATGGGCCGTACCGCATTAAATGTGAACGGTTCAATGACGGCGGGTACAGCAACCAGTCAGTTATTGGGGGTCAGAAATCCTGACGCTGCGGATGATGCCTAAATTATCCTGAAAATAGAAAAGCCAACTTTTCATAGTTGGCTTTTTTTATGACGAGTAAATTACAACTTCAATTGCTGCACGATTGAACCATCCTGTTTTGCAACTAAGGATTCACACAGTTGAATCCGCTCTTTGGTCTGATTCAAACCGCGTTCGACTCCAACCAGCTCTTTGGTGCGTGGTGCAAAGAAAGTGTTGAGCTGTGTTGCTTCCTGTTGCGTACATGCCGCGCCACTAAACAAGGCCGGAAAACGTCCAGCAGAAGACTTGCCCAAGCGATCAAACACAGCCTCATGATTATCCTCAAACCATGCCCATAAACCGCCTTGCTCTCCGCTATAGTTATTGATGGCATTAATCACGGTACGAACTTCACCGACTTTCACCCGCGGATCTAAAACCAGTTGCTGTGCCAATGGACGTGTTTCAGTCTGGTTGGCTGAACCTAAAGCAGACAGGATGGCCAGACGTTGTGTCGGTTGGGTGACACGTTGTAATTCCCCAGCTAAACGATCAAACGCAGGCTTGCCCTTTTCTTGCACACGGACTGCCAGAATCGTCGGCAATAACTCTGGCGTAAGCTGGGCAAAGTTCAGTTGTGTCTGTTCAAATAAAGCATCAGATTGCTTTAACAGTTGTTGGCGTACTTCTGGTACCTGAATATCCAGTGCAAGGAACTGCGCCAATTCACTCCGCCATAAACTGTCTTCGGCAGACTCACCTGATTTACTGGTATAGCCCAATTGCTTCAACTTTGGCAGATATAAATTCGTGAGTACTTTTCTAAAATGTTCACGTTCCGTCGCGGTTTTTAACACATGGCGATGAATCGTACTCAATTGCGGGAATAATGCAGTACTGATTTGACGGCTGTCTGAAGCGGCGAATTTCTTGGCGACATCTACCACTGCCAATAAATTAATATCACCATGATTAAACGCTGCCGAAACTGCATAGGCATAGGCCAATTGTTCGCTGTTGGATAATTTCCCTGTCGCAGCGGTTAAACGTGCCAACTCTTTTGTCGGCAAACTGAACTGGTAATAGCCTGCCGCACCGGCATTTGGAATATACCAGCTATTCACGGTTGCGCCTTTGAGCTCAATTTTGGCATGGGCCTGATCAATCAACTCACACTGAACTTTACTTGAACCATTCGGCACCTCGTAACGTACACATAAAGGTACGCCCCAAAGACTGTTGGCATCACCTTTAGAACCCACAGGGAGATAACGCGTTTGCTGCACATTTAAAAAGACTTTGTTCCCTTGTTGTTGTAAAGAGGTATTCAGCAAAGGTACGCCCGGTTGATCAATAAAACTTTTCATCGCCTTGGCAAAGCGCTCGCCTTGACCCGACTGCTCTGCTAACGCGCTGATTAAATCATTGGCTGTAGCGCTGCCATATTGATGTTTTTTAATATAATTGCGCACCCCTTGTTTAAATTTTTGTTCTCCGAGATAGCTTTCGAACATATTTAAAACTGCTGCGCCTTTTTGATAGGTGATCCCGTCAAAAGCAGTTTGAATATCAGCATTGCTTAAAATCGGCTGACGAATACGGCGTACACTGACCAGACTATCACTTTTCATGGCACCCGCAGTATCAACGACGCGTTCCAGATCTGCATTAAATTCAGGGTGCAATTGTTGAGTGATTTTACTTTGCATCCACGTCGCAAAAGATTCATTCAACCACAGGTCATCCCACCACGGCATGGTCACCACATCCCCGAACCATTGATGTGCCAACTCATGTGCATTGACATTAAATGAACTTTGTACAAATGACACAGGAGAGTCTTTATCCAGCAGCATCAGATAATCTCTGAAGGTGATCAGTCCCGGATTTTCCATCGCCCCAGCAGCAAAGTCAGGTGCAGCAAGTAAGTCCAGCTTGTCGAACGGATAAGCAAAGGCAAAATAATCTTCTAATGTTGTTAAAATTGCTGGCGTTTCAGACAAGGCATGCTGCATTTTTTCAGCCTTGCCAGCGGGTGCCAGTCCACGTAATTTGATCGCTTCTTTACGCCACGCTGTTGCACCAATATCAGGGCCTTGTTGTACTTGCCATGGTCCAACTGCCAGTGCCAGTAAATAGGTTGGTAAGAGTTTTGTTGGAGCAAAGCTGAGGGTTTTCCAACCTGATTTTTCGGTCTGTTCAGCAACCTGATTGGTATTGGCGAAGCCTGAATATTTACTTGGAATGGTTAAACGAATATTAAAGGGCGTTTTAAAACGTGGTTCATCAAAAGAAGGAAAAGATTGACGCGCACTGATCGCTTCCATTTGAGTCATGACATAAGGTTTACCCTCAAATTCAATTTTATAAATACCATCCAGTTGCTGGTCATAATCGGCATTAAAATCCAGTACCAAGCTGTACTGACCTGCAGCTAGCGTCTTGGCGAATTTAATTACACTCACCCCATCGACTTCGGAAGCCTGCTCATATTGGGCCGTAGTTTTCTGTCCAGTTGCCGATAGGATATGAGCATCTTTTACCGACAAAGATTTACCATGAAGCCAGACATGATCGGTGGCTTGGGTCAGCTTTAAATGAATGGTGGTTTTACCGGTATAGCTTTTTTGTGCAGGGTCAATTTTAAAATCCAGATCATAAGATTCCGGTATGGCCCATTCAGGTAATTTACCGATTGGAATCTGTTCATTGCTGTTTGATGCAAAAATCTGTGTGGCAGATAAAGAAAGTAATGTTGTCAGTAGCAATTGTTTTTTAAATGAAGGTTTGACCAACATAGGAGATCTGTCCTCTGTAGTTTTTAAAATAAAAAGATGCAGCAAATGCTGTACCACTTCGCTGCATCCGTACATCGTTGTTAGAATTTGTAGTTAAACTCCAGCCAGGCCTGACGGCCGAATGGTGAATAAGATCCTACTGGATAATATGGCCAGCCGCCTGTGTCATCGTGTTTCACTTTGTCAAACAGGTTATTCACAATGATTGATGCAGAGGCTTGAGATGAGATTTGATAGCTTCCACTCCAGTTCACTAGATAAGTCGGGCTTAGATAAGCCGTTTGATCGCCGTTTGGAATCTTGCCATAACGGTTGACGAGCACCGTTGATGACCAGTCACCACGACTCCAGCCCAGACTGGTGTTAAAACGGTCGCGCCAATCTGGAATGGTCAAATCTTTTAAATAGTTATCTTTCTCGCCATCTTTGGACTGTTGATATTCACGTTCAAGCACACGGCTATAATTCACGGTCCATAAGAAGTTACCCAGACGGTCTGTTTTCCAGCGCCATTTACTGGTGAAATCAATCCCGCGGGTATGATCTGAAGCCGCATTGATCGGAACAATATTGATATTGTTGATCACATTTGGATCAACCACGGCATTTGCAGGGTTGCGCTCAACTCGTGCTAATGCATCGATACATGACGCAGAATTGATATCTTGCGTCCCTAAACGACACGCAGCTTCTTGACGTAGAATTTTATCTGGGCTGAGATTAGTCACCAGATTATCAATTTTGATATCCCAGTAGTCGACAGAGAGGTCAAATTTATTACTTGGTGACCAGACGAAACCTGCCCCATAAGATTTACCCTCTTCAGGTTTTAAATCTTTATTGCCTGTTAAGGTGTAATTGGCACCCGGCGAATAATCTTTAAAACTACATTTGTCTAAAGGCTGGCCTGTTTGACTGCAACGTAAATAATCGGTGGTACTTGGAAAATATCCCTTCTGTTTATTTAAAAACAGATAATTCATATCTGGGGCGCGAAAACTGGTCGCGTAGTTACCGCGAACCAATAAGGTTGGATGGGGCCTAAATTCTAGTCCCGAACCGAAAGTGAACTTATCAATACTATTATCTGACAAGGCATAGCGGTCGTAACGTCCAGATAAGGTTAAATTTAATGGCTTGGCTAAAGGTAAGAACAACTCTGCACCCAAGGCTTGACGGGTACGTGCCCCACCATATTCACCACTGGAGGTCGCATTATAAAATTCACCGTTTTCCAGCGCTTTATCCGGTTTAATGGAAAAACCTTGACGACCAATTTCTGCCACTGCCGCAAGCTTGGCAGTTCCGGCAGGTAATTCAAACACGTCGCCATTTGCACTCAGGGTTAAACTTTGTGCCCATGACTTATCATTTTCCTCAGTCGTGCCTGAAATAGCTCTAAATTCACTGGCACTTAGTGGTCGACTGATACGATCTAAATGAGGTGAATATATCGGAATGCCATCGGCATTTGTCCCCAATTGCCGGCCTAAGAAATATTCATCAACATTTGAACGGACCAGACCTTGTTTGCGTAATTGACTGGTATAAATCGAGCCATTATAGGCTGCTTCATAGCTCCAACTGCTGTCCCCAATATCGCCACGGATACCAAAGTTTAAATTGGAGGAAAGTTCTTTCCATTTTTTATTGGCTTGCTCAACGCCACCGAGTTCTTCTGGCGCAAAACGTCGCGTCCAGATTTCATAATTTCCTGTGTCTTGATTGAGGAAATAGCCACTCCTTGCACCTAAAGAAGTCCATGTCGGACCACGGGTATTATTTTCAATTTGATTAGCGCCAATCAACACATCTGCGAATAACTGGGTTTTCTCATTCAGCTCATAATCTAAACCGAGATAACCATTCTGGCTGCGATTCTTGGTCTGTACTGTCCAGTAGGTCGGTCGGGCCAGACCACTGGCACAGTTATCGGCTCCCGCTTTTCCGATATTTTTTACTGAACCTTTAAATAGTCCATCAAATGCGTCACACCCACCAATAGAAAGATACTGGCCAGTGTTGGCATTTTTACGCCCGACGATCGTGTCTGGCTTTTCTCCCCGGCGGGTTCGGCTGGTCATAAAGTCCCGGTCTGCTGCCCAGATCGGTTCACGTCCACTCAGCTCAAGTCCGTACACCAGATTGAGCTTATCCAGTGTTTTACTGCCACTCAGTTGTAGGCGTAGGTTCTCCCCACCTTCTTTGGTCCCACCTGCCTTGATATTGAATTGTGTGCCATCGGTTTTCTTTTTCAGGATGATATTCACGACTCCCGCAATCGCATCTGATCCATAAATCGCGGAAGCACCACCATTTAAGATCTCAATCCGGTCAATGATTGCCGTGGGAATATTGGCTAAATTGACAAAATTGACCGCACCGTCATAGGGTACAGGATAGTCAGCAACACGATGCCCGTTAATCAAGGTTAAGGTATGGTTCGGTCCTAATCCACGTAAACTGATCGCATTGGCTGCTGGCGTAAAGGTATTGCCATAGTCAGCCCCTTGTACAAAGCCGGTATTTTGGGTCAGGTTATTTAATGCGTCGAAGGCATTGCTATAGCCGTGTTTTTCAATATCGGCCGCGGTAATCACCGTCACACTGGTCGGACCATCTTTTTGAGCTTTGGAAATACGTGATCCTGTAACTGCAACACGTACCACTTTATCCGACGTGGTCTGGGTTTGTGGTTTTTCTACATTGGTCTCAGCATAGCTTTCTAATGGATGAAGGCATGCAAAAAAGACAAAAACAAAACAACCTTTGTTTTTCACGGCCCCAAGATATTTCAAGTAATTTAGATACATATTTATGGATGCATAAAATGAAGACCGACCTAATATATCCACTTTTATTTAGTTGATTTATACTCATTTTTTCTAGTGATATGTAGGATTAAGATATACCAAATGGTTAATTCCTTATCATAAAAACTCAGAATAAATTAAAGCCTTTTTCCATAAAAAACTGGAGTGAACGCAACATACCGGATTGGCAAACCAGCAAATTTTTTAAAACTCTGATCGAACAACAAAAATCTTTGTTTATTTTCTGATAACATAGCTCACAACTTGTGAATCATGGATCACAAAAAGCCAATCCACCCAGACAACTGACCTCACTCAAAATTTCAATCATTAATGCTATAACTCATGACTATGAATATCCAACAGGCGCTGAACCACATTACCAAAAACATTCATCTGACCCAGTCTCAAATGGAAGATGTCATGCGTAGCATCATGCAAGGCGAAGCAACTGAAGCCCAGATTGGTGCGCTGATGATGGGCCTGCGCATGAAAGGTGAAAGTATCGATGAAATGACGGCGGCTGCACGGATCATGCGTGAATTTGCCATCAAGATCGATGTCAGTGACCTGCCTCATCTGGTAGATATCGTAGGTACGGGGGGTGACGGTCAAAACCTGTTTAACGTTTCAACCGCTTCAAGTTTCGTGATTGCGGCCGCTGGGGCTACCATTGCCAAACATGGTAACCGTGGTGTGTCGAGTAAATCAGGTTCTTCAGACCTGCTCGAACAGGCCGGTATCCATCTTGACCTGGACATGCAACAAACCGAACGCTGTATCCGTGAAATCGGTGTAGGTTTCCTGTTTGCACCGAATCATCACAAAGCCATGAAATATGCCGCTGCACCCCGTCGTGAATTGGGGATCCGCAGTATTTTCAACTTGCTTGGACCATTGACCAATCCAGCGGGTGTCAACCGCTTTGTAATTGGCGTCTTCTCCGATGAATTATGTCGCCCGATTGCCGAAGTCTTAAAACAGCTGGGTGCAGTGCATGTCTTGGTGGTGCACTCTAAAGATGGTCTGGATGAAATCAGTCTGGCTGCACCAACCACTGTTGCTGAACTGAAAGATGGTGAAGTGACCGAATGGACACTCAATCCTGATGATGTCGGTATTCCTTCTCAAACCTTGTCAGGTTTAGTGGTCAACAGTTCAGAAGAAAGCTTAAAGCTGATTAAAGATGCATTAAGCCGAGACAAATCAGAGATTGGTGAAAAAGCAGCAAATATGATTGCATTGAATGCAGGTGCAGGAATTTACGTGGCAGGGATTACCAAAACCTATAAACAAGCGGTTGAGCTGGCTCAGGATATTCTTTATGGCGGACAAGCGCTCGAAAAAATGAGTATCTTGGCTGAATTTACCAAAACATTGAAACAATATCAGGCAGACTAAGGACTTCTCATGATCGATATTCAAAATACCATTTTAGGTAAAATTGTTGACCGCAAACATGAGGAGCTGGCAGCACGTTTAAAACAACGTAGCTTGCATGATGTTGAACAATGGGCAAAACAGGCAAGCCCTGTGCGTGGTTTTGCCAAGGCCTTGCAACATAAACGTCCGGCTGTGATTGCTGAAATTAAAAAAGCATCGCCATCTAAAGGTGTGATTCGGGCGGATTTTAATCCGGCAGAAATTGCCCAGCAGTATGAACAAGCGGGTGCTGCTTGCCTGTCTGTATTAACGGATGTGGATTTCTTTCAGGGCGCCGATGAAAATATTGCCATTGCCCGTCAGCATTGTGCCCTGCCAGCTTTACGTAAAGACTTCTTGATTGATCCTTATAACGTGGTTGAAGCACGTGCTTTACAAGCCGATTGTATTTTATTGATCGTTGCCTGCCTATCTGATCAACAGCTGGAAGAAATGTCGAAAACGGCATTTGAGCAACAGCTGGATGTGTTGGTTGAAGTACATGATGAATATGAATTAGAACGTGCTTTAAAGCTGTCTGAGCAATGTATTTTGGGTGTCAACAACCGCAATCTTAAAACCTTTGATGTAGATTTAAATACCTCATTGCGTTTAAAGCAATTATTGCCTGCTTCTCGTATCTTGGTTACTGAAAGTGGCATCGCTACACCTGCAGATGTAGACATGATGCAAGCCAATGATATTCATACTTTCCTGGTCGGTGAAAGCTTTATGAAACAGCCTCGACCAGATCAGGCGTTTAATGAATTATTTGGACAACCTGAACAGGTTTAAAAATAAACCGAAATGAAAAGCCCAATTCTTGATAATTGGGCTTTGATAATTATTTAAAAAATACCATGCCAAAATATGGATTTGAATTGACAATAAAATAAAGAGTTTGAATTTATGTCGAATAAAGAAATTGAATCATTACAAAGAAGCTTATGTAGAAGATATGATACTCCTTATTGCCCAACTTTAGAGGGTACGAAGTTAGGAATAACACTGAATATCAAAGAAAATATAATTCCTATTAATGGCTTAAGACATCCTCCTGAAGACAAGACGAATGGATGGTATAGCTGGGGCGGTGAAGATTTTTCTGATGATCCTAATTTTTTTAAATCTATACATATAGAGCATATTACTGAATGGTGCCCACAAATACAAAAGTTTCTAGCATTACCTCCGGGATGGAGATTCTTAATAGCTAATAATTATGAGGACGTTTGGTTTGATGAGTCATTACTTGACATTTAGTTGTATAAAACTTTTTTCTTAATAATCTAATCTTGAATAATCTTATAATTACAATTAATTGACCATTTTTGAACAGCCATTCACTATTTTAGATTTTCTACAACATTGCATGAATGCAATTCAGTTCAAATTATCTCGGTTTCAGACTATAATTTCACACCTCTCTGGTATCTTGCCTATTGTTCTAAAATTATGAGTAAACATGATTCATCGCTTTCTAAAGATCAGTTTAATTTACTGAAAGCCTTTAAAAAGCAAATCTCTAATCCTCAATCCAGCGCGATTGCGAAGCAAGCCGAATCAAAAAAAGCTCAAGCTGCTGAAGAGCTGGAAGATACAGAACTGTTTAAAAAAGCCCTGCTTGGGGTCAAACCCATCGACAATAACAATATTGCCGATACCAAAGTGACACGTAGCAAAAAAGTTGATGCCCAAACGCTGGCAAAACGTGCTGCGGCAGAAGGTGGTGCTGAGCAAGAGCTGACCGAAATTTCGGATACCCAAGCGATCTTGAATCCGGTTGCAAGTCAAGCTGCTTTAAGCTATCGCATCGCCACCTTACAGCACAAGGTATTTGAAGATTTAAAAGCCGGTAAAATCCGTTGGTTTGAAGCAGTGGATCTACATGGTTGTACTGTTGAACAGGCACGTGCAGCGGTTCTGCAAATCATTCAGATGGCCAAAGATGAAAACCAGAATGTCATCAAGATCGTGCACGGTAAAGGCCCCGAAGCGATTTTAAAAACCTATGTCAACGGCTGGCTGAGACAACACCGTGATGTATTAGCTTTTGTCAGCGCACCTGAAAATCAGGGGGGTACCGGAGCAGTTTTAGTCTTGCTCAAACGTGCTGAAAAGAACCCTAAATTCAAACAGTAATCGGCATTTATATCAAAATTAAGATTTTTAATCGTTTTCTGATACAATTGCCGTTTTTGTTCAACCCACCTAAGTGAACATTGTTATGTCTATGCAGCAATCGTACGCAAATATCTTAACTGCCGTTGGTGAAGACCTGAATCGCCCGGGCTTACAAGATACACCGATGCGTGCGGCGAAAGCTTTTTCTTTTTTGACTTCTGGTTATAGCAAAACGCTTGAAGAAGTTACGAATAGCGCACTCTTCCCTTCCGATAACCATGAAATGGTATTGGTTAAAAATATCGAATTTTATTCGCTTTGCGAACACCATTTACTGCCATTTTATGGCCGTGTGCATATCGCCTATTTACCTGAGGGTCAGGTACTGGGTCTATCAAAATTTGCCCGTATTACTGAAATGTTTGCACGTCGCTTACAAGTTCAGGAAAACTTGACCCAGCAGATTGCCGAAGCCGTTGCTCAGGTCACTCAGGCACGTGGTGTTGCCGTGGTGATTGATTCTGCACATATGTGCATGATGATGCGTGGTGTGGGCAAGCAAGAATCGACTACGCGTACGGTTTCTTTTATTGGTGATTTTAAAACTGATAAAGACACACGTCGTGAATTCTTGAGCGCTGTACCAGAAAGCTATTAATACGAGTTCTGCATATGTCATCCATTCAGCTCGCCGGTTTCGGTCATTTAATACAAAGTGAAGCCAGCATTGATTATCCTCGACCAGATCGTCTGGTTCAGGGTAATCCTGAACGGCTCACCTATGGCCTATATGAACATCCGCATATGGACTGTGGCATCTGGCACTGTGAAGTCGGTGCCTGGAAAATTCAATTTGCTGAAAACAAGCAAGAATTCTTTCAGATCATTGAAGGCATTGTGCGTATCCACGATGCGAAAACCAATTCCTTTATTGAAGTGACTGCGGGAAATGCAGGCATTATTCCACCTGCATTCGCCGGAACATTTGAAGTGGTGGAGGCTGTGAAAAAATACTATGTGATTGTAGAAGTCTGATCAGATATTTTTGAAAATACCTCTGGAAAACTTTGATATTGCGTCATTTCATTCAGGTCGATTTGATAAAGTTTACATAGAATTAAGACCTCAAAGCGCCACTTTCCAAATAATGCAATTTGATGAAAAAACTTCTTTGACCAATATTTGCCTTGTTGCTGGTCCCGTTCGATCTGCTCTACATACTCCCCTATGCTTGAAGCATCTACGCCTGTATTCAGAAGCTGATCGAGCTGTTGAAATGGATAACTGACTGCGTAAGCAGGACTAATTGATTCCACCTCAAGGTAAGGATAACTGATCAGGTCAATTAAACAATCTGAGGGATAACCCAGTAACCCATCAATGATTTTTACTATGTCGGTTTCATCGCCATAACAGATTGCACAGCACAGCAATAACAAGGCATGTGCATAGTCAGTGGTAAGTTGAATTGCAGTGATACCAGTCGAATGTCCCTGCTGTTGAATCAGAGAAAGTAAGTCTACATAGGCCAGCCAGAACGCATAGACAGACTGATAAATATCGCGGATCTGGTCAGCTGTCAGACCAAGGTCATAACCGAGACGAATCAGATAGGTGATCTCGAGACAGAAATTTTTAAAATAGATGTCCAGTTCTAATAATTGATAAATATCTATAGCTGCCGAGGGATAGGAATCAAAGAATAAATACTCATTCTTTTTATATTCAATAATTTGCTCTTTAATACTATTCCAGTGATCTAAACAACCTGGCTGTGGCACTCGCCAGTTTTGTACATCAGAAACCACGCCGTTTAGCACTTCAAGGAGTTGTTGTAATTTTTCAAATTCACTAGCTTGATCAATATGATACATGATTAGAAAAACCGTATATAAGCTAAACCCACTTTATTCCAGTCTTTATGATCCTGCTGTTCAAAATCCCAATTCAAACGCATAGCATGATTGGCATTCAAACTATATTGAAGCTGGGTACCGACTCTTAGATTCCACTGACTTAAATCTTGCCAATAGGGTAATTCTACCTGTACCACACTGTTGATATTGTCCGACCATACATTCATACACCCCACTGTAGGCCCGACACCAACACGCCAGCCTTTATCCAGCGCTTTGCCACCTTGAATATGACTTTGCAGCTGACCATAGCAAATATGTCGACGGTCATAATCAGCCAGACTATAGCCGGCTTGCATATTCAGGTTCATCACGCCATGTTGTTTATCTTCACTAAACTGTCCATTTTCAATGGCTTCCTGTTTCCAGCCTAAATTAAATCCCCAGCTTAAGGGCGATTTAAAAGGTTGAACCGGATTATATGAATTGACCGATAAAAAATCTAAGTGCTCAACTTTAAGCTTGTCATCGCGATACTGCACGCTGCCATCCAGAAACAGTAATTGCGTACCTGTGCGATAGCCTGCTTGTGGATCAATCAAGTCGTGATAGGCCTGACGATGCCCAAGTTCGACAAAGCTCTGGCCTTGTACTTCACCTACATTGACTGAAATATTACGTGCATGATGCCCTTCAACAGGCTGTTTCTGTGGTCGGGTCGGTTCCTGACGTTGTTTATCCACCTGAATCTGACTACGCTCAGCAAGGAGCTGGCGCAGTTGCGGTTGGGCAAAATCAGTATCAACTTTACGGCTAATAAATTGCAGATATAAATCGTCATAGGCCATTTCAAGAATTTTGGCCTGCTCAGACTGACTGTAATTTTTGAGAATTGGCTGTGTCTGTTCAACCTCGGTAAAGGCGACTTTATGTGCAACTTTAGCCAAAGCTGTGCCATGCTGTTTGGCTTGAGCAAGTAACTGGGTTTCCAGTGCAGGTCGATAGACCACCTCTTTAACCAGATTTTGCTGATCAACAACCTTCAAGGTTTCAATCGGAATCGCAGCATAATTAAACTGCTGTTTTAAGTTTAAATTCGGACGTACCAGATCAATCAAGCCAAGCAAACGGTAAGCACAGTTATCGCTGACGAAATAGTAGGGAAAACTGACGTGCTGCATTTCCCAGATATGCTCGACCAGAAAGCGGGTTTCTTCTGGTGTCAGATTGAGTTCATATTCCCACAAGTCACGGCTTTCAAAATCACCATATTCTTTGACTTTACGGTAATACGGCATTAATGAATATTCACCGGGATACTGTCCGGTTAAGCCTTTCCATGCATAGGACCAGTTGTCCTCACCTTTCAC
This sequence comes from Acinetobacter sp. 'aerobic (ED)', assembly GCF_904886855.1. NCBI lineage: Bacteria > Pseudomonadati > Pseudomonadota > Gammaproteobacteria > Moraxellales > Moraxellaceae > Acinetobacter > Acinetobacter sp. 'aerobic (ED)'. Next base: position 294,643 of record NZ_CAJHGI010000004.1, read on the forward strand.
CGTTGCCGCATAATTGACTGCGTATGACACCAGATTGAGCTGCTTCTGGTCTTTAGGGTCTAGACGTAGCAAGGTATGCCCGAACATCGAACTGGGATTACCCATAAAATCTGTTGCGTAAATCAGGGTAGCTTTATGCGGTTTAATTTGATTAATCCATTCATCAAATTCCACACAATTTACTTTCGGCAGTTGTTGAGGGTCAATCTGAAGCTGCTGCATTAACCAACGGCTGCGTGCAGGGAATTTACAGCGGATCGACTGATTATCTGCAGCTTGCTGAAATAAGGCTTTGATATCAGCTTGTAATTCGCTATTTAAATTTGTTTTGCCATCTTTGGCATAAAAATAACCAGCATAACTGACTTCACTATTTTGTTTTTGATCGGCATACATCAGACGTTGCCATGTAATGTTTTGATCTAATTGTTTTTGTTGAGCAAGGTCCAAATATTGCTGTAAGTCCGTTTCAATCGAGGCATGTGCAAAATGACACATTAAAGACGCTATCGTAAAAGTTATTAATTTCATTCAGCAGCAAATATTTTAAGTATAAGGAAAATAACGATAACAAAACCCTGCCATCAAGACAGGGTTTTATCATGCAGCAAATTAAACGTATGCTTTTAACACCGCATCTTTTGCCATTACACTTTGTAAAGAGTCTAATACCTGAAGGGTATTTTTGTTTTTGCTTGAGTAGATTTCAGCAAAGTTTGCTTTAGATACTGCAAAGAAACGTGCTTTATCATTGGCTTTGATCTGCATTAATTCAGCAAGTACATTCAGGCTCTCACCTTGACCAACTGACATATCACGCGCTAAAGATTCAGCATTTTCATTGGTAAACGTGACCACCTGAGCAGTCACTGTTCCACCCTGACGGCAACCTAAAGTACCAAATGTGATACCGAGTAACTGGTTAGTAAAGATACCATTAGTGGTAGCCGCAAGAATTTTCGGCACTACACCCTTTTGACCCGCCCAAACCTGTGTACCCACACCACAACCTACATCGTTATCAGCCATTGCTACACTTGAACCAGCGGCCAATAATGCAGCTAATGCAATTTTCTTTAACATAGGAACGATCTCCAGCATAAATTATTTAAATATTTGTTATCACTATTGTGTTGTGTAATTGTTTTACACACAAATTAAAATAACCAGCTTGGCTTGTTTTAGCAAATAAATTTTGAAATATATGTGAAATATTCATAATAAAATTTCAAATAATTGAAGATGGTGCTTTTAATTCAGCTGCCACGTCCCATTTTTATCACGATTACCCAAAATTTTTAACACTAAAACCAGACTGAGTAATAATAATAAATACCAAGACCCTAATTTCCCCCACCCCACCATATGCCATGCATCCACCTGACTTGGATATAGCCAGATTTGATAAAAAGTACTAATATTTTCAGCAATCCAGATCAGGAATGCCAACAGCAGCAGAACCGGTAACATCGGCACTTTAAAACGATGCTGATGGAGCTGGAAATATAGTCGGGTCTTCCAGAAAATCAGCACACTCCAGATAAATAAAGCCACCCGGATATCTGGAATAAAAAACTTGGTCATAAAGTTTAAATACGATAAAACCGCCAGACACAACATTGTGCTAAAACGTGGCAAATCTGCCATTGAAACCTGATATAACCGTAACGAGCGTGCAAAAAAACTGCCCACAGCCGAATACATAAATCCTGCGAAAAGCGGCACAGTCCACAATTTAAATACGGCAGGCTGCGGATATTGCCAGGATGCAATTGCAGGATGGGTCAGAAAGATTTCCATCCCCATGGCCATGATATGAAACAAGGCAATGACCTTGGCTTCTGCCCATGACTCCAGTTTTAAATAGATCAGACAGACCTGAATGAGTAAAGCGTAAAACAGCAAATAGTCATAGCGAAAGAAGCCCCAGTATTCATGACTTCCCATCGGTGCCGTGACTGCAAATGCAATCAGCAGCAATAATCCAAATAAGGCAGCCGAAGCTGCCTTAGTGATAAAACTGAGTGGTAATACAATCAACTGCACGAAACTGATCCTAGCCTGTTTAACTTTAAATATCTGTTCAATATCAGCCTAGATATTTCGCACTGTATTCATGTACGGTATCCACAAAAATCTTCGGACGTGCCGGATCAACCCACTGGGTAATACCATGCCCCAGATTGGCGATATACCCTGTTTTCTCGCCATTGGCATAAGCATCATCCAGCATGGCTTTGACCGATTTCTCAATTGAAGCCGCTGAACCGTAAAGTACCGCCGGATCTAAGTTACCTTGTAAGGCAGCACGTCCTGCAATAACATCACGTGCCGTGTAAAGCGGTGTGGTCCAGTCCAGTCCAAATGCATCTGCACCCGTAGTCAGCATATTTTCCAGCCACTGCCCGCCACCTTTGGTGAAGACAATAATCGGAATACGGCGACCGTCTTTTTCTCGCTGCAGCCCGGCAATGATTTTGCTCATATAGTTCAAGGAAAACTCAACATATTCCCTATGCGCCAGTGCACCGCCCCAGCTGTCAAAAATCTGGATTGCCTGAGCACCGGCATCGATCTGTGCATTGAGATAATCAATCACTGAATCTGCCAGATGATCCAGTAATGCGTGCAAGACTTCTGGCTGCGCATACATCATATTTTTGGTAAAACGGAATTCTTTGCTTGAACCGCCTTCAATCATATAAGTCGCTAAAGTCCAGGGACTGCCAGAAAAACCGATTAACGGCACCTGACCGCCTAAAGCAGAACGAATGGTCGAAACTGCATTCATGACATAAGCCAAATCGGACTTGGCATTGAGTTTAGGCAGATTGGCAACGTCTTGTTCAGTACGTACTGTTTTATGAAACTTTGGACCTTCCCCTGTTTCAAAATATAAGCCTAAACCCAGCGCATCAGGAACCGTTAAAATATCCGAAAATAAAATCGCCGCATCAAGTTCATAACGACGCAATGGCTGTAATGTCACTTCACAAGCAAATTCAGTATTCTTGCATAAAGAAAGGAAATCACCGGCCTGCGCACGTGTTTCCCGATATTCTGGTAAATAACGTCCTGCTTGACGCATCATCCATACGGGCGTGGTGTCTACAGGTTCACGTAATAAAGCTCGTAAAAAACGATCATTTTTCAACGTTGTCATTACCAATCTCTAAATTTTCATATATCGCGCATGATAACAAAGTTAGCCTGGAATTTATAATTTGAATGCCATACAAAATTTCAGGCTTAAAATAAATTTTCGCTTTGACACAAAACTGCTACTGCAAGCGCGCTCATTTTCTGTAATACTTGCAATATCTTATATCTCAATATGAATAATTCATAAGGTTGAATTACATGTTTGTTCGCTCATTACTCGCTATGAGTTTAAGTTGTATTCTTGCTAATGTTGCTTTTGCTGCTCCAACAACTGAGCAACCATTAAATCCCAAAAAAATTGCTGGTTCAGTACAAGATCCGATTGATCCTCTCGCCATTGAGCGCCCTGCTTCAGCTGTTGCAGCTCAACCCGCTTCGAGTGTCGTCGCCCAAGCCGCATCTGAACCTCAGGTGAATACTGGCGCTGCTTCAGCTGTTTCGCAAAAATTAGAAAATACACCGGACTCAAGCACCACGACTGCTGCTCCTGCGGCGAAAGTTTCATGGACCCTGGATAGCATGAATAATGCTGAATGGCCTGAAAGTTTACCTAAAGGCCAGCTTCCAGCCTATGCCCGTGCGCACGTCATGCTCAACAATGCACATGCTTCACCGGGTGCTATTGATGGTTCAAATGGTAAAAATACCTTAAAAGCGATTGCTTCATTCCAGCAAATGAACGGTATTACCCCTACAGGTCAATTAACCAAAGAAACCTGGGATGCGCTGGTTGCCAAGCAAACCAAACCTGCTTATGTAGAATACACGCTGACCGAAGCGGACTTTAAAGGGCCTTATGCGGATTCAATCCCGTCAGATTATGCCTTACAGGCGAAAATGAAAGGCTTGTACTACACCCGTGTGACAGAAATGCTGGGTGAAAAATTCCATATGGACGAGGCTTTCCTGAAGAAGCTAAATCCTACTGCAACCTTTAAAAAACCGGGTGAAAAAATTATTGTGGCCAATGTCCGCAATGACTTGCCTGAAGATATTCATCTGATCGTGGCGCATAAAGGTGCACGTCAACTGTATTTATTCAACAGTAACAACCAGATGATTGCTTCATTTCCTGCAACAATTGGCAGTACTGATACGCCTTCTCCGACAGGTACCTATAAAGTAGTAGGCGTAGCGAAAAACCCTTGGTATAGCTATTCACCATCAAACTTTGTACAAGGTAAAAACCTTAAACCGCTTTCTCTACCACCAGGTCCAAATGCGCCAGTCGGCAATATCTGGATCGGTTTGAGCAAGAAATCGTTTGGTATCCATGGTACGCCTAATCCGTCTTTAATTTCTAAGACTGCATCACATGGCTGTATCCGTTTGACCAACTGGGATGCCAATGATCTGGGTGCCAAAGTACGTTCAGGCGTGACTGTAAAATTCTTGGAATAATTCAGAATTGTTTTAGACAAAAACCGGATATTGCCTTGATATCCGGTTTTTTATGGTCTAAATATTTTCTTCTACGACCGGTAATGGCTGATAGTAAATCTGGTTACGTCCCAATTGCTTGGCACGGTATAACGCTTTATCAGCAGTATGGATCAGCATTTCCTGACTGATTTTTGCATTGCCGTTAAACACCGTAATCCCCAAACTAATAGTGACATAATGGGAAACCATCGATTTTTGATGCGGGATCATTAAGCGGTCAATCGCGCGATAGATATTGGTCGCCACCGCATAGGCCCCTTGAGCTGAGGTTTCAGGAAGCAACACTACAAATTCTTCGCCACCATACCGCGCTACAAAGTCCATATGCCGAATCGAGCCTTTGATCGTTTTGGCAATTTCAGAAATGACCTGATCCCCCATTTGGTGACCATAAAAATCATTATAATTTTTAAAATAATCAATATCGATAAACAGTACCGACAAGGCGGTATGTTCTGTACAGGCCTGCTGATAATAATAAGTGCACATTTCCTCAAAAGTACGGCGGTTTGAAACATTGGTCAGTTCATCATGCTGACTGAGATGTAACAGTTCAGAGGCCTGCAGGCGTAAAATCTGCTCATCAATTTCCGAAATTTTTGACTTGATAAAGATTTTTCTCTCTTTGGAGGTCAGCATCACACTAATTGAAAAACCCAATAATAAGCTGCCAATCAGGGTCCTGCCGATCATGAGAAAATCACAGGGAATATTCAATACATATAGAAATACAACAATGCTCAAGGCTGCAAAAGAACCAATCCACAGCATATGTACCGGTCGAATGCCGCTCAGGATAAAACCTAACATGTACAGGAATGCCACCAGCACCATGGCCTGATTTTGCAAGACCACATTGGAGACACTCATCATTAACAATGAGGTCAATACGATGGTCAGAAAAACAATCACACAAACAGCCGGATAGAATAAGGAACTTAGTTGTTTAAAACGGGACACGGCCCAAAACAGGAACAGCGCAGCGCCGACCACAATCAGGCTGAGGATGCTATAAATAAAATCCAGAACAAAATTTTCACTGTTGCGTATTACAATGAAATTGGTGGGTAAAATCAGCAACACGAAAATCGTATAGGTAATGACACCCTGACCGAAAAATTGAATGGCATTCATCCGGGTCCGGTCGATATTAAAGTTCCAGAATTCATTTTCCAGATTTTGGGGTAAAGTTTGATGGGCATTTTTGGACTGGACATGTTGGGCAACAAGCTGCTCTAGATCTTCTTTTGACCTCCTTAATTGATCAAGATCATATTGCTTATCCATCCCGACGACTCTTTTTATAATGCACTGTTCTTGTGCCGCATAAAAATAACACAATTTCTCATTTTGTCATGTGCTTTGCTTAACCACTTATCCGTAATTGTAGTTACCATTTTCGCGGTTTATGCATTATTATTTGTATTATTTTTAAGTTTGAAGTAGACCTTGAATACTCTTACACTTTTACAACCCGATGATTGGCACGCACACCTGCGTGATGGTTTAGCTTTAAAACGTACTGTCCCTGATTTAGCCAAACAATTTGCCCGCGCAATTTGTATGCCGAATCTTGTTCCACCCGTTAAAACTGTCGAAGAAGCTTTGGCATACCGTGAGCGTATTCTGGCGCATGTACCGGAAGGCCTGGATTTTGATCCACGCATGGTACTTTATTTTACCGATCACACCTCTCCGGATGAAGTTCGTAAAATCAAAGAATCTGAATTCGTCAATGCAATCAAGCTCTATCCTGCCGGTGCAACCACCAACTCGGATAATGGTGTCAGTGATATCCGTAAGGTCTATGGCGTGATTGAACAGCTTGAAGAACATCAGGTTCCTTTATTGCTCCATGGTGAAGTAACCCATAATCACGTCGATATTTTTGATCGTGAAAAAAGATTTCTGGATGAAGTCCTGTCACCGCTGCTCAAGCAATTCCCGCAATTAAAAGTCGTGCTAGAACATATTACAACAAGCGATGCGGCTAATTTTGTGCTTGAACAGGATCGTAATGTTGCTGCAACAATTACCCCGCAACATTTACTGTTTAACCGTAATGACATGTTAGTCGGCGGTGTTAAACCGCATTTCTACTGTTTGCCAATTTTAAAACGTCAAACTCACCAAACCACGTTATTAGAAGTGGCGACCAGCGGTAATCCAAAATTCTTCCTCGGCACAGATAGCGCCCCGCATGCGCAAAATGCCAAAGAGAATGCATGTGGCTGTGCGGGCTGCTATAGCGCACCCAATGCCATTGAGCTATATGCACAGGCATTTGACCAGGTCGGCAAACTGGAACGTCTGGAAGGTTTTGCCAGCATGTTCGGTGCTGATTTCTATGGTTTACCACGTAATACTTCAACTATCACTTTGGTGAAAGAAGAAAATACGGTTGCCGAGTCTTTTGATTATCTTGAAGATCAAAAAATTATTCCACTTCATGCAGGTAAAACGCTGCAATGGAGAAAAGTGTGACACAAGAAGAAAACAAAGCGCCTGTGATTGGTCAGCGTTTTCGTGGATTTTTGCCTGTTGTGGTCGATGTCGAAACAGCAGGTTTTAACTCACAAACCGATGCACTGCTTGAAATCGCGTGTATTCCAATTGTTTACGATGAAAAAGGTCAATTTGTACCGGGCCCATCGTTTCAAGCGCATATCAATCCGTTCGAAGGTGCCAACCTGGATCGTCGCTCGCTGGATTTCATTGGCATTGACCCTTCTAACCCAATGCGTATCGCCATGGCTGAAGATGAACGTACTGCTTTACGCCGTATTTTCAAATCTTTAAATGAAGTCCGCAAAGCACAACATTGTACTCATGCCGTGTTGGTGGGTCATAATGCACACTTCGATTTGGGTTTCCTGCAAGCTGCGATTGCGCGTTCTGGAACGAAGAACCAGAATCCGTTCCATAGCTTTTCAGTCTTTGATACGGTGACGCTAAGCGCGGTGATGTTCGGACAAACCGTGTTGGCACGTGCCTGTATTCAGGCTGGAATCGAGTTTGATGGCAAAGAAGCGCACTCTGCGTTATACGATACCCAGAAAACTGCTGAACTGTTTTGCTATATTTTGAACAAACTGTCTCCTCACCTTCTTGACACTTTGGTGACAGAGCCCTAATATACACCCACCTCAAGAAGTCCCTATCGTCTAGAGGCCTAGGACATCGCCCTTTCACGGCGGTAACCGGGGTTCGAATCCCCGTAGGGACGCCAAATTTGAAAAAGCCACTGCATCTTAAGACAGTGGCTTTTTTATTTAATTAAAATATTTTCTACAATAATCAAAGTACTTTTTGTTCATGTGATTCAGTTTCAAAAATAAAAGCCTCTGAGACTAGAGCAGTCTTCTCTAGTGTTTCAGATTCAATTGTTGTGATTGCTATAGAAGTTATTCCAAAATCTTTTTTAACTTGATCTATATCAGGTGTTCTTTGATAGCGAATGATTCGATATCCTGCTTCAATAATTAAACTATCTCTTTCCGCATCTTTATCTTCTTTCCCTTTATGAGATGAGTCATCAAGTTCAACAATAGCTACAATGTTGAATTGTTTATCTAATACAACAAAATCAGCAACTTTACGATTAAATAAATTCCTGGTAGCGTAGCCCTGAGCTGTCATAAATGCACTAAATGAAACCTGCGCCAAAATAATATGCTCTGGTAATGCTTCTCTTAATCTGATGAAAGTTGGTTGTTCATTCATTGTTAGAATACGTTTACCTTTAATCGGATTACGCGCTCCACCTTTCTTTTCTTTTTTCACATTCCCTAAAATTAAAGCCAAAATTGTAAATACAACAATTAAAATAATGATCCACGTCATAAATATCTCCCCTTCAATAAAAAGAACATTCTAAATGTAATTATTAAAAGAATTCTACTACGACGTTATTGATTAGAAATAAAAAGGACTCCGAAGAGCCCTAACATAAATTACGCTGACTTACGCGAATTGACACGCCCTTTTACCACCGCCTTGATATTTCCTTTGGCATAATTCAAAAATACCAATAATGGGGATAGTTTTGGTTTTGGCTTTTTGCCTTGTCCAATCGCCTTAAATTGTGCTGCGTACCAGATGATTTCCATGATGGCCATTTTATCGACAAATGGAATTCCCGTTTTAATCTGATTCACCGCATAACGAACATCATGTCCTGCGATTAAACGTTCAGGTAAATCAACTTCAACTGCCAATGGACGCGCAATTCCAATAAAATCACATGCACCACTTTGCAATGCAGCATTCATTCCTTCCGCGGTACGGAAGCCACCAGTTACCATCAGCTTACATGACACATGCTCACGGATCTTTTCGGCAAATTCCAAGAAATAGGCTTCACGGGCAATAGTGCTGGCTTTGCGTTTTTCTGCTTTTGCACCCGCCATCGCAGGCGCTTCATAGGTACCGCCAGAGATTTCAATGATATCAACGCCAACTGCATCAATTGCCTTAAATACGGTAATTACATCTTCTTCGGTAATTCCACCACGCTGGAAATCAGCGGAATTTAATTTAACTGAAATGATGAAGTTTTCGGAAGTGACTGCACGTACGGCCTTGTAGATTTCCAGCAGGAAACGCATCCGGTTCTCGATAGAACCACCCCATTGATCAGTACGTTTATTGGTTAAAGGTGATAAAAACTGACTGATCAAATAACCATGTGCACCATGGAATTGTACCCCTTCAAAACCCGCCTTTTCACACACCGCAGCAGCAGTTGCAAATCGCTGGATAATATCCAGAATTTCTGCATGCGTCAGCTCACGTGGCGTACCAAACATGGTTGCCAATACCGGACTAAAAGGTACAGCCGAAGGTGCAACCGTTTCTTTATTTAAACCCTTTGGACACTGGCGACCTGGATGTGACAGTTGAATCAATTGCACCATCCCGTGTTTTTTTCCCACGGCAGCCCATTGCTTTAACTTTTCCAGATCACGTTCACTTTCAATTGCCACCACACCCGGCTCATTCTTGGCCCCGATATTCACCATCACATTGCCTGTAATGGCACAGCCTAAACCACCTTTCGCCCAGGCTTCATATAATCCAATCAGCACATCATTGGGTTGTCCTGCATCATTGGCAAGCGCTTCACTCATTGCCCCTTTAATGATGCGATTCTTAAATGTGGTATTGCGTATCTGGATACTGTCTGCAATCTGACTCATGGTCATCCTCTGCTTTAATTAGAGTGTTTACTCTAATTTAATCTGATTATTATGGCTGTCAATAGTTGTTCCGACAAATTGACAATATCACATGTCAGTTTATTTACAATGCCCATATCGGCTGGCAGCAATGAGCTGACGGGTATATTCAGTTTGAGGATGGGCAAATAAGGTCTCGGTTGCTTGATATTCCAAGGCTTTCCCTGCATGCATCACCAGCACTTGCTGACACAAGGCTTTTATGACTTGCAAGTCATGACTAATGAACAGATAACTGATCTGCTCTTGCTGTTGCAAACGCCGCAATAACTGAATGATGGCAAGCTGGGTAGATCGATCCAGCGCTGAAGTAGGTTCATCCAGAATAATCAGTTTCGGCTGCACCACCAGCGCACGTGCCAGTGCGACCCTTTGTCGTTGCCCGCCCGAAAGCTGATGTGGATATTTATGTTTATCCTCTGGCGACAATTCAACCTTGAGCAAAACTTCTGCAATTTTTGCTGCGCATTGTTGTGGGGACATGGACTGTAATTCAAGTCCTTCGGCAATACTCTGCCCAACCGTCATTCGCGGATTTAAACTACTCAAAGGATCCTGAAAGACAATTTGCAAGTCACGACGAATCGGTCGAAGCTGCTTCTGGTTAAGCTGGTTCAGGTCTTGGCTCTGAAAACTGATTTCACCTGTACTGGCAAGTAAACGGGCAATTGCCAAGGCAATCGAGGACTTACCTGAACCACTTTCCCCGACAATGCCTAGCGCCTCACCTCGCATGAGCCTGAAGCTGATGGATTCAGCGGCAATTTTATAAGACTGAATCCTGTTCAATAAGCCTCGTTTTAAGGGATATTTTACTGTGACCTGTTTGAGTTCAAGCACAGGCTCAGTCGCTTGTAAAGTCAAAGCTTGCCCAAAATCGTGATTCAATAAATTTTGTGTATAGACGGTCTGAGGACAGCTAAAGATTTCCGTGCTACCGCCCTGCTCTTCTACACGCCCTTGGTTCAGCACCAGCACATAATCTGCATATTGCTGAACAAGACCAAGATCATGGCTAATCAAAATCATTGCCATCTGGCGTTGTTGCTGTAGTTTTTTTAATAAGCTCAAGACCTGTGCCTGTAACACCACATCTAAAGCCGTGGTTGGCTCATCTGCAATTAAGATCTCGGGCTCTAAAGCCAAAGCCAGGGCAATCATCACGCGTTGACGTTGACCGCCAGACAATTCATGAGGATAACGCTTTAAAATGTGTTCTGCTTCTGGCAGACCCACCTCATGTAATAAGCCTAGTGTGTGCAGTCTTAGCGTAGCTTTTGTCTCACCCTTTAAAAGCAGGCTTTCGCCAAGCATTTTTTCCACGCTATGCAAAGGATTCAATGCCGTCATCGGCTCCTGAAAAATCATGGCAATTTTTTTGCCACGTATGTGCTGCAACTGCGGTTGGCTCAGTCTCAATACATCCTGATCTTGAAATTGAACTTCACCTGTCACTTTTAATGTCTGAGCTAATAAACCCAATAATGCTAGCGCAGTAATGGATTTACCTGAACCACTTTCCCCCACGATGGCAAGCGTTTGTGCAGGGTAAATTTCAAAACTGACCTGCTCAAGCAGCGTTTCTGAACCATGACTAATACTGAGCTGCTGTACGTTGAGTAAAGGTTGCTTTAGAGGCAAATTATCGTCTTGGGTCAAATGCATCACGTGCCGCCTCCCCAATATAAATTAGCAAAGACAAAACCATCGCCAAGCTAAAAAAGCCCGACAACACCAACCACGGCGCATCCAGATTATTTTTCCCTTGTAATAATAGTTCTCCGAGTGAAGCTGAATCAGGTGGCAAGCCATAACCCAAAAAATCCAGGGCAGTTAAGGCAATAATATTGGCCGTGAGCATAAAGGGAATTTGCGACAAGCTAGAACTCATCGCATTGGGTAAAATATGCTTAAAGATAATCTTATGCTGACTGACACCCAAGGCTTGCGCTGCACGAACATAATCCAGATTGCGGGCACGTAGAAATTCGGCACGTACCAATCCTACAAGCTCGGTCCAGCCAAACAGCAGCATGATCACAAACAGCCAATACACACTCGGACTAAACATACTGACCAGAATCATCACGATGAAAAGCATCGGTAAGCCACCCCACACTTCCAGAATGCGTTGTCCAATCAAGTCAACCCAGCCACCATAGTAGCCCTGTATTGCTCCCACTATCATCCCGAGCACCGCAGAACAGAGTGTGAGTGCGAATCCAAACAGCAGTGAAACCCGCAGACCGTACAGGATTCGAGCAAATACATCCCGTCCCTGATCATCGGTGCCAAGCCAGTTCTGTGCGCTTGGAACAGAAGGCACGGGTACAGCAAGGGAAAGATTCGGGGATTGATAGGAAAAAGCCACAGGGGGCGAAATCATCCAGCCCTGTGCCTGTATCAACTGCTTGACCACAGGGTCCTGATAATCCGTAGCTGTTTCAAATCCCCCGCCAAAGGTGGTTTCCGGATAATCTTTCAGAATCGGAAAATAGAATGACTGCTGATAACGCACCAGCAAAGGTTTATCGTTAGCAATCAGTTCCGCCAGCAAAGACAATCCAAAAATAATCAAGAACAGAATCAGGCACCGAAAGCCCAGCTTATTTTGCCGAAAACGATCAAATCGCGCTTGCATCAACGGTGATATCATTGCCCACCTCTTGATTCAAAATCAATTCGCGGATCAATGAGCTGATAAAGTAAATCACCCAGTAAACGTAAAAGCATGCCGAATAGGGTAAATAAAAATAAAGTGCCAAAAATAACCGGATAATCACGTTGGGTAATTGCCTCAAAGCCTAATAATCCGATCCCATCCAGATTAAAAATGATCTCGATAAATAAATTACCGACAAAGAAAATCCCCACCAGCGTTTCTGGCAAAGCAGCAACCACAATCAGAATTGCATTACGAAAGACATGTCCATACAGCACCTGATTTTCACTTAATCCTTTCGCTCGGGCTGTTAATACATAAGGCTTGTTCAGCTCTTCTACAAATGCATATTTTGTCAGGTAAGTTCGTGCGGCAAAGCTACCGAGCAGCATACTCAAAATCGGCAAACACATGTGCCACAGATAATCTTTGATTTTTGCCAGGAAGCTTAACTGGGAGAAATTTTCAGACACCAGCCCTTGCAATGGAAACCATTGCAAATAACTGCCACCTGCAAAAAAAACAATCAATAAAATGGCAAAAACAAATGATGGAATGGCATAACTGACCGCCAATAATAACGATGTGGATTGATCAAACAGCAAGCCATTATTTTTTGCTTTTTTAATCCCGAGTGGAATGGCAATCAGATAAATCAGGAAAGTACTCCACAACCCCAAAGACAAGGTCACAGGCAGCTTTTCATAGAGCAGTTGCGTGACAGGTTTATCTTTAAAAAAACTGCTGCCAAAATCCAGGTGCATATAGCCCTTCAGCATCAGCCAGAAACGTTCTGCAACAGGACGATCAAAGCCATACTGGGCTTTAATCTTTTCGATCATTTCGGGGCTTAAACCCCGTGCACCCTGATATTGTGCCAGATTCGCCAAACTCGTCTGTCCGCTTGCTCCTGCACCTAAACCTTGTGCATTTTGAATGTGCTGAATGGCCTGTTCAACCGGCCCGCCAGGCGCAATTTGTACAATCAAAAAATTAATCAATAAAATCAAAAATAATGTCGGGATCATCAACAACATTCTTTTTAGAATATAGTGCATCATTGAAATCGAACCCTTATTCATTAATTTACTCAGTTTTTATGAAATCTAACATGAGATAAAATACGCGGAAACGTCATCCACAAGCTGCGTGTTTTCAACAAGATCATGTTGTTGCGAAATAATAAAGAGGTCCAATAAGTAAACAGGTTTTGCGGTGAGCTGCGATTATAGCAGCGCAACAAGCCTTGCTTCTGCAGCGTCGCTGGTTATTAGGCGAAACCAAAGTCAATCCAGCTGAAAGCTTATCCTGAAATTAAGATGAGAACTCGGTAAGACACCGTCATATTAATCTAACCACTTCATCAAACGCTAGTCAAAAGCATGCTAATTAATACTTTTGAACAGACTGCCCCTGTTTCTTAGCCTGATCTGCATCCACCCACCAATATTCCCATCCCACAGAAAGCTTTGGCTTCACGGACGGTTGCTGATAAATATCCCAATAGGCAAACCAGCGTTCAGGTTTTCCATAGGTCAGAATCTGGTAATAACCTGCACGTAACAAACGATCAAGCACACGGGTATACAGCACAACCTCTTCACGTGTTTTGGCCCTGACAATTTTTTCAATCATCTGATCAATGACAGGATTTTTAATCCCTGAATAGTTATAGTTACCCGCTTCATCTGCTGCTGCACTCCCCCAGAATTGGGCCTGTTCTTTACCCGGCGTTAAGGTCTGTGGCAATTTCAATACCATCATATCAAAATCCTGACGGCGAATCCGTTCCATGTACTGAGGAACATCGACCTGTCTCAGATTAACCTGAATCCCCAGTCTTTTCAGGTTCCGTACAAAAGGCATCAGCTCACGTTGCGGATTTTCCTGCTGCATCAACAGTTCAATTTGAATGGCTTTGCCAGTGCGATCATATAATTTTCCGTCACGAATCACATAACCTGCAGCTTTTAAGAGCTTTTGCGCGATCAATAAATTGTTTCGGTTAAAGCCACTGGCATCGGAAATCGGATAGCGCCAGTCTGCCAATACTCCTTGTTGCATCAACGGATTCAATTGTGCCAAATAAGGTTTGAGTATGTTTAACTCAGCGGCACTGGGAAGACCTGTGGCAGCTAGATCGGTATTGTCAAAATAACTTTGCAATCGCTGATTTTGATTAAAAAACAACGCTTTATTCTGCCATTCAAAATCATAGGCATAGGTCAATGCCTGACGTAGATGAATGTCATTTAAAGGCTTGCGACGGATATTAAATACCAGACTTTGAATATCAAGCGGTGTGGCTAAACGTGCTTTGTATTTTTTGACCAAGCCTGCTTTCGCAGCCGGGAAATGATAGGAGGTGACCCAATTTCGGATATTTTTTTCTTCGTATAAATTAAATTGCCGTGATTTAAAGCCTTCAAAACTGACCTCTAAATTTCGGTAATAGACATATTTCAATCGATCAAAATTATAACGGCCTTTATTCACCGGTAAATCTTTGGCCCAATAGTTCGGACTGCGTTTATAGGTAATACTGCGTCCAGCATCAATACGTTCCACCATATAAGGCCCGGAGCCGACTATGGGATGCAGCGTGACACGACTAAAATCTTTATTTTTCCAGTCCAGTTTTGAATAGATCGGTAAGCTCGCCACGATCAGGGGCATTTCGACATTATGTTTAGATTTAAAAATGAATTTCACCTGATGCCGAGACAACACTTCCGTTCTGGCCAGATCAGACAAATACATTTGAAAGCCAAGATTGGCTTTGGTCTGGTAGGTGTCAAAGGTAAATTTGACGTCTTCTGCCGTTAACGGCTGCCCATTATTAAAACGGGCTTTGGGATTTAGATGGAAGGTGATCGACTGTAAATGATCCGGATCATAACTGACCTGTTCAGCCAGTAAGGGATACATCACCCGAGGTTCATCCAGCGAACGATCCATCAGGCTATCAAACAGGTAATTCACCCCTTCAGTGGAACTGCCCTTGCCATTCATGCTATTTAAATTATCAAAGGTTCCTAGACTGGATTGACTGAGTACTCCGCCTTTGGGCGCATTAGGATTGGCATAAGGCATTGTCTTGAGCTGGGCATATTTAGGCTGCACATGCATGGCCAAATAGGGGGTGGTGTGGATGGCGCCAAATGAAAGCGGAGCAAAAAGGCTTAGTCCATAGCATAGACTAAGCCTTTTTATGCAAAGCAATGAATTCATGCTGAATTACAGGCTAGGCACTTTAATCACATCACCAATGCGTAACTGAGTACTTGGGGTTAAGTCATTCATTTCTGCCAATGCATTGGTTTCCATGCCATAACGACTTGCTAAACCAATCAGCGTATCACCACGTTTAACTTTGTACTCGGCAATGGTTTTCGGTACCAAGATATTTTGTCCACGTTGCAGACTGGTATTGGCTTTCAGATTATTTAAATCAGCCAACTCACGGCCCGACATACCAAAACGATTGGCAATACTGTTCAGCGACTCGCCTGCTTTTACACTATAGCGCTCGG
The DNA here is from genome assembly GCF_904886855.1 of Acinetobacter sp. 'aerobic (ED)'. Taxonomy (NCBI): domain Bacteria; kingdom Pseudomonadati; phylum Pseudomonadota; class Gammaproteobacteria; order Moraxellales; family Moraxellaceae; genus Acinetobacter; species Acinetobacter sp. 'aerobic (ED)'. Next base: position 310,680 of record NZ_CAJHGI010000004.1, read on the forward strand.
TATTGCGGCCTGATGCTGCAGCTTTAGGGGCTGTTTTCGCCGTGTCTACACTGGCTGTTTCAGCCTTAGGCGCATCTCCCGTAAGTTTCAAGCGTTGACCGATACGTACGTTACTGCTACGGGTTAAACCATTTAGGCCCGCCACATAATCCAGTTGTAAATTATAACGGCTGGCAATATTGCCTAAGGTGTCACCCGACTTGACGGTGTAGACTTCTGGTGTACTGTCTTCTCTCGACTTTGTATTGCTGCCAGTCGCTGTTTTTGCAGGAACATCGCCTGTTAATTTCAAGCGTTGACCTACACGTACGCCCGCAGTTCGTTCCAGACCATTCAGGTCAGCCACATAGCTCAATTGCAGGTTATATTTGGCAGCAATCGCATTCAGGCTATCACCTGACTGGACCACATACTGGTCAGGCACGGTTGAACCAGCTGGAATCTTCAGACTTTGGCCTAAACGCACACCGCTATTTGCCTTTAAATTATTAAGTTCGGCCAGTTCACTCAAGCTGATTTTTGACTTGGTTGCAATGCTGGATAAGGTATCACCCCTTTGCACGGTATAGTTTTCAGTTTTATAACTGGTCGATGCCGTTACATTTTCATATTTAACCGTGTTCTTAGCCGGCTCGGCAGCTTCTTCTGTTTGTGAAACTTCATGCAGGGGCACATTGATTTTTTGTCCCACAAATAAACTGCTGCCCGCAGTTAAGCCCGAGGTTAAAGACGCCAGCTCCTGATTCGATAATGCATAACGATCAGCAATCAGTTTCAAATATTCGCCACGCTTAACCGTATAAGATTTTGTCGCAACCTTGGCTGTAGCAGACGCTTTGCTCTCGTTATTACGGGCGCTTTGCTGAGTCGTACGTGCATTATTTTTAGGCTCAAGCAATGTAAGTCGTTGACCAACGAATAAACCATCCGTCACAGATAGATTATTATAATCCGCGAGCTGCTTCAGGCTTAAATCAAAACGTGAAGCCAGATTGGTTAAGCTATCGCCTGATTGCACCACATAACTGTCAGGTTTCTCTGCGGCTTTCGGTGCTTCCGCTTGTGGTTTGGCATTGTATAAATACAAACTTGCGCCAACAAATAAAGTTCCGTTTGGATCAATCTGGTTCCATTGTGCAATATCGCGCCAGTTCACACCATTTTTCTGGGCAATAACGGCCAAGGTATCCCCTGGTTGTACCACATAGGTACTGCGTTTACCCTTCGGTGCAGTTACAACGACATCAGTATCGGTCTTGATATAAGGCTTGCCCTGGTTACGTTTAGCATCTTCGCTATTTGCCGTGGCACTGTCTTCAAGCAGATTCTTTGGATACGCAAAGCCCTTACTGACTTCCTGCCCTTTTTCATCTGCAACCGATTGGCTGGTTTGAATCGCAGTTAATTTGATTTTGCCATCAAATGGATCGACAATCTCGGTCCCTTTCGGCGCAATTGCCTTAATTTCTGCAACCACCTGATCCCGTTCAGCCTGAGTCGCTTGTGGCTCTAAAGCCTGAGCAACGGTTTCCTTTTTACCCTCTTCCTTGATTGCAGCCGTGATTTGCTCACGCTCTTTCAGTGAAATTGGTGGCTCTGTTTTCACAGGTTTGACATTTGCAGCAGGCGTAATTGCCACAGGAATACGTGGTGCACTTGGCACATCTGCGGCGGCTGCAAATGAAGCCAGCGCATCCGATCCTCTAGGCGTATTGACCTTTGACTTTGGAATGGTTGGCGTGGTGGTACGCGTGCTATTGCTAGCCGTCAAATTAGGTGGTGTCTTGGTCGACGGACTCACGGTTTGTGGCGTGCTGGTTGTGGTCCGAATAGTGGTCGATGTACTCGACGAACTGTTTGCCATTGGCGGTGGTGTTTTATTGCTGGCCCAGAAACCACCTGAACCTGATTTGCCTGAACGTAGCTTGGCATCAATTGATGGGCTCAAATCCGCTGGGATTAAAATTCGCATCGGGCTCATTGGATCAACCATTTCGCCACGATAGCCCGGGTTCAATGCATATAATTCGGCACGACTCAAACCGGTAATCGAAGCGATCTGGTTTAACTCGAGTGGTGCTGACAAACTGACTTCACGGAAGTGAGGACGGTTGGCAATCGGCGGTAAACTCACACCATACGCCCCTGGATTTTTAATAATTTGGGCTACTGCCAAGAAACGCGGTACATAGTTCATGGTTTCTTGCGGCAGTTTTAAAGACCAGTAATCGGTTGGCAGGCCCGCTGCGCGGTTACGGTTAATCGCCTGTTGAATACGGCCAGGGCCAGCATTATAAGCAGCCAGCGCGAGTTCCCATGAACCAAACTGGTTATACAGGCTTCCAAAAAACTCATAGGCAGCACGGGTTGACTCTACAACGTCACGGCGACCATCATACAGGCTGGTTTGTTGCAAACCATAAATACGTCCCGTACTTGGAATAAACTGCCATAAACCTGCAGCCGCAGCACTACTGGTCGCTGCCGGATCGTAAGAACTTTCAATAATCGGAAGTAATGCTAGCTCGGTCGGCATACCGCGACGTTCTGCTTCTTTGACCGTGTGATATAAATAACGACTGGCACGGGCGCTCAAACGGTCTAGATAAGGTTGACGTGAAATAAACCAGCTACGTTGTGCTTCAATACGGGAATCCCAATGATTCAGGTCCATCTTGAAACCGACCGTCATGCGTTTCCACACATCGCCGTGTTTAAGTACCAGTAAACGATCCCCTTCCACAGCACGCATATCGGTTGCAGAAAGCAAGTCTTCCAGTGAATCTAAACTGCTTGCATCCAGATAGCCTGAACCGACCTGTTTAGAAGATGAGGTTTTCCCTGATTGAGGTGTTGAAGAACAACCCGTGGTAATTCCCAACGCGGCGAGAGCAGAAGTGAGTACAGTGATTTTGAATAATGATGTTGCAGATGTTTGCGACATCAATTTGCCCGATTTATACATAAAAACTTCCAGTCAACTCACGCTAGTTTTACTTTAGATTTGCCATTGTATTAAAGCATGTCACTTAGACAAGGTAATAATTTAACGTGATTTGCATGGAAATGTTACAAGAAATTAAAAAAGATGAGTTTTGTAACGTTCAAAAACAGAATTTGGCTTTACAATACCCCTTCGGGCATGGGGATGCTAAAATTCTCAAATGATCTGAACTCAAGTAAAAATCTGGGTTCTGGTTCATTTGCTTAATCCGCAATTGAAGATTAGCTTTCATTTTCGGATTCTAAAACTCAGATTTTTCACGCTGCTTATTTTATTGTTCAGGTTCAGATATGTCACAAACAATCACGCTTTATGTTGATGGCGCATGCAAAGGAAACCCAGGTCTCGGTGGTTGGGGTGCGTATGTCATTACCGAACAAGGCGAACACAAGCTTTGTGGCGGTGAAGCGTTAACAACCAATAACCGCATGGAACTGCAAGCGGCTATTGAAGGCATTTCCTTTTGCCCGGTAGATGCGCATCTGATTATCTGGACAGACTCCAATTATGTCAAACAAGGCATCACCGAGTGGATTCATGGCTGGAAAAAGAAAAACTGGAAAGATGTTAAAAATCCGGATTTATGGCAAAAACTGGATGCTGTCTGTGCCAATCGAAACATCGAGTGGAACTGGATCAAGGGACATGCCGGCCATGAAGGCAATGAAATGGCCGACCAGCTGGCAAATTTAGGCGCAGAACAGACGGCTCAACAATTAAAAAATGCAACGCAGGCTAACGCTGATACAAAAAAGCCTGAAGCTGACTGGCTCTTAAATGATCCTTTTGGCTTGGATATGGATGCAGAAACGGATGATGTTGAGATGATCGAAGACACCGAAGATGATGTTGCAGACGAAATTGAAACTTCAGAAGAGACGTCCCCGGCACCAGTTTCCAGTCAACATCCACAGATTGTGGTCACTGAAGCAAAATTAAAGCTGCGAGGCCCCCGTCAACTGATTCTGGATACCGAGACCACCGGTTTTTACTATCAGGATGGCGACCGGATTATCGAGGTGGGTGCGATTGAGATGATCAACCGTAAACTAACCGGTAGCTCGATTCATATTTATATCAATCCGGAAAAACCGGTTGGTGACTCTGAAAATGTCCATGGTATTAGTGATGACTTTCTAAAGGACAAGCCGAAGTACGCCGAAATTGCCGACGTTCTATTTGCTTACCTGAAGGGTGCTGAAATTATTGCGCATAACGCGACCTTCGATATGAACTTCCTGGATATGGAGTTCAAACGCACTGGGCTACCTGCACTTTCAGAAGTCTGCGACGTCACCGATACCTTGGCAATGGCCAAAAACAAGCATCCAGGACAAAAGAACTCTCTAGATGCGTTGGTACGTCGTTACGAAATTCCGGCACGCGATCGTACTTTCCATGGTGCGTTACTCGATGCTGAAATTCTGGCAGATGTGTACCTTGCCATGACTGGTGGGCAGGTCTCTTTTGATATGGATGCCCTCTCCCAGACCGAACAAAATCAGAATAAAACTACCCGTCAACGCGTAGAAGTCGATTTACCTGTGATCGAGCCTTCTGAACATGAGTTAAATGAACATGAGACCTGGGTCAAACAATTCGAGCAAAAACATGGCGAACCTTGCCTTTTCGCAAAATAAATTTACTGCTCAATGTAACTTTTTGTATTTCAAGTTTTAAAACTTACGTTATATTAACTCTTAAAGAATCAGGCCTTCTTTTTCAGAAGGCCCATGGATATAACAACTCAGGAAAGGTGTAGGTCATATGTCTTACCAAACCTCGATTCACTTCGACCCAACGGCATTATTAATAATAAAAAATGAGATCGATAATTCGATTAAATTGGTAGAAACAGCCGTCAATACCCTTGCCGAAGAACAAGCCTTACCCTTCGGGATTGATGATGCACTCAACCAGTTTGAACAATGTACTCAAGTACTTGCTCTGATTGATATGCCTCACTTATCACAAATTACTCAATATGCTGCTGAGCTGATGCGTAAAATCATGGCTCAGCCGCAACAGGTTCAGACCAGTGATGTGGTTGCCCTCAGTGAAGGCACCACCATGCTCAAGCGTTATATTGAGTTTATCTGCTTACGTGAAGTGAAAGTGCCACAGTTCTTGCTGGACACACTCAATCGTCTGGAAAAAGCATTAGGTAGACCGCTTACCAAAGAAGGTCAGACCGTTCAGCCATTGCTGGAATTGATTACCCCAAGTTTTAATTTGCCGCAGGCACCTACGCTGGAGCAATCGCAGTACATTCATCAGTTATATAAGCTTTGCCTGAACAAACTGATCAAACAATCTGAAACAGCGCTTGACCTGCAAGGCATTAAATTAGTGGGCGTTTATCTTGCTGGTTTAGCAGCGGGCCAACCTAGCCAGCAGTACTGGCAACTGGTCAATATTGGCTTAGGTCACATTGATGAGCTTTCGATTACCGAAGCACGTTTACGCACCCTCATCCAGATCGAAACCAATATCGGACAATTCCTGGCACAACCCCATGCTTTCAAAAATAGCATTGCTGATCTGGCCGATATTTTATGTATCTGTATCAGTCAGGAAGATGAGATTTCTGAACATATTCGCGAACAGTTGAATATTGGTGATGAGTTACTCAGCGATACCCAGCTTCAGGTGCTGAGCCGCCATCTATATGGTCCTGACTATGAAACGGTACATACCATTAGCCAGTTAATGACCAGCGAAATGGTGCAAATCCGTAATGAAATTGAATACAACCATCAGAATATGTCGCCTGAAAAGACGCAGGAAATTCAGCAAAAGCTGACGCAGCTTTGTAATGTTTTCAAAGTATTGAATCTCAACGAAGCCGCGAGAGAATTAACCCAGCAGGCGGAAAAACTGAGTTTGCCAAATACCTTGACCGATGCAACTTCAGTGCAGCAGCTCATGAACAGCATTCTGGCATCGATGAACTCGATTGGGATTCTGGAACGGAATTACACCTCAAGCCGTTTACAGTTACGGGTCAACAATATGCAGATCTCGCTGGACCGTTTGGATGAAGCGCATCAGGCCTTATTGACTGAAACCAAAACACTGGTGGAAACCTTGACACAGACTTTAAGCTTGTATGTTCAAGACCCGGCCTCCCATAGTCTGGAAGCTTTGCCAGGCTATTTGAAAGAGCTTGCTGGTGCTGCCCTGTTCCTGGGAAGTTCGGCGCAACAAAATGCCTTAATCGGAGCTGCACAATTTGCCCAGCATCGTTTGGATCAACATCAGGCCTTCTCTGCGGACGAAATTAATTGTGTTTTAAATGTTGTTGCCGGCCTGGATTTACTGGTGGATAACTTGAAGAACAAGCAACCCGTCTTGCAATCTATGTTTGATGTGGCATTATCAAACAGTCAGCAATTACAATCTAAAGCCGCATAATGACTCAACTATCACTTGCTTATATTTTTCAACACCAGAAACTTTTAGTAGATGAAAACTTTCAACTGCCTAAGGTTGAAAAGTTGGCAAGTGACCTACCCATCCACCAGAATGATCAAGTCATCGCACGTGATCTTCTGGAAGATGAAGCCATTCCAGAAGGCTATCAACTGATTCCAATTCGGGAACTCATTCAAAGCTGGTCAAGCAGTGATTTTTTGCAAGCTAGCCGCGCCGTGCAATTACTGGAGTGGCGACGTAACCACAAGTTCTGTAGTCACTGTGGTCATGCAACCGAAGTGCATGCTAAAGAATATGCCATGGTCTGTCCTGCTTGCGCTTATCATCAATATCCGCGTGTTCAGCCGTGTATCATCACGATTATCACCAAAGGTGACAATGAAGTGCTGCTGGCTAAATCAGCGCACAATAAAAGCAATATGTATGGACTGATCGCAGGCTTTGTTGAAGTCGGCGAAACCTTGGAAGAAGCGGTACAACGCGAAGCTTTTGAAGAAGTCGGACTGAAACTGAAAAATATTCGCTATATGTCGAGCCAGCCTTGGCCATTTCCAAGCAACCTGATGATTGCCTTTCATGCGGAATATGAATCGGGTGATATCCAGCTGCAGCTTGAAGAAATCAGTGATGCACAATTCTTTAAATTCGATCAGCTACCAGAAATTCCATTCAAAGGCAGTATTGCGCATAACATGATCATGCAAATGATCGACAGTAAAACCGAGGCCTAATGGCTTTGATCAGGTTCTAGTCCATACACATAGCCTAATCAATGGATGTCTTTCATTCCGGCAATAATCCGCTGCATGTGCGCTGAATCAAGCTGCAATGCTTGTGATAAATGCTTCAGCACATCACGCACCTGTTCATCTGACCATTGTCGGAAAAACATCAGACTCAGGGTCTGCTGAATTAACCAGCAATGCGCCTGCTGATCGAGTAGATGTGAAATACTGAATAATTGTGGGCCAATATGTTGCAATCGCATGCTGGAACTTGACTGAAGTATCCGTTGAACCAGCTTCTGCTGTGCATCAGGATAATGCTTAAACAGGCTCTGAATGACTGGTACTAGTCTAGCTTCACATTGTCCTTTTTCATTACGGATCAAAAAATGAAATAGATTTGCCAATGTTGCAGGCACCACTTCTGGGGGAAATATCTCAGGATCCAGCAATTGCGGCGCTAAAGACAACAGCTTCGGGGGAGACTCCTCTGTTAGCAACGCTTGGGCCCAATGTTGTATATCATTGTTGCAATTCATATCCGCCATACTATTGCTCCTGTTTTCGCACTCCCTTTGCCCTCCAAAAAAACTCGCTGGAATGACGATTTTTTATAGCGACTGCCTAACATTCAATCCCCCTCAACCTGTGTAAATTTTTATTGATCTATGTCGCAACTTCAGATTTTTTTATGCCCAATCCGACACTAGCTTTGTACCTATTTTGGGTAATTGAGTTAATTTACCATAAATAGGTACAATGACAAGTAGTATTCATACCGATGAAATGAACATTTTGTGCCATTGGCTTAAACAGCAGCGCACAATTCAACAATTGACCATGCGTGAACTGGCCTCACGCATGGCTAAGCCACATTCATATGTACAAAAAGTGGAGCAAGGAGAACGGCGGCTGGATGTGGTGGAATATGTCTGGTACTGTACAGCGCTGAACATTGATCCACACACAGGGATTCATCTTATTCTGGATGCCATGCAATCACACAAAAAATAAAGGCAGATCACCGAGTTTCAGTAATCTGCCTTGAATATGCTATGGATTGATCAGATGATTCCTGTTTTAAGGCTCCAGTGCCTCATCCAGAAAATGCAGGATAGTCCGCTTGGTCTTGAAATAATGGCTCATTAAGCTCGCCAGCGTCGCCACTATCGTGATATGACCTGTCTTTGGAATCATGGCGATATGACTATGATTCCCCTTCGCTCTTAGCGCCTTATCCAGATCAAAGCTATTTTCCTTCGCCACCAGTTGATCCTGTTCGGCCATCAATAAATAATGTTTAATCTGGTTCGGCTCAATAAAGTAATAAGGCATGACTTGCTGATAGGAAACTTTCTGGTCAAAAGCATGCTCTGCCAGCGGATCACCCTTATAGTCGAAATGATAAGGACCAGCCATGCCGACAATGGCACGGATCTTGTCTTTATATTTAAAATTTTGTGAGTAAGCAGAATACACCACAGACATCACATTAAAAGCGCCCGCCGAGTGCCCCATCAAAATGATATTATCGGTAGAAATATTGAGCTTGTCCTGATTCTGGCTCAGGTAGTGAATTGCTTGCGCAATGTCATCGATAAAGGTGGGAAAGATATGAGCTGGAGCAAGGTGATAATTGATCACCGCAACATCATAGCCTTCTCTGGCAAAACTTTCTCCAACAAATAAATAATCACGCTTATTGCCATGCTGCCACGAGCCACCATGCACAAAAACAATCAGTGGTCTTTGCTTTTTCGGGGTTTTGGTCCGATACAAATCCAGCCGCTGTCTTGACTTGAGCCCATAGGCCAAATGCTCGTGTTTTTCAAACGTATCTTTCGGGGTTAGATAATTAATCGAATAACTGGCAAAATCATAAAGGCGAAACTCCTGATAGAACGTTTTCGCCTTGATGACATTTTCTTGTACTTGTTGGATGAGTTGCTTCATAAATTAAGGATTAGTTGGAGTAATGGTCGCAGGGTCCGCCTGATCTGGATCAATTGCAACAGGTGTCTCAACTAAAGGCTGTGTCGTCGCAGTATCCACCATTGGCGTAGCTGCTGTTGAACTGGCGACAGTACCTGAAGGCTGGTCCACATTGTCAATGAGCGTCACAATTTTAGTCACATTTCCAACTTTTTGTAAGACGTCATCCAAATCTCGTGATTCAGCTGTATTTAAACGTCCCATCACATACAGCACACCATTTTCGGTATGTACCAATACTTTGCTATCCGACACTACTGGCGCTTTCATTAACAGGCCACGAGTATTTGCAGTAACCGTCGCATCTTGCATGATGGTGTTATAGCCAACTTTGTCGCCCACCGTAATATAGTTGTGTACTGCTTTAACATCCGTCATTGAGCGCAAGTTATCTTCAGCCAACTGTTTTAAATACGGATCAGGAACCTGTCCTGTCAATAAAACATTGCTGTGAAAACTTTCAATGTTGATACGTGACTGTTTAAAACGGTGATCTAATTTATATAAATTAATATTTGCAGTACGCTTGATTGAAGAATCAATAAAAATCTGCCCCAGACTACGCTCACCACTATTTGTTCCGACTGGTGACGTTCCCGTACCCCCAGAAATAAAACTCGCACATCCCGATAAACTTGCAGCGCAAAGCAACGTAATCGTTAAACGTTTTAACACTTGGCAAGACTCCCTAACTACAAATACATTTGTTCAATTTCAATATTCAGCTTCAGACCCGTGCATTCACCCGTCTAAAGTAAACGCATGTTCAATCCATTGCTGATCATACTGCAATTTTGAAAAATCTGGTTGTACTGTTTTTGCAAATTTCCGTGGAAAATCAAAACAAATCACATCAAAACGACAGTCAAAGTCATAATATTTAGGATATTTCTGTAAAAACAGCTGAGCGGTTTTAATAATTTTTTGTTGTTGAGCTGGGGAAATCACCTCACAGGCTGCAGCATAACTCCCCGCCGATCTGGCTTTGACTTCGACAAAGACCAGTTCATGCTGGCGCTGTACAATCAGGTCAATTTCACCATAACGTGAATGATAATTTCGCGCGACACACTCATAGTGATGGGATTGGAGCAAGGCAAGTGCTGTCTGTTCAGCCCATTGCCCTAGATCCTGACATGACGGTTGCATGGATGGACCGTCTACTTCAATACCTGAATGCCATTTTTCTGTTGTTGATAACAATACGGCTGTCGGTAAATTTTACCGTCCTTCACCTCAATTGCTCCAGTACGGCCCTCAAAATTAAATTTCCTGTCCGGACTGTTTAGGAATTGCTGACTGATACTCCAGGCATCGCCACCAAATGCCAGTAAACGCTGGAACGCCATATTTTCAGGCTGCTCTTTATAAGCCTTGATGACATCGGCCCACTGTCCATTATATAAAGCCGGTGTATCACAGAAACTTAATCCTGTAGGAATCGGTTTATCCTGCTCTATACTTAGCGCTGTGGCATAAATATTCTTTTCTGGCAATGGGCCCAGTTGTTCTAGCCATTGCTGGTCTCCGAGCAATAATAGCCCTTCTTTACGTGCCAGTTTTTTCGGCAGTTCATTCACGACATGAATATCTGAACCAAACTCGGACATCAACGCCATCATAAACAGTTCTGTTGCAGACTCGGTTCCTGCCTGACGTAGCACCAGTAGTTTTTTGATTTTATCTTTTTTCAACAGTTGATTCAGTGCAACCGCATCATGCTGTTTAGCCAAACTGAACTGCCAGACATTGGTCGCTTGAGTATTCATATCATTCAAAGCCAGCACCGGAATCGCAGGATTACGCTGCATCACATTTTCAATATCCGGTCGGGCCAATGGTCCAACAATCAAACGGGTCTTGTTATTAACCCGCTTTTTGAAAATAGTATCGATGTTATTTTTAGCGGAATCTACAAAAATGATTTTTTCTTTGCTACCAGATGCTGTATAAGCACTCAAGAAACCGCGTTTGATGTTCTGACCGGCTCGCGCCATCGCACCAGATTCGGGTAGAATCACCAGTACGTCCGCATAAACCGGACTCACAATTGCTGCCAAACTGAGTAGCAGCCAATATTTTTTGTAATACATGAGGGAGTTACCTTTTATGAGTGCTCAATTATTTGTTGTAGCAACCCCGATTGGGCACTTAGATGACATGACCTTTCGTGCAATTGATATATTAAAATCCGTTTCGGTGGTTGCCGCAGAAGACACTCGTCAATCTGCTCAATTATTCAAACACTATAATATCTCAACTCCACTAACCGCGTGTCATGATCACAACGAAAGTAACAAAATTGATCAACTTCTCCAAAAAATGTTAAATGGTGAAAGTGTTGCCTTAATTAGTGATGCTGGAACGCCCCTGATTAGCGACCCTGGTTTTAAACTGGTGCGTGCTGCACAAGAGCACGGCATTCGCGTGATTCCTGTGCCTGGTGCCTGTGCTGCGATTGCTGCATTAAGTGCGGTGGGTTTACCCAGTGACCGTTTTAGCTTTGAAGGCTTCTTGCCGTCGAAAGCGTCGCAACGGATTAACCAGCTGGAAAAGCTCAAAGATGAAACCCAGACCCTGATTTTTTATGAAGCACCACACCGTATTCTGGCCTGTATTCAGGATATGGCTCAGGTCTTTGGTGAAGATCGTCCTGTCGGTTTTGCCCGTGAAATTACCAAGACATTTGAAACCATCAAGAAAATGACCTTAAAAGAATTGGTCACCTTGATTGAAAATGATCACAACCAGCAAAAAGGTGAAATCGTGGTGGTGGTCGGCGGTGCTTCTGCCGAAAAAGATATGGAACAAGATAAACTGGATACGTTGTTAAAACGCCTATTACAGGATTTATCGGTAAAAGCAGCATCACAATTGGCTGCTGATTTGACCGGAATTAAAAAGAAAATCGCTTATCAACGAGCTTTAGAACTCACCCAACAAGACCAATAAAACCCCTAAGGGGCGATTACAAAAATCGTCCCCTTATCATTTTAATATGAAATAACGATACGCTGTTTTAAGCCTTGGTCATGAGATTTGTTTGATCCATTTTTCTTTCTGCTCTCGCCTGCTTAATCACAGCCAAACCAGAAGAAACACCTAAATACGCAATAACAAAAGCAACGAATAAATCGGGGAGCATAGTTCCTGTTCCAAATACACCGATCGCTGCGATAATGATCGCGATATTGGCAATCGCATCATTCCGACTGCATAACCATACCGAACGCATATTGGCATCGCCATCACGGAATGCATAGAGCATCAACGCAGAGATGACATTGACAGTCAATGCCAATACACCAATTGCGCCCATAAGCATTGGTTCAGGTGTTACACCTAGCCACCATGACCAAAACACTTTAACAATCACAAAAATACCAAATGCAGCCATGGTGATTCCTTTGACTAAGGCTGCGGTCGCTCGCCAGTATAGGGTCATGGACAATACAGCCAAAGAGATGGCATAGTTTGCTGCATCACCAGCAAAATCTAGTGCATCAGCCCAAAGTGAGACTGAACGTGCATGCGAACCACCAATAATCTCGACAAAGAACATCAGTGCATTTAGAACAAGCGCGATCCATAAAGCTTTGCGAAACTTTGGACTAATCTTTTGTGTTGGGGAACATGTTGTATTGCAACCACATCCTGCCATGACTTTTCTCACTTAATCTTTTATAGTGATTTAAAACCCTAGAGTAACTCCAGAGTCAAGCATGATAAATCTTACCATTGGGCAACTGGCAAAAAAGACGGGCGTATCAGTGGATACCATACGTTATTATGAAAAAATTGGGCTGCTTGAAAAAGCCAAACGTACGGCGGGCAATTACCGGCACTATTCTGAACAGATGCTGTCCGAGCTTCTGTTTCTCAAGCATTGCCGTGAACTGGGCATTACCTTACAGGATATCCAAAAGCTCAAGGATATGTCAGAGAACCCCAATCAAACCTGCATGGAAGTCGATCATCTGATTGATCAATATCTGGCTGAGGTTTCCCAGAAAATTAAAAATCTGGAACATCTAAAACAGGATCTAACCCATTTAAAACAGCAATGCTCACAATATCGTACCATTGAACAATGCGGAATTTTAAAGGAACTCCATCAGCCACTGGAGTGCGAACACGAATCACACCAGCACAAAAAAGCACCACAACCGTGATGCTTTTTTGCTGTCTTTATTCGACTTAATCTTGATGTTCATCGGGTGGGACTTCGGTAATGCGTCCACCACGTGCAAGAAACGCAGCAACTTCATCTTCTAAAGCCTGGCGCTGTTTCTGTTTTGCCGTTACCGTTAAGGTTTCAGCCTCGGCAAGGTCAGCATCATTGGCGCTCGATTCTTCGCTATCTGCACCAGTTTCTGCTGCTTTCGCCTCATCATCGTCTACAGCAGAATCTTCTGTGTTGTCGTCGTAATCATTCATTTCCGTCATATTAATCTCCCCACAATGACTAAACTTCTCATCATCGCTATTTGGTCATCAGAACTTGATGAAATTTAGCAAGCTCTTTTCATTTCGCAAAGTACAATATTGCTAAAATCGTATTTTTTACGACCAAATTCACTCTGATTTATAAATGATTGTTTAAAAAATATCTACTCTTTTTTAGCAAGCGTAACGGGTGTCTTTTAACACACCTAATCCGTTGGCCTGTTGCATGAAACGATCCTTAAACCCGTCAAATTGTTCGACCTGTTTTAAGCCAAAATTTCGTGCCCAGACAAACGGAAATAGCTCCGAACTTTCCAGCCAGCCAATCGCAGACATGCTATGCATCATGGCATCATTCTGACCTTTACGTTGGTGCTCGTAACGCAACAAGGTCTGTTCATTGGCCCATGCACCACGTTTTAAATCATGCAGTAACACATCACAAAGCACCGCGGCATCCAGACAACCTATATTCACGCCTTGTCCTGCCAGGGGATGAATCACATGTGCTGCATCACCAATCAATGCCAGCCCCGATTTAATATAACGCTGTGCAGCACGTGCCTTGAGTGGGAATTGTGCTCTGGAACGCACCTCAACCACTTCCCCCAGCATTTGCAGGCTTTCCTGAGTCAGCAATTGCATAAACTCTTGATCACTGAGTGCTGAATATTCATCGGCATAGTCATCGGGCAATGTCCAGACGATCGATTGCCAGTAACCATTGTCCTGTGCATCCAGACTGGCCATCGGTAAATAGGCCAATGGGCCGGTCGGCAAGAAAATCTGGCGAGCCACATACTGATTCGGTTGTGTGGTTTTAATCGCACAACTGATGGCAGCCTGTTTGTAATCTAGTACATCTAGATCGATATATGCCTGCTCACGTACAAATGAGTTGGCACCATCTGCACCAATCAATAACCTGGTTTTTAAGGTCGTACCATCCGCCAGTTGAATCGACCAGCCTTGGGGAATCTGTTCAATCCGGATGACTTTGACCTGGGTACGGTAGTCTTTAAGCTGCTGCAACATCTTTTGTTGAATGGCAACATTGAGGACACTCGGCTCAACCATCGAACCTAAGGCCTGATCTGAGTGTGGTGGCTGCTCAGAAGCATGGCCAAAATTGATTTCGCCATAGCCATTTTTATTCCAGACCTGCATGCCCGAATAAGGCATTTGCCGTGCCAGATCATTCCATACATCAACCGTTTTGAGTAAGTGAATGGTTGCCTGACTGAGTGCCAATACACGCGGATTCATGACCGCTAAAGTCTTGTCCTGATCAAGCACAGGCGCAGCATCCAGTACTGTGGCTTGTACGCCACCTTGGGCCAATAATAAAGCGCTTAGACCACCTACCAGTCCACCACCGACGATGACCACATCTAACAGTTCACTCATGCTTTTAGCCCCATCGCATAGTTGGCAACCAAAGGCTTAACCCCCGGAATCACATCAAATGCAATCAGCCCAGTATTACGTAATAATTTAAGGATTGGATTCTGATTACTAAAACCACGCACCACCGAATCACAGAACTTGATCACACGTTGCTGATCCTTTAAACGGGATTGCTCATAGGCCAGTAAATTTTCAGGCGCGCCAATATCATCAGACTTCGCCAGTTGCTCCATCAAGAAACGAACCAGTACATCGGCATCACGCAAGCACAGGTTAAAACCTTGTCCTGCAACGGGGTGAATGGTATGTGCGGCATTCCCCATCAGCACCACACGTCCAACAGCCTGCTTATGCGCCAACACTTGTGACAATGGATAACTAAAACGCTTGCCAGTTTTTTCAAATTTACCCGCACGATCACCATAAGTTTCCTGTAAAGCATCGAGGAAGTGCTGGTCATTTTCTTCGCCTAACCATTCTGCTTCTGTGCCCTTCTTCACCGGCCATACCACTGAACGACGGTATTCCCCCGGTAAAGGCAATAATGCCAATGGCCCTAATGCGCTAAAGCGTTCAAAACCAACGTGCTGATGCGGTTTAGAGGTTTGTACGGTCGTGACAATCGCGACCTGGTCATAATCATGCTCATCTACACCGACCCCGATGGCTTGTCGACAGAAAGAATCACGACCATCGGCTGCAATTACCAACCTGGATTTCAAGGAATGAATATATTCACCATTGCGCATCGCTTCGATGTGAACCTCATCTTCATTTTGCGTGAGTGAGGTCACTTGCACCCCGTCAATCAGCTCGATTAACGGCTGCTGACGCACTTGGGTCAGTAACACGCGTCCTAACCATGCATTCTCGATCACTTGTCCAAAGCTTTCTACTTTTTCTTGTTCAGCAACGAGGCGTGCCTTACCAAAACTACCCTGCTCGGTAATATGCACTTGCAGAATTGGGGTGGCATGTTGCTGTAAAGCTTCCCATAAACCTAACTTTTGGTAAATCTGTACGCTACGACGTGACAAAGCGGTATTACGTGCATCAAAACTGGAATGATAAGGGGCAACATTTTCATCGTCATAATTCGGATATTTCACAGCTTCTAATAGCTTCACTGCGATATTAGCTTTTGCCAACATTAAAGCAAGGCTGAGTCCAACCATACCTCCACCGACAATGATGACGTGTTGCTGCATAATATTATTCCTTATCAGTTTTTCATGACTTGATGTTTCGGGACCTATCTTACTCTAACTCAAATCAGGAAGGGAATTTGTACTTTGTTTGGTCTATGTTTTTAAAATATATTCAAAAGTTGTTTTGAACATCAAACTAAATAATCCGAGTTCCACAATAATATGATACTCGGAAATGTCATCCGCAACTGTTTGAGACAGGACTCCATTAATAAGGTATTGTTTCTGCGACTCATTAAATTAGCTGACAGCAATCAACGAGTTTTGCGGATGACAATGGTTTTGCCTACTTTTGCCGAAACAAAAGTAGGTCCAGCCGACGGCTTATCCTAAAATTGGATGATTACTCAAGAAGATTCCACAAAGATATTTTTTTCAATAAGTTAGAAAAATTTAAGTTAAACCTAAGGTAAATAAAAAGGCCTATCAATCGATAGACCTTTTTCTCAACTTCAAACTTAATTCGCAGCCATCAAACTTTCAATCTCCTCAACGGTTTTCACCACATTTTTGGTTAGAACCAATGGCCCATTTTCAGTGACCACAATATCGTCCTCGATACGAATGCCGATACCACGCCATTTTGCGTCGACCGTTTCATCATCAGGTGCAACATACAAACCTGGCTCAACGGTCACCACCATACCGGCTTCATAAGCACGCCAGTCTTCACCATTCTTATAAGCGCCGACATCATGCACATCCATACCGAGCCAATGCCCTGTACCATGCATATAGAATTGACGGAATGCTTCGCTTTCAACCAGCTCTTCCACATCCCCACTCATTAAACCAAGATCAACCAGACCTTGAGTTAAAATCTTTACCGCCACTTCATGCGGATATTTATAAGGATTGCCGATACGGGTTGCATCAATCGCAGCCAGCTGAGCATCAAGAACCACGTTGTATAATGCTTTTTGTTCAGGGCTGAATTTACCGTTTACCGGAAATGTACGAGTAATGTCCGATGCATAGAACTCATATTCACACGCCGCATCGATCAACACTAGATCACCATCTTTCAACGGCTTATTATTCTCAACGTAGTGCAAGATACAGGCATTTTCACCACCGCCGACAATACTGTTATAGGCTGGCACGCAGCCATTTTGACCAAAGATATAATTCAGTTCCGCTTCGAGTGCGTATTCCATCATCCCAGCTTTAACCGTTTGCATGGCACGGGTATGCGCTTCTGCACTGATATCCGATGCAATCTGCATCAACTCAATTTCTTGTGCTGATTTTTTTAAACGCATTTCATCAACAATACGATCAAGCTGTACGACTTCTGCGGGCGCAGTCCCCCCACGGTGTGCATCCGCCTTTTGCATCCATTGACTTACACGTGCATCAAATTCAGCATTCTGAGCAATACGATAGTAAAGACGGTGTTTATTTAATAACTTGTCGATGATTTCTTCATCAAGCAGATCAATTGCATAAGCTTCATCAGCTTCATAGATTTCAATCGCGCCATCAATTCCGGCACGATAGCCATTCCAGATTTCCATTTCACGATTGCGTTCACGACAGAATAAGCTATAGCTATATTCCTCACCCTCTTCAAAGGTTTCGATCACGGCAACCGCTTCTGGCTCTGCAAATCCAGTCAGATAATAAAAACTACTGTCGGCACGATATTTATAATCCGCATCGCGGTTACGATACATTTCTGCCCGCGTCGCAATAATTGCAATGCTATTGCTGCCTATATGTTGAGCGAGAAGATCACGACGTTGCTTAAAATCGGCCTGACTTAATTTCATATTGTCCTTCTGATGAAGATGAATGATTGTAAGTATCTTTATTTATAAAAGTTTAAGGCACCGCCCGAGTTAACTCGGACGATGTGGGGTAAACATTTCTACCACGGTTTGCGGATCGGAAGGGTTGTCTGAATTTCTGCTTTTAGCATGAAAATTTTGTAACAAAGAACTTTCAGCCACAGCAATCTTTTTACGGCCAATCGACAAGCTCACAGGAATCAGGCGTACAAACTCATACAATTCCTGATAGCTTTCTTCGCCTTCTTCATCATTGTCTGAGTCTTCAAACTCAACCGCTGCAACATCTTGTAAATGTTCAATCAGCTCTTGCTCCTCGCCACGAATATGACCCGAAGCCAAACCGAAACCCAGCACCACTCCGGCACACCAGTCAGCCAATGCCTGAACACGATCAACCAGCAAATGACTGTCATCCGGGAGCATCGGCAAATAGTCTAATTCATCATCAGATAAAGCATGCGCCACATCCTCTGCTTCATCCGTCAAACTGTCCAGTGCTTGGGGTTGTAAAGCAGGTACATTAAGGGTGTTTAAGATTTGTGACCATTCATCTGCGGTTGGCGCTTGTGTCACACAAACTATACCAGTGAGTAAACCATGTAACTCACTTGGACTTGAAATTTCTTCAATCCCATCAAAATGGGCATTCCATTCCGTCCAACCTGAAATATCGTCTTGCATTCGTTTATCCAATCTCTATACTGCTGTATATATTACCTTTGATTGCAACTCTGTGCGACCTTCGTTATGTTAGAACAATTACAGCGTCTACAAGCGCATATTGGTGTTTTAAAAACACGCCTACATCACTTTGAGCGAGAAAATACATCGCTCACTGAAGCTAAACAATTAGCTGAAACTGACCATCATGCACAAGTTGTGCAGAAAAATAGCATCATCACGCAAAAGCAGGAAGAAGTTGATAACTTAACTGAACAACTGACTCAGTTACAAGATCAATTTAAACAACTGAATCAAGATGCAACAACTTTAGCGGAACGTTATAGCCGTTTAGAGAAAAGCACCACCGATTTAAAAAATCGTTTTCAGGAAATCTTGGCCGAGCGTAACGACTTGCGTGTCAACAAAGAAAAATTACAGGCACAGCAACGTCATAGCCAACAAGAAATTCAGGATTTACAACAGGATCGCGATCGCTTGTTGCAAAAAAATGAACTTGCAAAATCTAAAGTGGAAGCCATTATCCAGCGTCTTTCTATTTTAGGTACCGCCCAAGATCAACATGCACAAGAAATTCAGCAACTCGCTCATCCCAATGCTGAAACTCACGAGGAGACCTGATCATGAGTGAATCCATTGTTGTCGAACTTCGCTTGATTGAACAGACTTTCCGTTTAAATACGACTGAAGATAAACGTGAAGAGCTGGAACGTGCGGCTGAATTGCTGAATCAGAAGTTTCATGACATGCGTCGCAATGCGCCACGCGTAGAACATAACAAACTGGTAATCATGGTGGCCCTGCAAATGGCGCAGGAAGTGTTTAGCCTGAATAAGTCTTTACAGGAATATGCCCACTGCGAACGTCTGCTCCAGACCATTTTGGAAGATGTCGAACAAACTGTTGAGTAAAATTGCACAAAGCCCCATCAATTAGTAAGTATCTTTACAGATAACTGCCTTGTAAGGATTGTCATCGCGTAAAGATCAGTTATACTAAAACTGTCTCTAGGGTGTTCGCCAGTACGTCTAGTCCCCTGCCGATACTTATATTTATGGATGTGTTCTGTGTATTTTGAGTGTATGCCTGCCTCGAGTAGGAAACCCATTAAGTACGCGTCACCTCCACCTTGAACTCATCGGGTTCAGGGTAACGACCATGCAGCGGCACCTCTGGAGCATTATTTTTAATATAAAAATAATAACTAACATCAAACCATTTTTCTCTAAAACCTTTCTTTTTCTACTCTATTTATCAAACATAGACATATTGTTAGTAGGCGTTAAAGATATTTTTATAATAATTTATTACTATCAATTAAATATTGCTGTAAAAATGCTGTGAATGAATCAGCAATTTTTCTTTTTGATGATCCTCCCACATGATATACAACACCATCCGAACCAATCTGATCGAGTAGTACTGCATATCCCCAACACCACACTAGATAGTCCGAAAATACAAAACAGTTAGGATATAAAAACTTATCTTTATCATAGTAGCTTGAAATACTTTCAACCGATTGAAATTCACCCAGCGACACGAACGTAAAATATTTATCATCCATATTTCGGTCAGCTATACCATTGAATTCCAAAAAGTAAGCTCTTAAAACTGGTGATAATTTAACTTGATGCTTATATTCAAAAGCCAAAATTTCCTGCCACGTTGCTGGTTTATTCAAGCTTATATTCTGTTTCTGCAATTTACGTTTAATCTTATTAATTAAATCCATGATTTATCCTACTAGATATCAATCTAAATAAAATAAATCATTCCTACAAACCAGATGATCAATTCTTTGGATATGGTTTATTACTCATCATTTAAAGCACATTCATAATTGCTTGGCTCTTGCGAACAACGCACCTGCTTCAACAACTTCATCATATCTTTGTCGTAAAAACCTTCTTTGGTCATTTGAATCCGCGCTTCACGCATCAAACGCACATAACCAGGCTTATCACTTTCATTCAGTTTTAACCAGAACTTGTCTGGAATCTTGGCTTCAATCTTGTCTACAAATTCAAAGGCGGGATTCAACTGTTTGGAAATCACTTCACGAGCAATCGAGCCCATCCCTGCCGGAAACTTATTGCGCTGCATAATCAAGGTTCCTGTCACCTGTATCACAGGAAATTTAATAATACCGCCAACCGCTTTACCTGATTTATCGGTCATGCCTTTTTGTAGATCCAATGGCTCAAATAAAATCGCTGGCCCAGCCATGATATCGACTTCTTTATTATTAAACTTTCCGCCCACTGTCACCAGATCGACAGAAACCGGTTGTGCACCGACATTCTGTACCAGTTTCTTTTGCGTTTCATCAAACTGGAATACCGCAACCTTTTTACCCGCAGCTTTTGCCAAGGTATTAATATTACGATCGGTCACCATGATATAGGCGGCACCCAAAGGTACGATTCCCACGACTTCATAATCTTTATTGACCATCTTTTCATCGAATTTTGGATTGGCCAAAACCTGAATGACGGAACTGAGCTGCTTATAAGTTTGCAATGCACCAATCGCATCAATACTGCCGACGAATTTATTAAATTGTTTGGCACGGAGGTTACTGATTCCGGCACCATCACAGCGCTTGCTACGGAAATCCTCAGTAAGCACCGCTTCATTGGTATAGACCTTGAGATTGACTAAGGTTGAGGCCTGTTTTTTTAATTTGGGGTAATCAAAATCCAGTTTAAATTGTAAATGCGAAGGCCGGGTCACATTCATGTTGACGCCGAACTGTTTTGCAACACGAACCATGCGCGGGATTTCAGTAATATAACTGGTGGCCTGCTCAAATGCTTCACTATGCTCGCCATTAGGTGAAAACACACATAAAGTGACTTGCTTGGAAATCTGTTGCCAGGTTTTCGGATCATTGAGCAACTGTTTGATCTTATTCTGTGAATGTGTCGAAAGCGTCAAGTCCAGTTTGCCTTCGGGTGCTGCATAAGCTGTATTCATCAGCAGAATTGAACTTGCCAAAGTACAATGAACCAAAAAGGATTTTGTAAATTTGATAAATTTATTATTTTGCATGGTCCGATCCATTTTTAGCTATTTCCCAACAGTTTTATTCAAGTTAAGGAGAAAAGATAAAAATAGAATTGACTGTATTTAGTTAGCTGATGTCAATTGTGTCAATATAAATCAGGCGCTTAAATTTAAGCACTAAAAGATGCTTGGCAATGCAAGGATGTGGTCTTGTAACAGGAATTTCGCGTTTATCGGATATTTTTATAAATCGGTAGATTTAATTGAAATATGGTAAATAAGCTGCTCTTTAGCGCATTAAAACCAGCAGCTTATCCAAGGCTTTTTAAATTAAATAAATGACCAGAGCACATTTTCATCCTGGGGTTTTAACAAAAAGCTGGTCTGAGCATCATCTTCTACCACGATATGCTGATTCGAAATCATTTTCACCTTGAGCAAAGTATCATTTTCATAAACCAGATCACGTTTACCTTCTTTTTTTAAGACAAGCATTTGATCCAGAACAATGAGATTTTTTGATTCAAACATGTTTTTCCCCTCGTAAGCGATACCCGGTGAATGACTTTTTCAAGCAACTATTTCACGCCGTGCATTTTAGATCATTTATTAAGCATAATTATATGTTTTGTCTAACAGTTCACAAAAAATTATCTTTTTGCCTTATCTGAAGCAAAAGTAATTCTGTTTGACTTAAAATGCTTGATGACATCTAGCTGACTGATTTCATATAGAAATAAAAAATGGCCACTATTAAAGCAGCCATTTTTTAAGATGAACTGTATTACCAGCTTACGTTAACGCGTCGGTTTGGTGCCAAACAGCCCACAAGTTTAGCGTTGGCTTTGCTGCCTGCACATTGTTGATAAAGGTCAGTCTGGCTATTTGCCTGAATCTGGATACGGTTTGCATCTACACCTTCATTTACCAGCAACTTCGCGACTGTATTGGCACGTTGTGCTGATAATTGGTGGTTATACGCAAATTTACCCAACGGATCAGCAAAGCCAGAGACAAGGATTGGACCTGTCGCATTGCCTTGTTTAATACGTTGTGCAATTGCTGATACTGAAGCCGAACCTTGTTCAATTGCATTGGCATTGAATCGGTCAAAGGCAAAGAATACGCTACCAGAACGTGCAGTATTTACGTTTGCATCGCTCGGCACCTGATTATTTGCACCCCAAGCCATTAAACCCTCACAGGCTTCACCTTTCCATGACAATCTTTCTGACAGATATTTTTTGTCAAAATCGACACGGAGTTGGCAACGTAAATAGTCTTGGCTATTCGGCTGACGAATATCTAAAACATAGTTCCAGGTTTTTACCAAGAATACGCCTTCGCTAAATTGAGGATTGCCCAATAAATGACGGATCTGGTCTTTGGTTAAACCTGTATCTAAACGGGCAACGTCATCATATTCATAACGCTTTACCTGTTTTAAATAACTTTTTTCAACCGCAGGAAACTTGATTTCTTCCTGTTGAACTACCGCTGTATCTTCGTCTGCATAAGTCGCTACCGAGAAACCGGCAAGAGCTGCTACTGCCAAGCATTGAATCGTTTTTTTCATTTCATAACTCTCTTGATATGTTGAGTAAGGAGAGCCTGCGCTCTCCCCGCCAGTTTCTTAGTTAATGACACCACTTACACCGATACGTACGCTTGGCTCACCTTGCGATGCTGCAGCAACACCACCGGTAATTGACCAGCGGCCATTATCCGAAGTTTTACGCAAGGTAACGCCGACTGCATTTTCACCGCCATGGTAAGCAGCACCCGCAGCATAGGTATATTTACCTGCAACGAATGGAGCTGCTTCCAATGCCATTGCTGCTGCAATACCCGCATTGGCTTTTTTCTCTACGCTATCGATACGCTGGTTCGTGTCGTAGAACGCTTGCTGTAACTGATCACCCAAGTTCGTAATACGGTTACCCAATTCCTGATTTGACTGGTTCAGGGTACCAATCGCATCATGGATATTGTCTTTACCTGTGCCACCAATGTTGTTGGTTTTGATCGTACCGTCTTTTGGATCAATAGTCGTGTTACCACCAATGCTGTTCTTGATGCTGTCAGAGATATTATGGATCTGACCACCATTCACAGCCTCTTTAGAGTCTTTGGCAATGGTTCCATTATCGACGCCCTTAATGACACGGTCGCCATCTTTACCTGCCATATTGACACTCTTACCACCAGTGTCTTTACCAACCGTGATTTCGCCCTTCGGATCCTGTTGCTGAACAAGACCAGACTTACCATTGTTGATGTTGTTGATATTGTTCTGGATGTTCTGGATATCATTGGTGTTCTTGTCAACATTCTGTTTGACATCCCACAATTGACCGCCATTCACCGCATCTTTAGAACCTTGCTCAACCTTACCATCAGCAACATTCTTCAAGTTAGTGCCCTTATCGCCACCACCTAAAGTCACTGAGTTTTTATCAACATTGCCATCTTTGTCTTTGTCATACTTCACAGCATTATCAGACAAATCACCAATCTCTTTACCAATTTGGTCTTTAACATCATTGATTTGCTTGTCCAGCTGGCCTTTATTTACAGCATCTTTCGCATCGACACCGTCAGCAACATTGGTAATTTTCTTACCACCAGCATCAACACCATTAATGGTGATACTTGGGCCACCTTTAATTACCAGGCCATTGTTGTTCAACACTGTATTGCCCGTGGTAATGCTGTCGAACTTCGCATCTTTCAACAATTCGATTTTGATACCATCTTCTGTCGTACGGGTAATGACATTTTCACCGCTAGTCTTGTCTTCTGCTGTTGCAGCATCCGCTCCACCTACGATGTTGAGCTTGTCACCCAACTTACGATGAACGTCTTTACCTGCATTACCAGCAAAGTTGAGACCTTTATTGGTCAGGTCATTCACACCATTGGTCACCTTGTCATCGACTGACTTGATCGCATCATTGATGTTGTTTTTACCTGTACCACCAATGTTATTTGTGGTAATGCTACCGTCCTGATTAACCGTGGTGTTACCACCGATGCTGTTCTTGATGCTGTCAGAAATATTCTTGATCTGACCGCCATTCACCGCATCTTTAGAACCATTGGCAATTGAACCGTCGGCAACGTTAGTAATGACTTTATTACCTGCATTGATGCCATCTTTAGTAATGCTTGGGCCATCTTTGATAGTTAAGCCATTATTGTTGAGTACGCTATCGCCAGTCGTTACGCTGTCTAAGGTCAGGTCTTTCTTGGTCGATACTTCGTAGTTGGTACTGCCATCTTTATTGGTCGTTTCCTTAACAACAATGTTGTCGCCTTCAGTCACTGTGGTTTTCGCTTTGGTTGCAGCGTCTTTCACATTGCTGATCGCATCATTGATGTTGTTTTTACCTGTACCACCAATGTTATTCGTGGTGATGCTACCGTCCGGATTAACCGTAGTGTTACCACCGATGCTGTTCTTGATGCTGTCAGAAATATGCTTGATCTGACCGCCATTCACAGCATCTTTAGAACCATTGGCAATTGAACCGTCAGCAACGTTGGTAATGACTTTATTACCTGCATTGATGCCGTCTTTAGTGATGCTTGGGCCATCTTTGATGGTTAAGCCATTGTTGTTCAATACGCTGTCGCCAGTGGTGATGCTGTCGAACTTCGCATCTTTCAACAATTCGATCTTGATGCCATCTGCTGTCGTACGGGTAATGACATTTTCACCGCTGGTCTTGTCTTCTGCTGTTGCTGCATCAGCACCACCCACGATGTTTAATTTGTCACCCAACTTACGATGAACGTCTGCACCTGCATTGCCAGCAAAGTTTAGACCTTTATTGGTCAAGTCATTTACACCATTAGTCACCTTGTCATCGACTGACTTGATCGCATCATTGATGTTGTTTTTACCTGTGCCACCAATGTTATTTGTGGTAATGCTACCGTCCGGATTCACCGTAGTGTTACCACCGATGCTGTTCTTGATGCTGTCAGAAATATGCTTGATCTGACCGCCATTCACGGCATCTTTAGAACCATTGGCAATTGAACCGTCAGCAACGTTGGTAATGACTTTATTACCTGCATTGATGCCATCTTTAGTGATGCTTGCGCCATCTTTGATGGTTAAGCCATTGTTGTTGAGTACGCTGTCGCCAGTCGTTACGCTGTCTAAGGTCAGGTCTTTCTTGGTCGATACTTCGTAGTTGGTACTGCCATCTTTATTGGTCGTTTCTTTAACAACAATGTTGTCGCCTTCAGTCACTGTGGTTTTCGCTTTGGTTGCAGCGTCTTTCACATTGCTGATTGCATCATTGATGTTGTTTTTGCCTGTACCACCAATGTTATTCGTAGTGATGCTACCATCCGGATTAACCGTAGTGTTACCACCGATGCTGTTCTTGATGCTGTCAGAAATATGCTTGATCTGACCGCCATTCACCGCATCTTTAGAGCCATTGGCAATTGAACCGTCAGCAACGTTAGTAATAACTTTATTACCTGCATTGATACCATCTTTAGTGATGCTTGGGCCATCTTTGATGGTTAAGCCATTGTTGTTCAATACGCTGTCGCCAGTGGTGATGCTATCGAATTTCGCGTCTTTCAACAATTCGATCTTGATGCCATCTGCTGTAGTACGGGTAATGACGTTTTCACCGCTAGTCTTGTCTTCTGCTGTTGCAGCATCAGCACCACCCACGATGTTGAGCTTGTCACCCAACTTACGATGAACGTCTGCACCGGCATTACCAGCAAAGTTCAAGCCCTTGTTTTCCAACTCGGTCTTGGTGTTGTCAATCTTGCTGTTTAGCTCAGTCTTGGTATCGGTAATCTGAGTGGTTAACTGATCTTTAGTGTCATTTAACTTGTTATTGGTATCCGTGATCTGGTTACCCAAGTCTTTTTTAGCATCGTCTAACTTGTTGTTGGTATCGGTAATCTTGTTATCCAGACCATCTTTGGTTTTGGTTAACTGGTCAACATTCACTGCATCTTTACCATTTACACCATCAGCAACGTTAGTAATAACTTTATTACCTGCATTGATACCATCTTTAGTGATGCTTGGGCCATCTTTGATGGTTAAGCCATTGTTATTCAATACGCTGTCGCCAGTGGTGATGCTGTCGAACTTCGCATCTTTCAACAATTCAATCTTGATGCCATCTGCTGTCGTACGGGTAATGACATTTTCACCACTGGTCTTGTCTTCTGCTGTTGCAGCATCCGCTCCACCTACGATGTTGAACTTGTCACCCAAGTTACGATGAACATCTTTACCCGCATTGCCAGCAAAGTTCAAGCCCTTGTTTTGCAACTCGGTCTTGGTATTGTCAATCTTGCTGTTTAGCTCAGTCTTGGTATCAGTAATCTGATTAGTTAACTGATCTTTAGTGTCATTTAACTTGTTATTGGTATCCGTGATCTGGTTACCCAAGTCTTTTTTAGCGTCATCTAACTTGTTGTTGGTATCGGTAATCTTGTTATCCAGACCATCTTTGGTTTTGGTTAACTGGTCAACATTGACTGCATCTTTACCATTTATACCATCAGCAACGTTAGCAATAACTTTATTACCTGCATTGATGCCATCTTTAGTGATGCTTGCACCATCTTTGATGGTTAAACCGTTGTTGTTGAGTACGCTATCGCCAGTGGTGATGCTGTCGAACTTCGCATCTTTCAACAATTCGATTTTGATGCCATCTGCTGTCGTACGGGTAATGACATTTTCACCGCTAGTCTTGTCTTCTGCTGTTGCAGCATCAGCGCCACCCACGATGTTGAGTTTGTCACCCAAGTTACGATGAACGTCTGCACCGGCATTACCAGCAAAGTTCAAGCCCTTGTTTTGCAACTCGGTCTTGGTATTGTCAATCTTGCTGTTTAGCTCAGTCTTGGTATCAGTAATCTGATTAGTTAACTGATCTTTAGTGTCATTTAACTTGTTATTGGTATCCGTGATCTGGTTACCCAAGTCTTTTTTAGCATCATCTAACTTGTTGTTGGTATCGGTAATCTTGTTATCCAGACCATCTTTGGTTTTGGTTAACTGGTCAACATTGACTGCATCTTTACCATTTACACCATCAGCAACGTTAGTAATAACTTTATTACCTGCATTGATGCCATCTTTAGTGATGCTTGCGCCATCTTTGATGGTTAAACCGTTGTTGTTGAGTACGCTATCGCCAGTGGTGATGCTGTCGAACTTCGCATCTTTCAACAATTCAATTTTGATGCCATCTTCAGTAGTACGGGTAATGACATTTTCACCGCTGGTCTTGTCTTCTGCTGTTGCAGCATCAGCACCACCCACGATGTTGAGCTTGTCACCTAAGTTACGATGAACGTCTGCACCTGCATTACCAGCAAAGTTCAAGCCCTTGTTTTGCAACTCGGTCTTGGTGTTATCAATCTTGCTATTTAGCTCAGTTTTAGTATTGTTAATTTGATTACCTAAATCTGTTTTAGCATCATTCAGATTTTTATTGGTATCTGCAATTTGATTGCCCAAATCAGTTTTGGTGTTATCAATTTTCTGATCCAGATTGGTAATGTTTTGCGCATTCTCATTCACACGAGCATCAACATGTTT
Source organism: Acinetobacter sp. 'aerobic (ED)' (assembly GCF_904886855.1). Taxonomy (NCBI): domain Bacteria; kingdom Pseudomonadati; phylum Pseudomonadota; class Gammaproteobacteria; order Moraxellales; family Moraxellaceae; genus Acinetobacter; species Acinetobacter sp. 'aerobic (ED)'. Next base: position 338,978 of record NZ_CAJHGI010000004.1, read on the forward strand.
AAGCTGACGAACAGTCACGGCATCAGAATCAGCTGCACCATCTTCAACATTGGTGATACGGCGCTCTTTACCCGCAGAACCAACAGAGATCACACCATTTGACATTGATGCATCACGATTGGTGAGGAATGAGTTTCCAGTTGCTTCTGTCGCAACTGCATCTTGTCCTAATGCCACACTGTTTTCTGCTTCAACCCGGCTGCGTGCACCTAAGGCTACACCACCGACAACCAGAGATTGCGCACCTTGACCCACAGCAACTGCATTTTCCTGATCAGCTAAAGCACCGCCACCAATTGCAGCAGCGTTTTTGCCTGTCGCCTTGGCACCGCCACCAATCGCAGCAGCATTTTCATTGCTTGCTTCAGCACCTTTACCTACCGCAGCAGCACTATCACCCGTTGCTTTGGCATTGCTACCGATTGCAGCAGCACCATTACCTGTTGCAGTCGCACCTTCGCCTGGTTTATTACCCGAACCAATTGCAGTTGAATTGGTCCCAGACGCAAGTGAGTTAATCCCCATTGCCGATGCGCCATCGCCTGTCGCCTGAGCGACCGCACCAAATGCAGCAGCACCTTTACCTGATGCATTTGACATCACACCAAATGCAGCTGATGCATCACCTGTTGCTTTAGAGGTCATACCAAATGCAGACGAAAATGCACCTGTACCTAAAGCCTGAGTACCAACTGCTGTTGAACCATGATTCGCTTCAGTGGTTGGATAACTACCCGCTTTTAATACACCACCTGTAATGTCAGTATATTTTTGACTTAACTCAGTATCTCGTGCAATTTTATCAACATCATCACCACCAATGGCAACGGATGAGTTACCGCGTGCAATAACATCTGCACCAATTGCCACAGACTGGTCACCAATCGCCTTAGTCTGGTCACCGATTGCAATAGACTGGTTACTATTTATCCCTTCTGCACCTTTGGTCGATGAGCCACGACCAATCGCTACATCACCACGACCAACCGTATTGGCACTTGCACCCATCGCAACAGAACCTGAACCTACAGCCTGGGCACCACTTCCCATTGCCATCGCTTCACGTCCAGCTGAACTTGCATTTACACCAACAGCAATCGAATTAAGACCTTTTGCGCCATCATTCTCATAGTTACCGCCTTGTACACCATTATCATTTACGCTGACATAATGGGTACGTGCCGCTTTTAACTGACGAACAGTAGCAGCATCAGAGTCAACAGCACCATCTGCAACATTCTGGATACGACGTTCAGCACCCACATCACCAATAGACAAAACGCCTGTTGGAGCAGCTTGCTTGGTCAGGAAACTTTCGCCTGTCGCCTGAGTTGCTTTTGAATCTTTTCCTAGTGCAATACTGTTTTCTGCTTCTGAACGCGCACCTTTACCAACAGCGACACCACCATCAAAAGAAGCTTCTGCCTGGTCACCGATAACAACTGCATCGTCTTTGTTTGCCTTAGCACCGGTACCAATCGCAACTGATTTTTTACCTGTAGAAGATGAAAATGCACCAATTGCCAAAGAGTTTTCCTGGGTCGCAACCGCACCACCACCAAATGCAATCGAATCTTTACCTGTTGCCTTGGTCGCCATGTTTGGCTGATATGAAGCACCTGCCTGACCTGCGACAGAACCGGCATTTTCAATATCAGGTGAACCAATTGCAATTGAACGGTAACCTTCTGCTGTTGCAGAGTGACCAATCGCTAATGAACCTTTCCCTGTCGCAGCAGCCACGTTACCAATAGCCTGAGAGAAATCTCCAATTGCTGCTGACTGACGACCAATCGCAAGTGCAGTATTACCGGCAGACAGTGCTCCAGTACCAATGGCAACACCTGCAATTTCTTTTACTGATGCATAAGAACCAATTGCAGTACCCAAGCCTTTCTCAACATTTGCTCCTGTACCAAAGGCAATTGATCCACCCTCTTTATTGCCCCCATCAGCGAATGCACCCGTAGTGTTGTTATATGGATTATTACGGTCTGCAATTAATGAACCACGCCCTAAAGCGGTTGTTTTAGAACCACAACCAATTGCAATATCAGAACGATTACCAGCACTTGCTTGAGTTTCTACACATTGAGCAGATGAAATACCTGTTCCCGGCCCTTTTCCATTTTCAATACCTTGTGCCGCAAATGCTGCAGGAGAAAAACTAATTGCACCAACCAATACTGCAGCGGTTAGATTTGAAATTTTAGATTTAGTCTTGGTTCTACTTTTTGCCAGTTCAGAAGTTGCGACCCATGCTCCAATAGATGCATTCCAAACCACTTTATATACTTTGTTCATAAAAATTCTCAGACGTTTACTACAGTTATGGATGGTCTAAAAATGCAAATGAGCATTTTTAGTGTCAGCGCTAAAAAAGAGACGCGGATGCTAATAAACCCGAGTAAATTGGTAAAGATACAGTGAACATTTTTTGATAAAATGTGAGACTTATTTCTCATATTATTAAAAAATCATATAAAATAAATCCATGATTTAACTACAAAAATAATTCTATGTTTTATTTTGTCTTCATTTTGTTTCTTTTTATAAATAAAATGAAAAGTAGAGCAAAAACTCAATAAAACAAAGCAAAATAATATTCAATACCTTTAATTATCATTAATTATTGAAATAAGTAATCAAAAAACCATTTATTAGCTGGAATAAAAATAACCACAACACTATCAATTTTTACTTATAAATTCCAAAACACTGGGTTTTAGATATTGTTTGCTAAATCGAGTATGATTCTCTTATCCAAAATATTGCTGCAATCTTATGGGCCAAGATTTAAAATTATTAAGAAAACAGCTACGCGTTAAAAGAAGACAACTCTCCTCTTATCAACAAAAGCAAGCTGAACAGCAGGTTTTGTTTCAGCTCAGAAAATCAGTCCCTTTTCAAACATCAAGAAAAATCGGGCTGTATCTACATGCCTTTGGTGAAATTCATACTCACAAAATTCTAAAACTCTGTTTTCAGCACGGAAAACAGGTCTATTTACCCATGATCTGTAATATGAACCGGCAACTGGTCTGGGTCCGGGTGCATTCAAAGCAATATCTTAATCAACGCTTTTCACACCATCCGCTTGGGATGAAGGAACCCATGGCAAATCGCGGCCACCATGTTTCCCGACTCGATCTACTGCTTATGCCTTTGCTGGCCTGTGATTATCGGGGAACACGTATCGGCATGGGAGGTGGTTTTTATGACCGGACTCTAGCCAGTGCTCAACAACGTCCTTATCGTCTTGGCCTGGCCCATGACTTCCAATATATACAACAACCTTTATTACGGGAGAAATGGGATCAACCTCTAGATGGATTACTCACGCCTAAAAAATTCTATTTTTTCAAGCGCTAACTCGTACTTTTTGTTATCACGGCCCTAAATCTTGAGTAATTTAGTCTTTTTTTTATATTTTCTAAGTAAAAACCCTTGTAATTTTTAAAATGCACATCACTATAAAAAACATGGCAACACCGTTGTCACTCATTAGGAGTGCCCATGTCTGAATATATTTTAAATAATGAAACAAGCTTAGAGCCACAGGTTCCAAGTGTATTACCACTATTAGCGTTACGTGATGTTGTGGTGTATCCGCACATGCAAATTGCGCTATTCGTGGGTCGTGAAAAATCGATCAATGCAGTGGATGTGGCTCGTAACAGTGACAATTTAGTATTTGTAGTTGCGCAAAAAGATTCGCTTACAGAAGAAATTGATCACGATAATCTCTATCAATATGGAACTGTGGCTAAAATCGTACAGGTTGTTAATCATGAAAATGATGAAAACTGCATTAAAGTACTGATCGAAGGCCTACACCGTTCTAAGTTAGAACGTATTATTGATGGTGAAGAATACTTAACAGCTGAACACCATTTAAGCCCAATGACATTATCTTTGGATCAAGAGACCCAAGAAACTCGCTTAAATGAATTACGTACCCTTTTTGCTCAATATGCCGAAGCAAAATTACGTAATGCGCGTGAACTCGTCGCAGCAGCAAATAAAATTGAAGACTTATTACAATTGATGTTCTTCGTTGCCACTCGTGTGCCTTTAAATATTGAAGTCAAACAAAAATTTTTAGAGCACGATGAATTTGAAGCTCACTTGCAAGAGTTGATGAATTATTTGATGAATCAATCTGCTGAACAGCAAATTGAACAAACGCTGCACGACAGTGTAAAACGCCAAATGGAAAAGAACCAACGTGAATACTTTCTAAATGAAAAAATGAAAGTCATTCAACGTGAACTTTCCGATATGAATGGCGGGGCTGAAGATGACGTTGCAGAAATTGAAAAACGTCTGGCTGAAGCCGATTTACCTGAACACGTCCGCAAAAAAGCTGAAGCTGAGTTTCGTAAACTTAAGGCCATGCAACCTGCTTCAAGTGAAGCCGCTGTAGTTCGCAACTATCTGGAAGTAATTTTGGATACGCCATGGAACAAAGCCAGCAAGGTGAGCATTAACCTGAATAAAGCTCAGGAAATTCTTGATACCGATCATTACGGCCTAGATGACGTTAAAGATCGTATTGTGGAATATCTTGCGGTTCAGTCTCGTGTGAAAAAACTCAAAGGTCCGATCCTCTGTCTCGTCGGTCCTCCAGGTGTGGGTAAAACATCGCTTGGCGAATCTGTTGCCAAAGCGACAGGCCGTGAGTTTGTTCGTATGGCACTCGGTGGTGTACGTGATGAAGCTGAAATTCGTGGTCACCGTCGTACCTATATCGGTGCGATGCCAGGTAAAATCGTGCAGTCGTTGACAAAAGTTGGTGTGAAGAACCCATTGTTCTTACTCGACGAAATTGACAAGATGGCACAAGATTATCGTGGCGACCCGGCATCAGCCTTGCTTGAAGTTCTAGATCCATCACAAAACAGCAAGTTCAATGACCATTATTTAGATCTTGATCTTGACCTTTCTGAAGTGATGTTCATCTGTACCGCAAACAGCATGAATATTCCAGAGGCCTTACTGGACCGTATGGAAGTGATTCGTCTACCGGGTTATACCGAAGATGAAAAAGTCAATATTGCTGAACGTTACCTTGTTCCGAAAGCAATCAAGAACAATGGCTTACGTACTAAAGAATTGACTGTTCATGAAGAAGCAATCCGTGACATCGTACAACGTTATACACGTGAAGCGGGTGTTCGTAGCTTAGAGCGTGAAGTCTCTAAAATTGCCCGTAAAGTGGTAAAAGAAGCGGTCAGCAAGAAGTCGAAAAACTTACAGATTGACGTGACTTCTGCCAATCTTCCTGAATACTTGGGTCCGCATAAGTTTGACTTTGGTATCGCAGAAGATGAAGCACAGGTGGGTCGTGTCAACGGTCTGGCTTGGACGTCTGTTGGTGGTGAATTGCTGACCATTGAGGTTGCTGCAGTTAAAGGTAAAGGTAAATTCATTACAACCGGTTCACTCGGTGATGTTATGAAAGAGTCGATTACCGCAGCAATGACCGTGGTACGTACCCGTGCGGATGAATTGGGCATTGAATCTTCACGTTTTGAAGAAACCGATGTTCACGTGCATTTACCTGAAGGTGCAACACCAAAAGATGGTCCATCTGCTGGTTTAGCTCTTACGACTGCCCTTGTATCGGCATTCACAGGTATTCCGATTCGTCCAGATATCGCCATGACCGGTGAAACCAGTCTCGGTGGCCGTGCGATGCGTATTGGTGGTCTGAAAGAGAAACTTCTTGCAGCACACCGCGGCGGAATCAAGCTGGTCTTCATTCCACAAGATAACGTTCGCGACTTGGCTGAGATTCCAGATAACGTGAAAGAAGGTTTAGAAATCAAGGCTGTGAAAAGTATTGATGAAATCCTGCCTTTAGCGTTAACGGATACACCAAAGCCTTTACCTAAAACACCGATTGTAAAACCGGTGGAAGAGGCAAAAGCTGCACGTCACTAAGCAGTAACTGATAAAAGAGAGAGCTTCGGCTCTCTTTTTTTGTTACATCTTCTGGTTGAAAAATAACCAATATCTTGCATAATAAAATAGAGTCGATAAAACAAAGATCAAGTTTGACTCAGTGAACTCATTTTAGTGCCATCTGAACTCCAGACGGATGGCTCTTTGATCGCAGCTCATACGCATTTTGAGCTGCGTTTTTTATGGGAAATATAAAACAGCTTTTTGTATTATTTATGACAAGATAAACCGCAGCTTTTGCCCTATGCGGGTCCGCAACATTTATAATGTGTGGAATTTGCCAAATAAGCCGTTCTTATGAAAATTCGCATTCTTACCATTGGTCAAAAAATGCCTGCTTGGGTTCTTACCGGATTTGAAGACTATTTCAAACGTATCCAGCCATTCGTGCAAACACAAGTGATTGAACTACCGATGGCAAAACGCGGAAAAAATGACTCCGAAGCAGATATTTTAAAATACTGTCAAATTGAAGGTGAAAGTATTTTAAATGCGCTCAAGCCAAATGAAACCTTGATTGCCTTAGAAGTCGGCGGGCGCGAACTCAGTACCGAGAAACTGGCAGATACCATGAAACACTGGATGCTGGAAGGCAATGATATTGCGCTTGCAATTGGTGGGCCGGATGGACATTCAGATGCGGTTCGTAAGGCAGCAGCCTGGCATTGGTCATTATCGAAATTGACCATGCCCCACCCGATGGTGCGTATCCTGCTAATTGAACAGTTATATAGAGCGATGAGTATTAACCATAATCATCCTTATCATCGGGCCTAAAGGCTGTTCTGATTTTAGAACAATATGTTGACGTTTAATGGCTGTCATTGTCATCACTTTTTTGTCACGATAATCATGTCATTTTAATCAGGTGCCCTATATGACTTTCCAGACCTTACCCGGACTCTTTATTTCTCATGGTTCGCCTATGCTTGCCCTTGACCCGGAACAGGTTGGCCCGGCCTTAAATCGCTTGAGTAGCAACCTGCCTAAACCTCAAGCGATTATTGTCATGTCGGCACATTGGGAAAGTCAGGCGCTGGAAGTCAGTACATCGACACGCCCTGAAACTTGGCATGACTTTCGTGGTTTTCCACCTGCACTTTATGAGATTCGCTACCCGGCACCTGGCGCACCGCAGTTGGCAGAAGAAATATTGAAGCTGTTTGCTGAAGCAGGTTTGGCTGCGCATGCCAACAGTACCCGTCCACGAGATCATGGAGTCTGGATGCCGTTACTGCATATGTATCCAGATGCAGATATTCCGGTGATTGAAATCTCATTACCGATACATATGAATGCCGACGAGATTTATAAAATTGGACAAGTACTTTCACCACTGCGTGAACAACAGATTTTACTGATCGGCTCAGGCAGTATCACCCATAATCTGGCTGAACTTTCCTGGCAAGCAGACGCCGATGTGCCAGTTTGGGCCAGCACTTTCCGCAATGCAGTGGTCAACAAACTGACTCATCAGGATTATGATGCTGTGCTGGACTGGCCATCCTTACCCTATGTACAGAGAAATCACCCCTCTCTAGAGCATTTTGCACCACTTTTCTTTGCTATGGGCACAGGAAATCGCTTTAATATTGTGCACAGCAGCTTCTCGATGGGCTCCCTCGGGATGGATATTTACCGATTCGACTAAATTGCATACTGAATCACATAAAAACAAAATAGGCTTGCATATAATATTAGCAAGCCTATAAATCCATTATATTTTTTAAAATTTACAAATAGAAACATTTAACAAACTTAATGCCTAAGTGGCACCCATGCTCTTTTTTTAAGAATACTTTAAGCTTAGGTCTGTTATTTATTTCCCGTTGTTTTGAATATGAAAATTAAATATTTAGTTCTTGCCTTACTTCCACTTTCTTTAATGGCGTGTCAAACGGTACAAAATGTGACTGATAACGTGATTTCACAAATTAATACAACTGCTGCAAAAAATTTGGCTGAATACAACTGGACTTACCAAGGTTCAAAAGCGTCTAAACCTTTAGTTTTAGCATTTGGTGCAGACCAGAAGCTTGCAATCCAAACCGGTTGTAACAATCAGGGCGGTACTTGGAAAGTTGAAGGCAATACCATTGTCACTTCTCCACTGGTATCAACCATGATGGCGTGTGCAGACGATTTAATGCAACAAGAACGTTTATCTGCTGATATTTTCAGCGAGAAAAAAGTACCTTTTGAAATTAGTACGGTGAATGGTCAGGCAATCTTGACTGTGACGGACAGCAAAGGTCAAAAACACGTATTCACAGGTGCTAAAGTGACAAATAACAATGTATTGACCAATTATACCTGGTCATATCAACCTGCTGATACTAAACGTCCAATCGTATTAAGCTTCTTAGGCAATGACCGTTTATCTGTAGATACAGGTTGTAACCGTCAAAATACCTCTTGGAAAATCGAAAACGGCGCGATTGTGACCGGTGCGTTGGCTTCAACAATGATGGCTTGTGAACCTGCATTGATGAAACAGGAACAGTTTGCGGGTGACCTTTTACAAAAACGTAAAATCGCTTATGAAGTGAATACAAGCAATCCAGAACAACCAACTTTGGTCATCGCGGATGCAAAAGGTCAAAAATATACATTCGTGGGTAAAATGACACCTGAAGCAAAATACCAGTCTGAAGGTAAAACTGTTTTCTTGGAAATTGCACCAGAAACTAAATCTTGCACAGGCGTTGCGCCACAAACCTGTATGCAAGTGCGTGAAGTTAAATATGACGACAAAGGTTTAAAAACTTACGCTGACAAAAACTGGTCGCTTTACTACGGTCAAATCGAAGGTTTTGAGCACAATCCACAACAACGTGTGATTGTACGTGTGAAGCGTTTTGACATTCAAAACCCAGCTGCTGATCAATCAAGCATTGCAGACGTACTCGATATGGTTGTTGAACAAGAGATTGTTAAAAAACCGTAATTCATAGCTGTAAATAAAAAAATCCGATGTCTTAACATCGGATTTTTTTATGGGAGGTCCCTCTTGATTAAAGGGAGATTTTTAATAAATACCCTGCGCTAAAATGGCATCAGCAACCTTTACAAAACCCGCAATATTGGCACCATCAACATAATTGATTGAGCCATCTTCCTGAGTACCATATTTGACACAGTTACGATGAATCTCTTTCATGATTGCATGTAAGCGCTCATCGACCTGTTCAAAAGACCAGCCCAAGCGGTTAGCATTTTGGGACATCTCAAGACCTGAGGTTGCAACGCCACCCGCATTCGAAGCTTTACCGGGTGCATACAAAATCTTCGCTTCAACAAACTTTTCAACCGCCTCAAGCGTTGATGGCATGTTGGCCCCTTCTGCAACACAAATCACGCCATTTGCCAGCAAAGTTGCAGCATCTTCCGCTTTTAACTCATTTTGTGTCGCACACGGTAAAGCAATATCCGCAGGAATATGCCAAGGTGTTTGACCTTCGAAATATTCGAAACCATGTTTTGAAGCAAACTCGGAAATACGGCCACGTTTTTCATTTTTCAGTTCCATCACTTCATCAAGTAATGCTTTGCTGAAACCATTCTTTAAATAGACTGTGCCGTTTGAATCTGACAAGGTCACTACCTTTGCGCCCAGGAACATGGCTTTTTCTGCTGCATATTGTGCAACATTACCAGAACCTGAGATCGAAACCGTTTTACCTGCAAAGCTTTCGCCACGGGTTTTCAGCATTTCTTCTGCAAAGTAAACCGTGCCATAACCTGTCGCTTCAGGACGGGCCAAGGAACCTCCAAATGAAATCCCTTTACCGGTAAAGACACAAGAAGTGTCATTGCTCAGCTTCTTCATCATGCCGGTCATGTAGCCAACTTCACGACCACCGACCCCAATATCCCCTGCCGGAATATCGGTATTCGAACCGAGATGGCGATAGAGCTCCAGCATTAATGCCTGACAAAAACGCATGATCTCGGCATCTGATTTACCTTTCGGATCAAAATCAGAACCGCCTTTACCGCCGCCCATGGGTAGCGTCGTTAAGGCATTTTTAAAGGTTTGTTCAAAGCCTAAAAACTTTAAGATTGAAAGATTCACTGAAGGGTGAAAACGCATTCCCCCTTTATAAGGCCCGATCGCTGAGTTGTATTGCACCCGGAAAGCACGGTTCACATGGGTTTGACCCTGGTCATCCATCCACGATACTCTGAACTGGATGGCGCGTTCAGGTTCAACCAGACGCTCGAGCAGACCATATTGAGCATACTTAGGATTTTTCTCAATGAACGGCCACAAACTGGTCATGACCTCTTCGACAGCTTGTAAAAATTCAGGTTGATTAGGATCTCTCGCTTTAACATAATCCAGAAAGTCATTTAAGCTGTTGTACTTCAACATTCACCCCCAAGTCCATGATTTATCTTGGTGCGAAAAATGCACCAAAATAGAATATCGCATATATTTAATACAGATTACTATTGCATCACAATATTATTTTTTAGGCCAAACTTTATATCATTAATAATCAAAAACTTATTTAAATAAATGTTCATTATTTTTATAATAAATGTACCTAAAATTGCTTAAAAAAATGCGGTGATATTTTTCCAGCTTTATCCTTCATATCGCGGTCCTATTTTTAGTTCGCACTAAAAAACATCAACAATCGCACTATTTTCAAGCAAAAAACAAACATGCGATCTGGATGATTTTCCAGCTTGGCGACCCCGCCTAAAGTCATTATTTGCTATACTAGACTCCCTGTTTTTTGCTTCATCCATGTCCATGTCATCAACCGTACAACATTCTCTTATCGTCCAAATAGATCAGCTCTTACCACAGACACAATGTGGTTTATGTGGTCATCGTGATGGATGTTTACCTTATGCAAAATCGATTGCAGAAGGCGAAGAGGCAAATAAGTGTGTACCGGGTGGCCAACCGGTTGCTGATGCATTGGCAGCGCTATTGCAACGTCCTTCTCTTCCGGCTGAACCCAGTGTCTGGGAAATTCAAGCGGATGGTCGTCCACAGCGTATGAAAGCGATCATTCGGGAAGATGAATGTATTGGCTGTACCAAGTGTATTAGTGCCTGCCCAGTGGATGCAATTATCGGCAGTGGTAAGCTGATGCATAGCATTTTGACCGATCTGTGTACAGGCTGTGAGTTATGTATTCCGCCTTGTCCAGTGGATTGCATTGATCTGGTGGCAGACAGCCAACCCTTGCCAAGCGCAGAACAACGCAGCGTTGAACAGGACGATTTAAGACATCGTTACTACGCACATATTCAACGTGAAGAGAAACGTCGTTTAAGCCGTAAAGGCCCGATTGTCCGTGCAGAAATTGATGTGGAATTCTTTGCCCAGTTTTCTCAGGCACTCAACAATGTGCCTGTGATTACCCTCGTGGATAAACCCAAAGAAACGCCAGCACTGGATGCTAAAACTACCATTGAACTTGCCAAAGTACGCACGCAGATCAAGAAACTGGAAAAACAGCTGAGTGTCCGTGCAGATGAGCAAAAACAAGCCCAGTTACTGGCTTTACAACAACGTTTAAATGAATTGCAGGACATCTAAATGCCCGTTAAAAATATGACCAAAAAGCAGATTCAGACTTTTTTCGAACGTTTACGTGAACAAAGACCGCATCCACAAACCGAGCTGAACTATTCTTCACCGTTTGAATTGCTGATTGCGGTTCTGCTGTCTGCTCAGGCAACCGATGTGAGTGTCAACAAGGCCACCGATAAACTCTACCCAGTTGCCAATACCGCTCAGGCGATTTTAAATCTGGGGGTGGATGGCTTAAAAGAATATATCAAGACCATCGGCCTGTATAATTCTAAAGCCGAGAATGTGATTAAAACCTGTCGTATTCTGGTAGAGCAGTATCAGGGCAAAATTCCAGAAACACGTAAAGAACTGGAAGCTTTACCAGGTGTAGGCCGTAAAACCGCCAATGTGGTACTAAATACTGCATTTGGTCAGCCGACTATGGCGGTCGATACCCATATTTTCCGTGTGGGAAATCGTACAGGTCTGGCAGTGGGTAAAAATGTGCTCGAGGTTGAAGATCGCTTGATTAAAGTGATTCCCAAAGAGTTTATTATCGATGCGCATCACTGGCTAATCTTGCACGGTCGTTATTGCTGTATCGCACGTAAACCGAAATGTGATGAATGTGTGGTTGCCGATGTCTGTAACTGGCCGGATCGCTTTGAATTTGGCGCAAACAAAGCCATTGCTGTCAAAAACCTCAGTTAATCCTGAGGTTTTTTATGCTGCTGTAATTTTGGATGTAGCTGACGTGCTTTACCGTTCAGTTTATTTTCCAAAGCCTGCTGTTTCTGCACATGACGCAACATTTTTTGGCTTTGATACAATAAAAACAACAGTAAAACCAAGCTAAAAATTACAACTAAAATCAGAACAACTTTTAGTAGCATGGTCTTTCTCCAAAATAAAAAGAGCCCTATACCAGAGCTCTTTTATTGTCTGCAATTCAGATTATTTATCTAAAATCGCAAATAATTCTTTTTGAACGTCTTCAATTGCACGTAAACCATCTAGCTTATCGTAAGTCGGTGCATTTTCACCAGACGCAGCACGACCTTGATAGAAGCCAACCAATTGCTCAGTTTCGCTGTGGTAAGAACCAAGACGCTTACGAATGGTTTCTTCCTGGTCATCCGGACGTTGTACCAGGTCTTCGCCGGTTTCGTCATCTTTACCTTCCACTTTTGGTGGATTGTAAACCGTGTGATAAACACGGCCAGAAGCTGGATGCTGACGACGTCCAGAAAGACGTTGCACGATCTCTTCATCCGGTACATCAATTTCGATCACATGATCAATGCTGATGCCCGCTGATTCTAATGCTTCAGCTTGTGGAATTGTGCGTGGGAAACCGTCAAAGATACAACCATTTTCACAATCAGGCTGAGCAATACGCTCTTTCACCAAACCAATGATCAATTCATCAGAAACTAAACCGCCTGACTCCATGACACTTTTTGCTTTTAAGCCAAGTTCAGTACCTTCACGAATTGCAGCACGGAGCATATCACCGGTTGAAATTTGTGGGATATTGTAGCGCTTACAGATCAACTGAGCTTGAGTACCTTTGCCTGCCCCAGGTGGTCCGAGTAAAATAATGCGCATAAAAGAACATCCTCATTTAAAAACAATAAATCTTAAATTGAGCAATATCATACAGAGTTATCGCTCAACCAACATCAAATTAATTATAAGAAAGCAACAAATAAGTGAATTAAACCAGCAAAGAAACCAGTCACTCCACCTAGTACAATCAAAATCCACTCATCTTCCTGGAAAGCAGGACGCAATAAATTCTGGAACTCTTTCGGTGTTAGTTCACGGATGCGGTCTCTAAACATTTGAAAGATCTTCTGCGCACGACTTGCATTCAGAGCTGGGTCACATACTGGTCCCATGGTAATTTCAATTGAGCGATCAATCAAGTCAGTCTTGAGTCTAGCATACTCTCTTGGCCCTAATGAAAGCTGCAAAGAGGTTCTGACTAATGGGGTTTCCATGATTTCATTGATATGGCGCTTGACAATACGACGGGTTTTGTCTTTCTTGCTGCCATACATCATCTCTGTCATGATCGATTTTAAGGTAATTAGATCTTCAGTCACTACACTGGCAAATACATCCGAAACCTCTTCCTGACGCTTCATAAATGCACCTTGGACATTGTAGGTTCCAATCTTCAAGACAGGTATAATCCACGGGAATTTACGGTCTTTGGTCAAACGGAAGATCTGTGGATAGCGGATATAGTGTGGTTCAATCGGATTGAAGACCATCCAGATGGCGATCCAGTTGGTTAAAAAGCCCCAGATGGCCGCCCAGAACGGGACGGTCCAGTGCCAAGGCACCACAAACCAGACGATCATCTGGAAAATACCAAAGAACATACCAATTAGCGCACTGATATGCCAAATAAAGTTGATCTCTTTCTGACCTACTTTCAGGAACATGCGCACCATTAAACGGCGGTCACCTTCCATCTGGCTCACCACCATTTCACGCATATCGACCAATGACTCGACGTTCATGGTCAGCTCAGTCACAAGTTCTCTAAGCGTATTGGGCAATTGTTTATGGGCTTGTGCATAGATACGGCGTTTAATCGAATAAGGCAGATTTTCCCAGAGCACCGCATTACGATCGATCATCACCTCATCAATCAGGTGTTCAAGCTCAAAACCGACCTGTTCACCAATAATCATGGCCATATCTTCAGGGTCCATGGCTTCCAGAAACTCGCGCAGTGATCCCAATTTAGATAAGGTATTATCGGTAATGATGCCTGAAATACGTCCAGCTTTACGCGGCACGATCCCTTGCCAACCGACAGGTAACGGGCCTAAATGGAATCCCCAGAAATTAATTGGGTAAAATACCATTTTCAGTGCCATCCACACGTGCGCCCAAGTTACAAAGGCGGTCACGGGAATGATACTTAACACTGCCAGATGGTCTGGTCGATTTAAGAAAATCTGCCACAATTCATTGACGTAATCAAACATGCATGACTCTCAGAATTATTGATACATGATGGCTTATAAAAGAATAAATCTGCATTCTCCTCTTATAAACCAAAACTTAAGGTGTAAGAAAACTGCAACACGGGTTGTGCTTTTTTCACCGTGTTGCCATCCCCATCTTCTAATTTTTCACGTACTCCTGCGCCGACGCTGAAGGTACTAATCCGTTCACTGTTCAGCCAGACATATGCAAGATCAGCACCAACACCCAGGTTGGCTTTTTGCTTACCGCCATAATTTTTACTGTCTAGATGGCCTGCATAGACCCCAACGTAATAACCATTTTTATCAGTACCAGTTAGATAGTACGGATAGCGAAAACCGACTTGTCCACCAATTTCGTTGTCATCATTTAAGAAAGCGCCTGCTTTCGCATAGGCGATCCCGTAAGGATTGACCCATTCCAAATTGCCATGTAATAATTTTTTAGTAAAACCTGCCCCGACATTCCATGTTGAAACGTTTGCATCTTTCAATTTAGGCTCAGGCATAAATGGATTATCATCCGCATGACTTAAGCCCGTAAGTGTTAAAACCGATAATAAAAGGCAAATTTTTCTCATTATTTTCTCCATTTTCCCTATGTCTGTATTGGAAAATCCTATTTCGAATAGTTTGTGACTTTAACAGAATTATTTTGCTTCTAATATACAAGACCCTATAATTTTAATGTCTGCAAAGTCAAAAACTGTCGCGTCAACATTTGCATGAATTGTTGAAAATTCTACAGTATGATCATGCAACTTACGTTAAAATATTGCGTCTTTGTATCTCTCACCTCTGTAATTAAGTCGACACCCTATGAAACAGCACTTTCCTTTAAAAAACATGCAACAAGAAAAGCGCATTTATAAGGGTCGAATCTTCTTTGCCATTTTTCTGGTCGGTTTTTTTCTCCTGTTACTGATCTGTCGTTATGCATATTTACAGATTGTTCATTACGATGACTTTACAACGGCCTCAGATAAGAACCGAATTCGCTTACAACCTCTGGCACCTGCCCGTGGTTATATCTATGACCGCAACGGGGTGTTGCTCGCAGATAACTATCCGGTCTTCACCGCAACCTTAAGCCGGGCCGATGTCAGCGATATCGATGACACCATTACCCGTCTGATCCCGATTTTAAATCTCAGTCAGGAAGATGTAGAGCGTTTTAAAAGTCGGGTCAAAACTGCACGTAAAACCGAACGTCTGGCAATCAAATTAAACCTGACTGAAGCCGATATCGCGAAATTCAGCGAAGTAAAATATGCTTTTCCCGGGGTGAAAATTGAAACGCAGATGACCCGCTACTATCCGCATGGCGAAT
The DNA here is from genome assembly GCF_904886855.1 of Acinetobacter sp. 'aerobic (ED)'. NCBI lineage: Bacteria > Pseudomonadati > Pseudomonadota > Gammaproteobacteria > Moraxellales > Moraxellaceae > Acinetobacter > Acinetobacter sp. 'aerobic (ED)'. The sequence goes on from NZ_CAJHGI010000004.1 coordinate 354,816, forward strand.
TGTTTGCCCATGTGATTGGATATGTCGGACGGATTAATGATAAAGAGCTCAAATCGATTGATAAGGATTTATACGCAGGCACTAACCTGATTGGTAAAATCGGGGTGGAAAGAAGTTATGAAGACTTGTTACACGGCACACCAGGCTATGAATCTGTGGAAGCGGATGCCCACGGTAATGTACTGCGTAATTTAGGCCGCCAGAACCCAGCCCGTGGTAATGATCTTTATTTATCCATTGACTACGGTCTACAAACCGTTGCTGCACAGCAATTAGCAGACCGTCGTGGTGCCATTGTGGCCATGGATCCACGTACAGGTGAAATTCTGGCACTGGTCTCTAGTCCAAGCTTTAATCCAAACCTGTTTGTTACAGGGATTAGTTCAAAAGACTATAGCGGACTGCGTGACAACCTTGACCAGCCCCTGTATAACCGTGCAGTTCAAGGCGCTTATCCGCCCGGCTCAACCATTAAACCGATGTTTGGTTTAGGCGGTATTCATTACGGTCTGGTGGATTGGGGCACCGCTATTTCAGATCCGGGTTATTTCTCCCTGCCGGGCGATAGTCACCGCTTCCGTGACCATAAGAAAAGCGGACATGGTTCAGTCAACATGCATAAGGCTCAAATCGTTTCCTGCGATACCTATTTCTATGTCCTGTCCTATCGCATGGGTATTGAGAAAATGAATGACTGGATGCGTCAGTTTGGCTTTGGTGAAAAAACTGGTGTGGATTTACCAAGCGAGAGCTCAGGCCTCTACCCAAGTCCAGAATGGAAAATGCGTACCCGCAAATCCAAATGGCTCAAAGGTGAAACCATTTCGGTCAGTATCGGGCAAGGTGCATTTACCGCAACGCCATTACAACTGGCCATGGCCACTGCGATTACCGCCAATAAAGGCTCGCATGTTACGCCGCATGTACTCAGAGAAACCAAAGGTGCCAAAAAGTTTGCGGTACACAATGCGCCTGATGGCAAAATCCAGTTTAACGGCACAGAACAAGACTGGACCAATATGCATGATGCAATGGTTGATGTGATTCAATCCGGTACAGGTCGCGGCATCAAAGGTGGTTTGCAATATTCAATTGCAGGTAAAACCGGTACGGCACAGGTGAAGAGTATTGCACAAGGTAAACGCTATAACGAAGCGGCCCTGTCCTCTCGCCAATGGGACCATGGTCTGTTTGTTGGCTTTGCACCCGCTGATCATCCAGAAATTGCCATTGCCGTAGTTTGGGAAAATGGTCGACATGGTGGTTCAGCTGCACAGATTGCCCGTCCAATCTTCGATTACTGGCTGGTGACGCGTAAGAAGAATCCACTGCGTCCAGCCAATCATCAGGTCAGTGGCGGTTTAATGACGGCTGGCATCAAGCCAGGTGAGTTATCGATGGCAAATGCGGCAGCAGCACAAAATGCAGCGCCAGCTTCAAGCCCGGTCGCAACGCCACCTGCGACCACACCGCCAGCCGCTCAACCCGCAGATGATGGAGTCACTGAATAATGAAGAATCAATTACGAATTATCGGTGGTGAATGGAAACGCCGTACTTTACCCTTTGCAAGTATTGAAGGCTTACGCCCAACCCCGGATCGTGTCCGTGAAACCTTATTTAACTGGTTAATGTGGGATATTCAAAATGCACAAGTGCTTGACTTGTGCAGCGGTTCTGGCGCATTGGGCTTTGAAGCCCTTTCACGTGGTGCTGCTCAAGTCACCATGATTGAACCGAATCCGACCCAGGCACGCTTTTTAAAAGACAATATTCAGCTGTTAAAAGCTGAAAATTGTCAGTTACTGGTCACAACGGCCCAGCAAGCTTTAAGCAAATTAAAAAATAGCTTTGATGTGGTCTTTCTTGATCCACCTTATAGCCTTGATTTATGGCAAGAGCTGGCTGAGCTGGCTGATCCAATGCTTAACCCGAATGCTTATATCTATGTAGAAGCCGATCGTGACCTGTCCCAACTGAAGCTTCCGCTGAGTTGGCAAAAAATCAAAGAAACCAAAGCGGGTATGGTTAGAGCTGGTCTCTACCAAAAAGCAGTTTAGAAAATACTCAGCCAGAAAAACCGGATCATTTGGCCACGGTCAAAAGGAAAACTGGACAGATATTCATAACCAATGCGATGACGAAAATTCAGCTGATAAGCGACGCCATACCCGACTGAAATCGAGAAATCGTCTAATGACAGACTGCTGGTATCACCCGTTAGCATCTTATGGTTAAACTGATTGGTCTGGTAAGCGGTATGGTTATAGACACGCCACCGTTCATTCTGAAAAAACAGGTTATGCAAAACTGAATAATCTGTTTTCATTTGTGGATAGGCGGCGTCAAACATTTCTTCGCGGTCATCATGGAACGGCTCAAAGAAATCATAATCTTCTGCCTGCGCCCCAGCAGTGCAACAAAGCAGCAGAAACAGTAAAAAAATATGCTTAATACGCATCGTCATCTATATTACTTATCCCCCGAACTAGGATAACGCTAAAAGTTATTTCTTATCAATCAATTAAAATTTATTCGACTGATCTTTGTGCATGCTTCGATGGGCTATTTCAATCCTGCAGTTTTTGCTAGAGTGAAATCATGCAAAAGATGTATAAGTTTTTTTAATTTTTATTCTGTCAGACATAAATATTTAATTTATAAAACTAAACTTCTATACAATAATAGCGTCTTTAAAATTTCACTGTATCTCGATCTATCATGAAACTTTTGTGCTTACTCCTTGCCACGCTTAGCTTAACCGGTTGTATCTTTGGAAAATCAAGCGAGGTCAAGCGTGCAGAGAAAGTCTTACAAAATTTTCAATGTCATAATATTGAATCCAGTGAGCTGGCGACCTCTTCTATTTCAACTTTTTATCAGCAATCCTTGGCTGCCAACAAGGAAAAGGCCGCTTCTTATATTGAACAATATAAAAATGGTGAAGATCTCTTTGACATTCCCCTAGATGAAGTTGTACAACAAAAATATCAATTATATATACAAGCGTGTCAGGCACTTGGCGGTATATCTACAACAAAAGAACCGATTGCTGTAACTTCTACAGAGTAAGGGGAATACGCTTTTCCTGATCGCGTTTAGGACGTGACATGATCGAAAAACAATTTACTTTAAAACATTATCTGGCACTGGCGCTGATCGTAGTCGCCGTTGCCATTGCAAGTATTGATCCACTGGAGTTTGAGGCATATCTGTTACATCAGGCTGGCACTGTCTTTATGTTGATTGCCCTGCTGGTGGCATTTAAAAGAATCGGACTGAGTTATTTCAGTTTCTGTTTATATTTAGCCTTTCTGTTGATCCATATTATTGGTGCGCACTACCTCTACTCCTATGTCCCTTATAACCAATGGATTCTCTATTATTTCAATTTTGATTTAGATCAAAGCATGGGCTGGTCACGCAATATGTATGATCGGCTGGTTCATTTTTCTTATGGACTGCTGCTCTATCCTTTTGTCTATCGCTGCTTTCAGGTCTGGCTACCCACTGCAAAGCCATTTTCGTTATTTCTGCTTGTAATTCAGTTCATCATGGCCTCCAGTGTATTTTATGAACTGCTGGAATGGGGACTTTCTATCGGGTTATCGCCGGAAGATGCAGAAAACTATAATGGTCAGCAAGGTGATATGTGGGATGCGCATAAAGATATGTTTCTGGCAACAATGGGAGCGATCCTGACCGGTATTATTCAACTGGTCAAACAAAAGACGCTTATTAAAAAATAAGCGTCTTATTATATCAGTATATAGATTAGATAATTGAATGCTGTAATACATCCAACTGGTCAAAAGGCCCTGCCTTGATGGTTTGGGCAAAATCAAAATTTTCCACATGCTGATGGTCTGGGCTTGCAGTAGCCGTCGATGGGGCTTGAGTGGCAATAATTTGATTCAATACCTCATCGACCTGATGGTTTGACGTTTCCGTAGTAGACAACAATTCACTAAGATTTAACTTCTCTGCTGCAGATGAGGGTGAGACCGCGGCCTGTTTGCTTTGAAAAGCCTCCAGATTGATGGCATCAACCAGAGAGGCTTTCGTTACGGCAGAGTCGGAAGCTTCACTTTGTAGTGATGCTGTCGTGGTCAGCGCAACCACATTGAAACTAAATCCATCACTCATTTCACTGATATTACCCGCAGCATCGGTCTGGGTTAAGGTGATCTTATGTGCACCGAGTCCTAATTCTTGGCTAAAGTTAAAACTCCATTTGCCATTATCTCCTACGGTTACCGTACCCACCGGCTGACCATTATCATAAATCGTCAGCACCGCTTTGGCCTCTCCAATCCCCGCTAAAGTCGGCTTGCTATCATCGGTATTTGCACCTGCAGCAATGGCCCCTTTGACCGGTCCCACATCATCAGTCACCGTTTGCAAGATCGGTTTATTCGGGGCAATGGTATCTTTTGCGCCCAGTACATCAGTGGCATCCGAACGATTACCAGCCGCATCAATCACATATACTTTACCCATATTTTTATCGGTTAACGCAGGAGAGACAGTGATGCTAAATTTCCCATCGGCTCCAACCGTGCCTGTCCCGATCGTTTTGCCATCCGGGCCTTTAATTTCAATTTTACTATTCGCTTCGGCAGTACCGGTAACCGTATCACCTGCAGCATTGATCTGGGCAGCAGCTTTGTCTGGTGCGATAGTATCTTTACCTGCAGTGATTTCCAGTGGTTTTGAAACATTACCTGCCGCATCTTCCAGCACGATAGAGGCCTTTTTATCCGCACCTAAAGCCGGTGACAAGCCAATCTCAAACTTGCCTTGCGCATCAGTAGTGCCACTTCCAATCACATTACCCTCGGCATCTTTGACCACAACTTTGCTATTGGCTTCTGCCCGCCCTACGATTGAAGTCCCTTCTTTATTCACTTCTACGGTCGGTTGATCGGGTGCAACCGTATCCTTGCCGGCAAATACCTTTGAAGGTTCTGACTTGTTGCCTTCCTTATCTTCCGCCACAACAGTTCCCCCCTTCTCGCTGGTTAAAGGAGGTGAAACCTTGATCGAATACAGTCCCTGTTTGTTGGCGATTACGGTCCCGAGCAGGTTATTATTGGCATCATAAATCGAGACTTTGGCATTGGCCTCGGTCTTACCGGTGACAATGGTGCCATCGGCATTAAGCTGGGCAGTCGGTTGATCAGGTGCAATAGTATCTTTATTTCCCGTTACAACAGCCATCTTTGAAGCATTTCCCGCGCTATCAATTGCAGTGACTCCAACCCTGCCGCCATTCACCAAAGGCTGCTCCAGTTTGACCGTATAATTACCTTGTGCATCGGCTTGTCCCGTGGCAAGCACTTTCCCGCTGGCATCCTTGACTTCAATTCTGGCGTTTGCTTCGGCTTTACCAGTAATCGTTTGGGTATCGGTGCCTAAAGTTGCAGTCGGCGTCTCAGGTGGAGTCAGATCAATCGGTTTGTTATTGTTACTGTCCTTTTTATCGTCATCATCTTTGACAGCCAGCAAATAAACGCCTTCTGCCGCCAAGGCCACCAATCCCGCTTTGAGCAACTGTGATTTGGTAATCCCCAAGTCTTCTGTAGCATCTGACATCATCATGCTCTGTGAAGGTGGCTGCGTATAAGCAAACTGAGTCAATTGCGTGGTCGGTACATAACGCACGAACTGGCCTGAATCATCAAACTGGGCGATGCTATAGCTACCATCTTGTTCAGGAAAAGCCAAAGTATGTTCCGTGACATTTGCATCAGTATAAAAATCACTAATAATGATTTTTTCACCGTTTTTAAGTGTAATGACAAGATCATTACCTTGTTTCATAATAGATTTGATATCGTCCTGATTTACACCAATCTGGACAATCGAAGGCTGATCGAGCATGACCGCTTTTATTTGTCCATCTTGTAAAATATTCGAATTTTTCTTCGAAGAAACGACAACTCTTGTCATTTTTATGCTCACTTATCAATTATATTTTTATCTATTTGTCGGTTAATGAATAATTAAGTAATTCACCCACATTTAAAATATCAAAACATTCCTACAACAACAATCTCTACAGCAGCATTTATGCGGTTTAATTTAAATTGACCATGCGTTCAAAAACTAGACTATAAAAAATGATCCATATTTTGATGCCATATAAAAAAACCAGCCTGATCTGGCTGGTTTCTTGAAGTAGACTCGGATTAGAATTTTGGATCGCGCATTTGTACAAGAGTACTATTGGCCTTCGCAAGACTATCTGTAATTTTACCCATTACCGCCGGTATAAGACTCTCAGCCATTTGTGCCGCTTGTAGACCCAGCTTTTCACCAAATGTTGGGCGTTTACGCGTGTTAATCACATAGATATCATGCTTTGGCAGCAGGCTCAGTAAATATTCATCTGAGGTCTGCAAGGTATCCACCAGATTTAACTCGCGGGCATCTTCACCATACCAGTGCTCACCTGTTGCAACTTTGGCAACATCCAGTTGAGGACGATATTTCTCAACAAAGTGCTTAAATAAGGCATGAGTTTGCTGGAGTTCTTCTTCGAACTTCGCCTTGCCTTCCGGAGTGTTTTCCCCAAACATGGTAACGGTACGTTTGTATTCACCTGCGGTATACAATTCAAAATCGACATTATGTTGTTTTAACAGGCGGTTAAAGTTAGGAACCTGAGCAACAACACCAATTGAACCTACCACCGCGAATGGTGCCGAGATGATTTCATTGGCAATACACGCCATCATATAACCGCCACTTGCCGCCACTTTATCTACACAGATCGTGACATGAAAGCCAGCATCGCGTAAACGCACCAGTTGCGCTGCTGCCAGCCCATAACCATGCACCATGCCACCCGGGCTTTCCAGACGCACCACGACACGATCATGTCCAGCTTTTGCTGTTGCCAAGATTAAAGTGATTTCTTCGCGGATGGTATCCACAGCAGAAGCCTGTACATCGCCTTTAAAATCGAGCACGTAAATTTTTTGATCATTCTTGCGACGCACTTTTGCTTCTTTGGCAAGTTGCTGAACCAGTTGCAGTAATTCCAGACGAGACGCTGTTGTTTGTGCAATTTTTTTTCTTTGTTCATTCACACGCGCATTGAGATGACTAATACGAATTTCAGCGGGAAATTTGGGTAAATGGAATAACATACAGTAAGTGCTCTATAAGTTCGGCTTTATCCATCTAAGATGTGGCCTGCTGAATAAAAATTCAATAGTGAATTTGCAAAATAGATTCATTTTCATTTATATAATAAAAAAAAGAGCCCGTAGGCTCTTTGATTGATCTGGCTTTGCTTAACCAAAACGACCGGTAATATAGGCTTCAGTCAACTGATGGTCAGGTTGAGTAAATACTTTCTCGGTTGAGTTGACTTCAATCAGGTCACCCAAATGAAAATAGGCCGTACGATCCGATACCCGCGCCGCCTGTTGCATCGAGTGGGTGACGATTGCAATTGTATATTGTTCTGACAATTCCGAAATCAGCTCTTCAATCTTTGCCGTTGCAATTGGATCAAGTGCTGAACAGGGTTCATCCATCAAAATCACTTCCGGACTCACCGCAATGGTACGGGCAATACATAAACGTTGCTGCTGACCACCCGATAAACCTGTACCCGGCTGACTTAAACGATCTTTGACTTCATCCCATAAACCTGCTTTACGCAAGCTGTTTTCTACGATTTCTTCCAGATCATATTTGTCACGTGCCAAGCCATGCAATTTCGGGCCATACGCCACATTGTCAAAAATGGATTTTGGAAATGGGTTCGGCTTCTGGAACACCATCCCGACTTGTGCACGAAGTAAAACGACATCAAGATTTGGATCATAGATATCCTGATTATCAAGCGTTACCTTACCGGTTACCCGACAGCTATCAATGGTGTCATTCATACGGTTTAGGGTACGCAGGAAAGTCGATTTACCACATCCTGACGGACCAATGAATGCAATCACTTCATTTTGGTAAACATCCAGGTCAATCCCCTTGATGGCCTCAGATTCACCATAATAAACATGAACATCTTTGGTACTGATTTTTACGTCACTTGCTTTTGGCTTTTTATTTGAAGCAGCCGTTTCAAACTGAGAAACAAATGCAGTGTTCGATTGCTGAACTTGCCCTTCCGCTGAAGTAAATTCTGTTTGCTGTGGATTCACTGATTTATCCTTTTCTACGGCGTTCATAATATCAATCGTATTCATTGTACTCTCCTCAATTACCAACGCACTTCAAATTTCTTACGGAGCCAGATTGCAAGGCTGTTTAAACTAATCATTAACGCAAGCAACACGATAATTGCTGCCGCGGTACGTCCTTCAAAGAAGTTACGTAATTCATTACCTTGCCATAAATAAACCTGAACAGGCAATGCAGTGGCTTGATCAAGAGGTGTAGTCGGTACACTGGCAACGAAAGCACTCATCCCGATCAACAGCAATGGCGCGGTTTCACCCAGTGCATGTGCCACACCAATGATTGAACCGGTCATGATGCCTGGCAAAGCCAATGGCAAGACATGATGGAAAACGGTTTGCACTTTGGATGCGCCCAAACCTAAAGCCGCCTGACGAATCGAAGGTGGAACCGCTTTTAATGATGCACGCGTGGTAATAATCACGGTCGGCAAGGTCATCAGACTCAGCACCAGACCACCGACAAGTGGCGCAGATAATGGCAGTTGCATCCAGCCGATAAAGATTGCAGCGCCCAGTAAACCGAATACGATCGAAGGAACCGCTGCCAGGTTATTGATGTTGACTTCAATAATGTCCGTCATCATGTTCTTGGGTGCAAATTCCTCAAGATAGATCGCACTTGCCACACCAATTGGAATCGAGATGATGATTACAATCAGCATCATGAACAATGAACCCATGAAGGCACCCGCCAAGCCACTGGTCGCTGGCGAACTACGTGAGTCTGGGCTAACAAACAGGTTAGTATTAAAGGTACTGTCAATAATACCTTCTGCTTTTAGCTTATCTGCAAGCTGACGTACTTCAGGTTCAAGCTGTTGCTGGTCATCCGGTAATGAGCGATCAATATTGCCCGCTAACCATACATCAATATTGGCATCTGCCAGGAATTTGATCTCTTGCTTGCTACCAATCAACGCCGGGTTGTTCATGACCATATCGCGTAAGCGGTAAGCTTCAGAACTGGTATACAAGCTGCTCAAATAATCACGCTGGCTTTCAAGTGCCTTATCTTTAGACACGATGCCATTCACGATCAGCGCATCCCAATCCACCATGCCCATTTCAGTTTGCCAAGCGACCATACGCTCTTCAAAATGTGCCGGTGTTTCCCCTGCGGTTGCTTTGGGCTTGGCGCCAACATTGATAATGGCTGGGTCAAAATAAACCGGAACGGTCAGGCTGCTTTGCCAGAAAGAAGGCAAACCTTTGGCCAGAATACTGCCAAACAGCAAGGCAACAAAAGCCAGACCGATCACCACCGCAGAGAAACCTGCGAAACGGAATGTCTTTTCTTTACGATGGCGCTTTGCCAAAGAGCTTTGAATTCTTCTTTTGCGCTGTTCACGTTGTTCAGCAGCCACTTGCGGATCAAATACGTTCTGATCCAGAGGAGATGAGGTATTTGATGAACTCATTCGTATTGCTCACGATATTTACGCACGATGTACAGTGCAATAATGTTTAGACCCAAAGTGATCACAAACAAAGTTAAACCAAGGGCAAAGGCCACCAATGCTTGCGGGCTGGCGAAATCGGTATCACCGGTTAATTGCTTCACAATCGTCACGGTGACGGTTGAAACAGCTTCTAATGGGTTGGCATGCAGTAATGGGCTATTCCCTGCTGCAAGCACCACAATCATGGTTTCACCCACCGCACGCGATACTGCCAACAAGAATGCACCGGTAATTCCCGGTAAGGCAGCAGGTAATACAACCTGACGAATGGTTTCCGACTTGGTCGCCCCTAAGCCTAAAGAACCATCACGTAATGAACGTGGCACCTGAGTAATGATGTCATCAGATAATGATGAAACGAATGGGATAATCATGATGCCCATTACGAAGCCAGCCGTTAACGCACTGGTTGCATTGATATCAACGCCGATACTCTCACCGACCAGCTTGAAAAATGGACCAATGATCATCAGGGCAAATACACCATAAACAATGGTCGGAATACCCGCTAATACTTCAATAGTTGGCTTTGCCCAAGAACGTAATCGTGGAGAAGCATATTCAGCCAGATAAATCGCAATCAGCAAACCAATTGGCACCGCAACCAACAAGGCGATACCACTGACCATCAGGGTTCCCCAGATTAACGGCAAGATCCCGTAGCTCCCCTCTGCATTTCCTGAGGTGCTAAACCCCGGGTTCCATTCAGTACCAAAAAAGAAATCCACTGGACTGACAAACTGGAAGAAGTGTAATGCCTCTCTCAACATTGATAAGACGATACCAATCGTGGTTAAAATCGCAACGCCAGAACACAGAATCAACCCCACATTGATGGCTTTTTCGACCTGGTTACGGGCGCGGAATTGCTGGCTGACATGACGTTTGGCCCAGACGAGACCGGCTAAACCGGCACAGATCACCACTGCAAGTTTTGCGAAAGAACCAATGGTCTGGAATTTTGCCAGTTGTTGTGCTGCAGCGACTTCATATGCTGCTGGCTGGTCTGTGACTCCGAAACCCGATGCAATTGCCTGTACGCGACTGCTTAGGACATCACGTCCTGCGGCATCCAGATTGGCACTGACAGAGGCTGGGATATTATTGAAAATGATATGTTGTAAAACGCTGGGTTCAACCAAGTTCCAAATAATCAAAATTAAAAAAGCAGGAATACCACACCACAAAGCAACCAACGCGCCATAATATCCAGGACGTGAATGTAGTGCTGCTGAGTTATTTCCCTTACCTGCTAGGTTACGGCTTTTACTTAGCCCGATTTGATATGCAATTGCCACAAGGGCCAATAACACACCGATAAGTAGCAGATTCATGTAATCTCCACTGTTTTCTCAATTTTCATGATTTGAAAAAACTTCGCTAGACAAAAAGGCTGATGATCCTAAGTCTCACCAGCCTCCCTTTTCACAATATTACTTAACTGATTTACCCGCTTTAAAATCAGCCAGGATTTTTGCGCGCTCTTTATCGCTTAAAGGAATCAAGCCCGCTTTTTCTAACTTAGAACCTTTACCAGAAATTTTCTTGTTTAGGAAGAATTCTGTGTACTGTGGTAAGCCTTTGATTGATTTTAAGTGCTCGCCTTTCACGTAGAAGAACAATGGACGAGAAACCAGATAGCTACCATCCAGAACGGTCTTCTCTGATGGTGTCACGCCATTTACTGTCGCCACACGTAATTTATCGCGGTTTGAATCATAGAAACCTAGACCAAATACACCCACGGCATTTGGAGACGTTTTCAGGCGCGCTAAAGTTTCAGTATAGTCACCCGCAATTTCAATCACGCGGCCATCTTTACGGAAAGTTGAACATGCTTTCTTTTGATCATCTTTGCTTAAAGCTTTGTAGTAATCAAATGCTTCACAACCTGCATCTACCATTTTTTCCTGGAACACTTCACGGGTACCGTGGTTAGACGCTGGAATCACCAAAGTAATCGGTTCATTTGGTAATGATTTATCGATTTGGTTCCAGGTTGTATATGGGTTCGGAACCAGTTTACCATTTGAAGGTAATTGCGCAGATAAAGCCATGAACACATGCACTGGTTTTAATTTATATGCCGCTTTTTTAACGTTTGATGCAAATACGATGCCGTCATAACCCACTTTGATTTCTTGGACTTGGTTTACGCCAGATTTTTTACATGCATCTAATTCTGAATCTTTGATTTGACGAGAAGCATTTGCGATGTCGATGGTGTTATCACCAACACCTTGACAGAATTGTTTCAAACCACCACCCGTACCGCCTGAGCCAACAACAGGTGCTTTAAATTGAGGGAAGGTGTTGCCAAACTCTTCAGCAACAATACTTGCAAACGGTAATACAGTAGATGAACCAGCAATTTGAATCGTATCACGAGCTGCATTTGCAGTCGTTGCTACAGTTGCCCCAGATACAGCTAATGCAATTGCGATGTGACGTGGATTTAAGCGCATTCTGTTTTCTCTCATTTATGCAATTTGATTTACAACTCTTTTCAAGTTAAGTGTTGTACTTTGGTTAACTGCATTTTGAGCAGATAATATGACAATTAAGTGACAACTTTATGACGCTTTTGTGATGGTCATATTCCACCTTAATTTTTTTGAAAATGATCGCTGATAAAATCTCAGCCTAGCTTTCAGATTTGTCATAAATCATAAAGAATAAAAACATAACCAATTAATTTAATTAAATTTTATAGATAACTAAAAAATTTTAATTAACAAAAAACCTGTTGGGCGAAAACGCCAGTTTATATATGTTTTATGACAATTCCGTCTAAAAAAGGTCAGCTGCAATGTCAAATCCTGTCACAATTACAACACAAATGATGATTGGTCAGCCGGTCTCCAACGTGTTTGAAGCCTTTATTGATCCGGAAATCACCTCAAAATTCTGGTTTAGCGCTTCCACGGGAAAACTCGAACAAGGTCATACCGTGATCTGGACCTGGGAAAAATACCAAGTGTCAACAAAAGTCACAGTGACAAACATCATTGCAAATGAACTGATCCAGATTCAATGGGGTGAACCCAGCACGACCGTGGACTTTAAATTTGAAGCACTCAATGAATCACAGACCTATCTCACTATCCACAACTACAATATTCCTTTAGAAGGCGAAGAACTGATTGCTTTTATTATTGATAGTACCGGTGGCTTCACCACTGTATTAGATGGTTTAAAAGCCTATTTGGAACATGGTCTACAACTTCATCTGGTACAGGATAAGTTTCCGCCTTTTTGATAGTGTTACTAGCGCTGACAATAGCACGCCACTATTTTCCATCAGCCGTTTTAAAGCCTATCTCTAGCTATTGGAGATAGAACATGACTCATCTATGGCCGATCACCGCCTTCACATTCTGCTGATTAATCGCACCGCTCATCACATAAGCGTCTGATTCAGGAAAATCGCGTTTTTGGGAAAAATCTGACTTTTGAATTGATGACCTGATGATCTATCCGACTGCAAACAAAAAGGAGTTCAAATATGAACTCCTTTTCTCGACGCTTAAATCAACTCAGTTTTAAATATTTGGCTGAGCTTGCGTCGACAACACTTCTTTCTTCTTATACTTAAGCACATAGACCAATGCCAGGAGCGCTAGCCAGATTGGCACCAGCATCACGGCAAGCCGCATATCCGGGGTGAGGCTCATGATCAGTAAAATCGCAAAGATGAAACCAATGGTCAGGTAATTACTCCATGGCGTTAAGATACTTTTGAACTTGGTGATGTGCTGTTGCTGTTGCATGGCTTTTCTAAATTTAAGATGGGTCCAGGAAATCATTAACCAGTTCACTACCAACGCTGCCACCACCAGCATCATAAGAAACTGGAAAGCTTTGCCTGGCATCAGGTAATTCACGACCACACAAAGTGCCGTCACAGAAGCAGACACAATCGCTGCCGCCATTGGAATACCACGGCGATTGACCTTTTGCAGGATTTTAGGCGCATTACCCTGCATTGCCAGACCATGCAGCATACGGCTATTACAATAAATACAGCTGTTATAGACTGAAATTGCTGCAATCAGTACCACAAAATTCAGCACATTGGCGACCCCATGACTATCTAAGGACTGGAAGATCAGTACAAAGGGACTACCTCCTTCCGCCAGTTGATTCCATGGAAATAAACACAGCAATACCCCAATCGCACCGATATAAAAAATCAGGATCCGGTAGACGATCTGGTTTATCGCCTTAGGAATGGTTTTATCTGGATTTTTGGTCTCGGCCGCAGTAATCCCGATCAGCTCAAGACCACCGAAAGCAAACATGATCACGGCCATCGACATGATGAAGCCATGCATGCCATTCGGGAAAAATCCGCCGTATTGCCACAAATTGGCCACACTTGCTTGTGGGCCTGCGCTGCCAGAGACCAGTAAATAGAATCCAAAACCGATCATGCTCAGGATGGCAATAATCTTGATACAGGAAAATAAAAACTCGGACTCGCCAAAGAAACGGACATTCACCAGGTTGATGCCGTTAATCAGGATAAAAAAGAATAAGGCTGTGATCCATGTGGGCAGTTCAGGCCACCAGAACTGTATAAAGGTACCGATTGCACTCAGTTCCGCCATACTCACCAGCACATACAGCACCCAGTAATTCCAGCCCGACATAAAGCCCGCCATCGGGCCCCAGTATTTGTTGGCAAAATAACTAAAGGAACCACTGACCGGTTCCTCGACCACCATCTCACCGAGATGACGCATAATTAAAAAGGCAATCACGCCAGCCAGTGCGTAACCCAGCAGAACCGAAGGTCCTGCCAGTTTAATGGTTTGGGAGATACCCAGAAACAGGCCTGTGCCGACCGCACCGCCTAATGCAATCAGCTGTATATGCCGATTGGATAAACCTTGTTTTAAATCATGTTTATTGTCTACATCCATCACTTATCTCCAATGTGTGTGTCACATCCTGTACACCTTTATGCAGCGTTAAACTCGAAGCCAAAAATCCGGCTTCGAATCTGCTTCGCTTTCTTATCAATTTATAAATTTGAAGATTGTTCCTGCCTGATCGCTGATCTAGAAAGAAATCACTTTTTGACAGGGCGTGGTCTGAGCACGCTGCTTGAGAATTTCATAGCCGCGATCACCATAGTCAAAGCGCGCAATCACCGAAGCAAATTTTTTCAGGCTCAGCGGTGCATCCATTGCAGGAAGTTTTAATTCGATAAAAGTCAGACCATCAAATTGCTCGATACTGTCCAAGGTCTGTTTAAGTTGACCTGCTGTTTCAACTACACAGCTCTTATATTGATGCTTGCCATTAAATACCCCAGGAATCTGGGTATAATGCCAGTTTTGAATATCATTATAAGCGGCATTTTCTCCCATGATCAAACGTTCAATGGTATAGCCGCCATTATTCAACAGGAAGATAATCGGCTTGAGATCATGACGGATAATGGTGGAAAGTTCCTGTACCGTTAACTGGAATGAACCATCTCCAATAAACAGGATTTGACGACGTTCCGGGGCCGCCAGCAAACTACCGAGTAAGGCTGGCAAGGTATAACCGATCGAACCCCATAGTGGCTGGGCAATATATTTGGCCGTTGCCGGGAGCTTTAAACCTGCCAGTGCAGAATTGGAAGTCCCCACCTCGCCGATAATGACATCATCCTCTTTAAGAAAATTAGCCACTGCATTCCAGAGAATATCCTGACTCAGCTTTTGCTGTTCAGGGACATCAATTGCTAGTGAGGGTTGTTTTTCCAGCATCGGCTTGGAGAGTTTCCGTGGTGCAACTTTTTTATTCAGTTCAACCAGAAGCTGTCCAATCTCAATTCCCGGATAATCCTGACCAAAAATCGTCAAGGCATAGGGTTTGATTTCAATATAATGTTCAGTGGCGATCTGATGGGTAAACACGCCCGTACCGACATCGGAAAAACGGACGCCGATTCCAATCAGGCAGTCGGATTGTTCAATGGTATTGCGGACATGCGGCTGACTCGCGCCTCCCACATAGGTTCCCACATAACGGGGTGAACCTTCATCCATAATATTTTTTGCCGTGAGCATGCTGGCAAAAGGAATCGAACATTTTTGCGATAAATCATTCAGCAATGAAGTCACCCCAAATACGGATGCTTCGTTATCAATTAACAAGGCTGGATGTTGAGCGGCACCGATCACTTCACATAGTTTCGCCACAGCACTGTGTAGCAGCTCTGGCTCAACCGCTGGATAGGATAAATCCAATGGACGGTCTGTCACTTCAATTTTGACATGGGTAATGTCTGAAGGGAGCTGGATATGCACTGGACGACGATCAATAAAACACTGACGTAACACACGGTCAATTTCAAATGCAGCATTGGCAGGTGTCAAACGGGTTTGTGCCACGGTGAACTCTTTCATACAGTTCATGATATTGTCATAATTGCCATCCACCAGCGTGTGATGCACCAAGGTGCCCTTCTGAACCACATGCAACGGTGGAATTCCCGAGATATGTACCACAGGTACATTTTCGGCATAAGCACCGGCAATGCCATTAATCGCGCTTAAATCACCTACACCATATGTCGTCGTCAAGGCCGCAAAACCGTTGATCCGTGCATAGCCGTCTGCGGCATAGGCCGCATTTAATTCATTACAATTGCCAATAAATTCGAGTTGTGAGTCTGCTTCTACTTGTTCGAGATAAGACAGGTTAAAATCACCGGGTACACCAAAGAGATGCAGGATACCCATTTGTTTTAGACGAAGATTTAAAAAGTCACCGATTTCTATGAACATTGCGCTACATCCTTTCAAGTCAATTTTTTATTCCATAGAAAAATAATATTTCATCTGTGTTTTAGATTTCGTGCATAATGGAAACGGATTTTAATAAAAATACAATATTTGTGTATCATAAAAGGATTTTATGCAATGGATAAGTTCGACTGGAAAATCATTCAGGCATTACAAAAGAATGGACGGCTCACCAATCAGGAAGTTGGCGATTTAATCGGTTTATCCGCATCTCAATGCTCAAGAAGACGACAATTACTGGAGCAGAAAGGTGTGATTCTGGGTTATGCAGCACGCATCCACCAACAGGCTTTAGGTCTGGAAGTCACCGCGATGATTCACATTAACCTGCGTATCCATGAAGCCAAGTCGCAGCAAGCCTTTCAGGAGTTAATTGAAGCAGAAGACAATATTCAGGATGCCTTTTCAATTAGTGGTGATGCCGATTTTATTTTGAAAGTAGTGGCAGAAAATCTGGAACAGCTGTCGCAGTTTGTGACTGAGCGGCTGCTTTCTTATCATTTTATTGGCCATATCAAATCTTACATTGTGTTAAAAAAGATCAAGGAACAGAATCATTTCATGAGCAAAGGTAAAAGCCCGAGTTACCACCCAGCGACCTAAGCCGAGAAACAATAAAGCTCAAAAAAGGCGGATATTGAATCCGCCTTAACATATTATAAAATTTAAACTTTATTGATATGTAGCGTTTGCCCGATGGTATTTTCCAGTAATCCTTCCATACCAAATTCAGCACCAACACCCGACATTTTCCAGCCACCAAAAGGCGCATGCGGCACGATTTCCGCATGGGTATTGATCCAGACGGTGCCGCATTCAAGTTGTGTTGCATAGAATTGTGCCGCTTTCAGATCAGTTGACCAGATCGAGCCACCCAAGCCGAACTCACAGGCATTAGCACGCGCGATAGCATCATCAATGCTGGTATATTTCAGAATCGGCAACACCGGGCCAAACTGTTCTTCCTGTACCACTCTGCATGTTTCATCCACATCAGTTAAAATCGTCGGGGCAATAAAATAACCCTGTTCAGGTAAGCTCTGATCACCCGATAGAACGTTCGCCCCCTGGGCAATGGCATCAGCAATCAAGGCTTTAACCTTCTGGTATTGCATCTGGTTCTGCACAGGCCCGAAAGTGGTCTCCGATGCCATGCCATCTCCTACAATCTGTGCCTTAGCGATATCTGCAAGTTTTTGTGCTAAAGCATCATATTGGCTTTCATGCACATACAGACGTTTTAAAGCAGCACAGGTTTGTCCAGCATTTAAAAATGCAACGTTGAAAATCCGTTGTGCAATCTGATCCAGATCCGAATCAGGCAACACAATCCCGGCATCATTACCGCCAAGCTCTAGTGTTAAATGTTTTAAGGTCTTTACTGCACCGGACATAATGTGTTGACCAGTTCTGGTTGAACCGGTAAATACCACCTTTTGTACGTCCGGATGCGTGGAGAGTGCTTCACCAATTTCTCCATCTCCCACCACGATCGAGATGACCCCTGCCGGCACTTCTTGCTGAATGATTTCACATAGCTTTAAAGTGGCTAAAGGCGTAAATTCAGAAGGCTTATTAATCACCACATTGCCTGCACGCAAGGCAGGCATGATATGCCAGACGGCAATCATCAGCGGCCAGTTCCATGGTGTGATTGAAGCCACTACACCCAAGGGTTGATAATGACGCTCGATACGTTTCTGTTCGCTATCTTCCAGGACATCAACCGGTAAGTCCAGACTTGCCGTATAACGGGTCCAGCCAATCGCACCCTGCACTTCCATTTGCGCCAATGCCAATGGCTTGCCCTGTTCCAATACCACCAGCTCAGCCAAAGTTTCAGCATGCTTTTCGATACCATCGGCAATTTTGTTAAGTATATTTTTACGTTCTTCATGCGGACAGCGCTGCCAGCTTTTAAAGGCCTGCTTTGCTGCAGCAATGGCTTGATTCACCTGAGCAACGGAGGCTTTGGCACAATGTGCTGCCACTGAACCTGTCGCAGGATTAATAATCTCAAGTTCACCTTGTTCGCCTAAACAAGATTGACCGTCAATAATAAGTTTAAATTCGTTTTGCATATTCACTTGTTGCATTTCTTTTCCTGATCTTAACTGTCTTTTCCGCTTTATTGTCCGCGTCTATGATTGGAATATAAGTCAAGTAAACGCGATCCTGAATGACATCAATGCATCACAGACACTGAGGGTCTATCAATACAATATGGAATTTGCCATCCACACTTCATGCATAATTATTTCTGATTTAGATTCAAGATGCATATTTTGTGCATAAACGTTGCAAAACCAACACAAGAACTTAATAAAGAAATTTTTGAACAATAAAAAAGGCACCCGAGGTGCCTTTTTTATGGAACGATCGATTAATCGATGGCCGGAACATAAGTGCCCGCAGCAATTGCATCCTTAATACGATCAGCTTCTGCAAGCACCAGTGCAAGCAAGTTCTGAACGTTTTCAAGTGTTGCAACCGGACTTAAAGTGGTCATTTTCAATGATTGAACATTGCCAACTTTAGTCACACCAATATTCGCTTCGCCACGTGCAAACAGTTCATCTGCAACGTTCTGGTTCAAGCTATCGATGAATTCAGTAGGATAAGCGTCTGGTACTACACGGAACAGAACTGATGCGAATTGTGGTTCAACCAGCAATTCCAGACCTGCTGTTGCTTTAATATAATCAGCAACTTCACGTGTTAATTTCACACCATGATCGATCATTGAACCATACAGCTCTTCGCCTAATGCTTCAACGGTCATCCATAATTTCAATGCATCAAAACGACGGGTCGTTTGTAATGATTTAGACACCAGGTTAGGTACACCATGTTCTTCATCATAAGCAGAGTTAAGATATTCTGCTTCATAATGCATAAAGCGATAGTTGGCTTCGTCCTTCAACAAGAAAGCGCCACAGCTAATGCTTTGGAAATAATGCTTATGGAAATCAAGCGTGATTGAGTCTGATAATTCAATACCATCCAGCATTGCACGATGGTCATTTGAAAGAATCAGTGCACCACCCCAAGCGGCATCAATGTGCATCCATGAACCATACTTGGTAGTAATTTCACGGATTTTCTTGAGTGGATCAATCGCACCAGCATCTGTGGTACCTGCAGTCGCAACCACACATGCAACGATTTTTCCTTCAGACTGAAGATGCGCCATGGTTTTTTCCAGTGCATCGACATCCATTTGGGCATTTTCATTAACAGGCACAGTCACAACCGACTGGAAGCCCATGCCCATCATTGCCATGTTCTTTTGCACAGAGAAGTGCGCATTTTCAGAACAGATGACTTTGACGTTTTTCATTGCATCTGCAGGGATACCATCACGCTGAACCGACCATGGCTTGCCATTTTCGTCTTTCCAGTTTTTCGAGATACACCAGTCACGTGCCAGCAATACGCCCATCAGGTTAGATTGCGTACCACCCGAAGTGAACACACCCGCCTGACCTGCACCATAACCGACTTTTTGACGAAGCCAGTCAATCAACTGCACTTCCATCAAAGAACCCGCTGGGCTTTGGTCCCATGAGTCCATCGACTGGTTGGTTGCATTGATCAACACTTCCGCAATCTGGCTCATCACCATGGTTGGGCAGTGTAAATGTGCCAGTGAATGTGGATGATGGACTTTCAAGCTTTTGTTGAGGAAAAGCTCAACCATACGTTGTAATGACTGCTGTACACCCAAACCTTGTTTTGAAGGCGCAAAAGAGATTGCTGCGCGCAAATCCTTGATGCTGCCACCTGTGTACATTTTGTCATTTTGCAACCATGCTGAAACGGCATTTACCGCCTCGCCCATTGCTGACTGATAGTCAGCAATAGATTGAGCATCATTGCAGAGTAACGCTTTACGATGTTCTGCAAAATCAACCATGAATTAGCCTCGTACTGCTTTTAATGCTTCAGCAATCGCTTTCTTGAAGCGAGCAATCACTTCAACACATTCGTCTTGGTTGATGATTAATGGACAAAGCAAACGAATGACTGTACCGTTACGACCACCTTTCTCAAGCAATAATTTATTGTTGAAACATGCGGCTTGAATCGCTGCTGCCAACTGAGCATCCGCAGGATGAGAACCGATACGGTCAGCAGGTTTACGCTCATCAATGATCTCAATACCGATCATCAGGCCACGGCCACGCACGTTACCGATACAAGGGAATTCTTGTGCAAGTTTTTTCAACTCAGCTTGTAAGAAGTCACCACGCTCTTGCGCATTTTGAGCCAGATTTTGTTCTTTGATCACTTGCAGTGATGCCAGACCTGTACCCATCGCAAGTTGGTTACCGCGGAATGTACCTGAGTGTGTACCTGGCTGCCATGCATCAAACTTACGTTTAATACCTAACACAGCCAATGGCAAGCTACCACCCACCGCTTTCGACATCACCACAACATCAGGCTCGATTCCTGCATGTTCAAAGGCAAACATTTTACCTGAACGTGCAAAACCAGCTTGAACTTCGTCCAAAATTAAAACGATGTTGTGCTTTTCAGTCACTTCACGAATTTTTTTCAACCATTTAACTGGCGCAGTCACCACACCGCCTTCACCCTGAATCGCTTCAAGAATGACAGCTGCAGGTTTGGTTACACCGCTTTCAACATCTTCAATGAAATTTTCAAAGTAGTATGTCAAAGCATCAACACCAGCTTCACCACCTAAACCCAGTGGGCAACGATATTCATGTGGATATGGCATAAACTGCACGCCAGGCATTAAACCATTGACCGCATTTTTTGCGTTCAGGTTGCCTGTCATTGCAAGCGCGCCGTGGGTCATACCATGGTAGCCACCTGAGAAACTAATCACAGAGCTACGACCCGTATAAGTTTTTGCAAGCTTAATTGCTGCTTCTGTACCATCTGCGCCTGTTGGGCCACAGAATTGTAAGCAATACTCTTCTTTACCGCCTGGCAAATATGCCAGCAGCGCTTCAGTAAACGCATCTTTTAAAGGAGTCGTTAAGTCTAAAGTATGCAATGGCAAACCACTTGCCAATGTGTCTTGAATACTTTGAATCACCGCAGGATGATTATGGCCCAAAGCCAATGTTCCTGCCCCAGCTAAACAATCAAGGTACTGTGTACCTTCAACATCAGTAACCCAGCAGCCTTGTGCTTTCGCTATCGCTAACGGTAATTTACGTGGATAACTACGAACATTTGATTCCATCTGACTTTGGCGAGTCAGATAATATTCGTTGGTTGCATTAGCGGCAGGATTTACGGAAGTAACGCTCATATCGAATTACCATCTCTGATATGGGTGAAAGAAATAAGTCTGGTGACTTGCGGTCGTTTGACTCGGTGCTTTTTAGAATCTAGTGAGACACAAATTTTATATCTTTCAACTAGGAGCGAGATGATACCTAATTTTGCAAGAAAATAAACACTTTTTATGCCTGACATTGATCTAATCTTATTGAAAAAATGTATCATTCCAACAACTATGATGAATTATGATCATACTATGTGACAAGCGAAAGAAAGTAAGCTTTTTTAAATCCTGATTGCATTTTTAGATAAATGGTCAAATCAATCTATCTAATCATCTAATTTTTAAAGCTTTTCATTTATTTTTCCTGTTGCAAAACACTGCTAATCCCTTACAAAGTCACCACAAAATATGCCGAAGTTCACCATCAGTTCTTTTTAATATCAAATCTGTAAAAAATAAATTTTCGATATCAAATTCTAAGGACAATTTTATGCGTACTTTAGCACTTGCTACATTGATGATCGGGGCGGCCCTCAGCCCAAAACTGTTTGCCCATGAGACAGAAAACTTGAACTACAATATTGTGAATATCCAAGCGGATGCCTCACGCCAAGTCGCAAATGATGAGATGCGTGCCGTCCTGTATATTGAAAAAAGCAACAAACAACCGGCTGAACTCTCTAACCAGATCAATCAGCTGATGAATCAGGCGCAAGCAATTGCACGTAAATATAATCAGGTCAAGGTCGAAACCGGTACACAAAGTACCTATCCTGTTTATGACAATGACAGTAATAAACTGAAAGAATGGCGTGCCCGTGCCGAGATCCAGCTTGAAAGTAAAGACTTCAAGGCCGCAAGCCAATTGATTAGCGAATTACAGCAGAGCTTCCAGACCCAGTCGATCAACTTTACCGTGTCGGATGAACAGCGTAAAAAAGTTGAAAATGAGCTGATGATTGAAGCATCGAAAAACTTCCAGCAACGTGCCCAAGCCATTACCCAAGCATGGAATAAGGGTCAATATAATCTGGTGAGCTTGAATCTCAATACCAGCAATTATTTCCCGCAACCGATGATGCGTGGCGGTGGTATGGCTAAGTTTGCAATGGCAGAAGCGGCGCCTGCTCAGGACATGGCTGCTGGCGAATCAAAAATCACGGTCAGTGCCAATGGTTCGATCCAGTTTAAATAATTCTTTTTTTCAAAAAAACCGTGCTCAAGCACGGTTTTTTGATGTTTGAAATAGCCAAAAATATCTTTAGCAAAAAAACAATTAACTTAACTCATCTCATAGTTATAAGTGATAATCGTTCTTATTCTATTTCTTAAGATAAGCGATTAAGATTCGGGGAAATTTACAGCATTTACACATCTTATGAAACCTGCCACCTATTCTGCTGCATCTAAAGATTTTCAACCCTCTCCCCTGAGCATTGCCCTTGCGATTCTATTCAGTGGAATTTCTCATACAACATTTGCCAATGAGGAATCCTCTACTGAGACTCAGACACTTGCAACCATTTCTGTTAAAGCTCAGGGTAACTGGCTGGAAAATGCCAATGCAGAAAAGGTACAACAACATGCAGGCGCACGAAGCATTATTGATCGTAAACGCTTGGATGAAATCGCAACAAGCTCGATTCGTGATGCATTAAAACAAATACCCGGGGTTCAAGTGCAGGACAGCAATGGTACCGGCGGCAGTGATGTTTCCTTAAATATTGGTGTGCGTGGCCTCACCTCTCGTTTATCGCCTCGCTCTACTGTGCTTATGGATGGCGTCCCGCTTTCTTTTGCACCTTATGGTCAACCACAATTATCTTTAGCCCCTGTGTCGATGGGCAATATTGAATCTGTAGATGTGGTTCGTGGCGCAGGTTCTGTCCGTTTTGGGCCACAGAACGTGGGTGGAATCATTAACTTTAGTACACGTGCCATACCACAAGAGTTTTCAGGTTCAGTTGGCTTAACCACTGAGTTTGCAACAGGAACAGATCAACTCAAATATACGCCTAATCTATTTATTGGTGGCACTCTAGATAACGGCTTAGGTTTGGCCTTACTCTATTCAGGGACCAAGGGTGATGGCTATCGAGAAGCCAATAATAAAATTGATATCGATGATGTCATGTTAAAAACGGCTTACCAATGGACCGATCAGGATGCGATTGCTGTCAATCTGCATCATTATGAAGGTCGTGGTGAAATGCCAGAAGGTTTAACTACAGCACAATTTGCTGACAATCCTTATCAATCGAATCAAAACCGTAATTATTTCGCGGGCCGTCGTTCTGATATTTCTGTCAAATACAGCCATAAAGATGAACTCAATAACTTTGAAGTATTGGGCTATTACGTCGATTCTTTCCGTACCAGCGATTTAGAGTCAATTGGTACAACAGGCACCAGCCGTATTAGCAACTCACCACGTGACTATAAATATTTTGGGATTGAGCCACGTTACTCACGTGCCTATAGCTGGGCTGGTATGGATAACGAAGTCACGGTTGGCTATCGTTACTTACAAGAAGAAAGTTCCGAATTTTCAGGACGTACAGATACATATAATACAATCACAGGTACTCCGGGAGAGCGTATCGCCAATACTACCAGTGACGGCGGTACCAAAGCACATGCCATCTATATTGACAACCGTTTTGGTATGGGGAATTGGGTTATTACTCCAGGTGTTCGTTTCGAGTCAATTGATACACATAATGATTTCACTGCCTATCAAAAAGGTGTTGCAATCAATACGGTTCATCCAAAAATCAAATCAGATGAGTTTTTGCCAAGTTTATCGGTGCTTTATAAAGCCAGTGAAAACTGGAATCTCTTTGCCAATGCGGGCGTCTCATTTGGTCCCCAACAATATAATCAGTTGGTCACCACTAAAACAGTAAATGGTAACAATACTGCAGTGACGACATTAGATGGCTTACATCCGGAAAAATCGAAAAACTATGAAATCGGAACCAAATACCTTGGAAATGGGCTTAGCGCAGAGTTCACTGTATTTTATTTAGATTTCGATAAAGAATTGATGTTAGAACGACCTGATAATATTGGGACAGGGATCTGGACAGACTTGGGTGCAACCAGTCATAAAGGTGTTGAAACTGGGATCAGTTATGATTTCGGACAACTGGCAGATGTACTGGAAGGTTTAAAAGTCTATGGTAACTATACTTTTACCAAAGCAACATCCGAAGCAGGAAAGTTTGAAGGTAGAGATCTTCCCTACTACTCACGCCATGTCGGCAATTTAGGAATGGCTTATCAAATAGATAACTGGTCGGTCAATGCCGATATGTTTGCCCAGTCGAAACAACATGCGCCAGGCTCAGGTGATATTTATCAGGTTGAAGAGACCGCGGATGGTCGTACAGGTGATATCCCCGGTTATTCAACCTTTGCAGTACGTGCAGGCTATGATTTTAGTAATCAGCTTAAAGGCTTAAAAATTGCTGGTGGGATAAAGAATGTGTTTGATAAGCAATATTATACCCGTTCATCAGATTCAACTGGGGGTAAATATGTGGGGCAACCAAGAACAATTTTCTTACAGACCTCTTATGATTTCTAAAGCAAAAAAAGCCGGACTTTGAAGTTCGGCTTTCTTTTTCATCACTCACCGTAAAGCTTTTTTCATGAAGGTAACGACTATCGATTCATGTCAAAATAGTTTTCCAATTCATTCAAATCGGGTAGCTCATCAAATACCCGAAGCACTTCATGTGCCTCCGCCCAACTCACTTTGGAATTTACACAAAAGTTTAACTCAAGTTCAGGGGTGAACTGTTCCTGAAGCAAGCCCAAAGGAATCCACATAATCTCTGGCTTACTGCCTAAGGCATTCGGGACAGGAGAACCACACTGTTTGCAAAAGCAACTGGTAAAGCCCGTCTCCTTGACATAGGTCTGAATCAATTGCTCGCCCTGCTGCCACCGGAATACACCAGTCGGCACAACGGTAGAGGCATTGGAGGCTGCCCCACTCTGCTTGCGACATAGACTGCAATAACAACGATAGATCATTTTAATCCGGTTGAGATGCAATTCAAATTGCACCGCGCCACATAAGCATCTGCCGCTAAAGTACTGTTTGCCATTATCTATACGCATGTGTTGTTATCCTGAAAATCGCTGATCGGCCTTTTTATTTATTTTGAGCCAGATTCTGTAATGAATCCCAAGCAGCTTGGGCCAACGTTTCCCGATAAAGGCTCGGCGTTGTACTGACTTTTCCAGATAACCAGGCTCGGCTATAACTTTCTGACGCTCCAATGACCAGAGACATCATCAGTTCTGCGGGTACGGCTCTCAACAGCTTTGCCTCGGTATAACGCCCGATCTGGCTGGCAATTTTCTGATTCCGCAGTTTGTTTTTCTCATCTAGCTGCGGTCGGTATTCCCCTTGCATCACATTAAAGTGAGCCAGTAACAGAAATCTGGCAAATTCAGGCTGATCAGAGACCCAGTCGGTATAACTGTAAATCAGGGCGTACAAGCATTGTTGTAAAGAATGTGCTTCCTGCAGGTACCGTTCACGCAATTGTGCCTGATCTTCCAGAGCCGCAAATACCAGTGCCGCGACAATCCCCTCCTTGTTTTTAAAATGATGATAAATCGCTCCGACACTACTCTCGGATTTTTCACGGATCATTTCAATACTGGTGGTTTCCAGACCATAGTCAAGAAAACAGCACAAGGCATCCAGCAAGATTTGCCGTTTTAATAAGGACTTCCGTTGCGGGTATAAGCGTTCCAATAATTGCTGAGCGGCCTGCATAGTTCTATCAAATTTACCAATGGTCGGAACTATTGTGTATGACTTGACCACAACTTGTAAACAGAATTATATTCTGTAAAAGAATTTAATTCTGTCACAGGACATCTGAACATGGCTTCTACCTTAGAACTCTGGCATAAAGTCTCAGCCTTACCGGCCGGGAAATGGACCTTTACCCGCATGTTATGCCTCAAAGCCCCTTATTTCAGTAGTATTTCTCCGCTATTTGAAGAGCTGAAACCCAATTCTTGTAAAATCAGTATCAGGAAAAAGCGTTCCGTACTGAACCATATTGGTACGGTGCACGCGATTGCGATGTGTAATATGGCCGAACTGGCGGGCGGTACCATGACCGAGGTGACAGTTCCTGCGACACATCGCTGGATTCCCAAAGGAATGACGGTTGAATATTTAAAAAAAGCTGAAACCGATCTGGTTGCAATTGCTACCCCGGTTGATGACCACTACGATTGGGATCAGGCGGGTGAATATCTGGTGAATGTCGATGTGCTTGATCAGCACAAGGACAAGGTATTTCATGCCACCATCACCATGTGGGTTTCCAAAAAGAAGAAATAAAATAAAAAAAGCCCTGAGGCACATAGCTTCAGGGCTTTTGTTAAGGGTTTATCCCTTACTTTTTAAATGGCAGTGCATATTTAAAAATACGCCCCACCACTTCACCAAACTGTTTTACAAAGCTGGCATTGTTGTAATGCAGTCCATATTTCTCACAGACTGCCTGTACTTTCGGGGCAACCTGACGATAGCGGCGTGCAGGAATATCCGGGAATAAATGATGTTCAATCTGATGGCTCAAATGCCCGGTTAAAATATGAAAGGCTTCTGAACCGGTCAGATTCGATGAACCGCGGATCTGGCGCATATACCAATGCCCGCGACTTTCATTCTGTAATACCGCTTTCGGGAATACTTCCACATCTTTGGTAAAGTGACCACAGAAAATGATACTGAAGGTCCAGACATTTCGAATCCCGTTGGCCACCAGATTGCCGGTAAATACAGGAATCGCGGCTGGACCGGCAATCAGTGGAAAGAACACGTAGTCCTTAAACATTTGCTTAAGAATTTTCTTCTGTGCAGGCTGCCATTCACGCTTGAATTGCGCGATGCTTTTACGCTTATATACGACCTTGCCCAACTCCAGATTCTGGATCGCGACACCCCACTGAAATAACAGGCTAAATGGCACGATGTAGATCGGCTGAATCAAGGTGAATTTAGACCAGCGCTGTTCCGGGAACAAACGGAAGACACCATAGCCAACATCATCATCCATCCCTTTAATGTTGGTATAGGTATGGTGCTTATAGTTATGGGTCTGGCGCCAGTTGTCAGAGGTACCGACCGTATCCCACTCATAGGTTTGACCGTTGAATTTTGGATCATTCATCCAGTCATATTGACCGTGCATCACGTTATGGCCCAATTCCATATTTTCCATGATCTTGGCGAAACCGAGTAAGCCCGTGCCCAACAACCATGCTGGCGGAAACCAACCCAGAAATAAACAGGCACGCCCAGCCAAACTGCTATAACGAATGGTGGAATAGACACGGCGAATATATTTGGCATCTTTTTCACCAATATCATCGAGTACTTCTTGTTTAATTTGATCCAGTTCACGGGCAAACGCATCTAACTCGGCAGCAGTCAGATCACGGTTTTTAGGATTTTTGAAAAATTCAATTTTAACAGGCATGTTCATAATCAATTTCTCTCTTATAGATCAATCACAAGATCAGACTGGGCTGAATTGACACAAATTTTTAGCAACTGAGCAGGTTCATTATTGGCAGCACCATTTAATAGGTTTTTGGTCGCACCTTGCGCCTTGTTGCAGGCACATTTATTACAGATTCCCATCCGGCAACCGTGATTCGGTTTAATACCTTGATGCTCTAAACTTGCAAGAATCGACTGGCCTTTCGGAATCGCAATCGTCTTATTGGATTGCGTCAAGGTCACATTAATAAAACCAGTCTCAGTTGCATCTTCAGCAAATTGACTTAAACTAAAGGCTTCTGTTTGTAGCGCTGCGGCATCTTTAAACAGGCTTTCCGCTGATGCAGCAAAACCCGAAGGTCCACATGCATAAACTGTGGTGTCGCTTAAAACCGTGCACTGATCCACATGACTTTGATTTAAACGCTGATCCTGTTCTTGGGTATAAAAAATCTGATAACTAAAATTAGGGAAGTTTTCTGATACTTCCTGCAGATATTCAACATAGGCTGCGTCAGGCTGCGTTTTGACCCAATACAGCAATTGAACCGTATGGTGATTTAACTGTTTAGACTGGCACAAGGCTTCAATCAGACTCAGCATCGGGGTGATACCACTACCTGCCGCCAACAATAGCAAGTGCGAGGTTGCAATGTGCTGTTGCATGTCACCATACGGTTGTCCCAAACGTAGCATATCACCGGTCTGACTGTGTTCAACCAGCCATGAACTCACTAAACCCTGTTCAACTTTTTTCACGGTTAAACACAGGTGATCGGCATCAACCTGCATCAAACTATAGGTCCGCTCGTAATGACGTCCTGCAATCTCAACTGTTACCGGATGATGCTGCCCTGCCACACCGCGTACGACATGGCGGTTGCATTGCAAAATCAAACTGACCGTATCTTTTGCCACATTTTGTTTTTTTACGATTTTGGCGAGTGGCTGATTGATTGACCACAATGGATTGATTTTCTGTAACCAAAAATTGGCATCATGGCTGTTCATTACACTTTGAGCCAACGAATTAAATAGAGAATTTCTCTTTTCAATTGCTTGCATGAGCAGTTTTACTCTGGTTGTTTGTTAATTATTATACATATGTATATATATTTGTATATACACTCGTATAAGAATTTACATTTCACAAGTACACCGACAATCGCTATAATCCCGAGTAGCTTACTTATATATTGAAAATAATGGTTCATTCTTCTTTTTTACCGCTCGGCCATGACACCGTAAACGAACAAGATGTCATTCCCATGAAATCTCCTGTACGTTCGGTGGGTAGGAAAGCAACAATTACCAAAGAAGAGTTGTTTCAGGCCACACTGAGCCTGATCGGCCCACAAAAAAGTATCGCATCGCTCAGTTTGCGTGAAATTGCACGTGAAGCTGGCATTGCACCAAACAGTTTCTATCGTCATTTCAAGGATATTGATGAACTGGCCATTGCCCTGATTGATCAATCTGGTCTGGTCCTTCGCCGTATTATCCGTGAAGCACGTTTACAGGCTTCCAAGCAGCAAAGCATTATCCGTAGTTCGGTTGAAGTGTTTATTCAGCAACTGAATACCGATGAAGGCAACCTGAGTCTGTTATTACGCGAGGGTTATACCGGTTCAACTTCGTACAAAGCTGCGGTTGATCGTCAGCTCAATTTCTTCCAGCAAGAGCTGCAAGAAGACCTGATTCGTCTGGAACGTCTGAATAATAGCAAAATCAGTCATGCGGATCTGGCTGCCAAGGCCATTACCCAGCTGGTGTTCAACATGGGGGCGAAAGTCATTGATCTACCTGTGGAGCAACGTACCGAAGTTGCAGAACAGACCATGGTGATGATCCGTATGATTTTAGAAGGCGCCCGTCATCTAAATGAAATGGAAATTGATTAATTGTTTGTATCACCCTACGATGGACCTCGGCAAAATTAAATTTTGTCCTTTGCATCACCCCACATTCTAATCAGGCTTATAGATCATGAATCTACTGAATGACCGTCAAAGCATCATCGCCAGTTTTATCCTGATGTTTTTATTTTTAATGATGGTCATTCCCCTGCATTTACTGCCGAGTTTCTTTGCCGGATTTCTGGTTTTTGAAATTATTAACAGTTTAAGTTCGATTGTTGAAAAGCATATTGATGGCCAACGTGCACGTATCTTTATCAGTATTATTCTGGGGATATTGGCAACCGTGCTGATCGGTTTCTTTATCACCAGCCTGATCAGTTTTGTGATTTATGATCTTAAAGGCACAGGACTCAATTCTTTCAATATCAAAATCGACCAGACCCTGATCAAGTTTCAGGCTGAGATGAGCCATTATTTGCCAGGTTATCTGCCCCATAGTGTGGCTGATATCAAAAATCAGATCTTGTCCTTTATCAAGAACAATATTTCCATTGTCAAAAATACAGGCACCGATATTCTGCACAATCTGGCCACCATGGTGATCGGCCTGATTGTGGGTATTCTGGTATCCATCCAGAATTTTAAACAACATGCCCCACAGCCTGCGTTTAAGGCGGCCATTCTGCATCGCATCCAGAAGCTTTCCGTTTCTTTTAAAAATGTTGTTTTTGCTCAGGTCAAGATTTCACTGATTAACACCGTGTTATTCATGATCTTTGTGTTTATTGTGCTGCCAATATTTAATATCCACTTACCTTTTGCCAAAACCCTGACCATTCTGACCTTTATTTTTGGTTTGCTTCCAATTATTGGTAACCTGATTTCCAACACCCTGATCATTATGGCCGGCTTGACCATTTCCCTGTCTGTGGCAGCGGTTGCCCTGGCCTATCTGGTAATTATTCACAAGCTTGAATATTTTATTAATGCCAAAATTATTGGCACCAAAATCAATGCCAGTGCCTGGGAAGTGCTCTTGGCGATGCTGATTTTTGAAGCTATTTTTGGATTGAGTGGGCTGATTGTTGCGCCTATTTTCTATGCCTATATCAAACTGGAATCTAAGGATGCCGGTCTGATCTAAGCATTTTTATACATTCAAAATACTGGGCTTAACAGACTGAAGCACTCTTTAATCTGAATGAAAACGGTTGTTATAAAAAGAAAAGTACCGATAAGTAAACTTACAAAAGGCTAGAAAACGAAAACACTTAGAAGCCGGTTCAAGGCGTAAGCTAGAGATGAAGTAACGGTTTTATTCGTTCTATTTCATCACATATATAATTAAATGAGGTAACTATGAGTTCTTCAGCAACTAAAGCTTTAAAAGTATATACACGTAATAATTTAGATGATGCGATCAAAGAATCGACCGTAAAAATTTTAAACCAAATTCTTGCCAACCTGATCGATCTGTCATTACTGACCAAACAGGCGCACTGGAACATGCGAGGCAGTAACTTTATTGCAGTGCATGAAATGTTAGATACGTTCCGTACGTCGTTAATTACCCATCTGGACAATGTGGCTGAGCGTGCAGTACAGATTGGTGGCACAGCGTTGGGAACCACGCAGTCTGTGGGTGAAAGTTCACACCTGAAGCCTTATCCGGTTGCTATCCATGCGGTGCAGGATCACTTAAAAGAACTGGCAGACCGCTATGGCGTAGTCGCCAACCATTTGCGTGATACCATTGATGAAATTCAGGACCCGATTTCAGAAGATATTATCCATGCTGCCTTAGAGGATCTGGATCAATATTTATGGTTCCTGGAAGCCAATATTGAACAAAAATAATTAAAACAGCTGAAAAAAAAGAGGACCTTCGGTCCTCTTTTTAATTTCATGCTCAATTATGGTTTAACCACTACCAATACCTGAATCGCTTCAGGGGTTACAGAAAGACCATCTAGCAGGCCCAAGCCTTCTTTCTGGAATTTCTGTAAGCGCTCGATTTCATCTTCACGAATACTTGGATTGAATTGCTTGAGGTAGCTTAAACGGTCAATCTCGTATTGCCACTTGCCACTGTAATGCTCTTTGGCTTGCTGCATCAATTCTGGCAATGATCCCTTGGCAATCTCTAAAGCTTGCGCATAACGGGTTTCAATCACTTCACGGCGCGCTTTTACGACCTGACGGCAGCTATTGCCATCTAAATGATGCAGATACGGACGTAAAATGCTTGGATCAATCTTGGCAGACAAATCCTGACCATTTTCACTGAGTAAAACGCGAATTAATTGTTTCGGTAAACTTGATGGCAAGTTTAAGGCTTTCGGCGCCACCACATCGACCTTAAACCAGACTTCAAGCAATACCGAGCCTTGTTTCAATGCATTCGATTTCAACAAAGCCACATTGGTACTACCAAATGACTGGGTGCGGATCATTTCCATCACACTTTCAATAAATGGATGTTCCAGCGTCAAATATTGTGCATCTTCACGGATTTGTGCCTGATCACGATAGAACGTCGCCGTCATGCCTTCTTCATCCAAGGTCAGACCTTGCACCTGCATCTGATCGGTCGGCTTGATGATCACGGTACCGTTGCTTTGCTCATCAAAATCAATATTGGTCGATGACATAAAACGCTTCACAAACATGGGTAAAGTGGTGTTGTCATCATAATCTTCAAGTGCTTGTACAATGCCTTGCGCAACTACGGGACGGCAGGAGTTGTACTCAAGCAAACGGTCACGACCCGCCTGTAATTCAGCTTCCAATGCCTGACGCTGTACATTGACTTCTTCAAGCAAGTCTTCAAAGGTCTGACCTTGATCTGCGAGTAAGCAATCTTTTAGCTCAACAATAAAATTCTCTTGTAGCGTTTGCGCCGTTGGAGAAATATTGCTGAAAATATTCAGTGCTTCATTGTACCAGCGGAACATACGCTCTTGCGCTGTGCCCATAAGGTAAGGTACATGGATCTGGATACGGTTTTCCTGACCAATACGATCCAGACGACCAATACGCTGCTCAAGGACGTCCGGGTTTGCTGGCAAGTCAAATAAAATCAAGTCACTGGCGAACTGGAAGTTACGCCCTTCTGAACCAATCTCCGAACACAATAAGATTTGAGCGCCATAACTGTCTTCGGCAAAGTAGGCTGCCGCCTGGTCACGTTCGAGCAGGCTCATGCCTTCATGGAACATCGCAGTACGAATACCAGCATGTAAACGTAGAACATTTTCCAGTGCTTCAACCACTGGACCACTGCGGGCAATCAATAACACTTTTTTGTGTTTTAATTCTTTACGCAGCACTTCCATCAACCAAGGCACACGCGGATCATTTTCCATCCATGCGCCATCCAGCTGACCTTCTTCTGGCCACATCTGTTCGCGCATTTTGCCGTCCATTGACCAGTCTTCTGGCGCTGGTAAAGGCGCTGGCTGGCAATCACGTCCCGGGAAGCCCTGAATCGCTTCACGGGTATTACGGAACAGGATACGACCTGTGCCGTGACGGTCTAATAATTCATGAATCGCACGCATACGCTGTTCAGGCTGATCATCAATCCGATGACCCAACAAGCCTTCCAGTGCAGCCAGATGCTCTTCTGTTAAGGCCTCATCTGACATCAATACTTCTGCAATTTTCGCAGTTTGCTGGTATTGCTCTTCTTCATCAAGGAAACGGTCAAGGCTGCTAAAACGTTGCGGATCAAGCAAACGTAAACGGGCAAAATGACTTTCTACACCCAGTTGCTCTGGGGTTGCAGTGAGCAACAACACACCTGCGGTCTGTTCTGCCAATTCTTCAACCAGATCATAGCGATCATTGCCGCCCTCTTCCTCACTCCACATCAAGTGATGCGCTTCATCGACCACCAATAGATCAAAACCAGCTTCCATCGCTTGCTCACGCAAGTCATCATGGTCAACCATCAGATCAACGCTGGCAATAATGCATTGTTCAGTCAGGAACGGATTTAAATCAGGATCATGTTCTTTGATCGATGCGGTACGGGTCAAATCAAATAAAGAGAATTGCAAATTGAAACGGCGACGCATTTCAATCATCCACTGATATTGCAGTGAATCAGGCACCAAGATCAGGATACGTTCTGAACGGCCTGTTTTCAGTTGCTGGTGAATGATTAAACCTGCTTCAATGGTTTTACCCAAGCCCACTTCATCCGCCAGTAAAACACGCGGAGCAAAACGTTTACCGACTTCATGTGCGATATAAAGCTGGTGTGGAATCAAGCCTACACGCGCACCTAGAAAACCACGTAACGGGCTGGTATGCATTTGCGCCTGCAATAACATGGCTTCAATACGCAGGTCATACCATTCTTTATAATCGACCTGACTCGCCAGCAGACGCTCTAATGGTTTTGACAGCTGGATTTGTGCACCGATACGGGTTTCGTTCAGTGACTTGCGCTCTTGTTCACCATTTTCCAGGCTACGAACCACATCATAACGCAGTACACCATGACGGTCTTCAATCGACTCAACCGTCCACTTGATACCTTCCTGGTCTTGGACTTCATCATTCACGTTAAAGATGATGCGAGATAAAGGCGCATTGTTACGTGCATAGACACGTGTTTCATCACTTTTAGGGAATAAAATGCTGATAGAACGTTCATCTACATCAATCAGAACCCCTAAACCGAGTTCAGTTTCAGTATCTGATAACCAACGTTGACCAATAGCAAACTGCTGCAATTTTTCCACCTTTATCTCAAGTTAGCCCACATATTTTATGCCCTGACTCCAATAAAAGTTAAGGCATTTTATGTAGTTTTCAACGATGTATTTTGACACAAAGCATCATTAAATAGCGTGCATCACATCGTGTTTCATAAAAAAGTTTTTAGACTAAAACGGTACCGCACAATCAAAGGTCAGTTGTGCGCCTGTTTTAGGATGAGCGAAGCTTAATTGCGTTGCATGTAAGCACAAACGCGCATAAAGCTGCTGCTGTTCTGGTGTGGCATATAAGGTATCGCCTAGAATCGGATGATCTAAATATTGCATATGCACACGAAGCTGATGTGAACGCCCTGTAATCGGAATCAGTTTCACCCGGGTTACAGCTTGTCCTTGAATTTCTAAATGCTCAATCGCTTGCCATTCCGTTAATGCCGGTTTGTGATGCATGGCATCAACAATATGTAATGGCGGGTGGCTTGAGTCATAAATCACAGGTATATCGACGGTGCCCTGACCTTCTAAATGGCCAGCAACCAAAGCTTGATAAATTTTTGAAGTTTGACGATCCTGAAACTGACGTGAAATCGTGCTCTGTCCAAATTTGGATAAACCAAACACCAGAATACCTGAAGTGTCACGATCGAGACGATGAATCAGTAAGGTTTTGGGTTCTAGTTCTAGTAGACGATTGATTAAACAATCTTGTAAATCTGGCGTTTTCCCAGGTACCGTGAGTAAGCCTGCTGGTTTATGGATGACCATAAAATCTTCATCACGATGAATCAAATGTTCACTTAGAAAATCACTCAAGGTAGCCTTCCAACGACTGGATGAAAACAAGCGGGCAATCATAAAAAGCTTGGCGCTGAATTACAATGCATGACACGTATTTTTACTGATTTTTTTCGTGTTTCTCTCGATTTTTCATCCAGATTCGAATTTAAATGATGATTTAGGTGTGTTGCTCTAGAAATTGTTGAATCGCATGCTGGGCAATTTCTGCATCTTGGAAGGATTGTACCCCCGAAACCCCCACAGCTCCCACAACCTGTCCTTGATAGACAATCGGCTCACCACCTTCCAGCATGCCTTTCGCAGCATTGATGGTTAAAAAGCCGATTTTGCCATCACGGATCATATCTTCGGATGCCTTGGTTGCTCTGCGGCTGACTGCGGCAGAATGTGCTTTTTCCTGACAAATCTGTGTCGATAATACCGATGCGCCATCCATGCGCTTCATCATTAACAAGGTGCCACCGTCATCGACAACAGCAATGCTGACATTAAAATTATGTGCTGTCGCATATTGTGCTGCTGCATTAACCAGAATTTCCACATCCGCCGCAGTTAAATAATGTTTAGTTTTCATTGTTACTCCATTCCCATGAGTTTGTTATCAAAAGCTTATTCAAAATAAAATATATAGAAGCGGTCTCTATCACCTGCGCCAACCAGAACGTGAATGCTTTGCAGCAGTCGCAGACCAACGCAAATATAGTTTATTATTCAAGCATTATTTTGACTGGCAGTACAATAAAGATTATTTATCTTTTTGTTGATCGCAAAGGTTTATCCTATAAACAGCTAGCAAATCAGTACGGTTGTGTTAAGGCCTACCCTTATTTTTTTAATACCTTAAGTTTTTTATTCATTTCAGATTAAAGATATATCCATTAAAAAAGCCCGAAAAAATCGGGCTTTTTTAGACATCACGGCATTACTTCATTTCAGCAAAAGTTTCTTTTGCGGCCTGAATGGTATCGGCAATATCCTGATCTGAATGCATTGACGAAATAAAGCCTGCTTCAAATGCGGATGGTGCAAGATAGACGCCACGCTTTAACATGCCATGGAAGAATTTCTTGAATGCTTCCACATCACAGGCCAACATTGAATCAAAGCTAGTAATGTCATCCTGATCGGTAAAATACAAACCGAACATACCACCGACTTGCTGGGTCTTAAATGGAATGCCTGCTTCATCTGCAGCAGCCTGTAAACCGGCAAGCAATTTGGCGAGCTGCGCAGCAAGCTTGTCATAGAAACCAGGTTCACGTAAATGTTTGAACATCGCGATACCAGCACGCATGGCCAATGGATTGCCTGACAATGTACCGGCCTGATAAACACCACCTAAAGGTGCGATGCATTCCATGATTTCACGTTTACCACCAAAAGCACCAACCGGTAAACCAGCACCAATAATTTTACCCAACGTGGTCAAGTCAGGCTTAACCTTATACACCGATTGTGCGCCACCTAAAGCGACACGAAAACCAGTCATCACTTCATCAATAATAAACACTGATTTGTATTCATCACAAACATCACGAATTGCTTGCAAGAAACCATCAATTGGCGTTACCAGATTCATATTACCTGCAACCGGCTCAATGATCACACCCGCAATCTCATGACCAAATTTGCTAAAGCATTCTTTTAAGGCTTCGATATTGTTATACGGTAAGGTTAAGGTATGTTTGGCAAAATCAGCAGGTACCCCTTTTGACGTTGGCTCACCTTCACCAAGGGTCAATAAGCCTGAACCTGCTTTCACCAATAACGAGTCTGAATGACCGTGGTAGCAGCCTTCAAATTTTACAATCTTGTCACGCCCCGTATAACCACGTGCCAGACGAATCGCGGTCATGGTCGCTTCTGTACCTGAACTGGTCATACGCACCAATTCGATTGAAGGCATAATGTCGCAAATCGTGTCTGCCAGCGTCGTTTCGTGCACAGTTGGCGCACCAAAACTTAAACCATCTTCTGCCGCAGTTTGTACCGCCTGAATAATATCCGGATGCGCATGGCCTAGGATCATTGGGCCCCATGAACCGACATAGTCTACGTAGCGCTTGCCATCAACATCCCACAAATACGCCCCTTTTGCCTTTTCGATAAAGACTGGCGTACCGCCAACACCGTTAAATGCACGTACAGGTGAGTTAACCCCACCTGGAATATGTTTATTTGCTTGTTTAAATAGCTGTTCTTGCTTTGGAGATAAACTCATATAAGGCTCAACCTGGAATCAAGGACAAGGAACGCTGTCGTTCCGAGAAACAATGAAAGCTCCGCAAAAGCGGATGCCTATAATTAGTCAAATAACGTTGCCCATGCAGTGACACGAGCAGGAATTTCGGCTGTTGATCGTCCTAATATATCACTAATTACCGCACAAAGGCTCGCCCCAGACTCAATCACCACTTGAGAATTTTCCACAGTCAGACCACCAATTGCACAAATCGGTACAGCAAACTTTTGTTTCGCTTGTTTGATCACTTCGATACCGACATTACCGGCTTCGGGTTTGGTTGAAGTAGCATAGACTGCACCAAACGCCACATAAGTCGCTCCATCGACAATCGCTTTTTCAGCCAATTCCAGTGAGTTTAGGCAGGTACGACCAATAATCACACCTTTTGGCAAACGTGCAGCAGCATCACTTATTTCCCCATCGGACTGTCCAAGATGGACACCCAAACCAAACTGTTCAGCCAGTGCCAGATCATCATTAATGACGAATGGTACTTGATGTTGTTCACAGAGTGCTTTGATCTGCTCGACTTCGCTTGACTGCTCTGCCTTTGCTACCTTCTTACGGCGATATTGCAGAATCGCAACCTTCCCGGTGGCTAATGCGACATCTAGTTTTTCAAGTAAGAGCTGGATTGGATCATCGTTAGTAATGAGGTAAAGACCGCGCATGAACGTTTCACTATTCACTATAATTACATTAGCTTCAGGGTATATTTTCTTATCTAAAATTTAAAGAGAGGGAGTGTATAAGTTCTTATCAAATGATCTATTAGATGCCCCATTTCACCTGAAAATAAAAATATTCGTATGAATGGCTAATAGATATATTATTTAGCCTGCAATTATTTATAAATGACATATGCTTTGAATCGCTAAAAATTGATGTAAACCTCAGAAATCCCAACACTAAGTAAAATTAGAATATAAGTTATTAATTTAAAATCCATATGTAAGATTAATAAGGATTATAGACCTATAGAAAAAGCCATTACTTAATAATAACTTTTTCTATAATTTTAGAATTAATTATCTATTTGAAAACTGTCTTCATTAATACACAAATGAAAAACCGTTTTCATAGATCTTATCAGTAGGTACATAGTAATAGCCCTGACAAGCACCTGACTGATCATCCATAAGACCTAGAGAAAGAATACCACTGGCGATTGTTGATACTGTAAATACGGGTCCACCGCTATCACTTGCACCGCAAGTATTTGTACTTACTCTAACCCAGAAATCACCTGGAAAATTTGGATCCCCAACTTTAGTTGCAACTTCCTCAACTTTACCACAACTATATCCTGTCGCCACCCCGTAATGACAAACTTGGTCACCTACTTTTGTAGCACCTAAAGTACGTCTTCCTGTCAGTGTTCTTGTTGTTGAAGGGCCTACATAAAACTTATTGGTTATTGTCGCAGCCGTACTGTTCCATTGAAAATCATTTTCTTGATTAAAAGGAATTTCGCCTACAAATGAATACTTCGTTCCATTTTGCTTATCTTCAAAATTGTTAGGGCAGTGAGCAGCCGTGCTCATATACTTTTTTCCAGCCGAGTCCTTAATCCCAAAAGCTGTTGTACAATCATAATATGTAGGTGCCTGAGATTTATCGACTACAAATGATCCCCCGTGGGCATCCACCAATGGTTTAATTGTCCAGTTAACAAATTTAAACTCTAAAGGCAAATTTAGATTATTCCAAGCCATTTTAATGGCATCAACTTTCTTTAAATTTTCTGCTGTTTCCTTACCTTTGACTGACACTACTATAGCGCCAGTTCTTTCATCATAAGCATACGACTGGACAGTATTAAAATAGGTTTTAACTAATTTGCTTACGTTGTTAATTTGGGCTCTTCCAGCTTCTCTGGTTTCTGTAGCGCCATACTGAATTTCTATCGGTAAATTTTCTTTAGCAACAGTATTTCCAACAGCTACATTTCTTTTTTGATTGGTGCCAGAACCCTTGACACGTACAACTATCTTATAAGTAGGAGAACTCTCTACATAAATACCAGAGATTCTTCCTTTAAATTCTTTTTCGATAGCATCCAATGCTGCATCACGATTAGCATCTAAAAATAATGATTTTTTAGCTTCCGCGGTACTAACACCATTTAAGACAGATAAGGCTCGGATATCCATATCTATATCTTCATTCGCTAATACACAAGTTGATATTGCAGAAACTACTAAAGATAGAGCGAAAATTTTTTTCATTTTACCACCTGTTTAATTATTGTTCTAAAATAATATTTTAATTATTCTTAATAGTCTCTAATTTAAATGTAGTTTCATGTAAATGAAATATGCATTTTTTAATAAACCAATATTATTCTTTTAGAAATTAAACGTAATGTTATAAAAAATCTTGCCATTTGATTAAGTAATGTTTTCTCACCTTGCCATGTATCCCATCATGCACTTTCCGAACAACTACAACAAAACCACTTTAAATTTCTAAATAGCGTATGCCGCCATGAACAATTCCATTCTTGTATTTTTCCCTCATTTTTTTATGATCTTACTGAAACAGTGAACAA
This sequence comes from Acinetobacter sp. 'aerobic (ED)', assembly GCF_904886855.1. Classification (NCBI taxonomy): domain Bacteria; kingdom Pseudomonadati; phylum Pseudomonadota; class Gammaproteobacteria; order Moraxellales; family Moraxellaceae; genus Acinetobacter; species Acinetobacter sp. 'aerobic (ED)'. The sequence continues at coordinate 395,275 of NZ_CAJHGI010000004.1, forward strand.
TAAAAAAGCTGCCGAGGCAGCTTTGCGACACCTAATGTCGCTTTATAGTTTTAGAATATCCTTGATTTACGACTCAATTTTATCAAACTGACGATCAATCAGACTCAAACGGCCACGTGCAATATCCGACAGCATCCGCCAATCCGAAATAAAGCTATATAGTGGCTGCTTAAAGCTGGCAGGCTTATTATGTTCAAAAAAGAAATGCCCGACCCAGGCACAGGCATAACCCGAAACCAAACCATATAAGGCATATTTGGCCTGACGCTTACGAATGGCTTTGCTAAAGAAATACAAACCAATCGAGCTACCTGTCGCATGCAAACGGCGGCTGGCAATATTGCGATGTTCAGTTAAATAAAAGCGATAAAATTCATCATAGTTTTTAATCGGTAATGAAAATTCCACTGGCTGGGTGATATTGGCTGGTGCATTCATTTCTAGATCATCCTAATCCTGCAAGACTTTACACACGTTAATGCATTTTTTGTACAAAATAAAGTCATTCTATGCCCTGCTTTCAATCCTTAAAACAACTTTACAATAATTTTTCAGATCAACAGTTTATACTCATTTATATATTTATCATTCTCGCTGGTCAGGAGTCATAACATCATGGAAATAGAGCTAAAATTTCAACTTCCTGAATCTAAGAAAAAAAGTGTTTTACAGGCCTTAAGCAAACAAAAAGCACAGAAAATTCAGTTACAAGCAAAATACTATGATACCGCTGAACGTTTGCTTGCTAAAAATTATGTGGCAATCCGTCTACGTCAAGAAGGCGAACATTGGGTACAAACTTTTAAAGCAGCCAGTAAGAATCATTTACAACGTATCGAAGAAGATATTTATTTAGGCAAATGTGCTCAAGAACCTGAGCTTGATCTGTCCCTCTATAAACATAATCAAACCGTTCAAACCGTACTGCGTGAGGTTTTAGGCGAAGCGCCAGCCGAGCTAGAATTACAGTTCCAGACCAATGTACAGCGTACTTTTCATGTATTCGAGTTTGAAGGTTCACACATTGAAGTCTGTCTGGATGATGGTGAAATCCGCACCCCAACTGATCATGCCCGAATTTGTGAAGTCGAATTTGAGTTAAAACAAGGTTCAGCTCAAGAGCTGATTCAGTTTGCCAAAACCTGGGTCAATCAATACCAGCTCTGGCTGGATGTGCGCAGTAAAGCTGAACGTGGAAATTTACTGGCCCAAGGCAAAGTCGTCTCTGCTGCCACCAAAGCAAAATCACTGAACCTAGATAAAGATGTCAGCGCTGAACAGGCTATTAAACAGATTATCGAAAATACCCTCAATCATATTCTGCCCAATGCAGCAGCGATTGCGGATGGCGTCGCCGAAGCGGATCATATTCACCAAGCCCGTGTCGGCTTACGTCGCCTGCGCTCGGCTTTAAAACATTTTTCCAACTGGTCGGCACAGATTGATCCGACTTGGGAAAGCCAATTGGCAGATATTTTTAGAGCCTTGGGACAATCACGTGATAATGATGCCATTCAAGACTCCGTCGTTCCATTAGTCAAACAAGTCTGTGATTTTGATTTTCCGTTCCCTGAAAATGTCGACACCAATATTGCTGGATTATTAAGTGACAGCAAAACAACCCAGCTGTTTTTATCCTTATTTAGCTTTAGCTATAGTGAGCATCAATCAAAATCCAAACTTTCTAAACAAGCTGCCAAAAGCTTAACCAAGCTGTATCAAAAGATACTGAAAGATGCAGCTCAATTTTCAAGCTTAGCGGCGGAACAACAACATCGTACCCGTAAGCGCGTTAAACAATTGCGTTATTGCATCGACTTTATTGCAGGAATTTACCCAGAAAAACAGGTTCAGCAATTTTTGAGTAAGTTACAACCGATTCAGGAATATTTAGGCTTTTATAATGATCTGTTTGTTGCGGAGCAAATCTTTGAACAACAGGCTGCGAAGCATTCACAATTTTTATTTGCTTTAGGTTGGGTTAAGGCACAGCAACCACATGTGGCAAAAAAAGCGGCAAAGAAACTACAGGCTTTATCGACTAAAGATATTTTTTGGAAATAAAGTTTTATTTCCCAAGTTAACTTCATAGCGGAGTCATGCCGAGTTCTCATTCAATTTCAGGATATACCTTCGGTGACCTACTTTTCTTTCGGGAAAAGTAGGCAAAACCATATGTCATCTACAAAACCTGTTCTCTGCTTTCACACATCTCATTTTATCAACTCACCAAAATCATTCACTTTTTTAATACCACGCAGGTTGTAGATGACGCTCCCGACGCTCATATTCCTGAGTAAGATACTCACTTAAATTACTTACCGATATTTTCCAAAAATCTTCCACGTTCCATTATCTGCAATCGGATCACTATAGCTATCATTACGCTGTTTACGGGGTTTATCCCGCGCATCCACCAATTTAAAATGCGGCTCTACACTCAAAATCACGCCATTCATATAAAAACGGGTGCGGGTATAGTCGCTTTGCCCATGCTGAAACACATAAGTCCGTAAATCAATAAACTCACGATGCGCCACCAAAGCAGCGGTATCGTCACTCCCTAACCATTCTTGCATGGCAAAAATCTGATCGGTCTCAAACTGTCCACATTTTTCCAATAAGGCCGCGACTCCGCGAAAAGTTTTCGATTCTTTGGCACGGGTTTTATTAATCCTGATCCGATCGACATGAAAGAAAAACAGCGGCAGGTTTAAGTGGCTGGGTAAATGAATGGCATCCAGCACCTCATCTTCCATAAAAGGCTGGCATAACTGCTGCGCCCTCTCAATCAAAGGCTGCCATTGACGGTAATATTCATCGACTTCATCCTTTAAACCATAATAAATCGGCAGGCCTTCAACATGTTCTAAAAATTGAGGCGGATAGATATGCTGGCGCAGTAAGGCAATATCCGTTTTTAAACTTTGAATCGCGATTGCATCTTGCATAGTCATTCTTCGAATTGCTTAGGCTATTTTTAGGTTAAGGCAAAGGTTTAGTTTCGACAAGGCTTTGTCTATAATAATGTGTCTTAACTTGTCGCTGGAAAATCTCATGTCTCAAAAAATTAACGCTACCGATGTGACGGAAGAAGAAGCTTTAAATGCCGTATTTTTTGAGCGTGCCGATGAATTTATCAAACTCGCCAATGATTTTTGCCGTCCGCCAAAGGGCCAGCAAGCCCAACCCGAAGAATTACGTGGTCAGGTCAGCGCAGCCATGTTATTCGCTACTGCCCGTTTCAACACCTGGGTGGCAGCAAATAACTTTAAAGATGGCGAAGAAATGCGTGAAGCGAAAGAACAAGTGATGTCTTATCTGCTGCAACAGTTCCAGATGATGCTGGAAGATAATTTTGACGAATATTGTGAACAGTTCGAAAACTACTTACGTTTCCGCAAAAATGAAGATTTTCATGCCCATAAACATGATCATTAAGCTTTGATGCAAAAAAGAAAGCCACCTGACCGGTGGCTTTCTTTTTGATTGCTTATTTCAAGTTTTGAGGCTGACCATACTGATCCGCCATTACTTCGACAAACTGATCCAGCTTGATATATTTTTTGATGGCCGCATTCACATCATCTTTGCTTAATTTAGCAAGTTCCTGATCACGTTCAGCACGATCCAGCAAGGTTTTGTTGCGCTCTAACTGACCTGTCAACATGCCATGAATATTACGCTCATCTTCCAAAGCCGTGACACGTTTTTTCATGATGTCTGCTTTGGCGGCTTCAACTTCCTGCTCGGTCACGCCTTTGCTTAACAGCTCATTCAAGACTTTATGCACCGATTGTGATACTTGCGCCGAGCGTCCAGAGGTATAGTTCGCAGTAATACTTAAAGTACCATCATTGATATCTGGATCTAGGTCTAGACCACTGCCAAAGCCATAAACCAAGGCATTTTTCTCACGTAACTCCTGCGCCAGACGCGATGAAAGCTGCGAGTTACCCAAAATATGGCTCAGGATAATTAACGCGGGTGCATCTGGATGATATGAACCAACAGGCAATGCCAGCACGCTCTGGTAGCTACCGAATTCACGCTGTTCCGATAAAGCATGCACTTTCTGCGCTTTATAGACGGTATATTGGCCTGTTACTTTGGTATACGGCTGTTTTGCTTTCCAAGAACCAAATGCCTTTTGTAAGGTCTTTTGCATTTTCTTGGCATCAAAATCTCCTGTTACCGCAATCTGTGCATGATCGGTCACAAAGAATTGATCATAAAATTGCTTCACTTGCGGCTGAGTCACCTCACTGATCTGTTTTTTCGCAAAATCAGGCTCAAAATGATAACGCAAATCACCAGGTTGATAGATTTCCAGAATTTTAGACAAGGTCATCGAAGCCACAACCGCAGGCTCAGTGTACGGACGATCCAGTACCGATAAACTTTGATTTTTGGCAAGATCAAACTCTGTTTGTGAGAATTTTGGCTGCTTCAGCACATCAACAATAAAGTTGAAGAAGTCTTCAAATTTGTCTTTTTTCGCCTGCACCACAATGGTAAAACCATTGCCATTCGAGCTTACAGATGCACCACCGCTGGCAGCAATCGCTTTATCGGTAATTTCTTGCAGACTATGCTTATCAGAACCACGCAACATCAGATAACTGGTTAGATCCAGTGTGACACCTTTACCAAATAATGCTTTTTCATCACCAAAATCCAGGCTAATGGTGGCATAGGTCTTATCATCACGGGTTGCAGTCGGGAACAAGGCATAACGAATACCATTCTTCAACTCACCACGCTGGATTTTCTGTTCGTTTTTCTGTAATTGCTGGGCAGACTGTGACATAAACTGGGTCACTTCCTGCTTGTAAACATTCGGATCTTTTAATGGCTCAGGCTGCTCATCACTTTGATCCAAGGTCTTTGGTTTCTCTTCCGCCTTCAACGTCATCGCTTTCTTCTGGTCCTCAGGGGTTGGCAAAATATCCCCTGAGATACGATGTGAAGCGGTTAAAAACGCTTTCAGCGTTGCATTGGTATCTTTTAGCTTTAAGGCCTGAACGGTCTTTAAGTCTTTGAAGTACTGGTCCCATTGTCCCTGAGAAGAGACTGCATAATCACTGAGGCGTGAACCTAAAGCTACTGCATCATTGGCAATAGTATCCGCGGTATTCTGGGTAATATTCTTGATACGCTGTAACTCGGCTTCGGTGAATGGCTGACTGTTTTCCACGCCAGTTTTCAATGCATCATCGACTTTTTTCGCATCATGGCTTGGTGCGTAAACTGCGCCCATAAACACCACGTTAAAGTCCTGATCTAACCAGGTTGCAGATTGAACTGCGGTACTGATCCCGGTCTCGACCATATTTTTATATAAAGGGCCACTCGGTTGCATGGTATAGAGAGAAGGTGCCAGTGCCAGAATCGGTTGTAATTCGGTATTTTTTCCATTCATATAAATATTGAATTTGGCCAGATCACTGCCCTTTTTCACGGTGAATTGACGTTGTTCAATCTTGCTGGCATCAAGCACAGGCACTTTCACCTGAGCAGGTACCGCGCGTGCAGGGATTGGACTGAAATACTGGTCAATCTTATTCAGTACTTCGGTTTTATCAAACTTACCCGAAATGACCATAACCGCATTATTCGGTGCATACCAGGTTCTGTAGAACTGATTCAATTCATTGAGCTGAATCGACTTGAGCTCAGGTAAGTCACCTATCGGCAAACGACCTAAATATTGATTGCCATAGGCAGCTTTCCATACCTGATCCATTAAAACTGCAAAGGGCTGATCCATACGGATTTCGCGTTCACGTTTTACGATTTCAATTTCAGAGGGTACAAATTTTTCCTGCAACACCAATTTATCCATACGCTCGGATTCGAGATACAGGATTTCATTCAATGCATTTTTTTCAGGACGAACGATATTTAAGTATTTGGTCGCGTAATAATCGGTACTGGCATTGGTCATCAAGGTATATTGATCCAGACGGCGCTGGAACTCTTCACCTTTCACATTTTGAGTGCCTTTAAAAGCCAGGTGTTCTAATAGATGTGCCAGGCCACCCTTACCTTTTGGATCATTCAGTGAACCCGTCAGGTAAACCGTATTAACATAGACTTTATTTTCTTTATCGTTTGGCGCCAGAATAACCCTGAAACCATTATCTAATTTATATTCTTCGATATTTTTTTCACTTTTTACGAGCACTGTCTGAGACCAAGACGTCGCACTCAACCCGATCAAACATAGAGAGAGAGTAAGCTGCTTAAAGCGCATTAACATAATTTATCCAATTATTTATGGTGATTTAAATCATACAGACAAGCTATGGTAGAGAATGATTCGCATTTTTAATAGTTATGTTTTGAAAAAAGCTGTTTATTTAAACAGCTTTTATCTTTGTTTTTGCACAATTTAAGCTAAAAATCAGATTGCCAGTTCAGCTTGCATATACAATTTGGCATAACCTGAAATTTCGATACGCTCATCAGATTCAATCACGCAGTCTAAAACGCCACCGCGTGCTGACGCCTGAAAGGCCACCAGTTTTGTCTGGTTAAGCTTCTCTGCCCACAGCGGCACAATCGCGGTATGAATCGAACCTGTGACAGGATCTTCATCAATGCCGATCGCTGGGGCAAAGTAACGAGAAACGCAATCAAACTTGCCTTCGCCTCGAGCGGTAATTGCCACGTCAGGCTGAGAAGCAGTAATCGCTGTCCGAATTTTACCCAAGCGTTTTAATACTTCCAGATCAGGTTGCTCATCCAATACATCCTGTACCGTTTCATATTCAATAATATAAGCTTGAGGATTGCGATACACCGCTTTAAACGGCTTGGTTAGCCCTTCACGCAGTTCTGACGGATAGTCAGATACAAGCGCCGCCCGACGGATCGGGAAGTTCATCTTGATTTTACCATCCGCATCCTGACTAACGATAAAAATCCCCAGATCACGGACATGAAACTGAATTGTTGTGGCTTGTGTAAAATCCTTAAACAGTACAAAAGCACTGGCCAACGTGGCATGACCACAAAATGCCACCTCTTCCAATGGAGAAAACCAGCGAATCTCATAATTGCTGTCATCAAGCGTTCGAACAAAAGCAGTTTCTGACAGGTTATTTTCCATTGCAATATTCTGCATCAACTGCTGATCTAACCACTCATCAAGCACGATGACAGCTGCTGGATTTCCTTTAAATAATTCCTGGGTAAAAGCATCCACTTGATACATTTTCATGGCATAGCACTCGCTCTATTTTTCCACTATTTTGACCATCTACAGACGAATTGATAGATACAGATTTTCCTAAATTTACGATACACCACAGCTTTTCTTGTTTTAGCTGCTTAAATGATTAAAAATCAAGCCAAAAGTATGCGCGGCTTGCTAACAAATCAGATCAAAAGTCCAATGATTTAGCATAATTCAAAATAAGCCATACACAATATTCACAATCAAAAATTTGAAGCTCTCTAAGGTATGAGATAGATAAAACTTGTGAGAAAAGTCATGCGTATTCCTGTTCATGCCATTGTATTTGAAGAATTTGAAACCCTCGATATTATGGGGCCGGTCGAATTATTTGGTTTACTGCAACAACATTATCAAGTGCAGTTTTATAGCCTGAATGGCGGACTGGTTTCCAACAAACATGGAGTCTGTATTCAAACCCAACCATTTACTGAAATACAGACACATGCACAAAGCATTTTGCTGATACCAGGCGGGATCATCACCTTTGAACTCATGAAAAATCAGGAGTTTCTCGATCAACTCAAAATATTGGCAGATCAAAGCAGATATGTTCTGACGGTTTGTACAGGGAGTTCGTTACTGGCAGCAACCGGTATTTTGAATGGTATTAAAGCGACATCGAATAAAATGGCCTTAGAAATTGTACGAAGCCTCAATAATCAAGTGTTATGGCAAACTCAGGCACGCTGGGTGACTGATAGAAAGTTTTATACCTCTTCTGGCGTCAGTGCAGGTATGGATATGACCCTTGCTTTTATTCAGGACACGCAAGGTGAAAATATGGCCCAACTTTGTGCCGAAGAAGCCGAATACCTCTGGAACAGCAATCCAGACCTTGATCCCTTCTGTAAAGTGAAAGCTGAATAATCGCGCTAGCTGATGAGACCGAATCATTGATCAGTGATACTAGCGTCTTTCCAGCTCTGCTTTATGGCGAATCACGATTGACCTAGTGTGGATGGCATTTATGTGCACTGATCTTTTTAAGGATTCATGTTGTATTCATTCTTTTAAAATGAGTGGCGCCATCCCGCTCATGTTGAGTAAAGCGTATTGCCCCTGCTCAGTCGATGCGAACATCAAAACCCAAGTTCTCTGCAATCATTAAAGTTTGATCAAGGTTAATAATGGCTGCTTTTATTTGAGTTTCTTTCGGGTCTAATGCACTTAAATCACTGCCTCTTAAATCACATTCAGTCAAATCTGCACTGTGCAGCCATGCACCCGATAAGTCACTCTCCCGAAGTGAACTCCCACGACAACGCGCCCCAGTCAAATCGGCTTCTCTTAACCGCGTTCGAAGAAAAGAGGCTTTCTCTAAATCAGCACCCGGCAACCCAACAAAGGCCCAGTCACTGTCTTCCACCCGCATATGATGAAACTGGCAATCACTGAACATGCTGCCCACAAACTTACAGTCAGTAAATTTACTGTCAAAAAAATTACTAGAAACAAAGGTACAGTTGATAAAAGCGCTGTTTTGATGGACTGAACCATTAAATCGGGCATGGCGAAAAGTACATTCATTAAATACTGCACCTGTACTGTGCGCCTCAGACATATCTAAATCGACAAATAAAGTACGCTCATATTTCTGATTCCTGAGCACTTGCTCATACCAATCTAAACTGGCAATGCTGTCTGTCGTTTTGGGTGCAGCTTCACCATATTTTCTTTCAGCCATGATGTTCAAGTTTTTATTTTAGAATTGTCCAAAATATGCCATGTCTTTAGTTTTGTACATGCTTTTTTCATGACAACCTTATCTATTCCTCAATAAAGAAGAGCAGAAAAACCCGCCCTTTTAGTGAAAATAAATCATCAATCTTGCATATGTTCGATAATCGCTTGCGCAAATTCCGAACAACGCAGCAAGGTTGCATTTGACATCAAACGTTCAAAATCATACGTCACGGTTTTAGCAGAAATCGCGCCTGAAATACCAGTAATAATTAAATCCGCAGCTTCTGTCCAGCCCATATCCCGCAGCATCATTTCCGCAGACAGAATAATCGAACCCGGATTGACTTTATCCTGTCCTGCATATTTAGGTGCTGTACCATGCGTCGCCTCATACATGGCAATCGCACCGCCAATATTGGCACCCGGGGCAATGCCAATACCACCGACTTCAGCGGCAAGTGCATCAGAAATATAGTCACCATTCAAGTTTAGGGTCGCAATCACCGAGTAATCTGCAGGACGCATTAAAATTTGCTGTAAGAAAGCATCGGCAATCACATCTTTAATAATAATGTCTTTACCATTTTTGGGATTCTTGATTTTTACCCAAGGCCCCCCATCCAGCAGCTGTCCACCAAAACGCTCCATCGCCAGTTCATAGCCCCACTCTTTAAACGCACCTTCGGTGTATTTCATGATATTGCCTTTGTGGACTAAGGTCACAGACGGTTTATCATTATCAATTGCGAATTGTATCGCTTTACGCACCAGACGCTGGGAACCTTCTTTCGATACAGGTTTGATCCCGATACCACATTCCTTAGGAAAACGGATTTTTGTGACGCCCATTTCTTCTTGCAGGAATTTAATTACTTTTTTCGCTTCCGGAGAATCTGCTGGCCATTCAATGCCTGCATAGATATCTTCCGAGTTTTCACGAAAAATCACCATATCGGTCAGTTCGGGATGCTTGACTGGCGAAGGTACACCTTCAAACCAGCGAACGGGCCGTACACAGACATATAAATCCAGTTCCTGACGTAATGCGACATTTAAAGAACGAATTCCACCGCCTACAGGTGTGGTTAACGGGCCTTTTATTGATATAATAAACTCGCGTAAAGCATCAAAAGTTTCTTCTGGCATGTAGCTGCCATAAATTTTGTCTGCTTTCTCACCGCAGTAGACTTCCATCCATTCGATCGAACGTTTGCCACCATAAGCTTTTAGCACGGCGGCATCTACTACTGCTTTCATTGCTGGTGTAATATCCACACCAATACCATCACCTTCAATAAAAGGAATGATCGGACGATTTGGAACATTCAGTGACAGGTCTGCATTTACTGTGATTTTGTCTCCGTCTGCAGGAACCACGATCTTCTGATAACCCATTTTGCAGGTTCTCCCTCATGTATTTAGCGATTATGTCGATGCCTTCTGTGGCAAGCTTTCGTTTTTTATTACATGAAACAGTTTAGTTCAAAACAGGTTTTTTTGAGATTTATACGGGAAATAACAACATTTTCCCATTAAATAAAAACCTTTATTGTTATGATGCCGCCCATAGCCAAAGCAGTATACAGATATGAAAATAGTCGTATTAAATAAACCTTTTGACGTTTTGTCACAGTTCCGTGAGGATTCCGCTCATCTCACCCTTTCCCATTTTATCCATGATCCTGATTTACGTCTTGCGGGCCGACTTGACCTTGATTCAGAAGGACTGATGTTTCTGACCGATCACGGCGGTCTGAATCAATACATTACCAATCCGGCCAATAAGAAATTTAAAACCTATCTTGCGCAAGTCGATGGCGATGTGACTGAAGAAGCTTTAGAGCAACTTCGAAAAGGTGTCGAACTTGCTGATGGTATGACTTTACCGGCAAAAGCGCTTAAAGTGGATCAACCAGAATGGTTATGGGATCGTGATCCTCCTGTACGTTACCGTGCCAATATTCCGACCAGCTGGATTGAACTGCAAATTTGTGAAGGCCGTAACCGTCAGGTGCGTCGTATGACTGCTGCTGTGGGTTTCCCGACACTACGTTTGATCCGGACCAAAATCGGTGCAATCGACCTGATTCGTCTGGGCTTACAACCCGGTGAGCAAACGGAAATTGAACCGTTACTTTATCCTGATTTTAAAGATCTGCCTGAAGATAAACCGTATCGCTCTCGTTCTTATGTGAAAAAACCAGGTGGTACGGGCGGTAAGCCGATGCACCAGAAAAAGAAAGAAGGTGATAAAAAAGACGGCGACAAGAAAAAATCAGGCACCAAGCGTATCTGGCAAATGGATGAAAGCGAAAAGCCACGTCGTAAGACCAATGGTACGACGCGTCCAAACACCAAAGCACCGCGTGGTCGTAGCCGTAATGGTCGCTAGAATTTAGATGTTTTAAAGCCCACTATCGTGGGCTTTTTTTATGGGGATCATCTAAGTCATCATCCATAAAAAAGCCGATGCTTTCGCATCGGCTTTTTTATACCACCAACAAAACTGTCAGTAATATTTAAACTTAAGCTGTTTCAAGTGCTGCATTCAATGTTGCGCTTGGACGCATGACTGCGCTTACTTTTGCAGGATCAATGGCATAGTAACCACCGATATCAGCAGCTTGACCTTGTACTTGAGCAAGCTCGGCAACAATCTTCTCTTCATTGTCAGCAAGTGCTTTCGCAAGCGGAGCAAACTTCGCTTTTAACTCAGCATCTTCGTCTTGAGCAGCCAATGCTTGAGCCCAATACAATGCCAAGTAGTAGTGACTACCACGGTTATCCAGCTCACCGGTACGACGTGATGGAGACTTGTCGTTATCAAGCAGTTTACCTGTTGCCTGATCCAGTGTCTTGGCAAGCAATTTCGCGCGGTTATTGTCTTCTTTAAGACCCAACTCTTCTAAAGAAACAGCTAACGCAAGGAACTCACCCAAAGAATCCCAACGTAAGTGGTTTTCTTCGACCAACTGCTGAACATGTTTCGGCGCTGAACCACCTGCACCAGTTTCATACATGCCGCCACCCGCCATTAACGGCACGATTGACAACATTTTCGCAGAAGTACCCAGTTCCATGATCGGGAACAAGTCAGTCAGGTAGTCACGTAAGATGTTACCGGTTACAGAAATGGTATCTAAACCACGTGCTACACGCTCAAGCGTATAACGCATTGCACGTACTTGTGACATGATCTGGATATCAAGACCTGTGGTGTCATGATCTTTCAGGTATTTTTCAACTTTCTTGATCAATTCATTTTCGTGTGGACGGTACGGGTCTAACCAGAAGATTGCTGGCATGCCAGAGTTACGTGCACGTGTTACGGCAAGTTTCACCCAGTCACGAATCGGTGCGTCTTTCACCTGACACATACGCCAGATGTCGCCTTCTTCGACATTCTGGCTCATCAACACTTCACCCGTGTCTAGATCCGTAATGTTGGCAACGCCTGCTTCAGAAATTTCGAAAGTCTTGTCGTGTGAACCGTATTCTTCCGCTTTCTGCGCCATCAAACCGACGTTTGGCACAGTACCCATGGTACGTGGGTCAAAGTTGCCATTCCACTTACAGAAATTGATCATTTCCTGATAGATACGCGCGAAAGTTGATTCAGGCATCACTGCTTTACAGTCGTAAGGTTTGCCGTCAGCACCCCACATTTTACCGCCACCACGGATCATTGCAGGCATAGAAGCATCTACAATCACGTCATTTGGTGAGTGGAAGTTGGTAATACCTTTCGCAGAATCAACCATCGCCAGTGCAGGACGGTGTTCTTGGCAAGCATGTAAATCTTCAATAATTTCTTCACGCAGTGAAGTCGGTAAAGTTTCGATCTTCTCGTAAAGACCGGCCATACCGTTATTTACGTTGATGCCTAACTCGTCAAATAATTTGCCGTGTTTTTCAAACGCATCTTTGTAGTAAATTTTCACACAGTGACCGAATACGATCGGGTGTGAGACTTTCATCATGGTTGCTTTGACGTGTAACGAGAACAGGATGCCCGCTTCACGACAATCTTCAAGTTCTTTCTCATAGAAATCGCAAAGCGCTTTCTTGCTCATGAACATTGAATCGATGATTTCACCATCCTGAAGTGCAACTTTTGGCTTCAGCACAATCGTTTCACCAGACTTGGTGATGAGCTCCATCTTGACGTTACGCGCACGGTCTAAAGTCATTGATTTTTCACCGTGGTAGAAGTCGCCTTCATCCATGTGAGAAACGTGAGTTTGTGACCATTGTTTCCACTCGCTCATTGAGTGCGGGTGTTTTTTCGCGTAGTTTTTCACAGCAGCAGGTGCACGGCGGTCAGAGTTACCTTCACGCAATACCGGGTTGACTGCCGAGCCTAGGCATTTGCCATAACGCGCCTTAAGTTCTTTCTCTTCTTCAGTTGCTGGATTTTCTGGATAGTCAGGAATCGCATAGCCCTTCGACTGGAGCTCTTTGATACATGCGGTCAACTGAGCCACAGAAGCACTGATGTTTGGAAGTTTAATGATGTTGGTATCTGGATCTTGCGTAAGACGACCTAACTCTGCAAGGTTATTGTTTACCTTCTGTTCATCTTTAAGGTAATCTGAAAATTCTGCAAGTACACGTGCTGCAACTGAGATATCACTTTTCACAATCTCGATGCCAGCAGGCTTGGTAAAGGTCTCAATGATCGGTAGCAATGAATAGGTCGCCAATAACGGCGCCTCATCAGTCAGTGTATAAATGATTTTTGACTTTCCACCAGCCATATATAGCCCCTTGTGTTGGATTGAGTTATGGAAAACTGCGCTTGTGGCCCAGCTCCTAGAACCGATTTGCTTAAAACAAACTTGAGAGTATCAGCGTTCATAGCATACTAGTCAACGCCCTATCCCGTGATAACGACATTTCGCTAAAAAATACTACAATTATATATAATAGATACTGCAAGTTCATATAATTTGGGCCAAATGTTGCCTTTTCAACTACAAAAGCTTTCTCTTGCGGAAAATGCCCAGCAAACTGATCATTTAGCAAACAAATAGGTATTGATAAATAAATGTGCCCTATTTTGTCAGAATTTCATGAAAATTAGGTTAAGGCTTTAGTGGTAATCGCAACCTAAATGTGACGCCTTCAGGCTGATTTTCAACTTCAGCACACCCACCATGTAACTGCATAATTGATCTGACGATGGCCAGCCCTAGCCCGCCGGTTTGCGCTCTGTTATGTCGACTCTCATCAACTTGATAAAAACGGTCAAAGAGATAAGGCAAATGTTTTTCATCAATCCAGATGTCATGCGTCACAATATCAATCACACAATCCGCCTGTTCCCTTTGTACCATTAGGGTAATAGGCCCCTGTTCTGCACCGTAGACCACCGCGTTACTGATTAAATTGGCAATCGCACGCTGCATGAGGGCTTCATTCACCTTTAAATTCATTTCATCAGGAAGCTGAAGCATCAAGCTCATCTGCCGTTCTTCGATCAGATAATCAAAATACTCCGTCACATTCCGGATCAACTCTGGAATATTTACCAGACTTTTCTCAAGCCCGTGTTCTCCATATTCGGAACGGGCAATAAATAACATGCTCTCGATCATTTTGGTCAGTCTTTCGTACTCTTCCAGATGCGAATACAGCAGATTTTCCAGTTCCTCTTTCTGACGCGGTTGGGACAGCAAAATCTGGGTTTGCCCCATCAAGTTATTGAGTGGCGTTCTTAATTCATGCGCAATATCTTCAGAAAACTGGGCCAGTTTTTGATAATCCTGCTGGATTTTATCCAGCATTTCATTCATGGCATGGCTGAGTTGTTGTACTTCGGTATTGCTGGTCTCGACCTGAATACGGTGATTGAGTTTTTGCACGTTGATTTTACTGGTTGCTGCAATCAACTCCCGCATCGAACGGAACAGGTAATGCCCGACCATAAAACCTAATAAACTTGATAATAAAATGCCCAGCCCACTATAAAAGGCAATTTTCCAGAAATATTGCTTCAGGGTTTGATTGACGGCATACCATTGTTGACCTGCAATCAATTGATAATGCTGATCGCCATGTTGTACCGATTGAAATGCAAGCCGTGTGGTTGGCTGTTCAGGACTATTGTTCGTAAACTGGATTTTACTGGAAGAGTTTAAGTGAGGGATGTTGACGTTTAACGGATTGATTCGGATCAAGTCCTTACCCGTCTCTTTAACGATAAAGATACTGTCCTCATGTCCAACCATATTTTCATACAGCTTGGGATATTTCCCCAAAATCTGCACGGTATAGGCATCGGTTAAAAACACTTCCATGCGTTTAATCCGTGCCGCAAGTGCTTTGTCCTGCTGGATATACACCATTTCACGAAAACTTTGATAAGACAATGTGCCAATACTGATAAAAACCACGCATGAAATCAGACTAAACGCGATTCTCAGACGCGAAGCCAAAGACAATCTATTCATCGTCATGGTCTTCTTTTAAATCGATTTTATAGCCCATTCCTCTCACCGTATAAATCAGCTTGGGAGAAAAATGGTCATCAATCTTTGCGCGTAGACGACGTATCGCCACATCGACCACATTGGTGTCAGTATCAAAGTTGATATTCCACACCATAGAGGCAATTTGTGTTCGTGTGAGCACTTCACTGCGATGTTGTAGCAATAATTGCAACAGCACAAACTCTTTGGCGGTTAAATCGATTTTGCTCTCTGCACGATGCACTTCCCGACTTAAACGGTTCAAGCTAAGATTGGCAATGCTATAAATCTCTTGTTCAACCTTGGGAACACGACGTAATAAACTTTTGATGCGTGCCAATAATTCGATATATGAAAACGGCTTAACCAGATAGTCATCCGCCCCCAGTTCCAGACCTTTGACCCGATCCATGACCTGATCTTTCGCCGTGAGCATGAGTACAGGGATTTTTGAAAATGTACGGAGCGTCTGCAACACTTGCCAGCCATCCAGTTTTGGCAACATCACATCCAGAATTAATAAATCAAATGCTTCTTCTTGCAAGCGTGACAAAGCGGCCATGCCATCTTTTGCAATCGCACTGGTATAGCCTGATTCATTTAATCCTTTTGCCAGAAACTGCGCAATCTTGGATTCATCTTCAACAATTAAAATATGCATCCCACATCTTAACCTTTTTTATTCAACGCAAAGATTACAAATCGGTAATCCAATTGTCATCATGGTCCCATGCATTTTTTCCTAGCATGTACTGAGGAAATAAAGATTTTTATTGCCCAACACGTCTTCATGAAATTTGGAAAATTGTATATGGACAAGCAATTTATACGCTTCACTTTGGGTTCTGTATTATTGATGACCGCATCATTCAGCTATGCACAAGATACAGCGCTTTCTGGCTATTATCTCTCTGCAAAAGTCGCGGCAGCCGAACTCAGAGCGGACAATATGGAAACCAGCTTACGCCCGGGGATTGGCAAATTTGTCGCAGGTGACGATCAAAAAGATTTAACCAATGCATCACTAGGGTTCGGTTATGACTTTGGCAATGGCTGGCGTACCGAAGGAGAATATACCTTTAAAAACGATGCAGAATTTACCAGCGGTTCAACTAACTTTCCAAGCAGTCTCAACCATCATAAAGTCGAGACGCAGCGCCTAATGCTGAATGCTTATCGTGATTTTGAAGTGATGCAAAATGTCGCTGTATACGGCAATCTGGGATTAGGGGTTGCCCGTACCGAATCTTCAGGCTGGCAAGGTAATGCCTCTCGCCAATATCTTTCCAATACCGAAACCCAACTGGTGTATAGCATAGGTGCGGGTGCAAGTTATCAAGCAATTGACAACCTTAAGCTGGACTTGGGCTACCGTTATGTCGACTTGGGCAAAGCTGATAGCGGTCTGAATAACTTCACCAATGCACGTAACTTGCAAGATGAACAGATGAAAGCCCATCTTTATTCAAGTGAGTTCTATCTCGGTGCCAGATACGCATTCTAAAGTTTAAAGGCACTGATCAGCAGTGCCTTTTTTTGCACTCGTCCTCATGTATTGCCCTCACCACAACTGATGGCAATACATAGCAAAACATTGATCAAGAAAGGTGGAATATTGTGATGTATAAAAATCTATTCGCCATCGCTGCCCTCTCGGCTTCAAGCAGCTTGTACGCAGCGACAAACCCTTTGAGTGTGCATGTACTCAACCAGCAGAATGGTCTACCTGCTGCTGATGTCACCGTTGTGCTCGAAGCGCAACAAAAAAACCAGTGGATCGAAATCAATCAGGCCAAAACTGATCAGAATGGACGAATTACTGCGCTTTATCCGGCACAGCAACAGTTAAAGTCGGGTGTTTATAAAGTGACGTTTAAAACAGGTGACTGGTATAAAGCACAACAGCAAAGCAGCTTTTTTCCCGAAATTCCGGTTATTTTTGAAGTTGACGGCAGTTTACCGCACTATCACATTCCACTACTGCTCAGCCCTTACGGGTATTCGACTTATCGGGGTAGCTAATAAAAAAGGACGCTAGTCGCGTCCTTTTTAAAGAGTCTTAGCCCTTCAACCAGCGATCAACTTTTTGCTGGTCTTCAACTTTTAATTCAACCGTGGTCAATTTATTTTCACCCGCTTGCAGTTCAACTTGCAAAAGCTCATCACGACGGAAGGCATAAACCGTAAATGTGCCTTGTTGTTTGGCATACTTGGCTAACAGCTTCTCAGAAGCCTTAACTCCATCAATGGCAAGGATCACATCATTGGCAGACAAACCTGCTTGAGCGGCTGCGCTATCACGACGCACTTGCTGTACCACCACGCCTTCTGCTTTATCTACCCCTTTCAGGCCAAAAGCCAAAGCCTTGTCATGTTTAAGCGTGTAACTCAATCCAAACTCGGGGAACAACTGATCCAGTGGTAATTCATCGGTGGTATTGATCAAGTGATTGATTTGCTCAATCCAGTTATCGCCTGTCAGTTCATGACATAATTCAAAAATAGTGCGTTCATTGACCTGAATACCCTGTTGGGTATTTTGGTATAAACGGCGCATTAATGCATCCAGATTTGAACCACGCAATCGTAAGCCCAAATCTAGACAAAGTGCCACTAAACTGCCTTTGTTATAGTAACTGGTGCCTGCATTGTTGGAGTTTTCATCCTGACGATAGAACTTGATCCACGCATCAAAACTTGACTCTGAAACCGATTGAATCAAGCGACCCGGATTCTGCAAATAACGATCCAGCTGTGCTTTTAACAGATCCAGATAAGACTGCTGCGAAATCACACCGCTACGCAATAAAATCAGGTCATCATAATAAGAGGTAAAGCCCTCAAAGATCCACAATAAGCTGGTATAGCCCTCTTTATGTAGATCATAATTGGCAAAGTTTTCCGGGCGAATAAATTTAACTAACCATGAATGGAAATACTCATGGCTACATAAACCCAAGAAACGTTGATAATCCTTAGATGGTTCTTCGGCTTCATCTGCTTTGGGTAAATCGTCGCGCGGTGTAATCAAGCTGGTGCTATTACAATGTTCCAGACCACCATAACTATTGCCGGTTGCCATGGTCATAAAAGTATAGTTCTGGAAGGGCGCTGACCCGAACATGTTGATTTCAGTCTGGCAGATCTTTTGAATATCCGCCTCTAAACGGCCCATATTGGTCGTGTGTTTCCCCGAAATCACAAACTCATGTGGAATCCCGTTTGCTTCAAAGCTGAAACGGCTCTGCTCTGCCAGTTCAAATGGACTATCAATCAATTGATCATAATTGTCTGCTTTTAAGGTAAAACGCCCTTTGACCAGACTCTTGCTCGGTAAACCCGTTGCAAGCTGGAAATGTTTTAATTCATCCGGTAGGAAAACCTCAACTTCACAAGCTGCCTGTTCCTGATCTTGCAGGCCCAAACAGACACAGGCTGGGTTAACGTACAAACGGCTCTGATCGACATAGGCACCACGTACAGATAGATCATAAGCATAGACATCATATTCAACCGTAATCAGTTCATGATCGGTATTGAATAAACGCCAGCGATTTTTCTCGGTTTTTTTAATATTCAGTATACGCCCGGCTTCATCAGAGGCTTTCACCGACTCAATATGCTTGGAAAACTCCCGAATCAGATAGCTGCCAGGGATCCAGGTCGGTAACCACAACTCCTGATTAGGATTGGCAAGAAAACGTAGGGTGACATGAATCAGGTGTTGGCGATAATCGTCGAACTCAATTTGATAGTGCAACATAATTTCTAATCATGAAAATAGGAACGGTTTCACACAGCTTAGCATTTTTTTACAAAGTCATGCGCAGATGTCGTAATTGTCAGCAAAAGTTGCTGGATTCTTCAACAAAAAAGTCATAGCATTCTCCTCTCACATTTAAGGCCACCGGATCGGCAATACAAGGTATGCACGTGAAATTTCTCCTCTCTCTCTTTACGTTGTTCAGTCTCATCTGTGCAAATCTCGCCCATGCAAACTTGCTTAACATTGCACCTGAAACAGTTGAGGCTGAAGCATGGTCCATCATCGATGCCCAGTCTGGACAAATCATTGCTGAACACAACAGCCATGTTCAGCGCGCCCCAGCTTCACTCACCAAAATGATGGTGGCTTATATCGCATTAAAAGATATTGAAGCAGGTAAATTACGTAAAGAAGATGTTCTGACTGCCACACCTGTGGTGAGTACGGTGATGTGGGATGAATCACAAATGTATCTAAAAGCAGGTGAACAGATTTCTGTTGATCAGCTTTTAGCAGGTCTGATCGTGATGTCTGCCAATGATGCTGCGGTAACGCTTGCTGAAAAAATTTCTGGCAGCGTGCCACAATTCGTCGCCCGGATGAATCAGGAAGCTCAGGCATTGGGCATGAAGGATACCCATTTCAGCAATCCAGCTGGGATCACCATGACCGATCATTATTCAACAGCAGCTGACCTCAGCCTGTTAGCCAAGGCCATTGTGAAAGAAACGCCTGAATATCTGTATTATTCTAAAATGCCGAGCTTTAGCTACAATCAACGTTTCCACCATGCCACTAACCTTGCCCTGAAAATGGACCCTACCTCAGATGGTCTTAAAACAGGTTATACTAAGGCGGCAGGTTATAACCTTGCCCTGACAGCAGAACGCCCAACATTCAATCCGCATGTTGATAAACGTCGTCTGATTGTGGTGGTACTGGGAACGCCAAGTGCAGTCAAACGCGCGGAAGTGGCACATAAGTTAATGAACCTGGCCTATACCTATACCCGTGATGAGGAAGTCATTCCAAAACAAAAACTGATTGCAGAGTTGCCTGTGATTAAATCGACCTTGAAAATGTTTAAGGTCGAAACGCAGCAACCGACTATCGTCACCACGTCTTTATACGGTCAGGCAACACCCATCGACTTAAATACTTTTGATCTACTCACCCAACGCATTCATCTAACCGATGCCAATCAGCAAGTAACGACGGTTGAGCCATTACAAACCACCAATACCCGTATCAATATTGAACTGAATGAACAGCATTTGACTGCACCTTTGACGCAGGCCATGAATCTGGCGACGGTTTCAATTTACCAGAATAACCAGTTGATTCGCAGCTTACAGATTGAAAATGATGTGCAGATTGAAGAAGCCAATATTTTTCAGAAAATTATGCTCTGGTTCTCTAACCTGTTTTCATTCTTTTCGACCAGCGATAGCAAAACTGCCAAACTTTATCCTTTAAATCAAGGGTAAAAAACCAACTTTTTTTATCAAGATTAAACATACATTATTGAAAAAAGGATGGCATAATCCAGCCATCCTTTCACAAAAATAATTAGGTTAATCATGAGCAAAACCTTACATCATATCGTGATTGTGGGCGGTGGCGCAGGTGGTTTGGAACTTGCGACACAGCTAGGTGAACGTTTTGGCAGACGAGAGAAAGCCAGAATTACCCTAGTCGATCAAAATCTCACACACATATGGAAACCGCTCCTCCACGAAATTGCAGCCGGCTCGCTAAACCCTCACGAAGAACAAACCAATTATTTTGCCCATGCAGAAAAACATCATTTTGAGTTCGTGCTCGGCACACTTGTTGATGTAAATAAAGATCAAAAACAAATTACCCTTTCTCCCCCGCAGCTTTCTAAAGAACATACGCCGCAGATTCAAACCCTTAGCTACGACACGCTCGTCTTGGCAGTCGGTTCTGTGTCCAATGACTTTGGTACCGAAGGTGTACGTGAACACTGTCATTTTCTGGATAGCCGTCAACAAGCCGATATTTTCCAGCAGGATTTATTTCACCTCTATATCGAGGCACAAAATCAGTCAAATGAACGGGCCTTGAATATTGGCATCGTCGGTGCTGGCGCAACCGGGGTTGAACTGGCAGCAGAACTGATTGAAACCACCAAGAACTTCTATCGCTATGGATTAAAGAAAATTAATCCGAAGCAAGTCAAAATTACCCTCATTGAAGCCTCTGACCGTATCTTGCCTGCCCTGAATGAAAAAACGGCAGCGCATAGTGCCAAGCAGCTCAAGAAAATGGGGATTGAGATTCTGACTCAACATAAAGTCCAGAAAGTCGAAGAAACCCAGGTCTACTTCAGTAATGGTAATGTCATTCATTCCGATATTACGGTGTGGGCCGCAGGTGTCAAAGCGCCGAAAGTTCTCGAGTCTTTGACTGATTTTAAACGGGACAAGATCAATCGCCTGATGGTGTACGCCACCCTGCAAACCTATTCTGATCCGAATGTATTTGCGTTTGGCGATTGTGCCAACTGTCAATTAGATGCACGCCAGCCGCCGTTAGGTCCGCGTGCACAGGTAGCGAGTCAGCAAGCAACCTTCCTCGTCGATGCAATGGCTGCACGTTTATCCGGTTCTCCACAACCAATGTTTACCTTTAATGACAAAGGTTCACTGGTTTCACTGAGTCGTAATCAGGCGGTAGGAGAATTGTTAGGTGATGTCAGCGTACAAGGTTTCATTGCCAAAACCATGTATGTTTCACTTTATCGGATGCATCAGGCCAATATTCATGGTTATACCCAAGCGGGCATGTTGACCATGAAAGATTTCCTGACGCGTCGTGTCCGTCCAAAAATTAAACTGTATTGAGTTGAAATTTGATATTTCGTCTCAATATTTAACTAAATCGTTTCAAAAAGTGGAAAATAGTCAACAAAAGCTGTTTTTCACTTTATGATATACAGTTAAAACTATTGATGACATGGATTTAAAACATGACTGCTATTGCAAATAACCACGTGGTTTCATTCCACTACACTTTAACAAACGCTGAGGGTGAAACACTTGATCAATCTCAAGGTGAACCACTTGCATATTTGCACGGCGCGGGCAACATCATTCCTGGTTTAGAAAATGCACTTACAGGTAAAACTGTAGGCGAAAAATTCACTGTAAACGTTCCAGCTGCTGAAGGTTATGGCGAATATAACCCTGAACTTGTTCAAGAAGTTCCGGCTCAAATGTTCCAAGGCGTGGACAACATCCAGCCTGGTATGCAATTCCAAGCACAAACTGATGACGGCGTACAAATCGTAACTGTTAAAGCGATTGAAGGCGACAACATCATCGTTGATGCAAACTTCCCGCTTGCTGGTCAAGACCTTACTTTCGAAGTAGAAATCGTTGAAATCCGTGATGCTTCTCAAGAAGAATTAGATCACGGTCACGTTCACGGTGCAGGTGGTCACCACCACTAATTCATTTTTGAATTAGACGAAAAAAGCAAAGCTCCGGCTTTGCTTTTTTATTGGCCCTACTTTTATAAAATCAGAAAATCGCTTATGGTCATGTCAATTTCTTTAAAATAAACAGAATTATGTCGACTGCTTATCAACTGGTCTGGTTTCGTCAGGACTTGAGAATTCAGGATCATGCTGCGCTCTGGCATGCGACTCAGGCTGGCCCTACCATCGCACTTGTAATTTTATCGCCTGAACAGTGGCAATTACACGATGATGCCCCGATTAAAATTGACTTTTATCTTCGACAACTGCAAAGCTTAAAAGACCAACTTGCAAGTCTGAATATACCACTACTGGTTCACAGCATTTCACTCTGGAAAGATATACCTGAGTATTTCGCAACGCTTATACAGCAACTGCCGATTCAACATGTATATGCCAATGTTGAACTGGGTGTAAATGAATTAAAACGCGATCAGGCTGTACAGAAACTTTTAAATCAGCAAGACAAGGAACTGACGCTTTTTCATGATCGTACCCTGTTTCCTGTTGGCTCGATTCGTAACCAGTCCAATCTGCCTTATCAAGTATTTGGTGCGTTTAAAAAGACCTGTTATCAGCATTTACAGCCTGCTCTACCACAATGTTATCCAATACCAGCTCCTCAACAAGCGATAACCGATTTAAAGCTGATCTCATCAACCGATATCAAGTCACTACAACTCGAATATCAAAAACACATCCAGCACCCCCATGATCACGAATGGCAGGTCGGCGAAGCCTATGCCTTGCAACAACTCGACCAGTTTATTGAGGAACAGCTCAGTGACTACAAAATTGCACGCGATTTCCCTGCACGCGCGGGTACCAGTCAGCTTTCGGCTTATTTAAATATCGGCATCATTTCGATACGCCAGTGTCTGCAAGCCCTGTTCAGAGCACAGCAAGGCCATTTTGATATTCAATCCGATGCCCAGCAAAGCTGGCTGGATGAACTGTTATGGCGGGAATTTTATCAGCATATCCTGTTTGATTTTCCGCGTGTCTCACGGCATTTACCCTTTAAGCAATCAACGCAGAATATCCCTTGGCGCGATGACCCCCTCGCTTTACAACAATGGCAGCAAGGTCAGACTGGCATTCCAATCGTTGATGCGGGTATGCGTCAAATGTTAGCAACTGGCTGGATGCATAATCGGGTACGGATGATTTGTGCCATGTTTCTGAGCAAAAACCTGCTGATTGACTGGCGTAAAGGTGAACAATGGTTTATGCAGCATCTGCTTGATGGCGATCTGGCAGCCAATAACGGTGGTTGGCAATGGTGTGCATCGACCGGTACAGATTCCGTCCCTTATTTCCGTATCTTTAACCCGGTGAGCCAATCACAGAAGTTTGATCCTGAGGGTGAGTATATTCGGAAATGGCTGCCCGAGCTGGCCCATCTTGATAAAAAAACCATCCATGAACCCTATGCAAAAAAGCACTCTTTGGCGCTGGATTATCCCCACCCCATCGTTGATTTAAAGCTCAGCCGTGCCCGTGCCATCGAGGTATTCAAAGCATATTTATCCTAGTTACATAAAATAAAATTTATTTGAAATACAAAGCTTTTCTTCGTTCCTTTGAATAGACTATATTGTATGTTACTGTTTATAAAATTATTTTACACAATCCCTAACAGAAAATTTATCGTCATAGCCGTAAAATAATGATACCTTGATCACAAAATACATTTATTAAAACTAAAAATATTATGCAGAAAAATCCGGCTTCAGCACTCGTCTTGTGGATTATCTCAGCCCATGTTTTTATGGGCATCGTCGCGTATGAGTGGTTACCGGCAAGTTATCGTGGCAGTTGGGTTTTCCTGCTTATCCTGTTGATCGCAGGTGCCTTTGTAAATGTCGGTCTGGCCATCATTCTGGGATTAATTACCTTTATTGGCGTCGCTGTTTATTTCCTGCTTGACTTGGCCAATCAAACCTATGTGGAACGTCAACTGCTGTTGCTGTTTGTGCTGCCGATTACCCCGATTTTTTTAAGTGCCATTCGTCACAACATTCAGAATGCGCTCAAGACCTTCCGAGCCATTCAAAGTTATGATCGTAATTATCAACACGATATTTTGCCACTGACGGCCTTGAAACATTTTCAGGGCGAGTTAAAGAAGTTGCTTAAACTTACGCAGAAAGATCATTACAAGGTTATTACCACTCAGATCAATAATACGGTGCTGATCCGGGAAATGCTGGGTGAAGATATCTGGAAAGAAACGCAGAACAAGATCATGGCGATTCTTTCCACCGAAAGAGACAGCGTCATTTATCATTTTATCAATGAAGAGCTGAGCCAGATCAAAAGTATCGTCATTCATGAACCGGTGATTGAGGAAAATCAGGTCTATCCTGTATTTATCCAGCAACTTCAAGACATGTCGGTATTGAAGCTTAAAATTGAACAACACACTGAATATCTGCGCCCTCAAGATCAAGAGGTGCCTTAATGTCCGTACTGCTTAATATTTGTGGTTTGCTGGTGACCACCGCAAATTATCCAGATACCACCTTGCAACAGTTTTATCAGCAGTACTATCACTGCTCGATCCAGCCTGCACAAAATCAGCTCAACCCTCAGACCCAACTTCCCAGAACGATTGCAGGTTTTTTCCCGCAACCCTCAACCTGGTGGCCAGTGTTTACCGCCGATCAGGTAGAATCGGAAAGTTTTAAACAACTGATGGAGAAAGGGATTAAACCGGGCATCATCCTGCCCAATGAATATTTTAGCGCAGTTAAATATTATAAAATCAAAAAGGCAGTCAATGAGGGTGCAATTCCGGTCGCCTTCTATCAGATGCAGCATTCCAAGTATTTTGCCGCCAAAGCCACCTTTTCAACGGCCCTTGGACTGCGGCCTCTCGCTGCCCTGATTGAAACAGGCTGGGATGAAAACCTGATTTCGCAACCAGCGGGCAGTTATCTGATTCAATCCGATAGCCCCAATGAACTTCGAATTCCTGCACGTAAAATTCAGCAGCATCAACATTATTTTTATCAGGTGATCAAGGATCCTTCACAAGCTTCGGGTTATCAGGTGGTAATCAATCCTCCAGCAGATATGCCTGTTAACAATATTGAATATCCGCATCTGGGTATCTCCTGGGACATTAACAATATTAAATACACCAGCACCATCGACGGTGTAGAAACCAATATTTTTGGTTATTTGCTGATTGCCTTGAGTACGGTCGTGATTCCGCTGGATTATATCTATTCCGCGCATTATCCAAGCCTGCTCAGCACCTTTGGTAGCTCTATTTCCTGGATTTCCTTGCTGCTTGGCGGCGGACTACTGCTGATCCTGATCATTTCCATTATTCGCAGGAGAAGAATAAATGCCCGCAATTGATATTCTTTTTCTATTTGGCTTTCTGGGCATCTGGATTCCTCAGGCCTTTTGGGCATGGCTCAGTTATCAGGCCTGGAAATATTCTAAAAATGCTGCCAAAGAACTGGAAAACATGCCTGTGCCGGAGCATTGGCCAGTATTAAGCGTATTAATTCCCGCCTATAACGAAGGCGTGGTCATTGAAGATACCTTACATGCAATTGCACAACAGGATTATCCAGCGCATGCCTATGAAGTTTTACTGATCAATGACGGTTCTAAAGACAATACTTTAGAAATTGCCGAGCGTATGGCAGCGATTTATCCCTGCATTAAAATCGTCAATGTACCGAAAGGCATGGGTGGTAAAGGTAAATCCCGCACCTTGAATAATGGCCTGCCGCATGCCAAAGGTGAATTAATCGTGGTCTATGATGCAGATAGTACCCCTGAGCCGGACTGTGTACGTTTATTGGCACAGACCTTATTGGCAGATAAAAAACTGGTTGCCGTCAACGGTAAAGTACGTACCCGTAACTGGCGTGACAGTATCCTGACCCGATTCATTGCCATTGAATTTATCTTCTTTCAATGGATTTTTCAGGGAGGACGCTGGCAACGTTTTGAACTTTCTACCCTGATGGGAACCAATTATGTGATCTGGCGGGATGCACTGGAAACCCTAGGTGGCTTCGATGAAAAATCTCTGGTCGATGATACCGAAATGAGTTTCCGGATTTTTCTGGGTCAACGTCGGATTAAATGGGTACCCTACGCCGTCGGCTGGCAGCAAGATCCACCATCCTTAAGTGTCTTTGTCAAGCAACGCTCGCGTTGGACCCAAGGAAACTTCTATGTCACCAGCAAATATTTACCGATTGCGCTAAGAAAACCGTTCCCGATCGGAATTGAAATTTTTAACAATATTATGTGTTATGTCCTGTTTGTGCCGGCCCTGATCTGGAGTCACATTACTTTAACCCTCGGTTTACTGGGTATTGCCGGGATTACCGTTCCCGGCCCGTTTACCCTGCTTTGGGGCTTATCGTTCTGTCTGTATGTCGCACAAATGTGGTTTACCCTATCTCTGGAAAGAGCTCAACCTCAACTCTATTTCTTCTCGGTTTTATCGTATATCACCTATTCACAGGTGTTTCTGTTTATCGTGTTCAAAGCGGCCTATGACATGCTGAAAAATAAGATACAGGGAAACTCACTACAATGGTACAAAACTGAGCGCAGCAAGGAGAAAAAATAAATGAAAAAGAAGCCATTACATCAACAAATTTTTAAAATACTGGTCGCGAGTGCCGCGATCTCCTTGCCGGGGTTAAGCTTCGCCGACACGATAAACACCTGGACATTTGATAATATCAATACCTCCAATAAGTACACCATTGAACCGCATTTCTTTTATGTGGGCAAAGGCTCGGAGTGGCAGAATATTCAGTTTAGTAGTGAATATTCGACCGAACATTTCACCACTTTGCTGGTGAAATATGATGACAAGCTGATTTATAACACCACCTTGAATGGTGATGGGATGCTGAACTTTAATATTCCAGCGACCAAGAGTGGCTTTCACCGTCTAGATTTCATCTTGCAACAATATTCGCCACCGACCTCGCCTGCAGCTGATCGAACCACCTTCTGTAGTGAAGATGTGGATCAGGTCACCTATCTTAGCAATTCCAAGATTGATTATTCCCGCCACCGACCTATTTATCGTTTAAAAGATTTACCTGATGCCTTATTTAACCCGCAGGTGGTCCGTCCCACACCTTTTGTCGGGGTATTAAAATACAATCAGGCCAATCTCAATGAAGCCTCGATGCTGGGGCGTTTAATCAGTGCCTGGAGCTCAGTTACCCCGATCCAGTGGTATGAAAAGAATGCGCCAGAGAATCAGCCAGCTAACTTTTTTATTGAAATTGCAAAGTCTGCAACGCCTTTGCCGAATGGCACTCTGGTACAGATTAGTGCCGAGAATGAGGTCCCGACTTTACGCATTCAATATGATAATCCAGAAAAACTGGTCTCTGCCATCAATGGCCTATTAAATCCAAATTATTTACAGCAACTGGATATCTCTTCCACGACGCTACCCAACAAGCTGGCCGCACCGCCTTGGGCCAGAATTAAACAAATCAAATCCCTTGCCGATTTGGGCATCAGCGATTTCCGACTCAATCAGGCAGAAAAGAACCTGTTCTTAAACTTCCCTGCGGTTTGGCAACCCACCGATATTTTGCAAGGGCAAATCGCCTTGCGCGTGCAGAGTGGTTTACTAGAGGGCTCAAATATTACCACCTGGATTGATGGCGGTCTGGCCGGTAGCTTAAAAACTGCTGAACTGGATTCGGACCCGGTCAACCGGCAATTTAACTATTTTGCCAAAACCATTTCCAATAATACCAACTTCAGCATGAAGCTGGAAAACTCGGTGATCGTAAACTCGCAATGTTTGCCTTCAGCCAAAGGCTCACTCTGGATTGATACACAAAAATCGACCGTAAAACTGCCGCATAAAATCAAAAACGGTGTCGCTTCGCTTTCGATGAGTTTTGCCACCCATCCTACCATTGCGATTGATGGCAATTCGGGCAGTCTGGAAATTGCCATGACCATGAGTCAGGTGGCGAAAAAGATGCTGATGACCAATGATCCGATTCCATTAAATCTGGTCAAGTTTGATCCAGCCAAACCTGAGCTTCTCAATGTGCAGGTCAACCCGAATATATACCGCCAGCAAGTTCTGATGCATAAAGATATTCTGTACGCGCCCGCCACTGCACGCGGTTTTCTGGTCAGTTTCCATGAGCAACGTTTTGATGTGATTACCGACTCGATTGAAGGTGCGCAGAACTTCAGCAAGCTCTGGGATAAGATTCAAACCAACATCCCGAATAATGCCAGCAAAATATTGGTGGCAGAAAACGGGCAAGTATTTATCTTACAAAAAATTATTGTCGGTAATCAGAAAGCGCCTCTGGTTCAGCAATCATCATTCTTTATCTTGGTGGTAATAATCTCTGCTATCATGATTCTGGCAATTTTGCTCTGGTACTGGCGTAAACGACCGAATGCTAAAAATAAGGCAGATTAAATCTAAACTTTTAAAAACGATTACGTTATCAGCCTTAATCAGTTTAGGAGGTTGCATGCACCTGTTTCAGGCAGATGTGCAGCCTCCCCAAATTGAGGGAATATTCTGGCAACCCGATCTTGCCACCGCTCCCCCTTCAGGCAACTGGAATTTACTTGGCGTTTCCACCTTTGTACCGCAATGGTCAACGGTGCAGTCCAAAGCCTGGTTCGATCATGACATGGGCTTTGAAAAGTGGGACAAAACACTTAACTTAAAACAGCTCAACCAGCAGCCGTGGTCTGAAAATATTATTTTGGGACTAGCAGGTGAATATGATGAAAAACTGGCCCGCTCTAATGTGCTGCAACTGGCAGAAAGTTCGAAACAGATCATTGAACAAACCCAGTCCGTTCCTCTAAAAGGTTATTATTTTCCTGTTGAGGCCGATCCGACCTGGCTCGGTGTCGGTATGTTGGCACAGGCGATCAGTAGCTTGCCCAAACCGGTCTGGGTCAGTATCTACAGTGCTGAACAGTCCCCTGAACATCTGGATGTATGGCTGAAAAGCTGGTTACCGCACAATACCCATGTATTTTTTCAAGATGGTGTCGGTGTCGGAACGCGTTCGCCCCAGCAAGCAAAAATGATTCTGGAAAATCTTCAGAAAGAGTTTGGTAAGGATAAGGTGGTGATTGTTTTGGAAGCTTTCCGCCCAGCAAAATCAGGCCAGTTCCGCTCAGCTTATCCGTGGGAAGTGGTGGAACAGCTTAAGGCCTATGAAGGACAGAAAGTGTATATTTTTGACGGTCCGCATTATATGAACCGTATGACTGTTTATGCCGTGGCATTATGGTACAAACTGAAATACGGCTAGCGGATAACCCTATCTTACAAACGCGCGAGGCTAGAAGCTCTTATAAAACACCAGTTCCGTGCGCGTATTGTTATAGCGATCCGTTCCATCAGCTAATGCATCTTTGAAATAATGCCCATATAAGCGCTCAACGCGTAGTTTTACCGGCACATAGTTAAATGGCTGCCATGCAACACCCGCACCATATTCAAATAAGTTATTGTAATTTTCACCTTCCGAATCCGCTAAAGTATGTAGCTTGCCATAGGCCTGTACGGTACCCGCTTCACCACGATAGAGATTAAAACCCGAACGCAATCGTAGGTCGGCAATAACGTTATAGTCTTCTCGTGAGTAACTCGCGACATTACCATATAAATCAGTAAAGTAATCATTCCAAAGGGTACGTTGATCAACAGCTGGATTGGCATACCATTCCTGATAGCCAGTAACACCACCGACCACACTTTCACGGAACTTATCCCGATTACGATCAATCAGATCATAACTCCCACCCACCTCTAAATAGGCACGTACAGGAATCGATTGCCACGGCTGATAATTTGCACCAACACCGACGGTTACTGCATTTTCGTCAATAATCTCGGGACGTACCCCGCCTTTGGATTTGGTATCACGGTTCAAGTTTACAAAGCCATACACCTGTGCCCGACCATTATCCAGATTTTTACCATAGCGCATTTTCAATGGGAAAATGAAATCGTCATAACGCGATTCATAAGAAGGCGCAAAGTAAATATCTTTAAAGGTGGATGAGACGGCTGAAGCACTCAGATTCTGGACTGCTTGCTGAGCCTTGCTTGCCATTTCCGGATCAGATGAAGCCGATAAATCTTTAAAGATCACCAAGGCTTCTTTATTTCTTTTTTGCTGGTTGAGTAAATAAGCTTCCTGTAGTTTCAGCTGTTCATCCTGCGGCGCAAGCTGCTCGGCTTTACGCACGCTCTGGATGGCTTCATTTTGCTTGTTCAAACGAATTTGCAGATAGGTCAGGCTTTTCCAGACTTTAAGGTCTTGTGGGGTAAGTTGCCCCAATTCAAGCAAGATTTTTTCAGCTTCTTCCGGCTGGCTTTGTTCAAGCTTGTAAAATTTGTCCCAACGGTCATAAATCGGATTGCCCGGTTTATAGGCCGCATCCCCTTCCTTTACAAATTCAGGTTCGGCACTCAGTACCTGTTGTACAGGCAAGATTAGCCCCAAAATGAATAGTGTATGACTCAGCAGCTTATTTTTGGAATTGTTCATCGCAAATCTCAACTAAAAATACTCACAACAGGGCCTATGGTAAGAAGGGCTTATTCGCATTTAAAATGTTAAATTGTTCACACATGATAACCAAATCATCGTTATGCTATCGTTAAAATAAGTTAATTTATAATAGATTAAGTTTATGAAACAACAATAGAATTTTACAGACAATTGAGCCCTTATAAAACCAGGCCTGAACAGATTAAATAAATTTAAACGAGTAGGATTATGTCTTTTTCACATCATGCAGAACCTCATGTCATGCAACGCTCAGGCTGGCTGCGTGCGGCTGTACTCGGCGCCAATGATGGCATCATTTCGGTGACCAGCCTGATTATGGGGATGGCAGCCAGTGGTGCCAGCTCGCATACCTTATTGATCACCTGTATCGCTGGGCTGATCTCTGGTGCGACCTCTATGGCGGCAGGCGAATATATTTCAGTCAAGTCCCAGGAAGATATTGAAAAATCCGACCTGCGTTTTGAGGCCCGAGAACTGGAAAACAACCCGCATGCCGAACTCAAGGAACTGACCCAGATTTATATCTCACGCGGTTTAAATCCGGAACTCGCACATGAAGTGGCCAGACAGCTGACCGAGCATGATGCGCTGGGTGCACATGCACGGGATGAAATTGGCATCCATGAAAATACCGCCGCCAATCCCGTTCAGGCGGCGCTTTCTTCTGCCGCATCGTTCTCTTGTGGTGCGGCCTTACCGATGCTGGCGATCTTGCTCAGTCCAGACCGCTGGATTGCATCCGCTGTATTAATTACCGGGATTATTGCATTGGCGCTCTTGGGAGCATTGTCCAGTTACTTTGCCCGCACTTCCCTGCTGAAAGGCAGTCTGCGGATTAGCTTATGGGGCATGCTGGCCATGGCATTTTCCAGCTGGGTCGGTTCCCTGTTTAATGTCACCCCGATTTAAACCGAAGATGTTGACCTATTGAAAATAGTACCTATATTCAATAATTAAATAGCGATTATTATTTGCAAGCCTTTTTGTTTTTACGTTAAGGTGATTAAAAATGCAATGAGTCATTGATCATGTCGATTTTAGAATTATTAGAAATAAAACATCCGATTTTGCTTGCGCCGATGGCTGGGGTTTCCACACCGGAACTTGCCGCTGAAGTGTCCAATCAAGGTGCATTCGGGTCTTTAGGTCTGGGGGCCAATACTCCTGAAACAGCCAAAGCACAAATTTTGAAGACACAAGAGTTGACCGATCACCCTTTTCAGGTCAACTTCTTTTGCCATCAATCTGAACAACTTGACCCCGAAATTGCCCGGCAATGGATTGATTATCTTCGTCCCCAATTTGAGAAATTCGCTGCAGAAGCGCCAACCGCACTTCACTGTATTTATCCAAGCTTTCTAGACAATGATGACTTCCTGAATGTAGTGCTGCAAACCCGTCCCAAGGCGGTCAGTTTTCACTTTGGTATTCCTCATCCGCATCAAATTCAGGCTTTGAAGCAAGCAGGTATCATCACCATGGTTTCCGCAACCAATTTACTTGAAGCTCAAGCGATTGAAGCAGCGGGGATTGATATTATTATTGCGCAAGGCATTGAGGCTGGTGGGCATCGCGGGATTTTCAATCAACATTTTGATGCTGCAATTAAAACCAGCGATCTGGTTCAACTGATTACCACACACTGCGATCGTCCAGTGATTGCCGCTGGCGGGATCATGAATGGCGAACAGGCCAAAGAGATGTTGAATCGTGGCGCTTCAGCAGTCCAGCTAGGTACCGCCTTTGTGCAATGTAAAAGTTCCAGTGCCAATGCCGCCTATCGCAAAGCATTGTTCAGTCAAAGCATTACCCAGATTAGCGCTAGTCTTTCCGGTCGTCCGGCACGTGGCTTGATTGGGACTTGGCATACCCAGATTGATACACCGAATCGTCCTGCAACCCCGCAATACCCATATACCTATGACTTGGCCAAGCAGTTGATGAGCATTGCCAGTGCACAGCATGATTTCAGTTATGGCGCGTTTTGGGCTGGGAGTAATGTGGCACAAATCAGAGAGTTAGAGGCCGCCGATCTTGTCAATCAACTGGTGCTGGAAATAAAAACCAACTAAATTTCATGTATAAAAAAGCCGACCTATCAGGATCGGCTTTTTGCTTTTTCAGGTTATTTAATGGCTTCCAGCAAGGTCTGCTGGGCATTATGTGGCGCTTCACCTTCTACAGGTCGTGCACGTTCCCACACCCCGTCTCCTTGTAACAACCAGGCTTGCTGATTGTCTTTGAGATAGTTGAGTAAGCCCTGTTGATAGATCCGCTTTTTCAAGGTCGGCTCTTCAATCGGGAAACAGGCTTCAACACGGTTAAACAGGTTACGGTCCATCCAGTCAGCACTTGAACCGTAAATACGCGGATTACCGTTATTACTGAAATAATAAACCCGGGTATGTTCCAGAAAACGCCCGACAATCGAACGCACGCGAATATTTTCCGACAGATTCGGTAAACCTGGACGTAAACAGCAGATTGAACGAATGATCAGGTCGACCTGCACACCCGCTTGTGAGGCTTCATACAATTTATTAATCAACTGAACTTCAGTTAAGGCATTCACTTTAATAATGATCTGTGCAGGTTTGCCTTCCTTAGCGTTGGCAATTTCGTCATCGATATAATTAATCAACTGCGCATGTAAAGTGAATGGCGCATGCAGTAACTTTTTCGGCTTGGCCATTTTACCCATGCCGGTCAATTCCTGAAAAATACGATGCACGTCTTCACACAGGTCTTTATCCGTGGTCATTAAACCATAGTCGGTATAGATACGGGCATTGGTTGCATGATAGTTGCCTGTACCTAAATGCACATAACGCACCAGTTTATTATTTTCACGGCGCACCACCAGAATCATTTTGGCATGGGTTTTATAACCAACGATGCCATACACCACCACGGCACCCGCTTCCTGCAACACATTGGCCACTTCGATATTGGATTCTTCATCAAAGCGGGCACGTAATTCAATTACTGCTGTGACTTCTTTCCCATTCCGTGCAGCTTCGGCAAGCACCTGCACGATTTCCGAGTCTGCGCCACTACGATACAGGGTTTGCTTGATCGCCAGCACTTGCGGATCACGCGCAGCTTCACGCAACAGTTGAATTACTGGGGCGAAGGATTCAAAAGGATGGTGCAATAAAATGTCCTGCTTTTGCATGGCTGCAAAAATACTTTCCGACTTTTTAAAGGCTTTTGGAATCACAGGCGTATGCGAGTCATAACGCAAATGTGGACGTTTAAAGTTGGATAATAAACGTGCCAAGTTGACAGGGCCGTCAACGCGATACAACTGTTCTTCGTTTAGGTCGAACTCATCAAGCAGATACTCATAAATATGTTTTGGACAGTTATGGGTCACTTCCAGACGGACCGCACGACCAAAACGGCGCGAGCTCAACTCACCTTTCAGCGCTTTTGCCAAATCTTCAACATCTTCGTTCAAGGCCAGATCGGCATTACGGGTGACACGGAATTGATAGCAACCCGTTGCAGTCATACCCGGGAACAGATCAGAAATATGTTCATGAATAATCGCCGAAAGCATCACGTGATGTTCTTTACCATCGGTCAATTCGTCAGGCAAACGGACTACACGCGGTAATGAACGTGGCGCAGGTACAACAGCCAGATCAATTTGACGACCAAAAGCATCCTTCCCTTCCAGCGTGACAATAAAGTTCAGACTTTTATTGACCAGTCGCGGGAACGGATGGGCCGGGTCCAGGCTGATAGGCGTAAGCACAGGTGCAACCTGCTCATGGAAATATTTTTTGATCCAAGCCGATTGTGCCGGTGTTAATTCACCACGACGCAGGAAGCAAATATCTTCTTTACGTAATTTCGGCAGGATTTCTTCATTTAATATGCGGTACTGGCGTTCAATTGCAGCATGCGTGGTTTTAGAAATCTGTTCCAGAACCTGCTTTGGGGTCAAGCCATCTGGCGTGCGGCTTTCAT
Source organism: Acinetobacter sp. 'aerobic (ED)' (assembly GCF_904886855.1). Classification (NCBI taxonomy): domain Bacteria; kingdom Pseudomonadati; phylum Pseudomonadota; class Gammaproteobacteria; order Moraxellales; family Moraxellaceae; genus Acinetobacter; species Acinetobacter sp. 'aerobic (ED)'. Next base: position 430,493 of record NZ_CAJHGI010000004.1, read on the forward strand.
TGCCCAAGGTCAGTTGTTCCATCATGCCCGCAACACGGATCTCAAAGAATTCGTCCAGATTGCGTGAAAAGATCAAAAGGAAGTTCATCCGCTCTAATAATGGATGAAGTGGATCGACAGCCTGTTCCAGTACACGTAAATGGAAATCGAGAATCGAAAGCTCACGATTGATATAACGATCGTTGTAACTATATTCTATTGGCGTTGTTGTCGTCACTGCAGTATTCATACCCAACCTTGTTGCTTTATCATTCATCAAGTGATGATTTAAGTATGCTGCAAAATTATGTCAATTTGGTAAAAAAGCCCAAAATATTGGGCTTTTTTTTAAAATTTGGTGAATTATTGCGGAAGTTGTATGCCGTTCATATATTTTAGGATCACCCGCTTGCGATATTGCAGCTTACGGTCATTGCGGTTGTCCTGATAATACTTTGGATTGGGCAACAGCGCGGCTAAAAATGCAGCCTGCTCCCGGGTTAAACTTTTAGAGCTTTTACCATAATAAAACTGGGCTGCCGCCTCAACTCCATAGATGTTTTGGCCAAACTCAACCGAGTTCATATACACTTCCAGAATGCGTCGTTTTGACCACATCCGCTCCATCATCCAGGTGGCCACTGCTTCCTGGCCTTTGCGAATAAAAGAACGTTTATTATACAGAAACAGGTTTTTTGCCAACTGCTGGGAAACTGTTGAACCACCCGCCACCAGTTCACCTTTCTCGCTATTGCGTTCCAGCGCAAACTGAATCCCTGCCCAGTCAAAGCCATGATGATGAATAAACTTGGCATCCTCACCCGCTAAAATGGCGCGTTTGAAATTATCACTGATATTGTCATAGTCACGCCATTCCTGCTTGATCGGTTTAAAGTCGGTCAAATAATCCCAACGCATAAACATGGTGGTGTTGACCGGATGGGTGCGCCACCAGACCAGACTACTAAAAATCCAGAGCTGGATCAGTAGAATGACGCCGATAATCAACATTACTGCGCGTGCTAAAAAGGCTTTCATTAAAGTGCATCACTCCATCATGCAATAAATTCATGCTAAGCTATTTTTTATATCAATCACTAGCCTAAACATATGACTGAAACGACTCCACCACAAATCAACCAAAAATTGCAAATACAAACTTGGTGGTTTACTGCGTTATTAATCGCAGTCAATGTCGGATTATTTGGCTGGCAGATTCTTTCAGGGGTGAATATTACCGACCCTGCCCCTGTTGATGCAATCGCCTGGGGCGCAGATTTTACCCCGCTCACCTTTTCCGGGCAGGCAGAACGCTTGTTCACCAGTATGTTTTTTCACTTTGGCCTGATCCATTTAATGTTAAATATGTGGGCACTGTATATCTTTGGCAGTGTGGCAGAACAATTATTTGGTCGCAGCTATTATATCGCTATGTATGTGCTGGCTGGCCTGATGGGCAGTGTCCTGTCCAGTTATCTGAGCATCCGCGATGGCTACGCGCTGTTACAACATTTTGACCCAAAATTACTCCCGCATATCAGTGCAGGCGCTTCGGGTGCAGTGATGGGACTCGGTGCAGCACTTACGGTCATTTCCCTGTTTCCCCCTTTGCCCCAGCAACGCTTTTTGCTGGATAAAAAATCATTACTCATGGTGATGGGGATTAACCTGGTCTTCGGTTTCACCGTTTCAGGCATTAACAATGCCGCGCATATTGGCGGCATGCTGATGGGGGCATTACTGGCCGCAACCTGGTATTTCAGCCAGAAAACGCCAAGAAAAGCACTGGCTCAAGCCATTGCTATGACGATGGGCAGCTTACTGCTTTATGCATTCTATTTTTATTGCACCCAACTCAGTACAGGACTTACTCCACTGTGGAATGAAATCCTGCGTCAAAACCAGCTTACTTTCTAAGACTGGTTCATTTCTCTTAAACTTTGTAAGGGCGGAATATCGCATAAGTAACTCAAACGATAGCGCCCGATCAGCGTACATACCACTAGCATGCTCAACGGTAGAATCAGCCAGATTTGCGCATGCCACTGAATCGCCATTTGCATCTTGTAACTGGCAATGGCACTGATCACCTCTGCAAACAGACAGGCCACCACACCCGCCAGCAGACCGATAAAACCGATTTCCAGACTGAGCATGCGTTTTAATTTATGCTTGGCGACACCAAAGGAGCGCAATAAAGCCACCTCCTTACGGCGCTCATCCATCAGCACATTTAAACAGGCAATCAGTACCAGTACCCCCGATAAACCCACCAGCAAGGCCAGAACCGTGACAATCTGCACCAGAACATTGACCAGACGTTTCACCTCTTCCAGAATACGCCCGACATCAATAAACACCGTGTTGGAAAATTGCTGAATCAATTGCACCATTTTCGGCTGATCCGCTGGCGGGACATAAAAGCTGCCTAAATAACTGCCTGCATTTTCATCCATGGTTTTCGGTGAAAAAATAAAGAAGAAATTCGGACTAAAACTTTCCCATTCCACGCTCCGCAGATTGATGACGGTCGCATTCAGTGGCCCTTCGGGTAAGCTGAAACTGAGCTGATCGCCGATTCTGATTCCCAGTTCCCTGGCTAGTTTGACTTCGACCGACACCTGCCCCGTCTGGGTAAAATCTGGATTGCCCTCAGTAATCAGATTATCTTTCGGATACACTGCGGCTTGGGTCAGATTCAGTTCACGACGCAACGAATTATTTTGCTTGACCAGTTCTGCTGCAAAAGGCTGACCATTTTTGGCTACCAACCGGCCTCGAATATTTGGATAAAGTGGGGTACTCGACCATTGATTCTGCTCAAGCTGCTGTTTCAATTGCGGCATATCAAATGGCGGTAAGCCATAAACAAACTGGTTCGGTGTTCCTGCTGGCAATTGTTGCTGCCAACGCTGCAATAAATCTGTTCTTAAGACACTCAAGACCGTAATCAGGCTCAGCCCCAAAGCCAAAGCAGTAATCTGTAGCGCAGTTTGATGCGGAATGCGTACATAGGCAGAGATCGGATGCTTGAGCTGCTTGATCGCTTTTAACAGCAACCAGATCACGGCAAAAAGCACCGCACATAATATCAAGATCGCGGCCAACACCCATAGACTTAACTGCAAATTATCACTCAGCACCAGACTAAACATCACCAGACTGGCAATACCGACTGCAAACATGGCGATATACGATTTACGTGAACGCTCCTGCTGACGGATCACCCGAATCGGAGGGGTATTGAGTAACTCCCAGATACTGGGCAAGATAAAACCAATCAGCACCATCACACTGGTAAAAATGGCGACTGGCAAAGCAAATAGCAAATCAGCCAGTGCAAAGCTCAATTGTAATTGTGGAATCAGCTGTAACATCAGCTGCAATAAACCATAGCCTAAAGCAATCCCGATCAGACTGCCCAGCCCAATCGACAAAGCACTGACAATGCCAAGCAGGGCCAGATAAGCCAGCAAAATCTGTCTCTTGCTTGCCCCCAGACAGCGCATCAGGGCAATATGATCCTGATTTTGTTGCACATAACGTTGACTGGTCAAGGCAATGGCAATACCACACAGCAAAATAGTTAATAAATTGGCAAGCTGTAAAAAGGTATCCAGATTTTCAATCGGTTTCATTAAGCGCGTATTGGATTGGCTGGCATCGCGTAATTTCAGTGAAGCCTGTTCATCCTCTTCCATCTGCTGCTCATCGGGCTGGTCGTGCATCGCTTCAGGATGGGTCTGTTGCCTGAAGACGTTTTTAAAAGCCCTAACCTGTTCAGGCAGCCCTGCCATCAATAACCGATACTCAATCCGGCTGCCCACTTGCACGGCATGGGTTTTGGCAATATCGGCCTGATGAATCATCACTGTCGGCGAAAATCCGGAAAAGCCAAGCTCCTGATTAGCATCGTGTTCAATAATCCCGGTTACTTTAAACTGAGCATCCGCTACCGCAACCTGATCCCCCACTTTCGCCTGTAACAGATCAGCGGCCCGCGGGCTCAACCAGACCTGTCCAGTTTGAAGGCCTTGTGACTTGGGCTGAATTTCAAGTTCACCGCGTAATGGAAAATGCGCATCAATCGCTTTGACATTGACCATCACAAACTGATCCGAGGTATGCGCCATCGAACTAAACACCGTCACCGCTGCCTGTTGCAAACCCAGTTTTTGGGCTTGCTGTGACCATTCGGTCTGAATCGGGTCCTTATCGTAGAGCACCAGATCCGCAGCCAACATTTCAGCGGCCTGTAGGGTTACGGCATTTTGGACTTGGGTATTACTAAACTTAAGGGCTGTGGTGGCACTGATCGCTAAAGAAAGGGCAATGATTAATAAATACAAGCCTCCCGTACGAAAGCTTTGCAGTAAGAGAGGCTTAAGCACTGAACTCATAGGCCCTCTCCAAGTTTGACGATGTCCTGAATCTGACCATCCGCCAGTTTGACATGACGTTGACATAAAGCTGCCAGATTCTGATCATGCGTCACCAGCACCAAAGTTGTTCCTAATTCTTTATTAAGCTCAAATAATAGCTGTTCAATTTCTTCAGCCGTTTGTCCATCCAGATTACCTGTCGGTTCATCGGCAAAAATAATTTTGGGTTCTGCAATCAGGGCACGTGCAATGGCTACGCGCTGCTGCTCCCCACCCGAGAGCACTTTCGGTGTTTGCTGGGCCTGACGTACTAGCCCAACCCGTTCTAACCAGGCCAATGCTTTCTGTTCTGCCTGCCTGAAATTAAAGTCAGGTTGTAAGCGTAAGGGCAACATGACATTTTCCAGTGCACTGAGCTGCGGCAATAGCTGAAAAGACTGAAATACAAAACCGATATTTTCCAGACGAACCTGTGCACGCTGCTCTTCAGACAAGCTGTGCACTGCCTGCCCACATACCCATAACTCCCCGGCGCTGGGACGATCAAGCGTTGCCAGGATGCCCAATAAGGTTGATTTGCCTGAACCTGAGCGACCGGTAATGGCAATCTGTTCGCCTGGATAAATATCCAAATCGATCTCTTTTAAAATCGTTAAACTTTGCTGATTAATTTGAATCTTTTGTGTAACTTTTTGGGCAGAAATAATCGGTTGTGGCATGATGTCACGTATCCTTTAGGACAAATTTGAAGTGCAATGCAAATATCTAAAGTTATCTTGTCAGTATCTAAAACGCTTGCAATGATCAGTGTCTGCTTGATCCCGACACTGGTTTCAGCAAAGACTATTTTAATTTTGGGTGATAGCCTGAGCGCAGGTTATGGCATAGATGCAAAACAAGGTTGGGTTCACTTGTTACAACAACGTTTAGACCAACAGTATCCGAAACAGCACAAGGTGGTCAATGCAAGTGTCAGCGGCGAAACCACCAGCGGCGCACTGGCCAGACTGCCAAAATTATTGCAAACCTATCGGCCGGAAGTGGTGGTGATTGAACTGGGTGGCAATGATGGCTTGCGCGGTCAGCCTCCACAAATGATTCAAAACAATCTTGCCCAGCTGGTGCAGTTGAGTCAGAAACAGAAAGCCCATGTTTTACTGTTCGGGATGAAAATACCACCGAATTATGGCACCGCTTATAGCAAGGCCTTTGAAAATAATTACAAGCTGGTCAGCCAGCAATATAAAGTGAAATTACTGCCATTCTTTCTTGACGGCGTCGCAGGACAGAAGCACTTGATCCAGAACGACCAGATCCATCCGAATGCGAAAGCACAACCCCTGATGCTGAATCTGGCTTATCCTTATATCAAAGGTGCGTTATAAACCGCGCCTTTGAAGAAATTGACGATTTCAACTGATGTTTTTCTTAAAATAAACCACACGCTCGGTTTCCTGAAAGCCCAGCGCGCGATGCATGGCATGACTGATCGTATTATCCAGCGCAGCATCCGAAGCAAATTCGGTACATGCAAACTGCTTGGCCCAGTGTTCTACCTGCTGTACCAACGCGCTAACAACACCTGAACGTCGATACTCTGGCAACACATAAATGCCTTCCAGAAAAGCCACCGGTGAAGTTTGTGTGCCATTTACATATTCATATCGAATCGAGGCTTCCAGCATGGCAATTGCTTGCTGCTGATCGTTATAGCTTAATAATTGCAAAGTATGTGGTTGTTCGAGTAACTGCCGCATTTCCAGTAAATGCGCGTCTTCATGATCTGGCCAGAGTAATCGTCTTAATTGCAGCCAGTCGGCCAGGAAAGGCTCGGTTACAGGCATGATTTTCATATCGATTCTGCCCTTTTATCGCCTGAGTATTTATTTTAATTCAATAAACCATAAAGTTTAAGCGTAAACCCGATTGAATAGGGCGAGTTAAAACTCGCCCTGATCCTTAGAAATCAAAAAAAGAAACTTCACCGGTTTCGAGTGAATATTCTGCACCAACCACAATCATTTTGCCCTTTTCAATCAGGCTTTCCAGCACAGCTGAACCGTGACGGAGCTGATTCACAGAAGCAAATACGTTTGAACGGACCGCATGTGCAGACAATTTTTTCAAATCATTTTTGAGTTCGGTTTGCATCAGTATTTCAACCGAAGGACGGACACGGTTGACGATCGACATTAAATTCGATGAAGGCGGCTGATCAGGGTTCATCAAGGTATCAATCGTGGCTTGAATCGCGCCACAATGGCTATGTCCCAGCACCACCACCACGGCGCAATCGTAACGCTCTGCAGCGAATTCAACACTGCCGACCTGTGAAGGTGCCACAATATTGCCTGCCACACGAATCACGAACAAGTCACCCAAGCCTTGGTCAAAAACCATTTCAGCAGGTACACGTGAATCAGAACAGCCTAAAACAATTGCAAAAGGATTTTGATCACTAGCCATCTCGGCACGTTCTTGGTGAGATAACAATTTTTGTTGAACTGCTTCTCCTTTTACAAAACGGGCATTACCAGCTTTTAAACGTTCTAATGCTTCTTGTGCGGTGAGCATGTGTATATCCATGTGTGATTGACCTGAGGCAACAGTTTAATGTGCGCCCGTTTGAAAGTCACTGACAAAAATAGAAACGATCAGCATACTTGCTAATCTTTTGAACGCTAAAATAGCGGAAAATTGCTGAATTCATTGGCAAGAATTTCCATACATCTGTAGATTATGCAAATGACTCACGTCGTCTCTTCCTCAATAATCAATTGGTTTAAAAATAGATCAAGGATTAAACAAAGATGATCAATACCCGATTTGCCCAACCTTTGCGCAAGACGTTTGGTGCTGCGTTACTGGCCTGTAGCTTAAGCACACTCGCAGTAAGTACAACTCAAGCTGCCGAAATAGAAATGAGCTTTCAAAACCTGTTGCAGCAAGAACGTGCCTGGGCTGGTTTACAAAGCAAAACCTTAAAAGTGGGTGATATCACCTGGTCTTATAGTGAAGGCGGTCAAGCCGGCAAGCCTATTATTATTTTAATTCATGGTCTGGCAGGCAGTCGTGACAACTGGAACCGTGTCGCACGCGCCCTCACAGCAAATTACCACGTCATCATTCCGGATTTACCAGCCAGCGGTGAAACACTGGTTCCAAAGGATTTTGACTATTCTGTGCCGAATGTCACCGAAAAATTACGCCGTTTTGTGGAAGCCGCCAATCTGACCGGACCTGCACATATTGCCGGTCATTCACTGGGCGGTTCAATTGCCATGCTCTATGCGGGCCAATATCCCTTTGAAACCAAGAGTCTTTTCCTGATTGATGCAGCAGGTGTCTATAAGGCCGCAACAACACCTTATTTAAAAGATCCAAATCAGGTGAAAAACATGATTGTGAGCAAGAAAGGAGATTTCAATTTCCTGATGCAACAAGCCATGTTTACTCCGCCGTTCATTCCGAAGGAAATTGCTCAGGCTCAAGAAAAAATGATGATTGGTCAGGTTGAGCAGACCCAGAAAATGGTCGATCAGGTGATTGCCTTGAACAAGCTCTATACCCCGGATTCATTTGCCTTGCTGGCAAGATCGATTGATGCACCGACCCTGATCTTATGGGGCAAGCAGGATAAAATCGTCAATGTCGAAGTCGTCCCTGAATTAAAAGCATTACTGAAAAATGCCCAGGCGCCTGTCATTCTGGACAATGTCGGCCATATGCCGATTCTGGAAGCAGATCAACTGGTGGTTCAGCAATATCTGCCGTTCCTGAGCAAGATTCAGGCACAAAAAACTGCTGCGGCTCCAGCGCAATAAACTTAATTTAGCGATTTGAGAATATATGTCTAAACATCCAATGATAGAACAACTGATTGATGCACAGCTCGACTTTCTTGAACATGAGTTTGCTCAGCCAGACACCATTCAAACTGAATTTAAACAGTTCTATCATTGGTTACGCTTGCAACCGTTACAGCAACTCTGGTCTTTTGAACAAATTTTTAACCTGATTGAAAAACAGATTCTTGCGACACCTGCAAGTGCCTTTCTGGTTGAGCAGATTGCGGAGCATATCCGTTTTGCCCTGATTCATCCCGTTAACGAGCAGACCACCATTGAAGATGTTATTCCTGTTCTTACCGTAGATTCGATTGCGCAGTATGTGGCCAGTAAAAGTGGCCATCGCCAGCGTTTAATCAAAACCGTGGTGAACAATCCCGCGTTCTCAGCATTGATTAGCCAGTTAATCCAGCACTCGATTCAGGATTATCTGGATAATTCAGTGATGTCAAAGCGCGTTCCTGGTGTCGGGCATTTTATGAAAATGGGCAAATCGGTTTTAGAAACAGTGACCGATTCCAACCTGAACCAGACCATTGCTCATTATCTGCAAAAAAATATTTTAAAAATCAGTCGAATGAGTGAAAGAGTACTCAACCAGCACTTTAATGATGACAAGCTCTATCATTTTCAGGCCAATCTCTGGCATAAAATTAAAGTCATGCCCTTATCGGTATTGCGGAATTATATTGAAGTACACGACTTACCAAAAACCGTCGAGATGGGACACGAAATCTGGGAGCATATTCGTCAAACACCTTATCTGAAACAACAAGTGCATGATGGCGTCTATGCCTGGTACGCACGTAATCAGGAACGGACTTTTGATCTTTTATTACGTGACCTGAATATTGATGAGGCATTGATTGAACATGAACTCAGTCAATTACTTATCCCTGTACTGCAACAGGTAATCGAGACAGGTTATTTACGTGAGCGTGCCCGCCCTTATTTAGAAAAGTTTTATTATTCGCATCAAGTCGTACATATCTTAAATGTAGAAGGATAAGGCCTTAAAACCTTACCCTTCCCTTCAAATTCTAGAAGCTATAGGTCACACCAAGATTATAACGGCGGCCATCTAACACATAGTTATAGGTCGCAGTATCAATCTCTTTATCAAATAGATTGTAAATGCCTGCAGCAACCGCAATATTTTGCGTTGGCTTATAGTTCACTCCAACATCCACCATCGTATAAGCCGGTTTACCTTTGGCCATGGCTGTACGGCTTAAGTAATCCGAAGTTTTACTGCGGTAATTCACACGGCCCCAGCTTGAGAATTGATCGTTAATTTCCCAATCTGCTGTGGTGTTAAACATGTGTTTAGGCATTTCATTTAAAGGTTTACCTTTATTCGCGCCACTCTTTTGCTCAGTATCCGTGAAGGTATAATTCGCACTCAAGTTCACATTTGGGAGGACTTTCCAGCCAAAGGTTGCTTCTGCACCACGCATACTGGCTTTATCCACGTTCTCACGCAGGCTGACAAAGTCAAACTTCTCACCCAGCCAGTCACAGCCCATTGATCCAGATGCCCCCTGACAGGTTCTGATTTCAGTGATCTTGTCTTTAAACTCACTATTGAATAGTGTAAGACCTGCAGTTAGATTATCTAAATTGTCCCAGTTAAAGGACATTTCATAGTTCACACTTTTTTCAGGTTTTAGGTTCGGATTGCCAACAATCACACCTTTACTTTGCCCACCACCTGTTGCCTGCCCCCACTCTGCAACGGTTGCACGCAGTGCTGGTGTTTTATAACCTGTTGAGACACCACCTTTAATCACCCAATTATCATTCAGCCCCCAAACGCCATAGACTTTCGGACTCCAATGATCACCAAATTTTTCATCTTTATCTAAACGCAGTGAACTGGTTAAAGTGAAATCATCGACAATATTCCAGGCATTTTCCGCAAATAATGCCCAGCTATAACGATCAAGATTGGAAACAGGTTTTGCCCCACCAACGCTTAGCTGATTACCTTTGTCATCTAATTCTTCTTTGAGGTACATCCCGCCAAAGCTCAAACTATGACGATCAAAATTAATTTTATTGATGGTATTAAATGTAGTATTGATCGCTTCCATATTCCGTGATGGATTTTCATTCTCTTCACGCTGAATATAGGAATGTGTTTCTACTGCTCCAATTTTTCCACGATGCGTTAAGCTATATTCGGTACGATAGTAGTCTGAGAATGAGTTTGCTGGTGGATTTCGACCTGTTTGTATTGGAGAAATACTCTTGCCAACGGTTGCATCGCGGTTTTGAATAGAACGCTGGTACTCCAGATCAATGGTGTGATCATCATTGGGGGTCAGGCTAAATGCAGCTCCACCTGCGCGAATTTTTTGCTTGCTATACCCCCCATAGATTTCATCTTCATCACGTTGCGAATAAAGACCATTGGCTTTAAACGATAATAGATTGGCGATTAGAGGACCTGCAATATAAGCATTGGTTTGATATTGATTACCTGAGTCAGAATTTTCCTGCAACGTGGTATCAAGCTTGATCGAACCCGTCCACTCAGTTACATTTTTCTTGGTAATAATGTTAATCACACCACCCATCGCATCTGAACCATATAAGCCAGACATTGGTCCACGGATCACTTCAATGCGTTCAATAGCGCCAATATTCGGTAACCAGCCTTGCTCAATGCCTGAGTTATCACTATTTGGACGTACTGAACGTGAATTTACTTTTTTGCCATCAACCATAATCACGGTATAGGCACTGCCCATACCACGGATACTGATATCACTTGAGCTACCGCCTCCTGTCACCACCACACCTGGAACATCTTTCAGTGCATCGGTCACATCACGATATGCTTTTTTATTCATTTCTTCTTGTGTAAGCACAGAAATAGAGGCTGCTGCTTTTTTAATGTCCTGCTCAAATCCACTTGCCGTGACAACAATCTTTTCCAGTTGTACAGGCTCTTTATTGACCTGAATTTCTGCTGCCTGTGCAAGCGCCATCATACCGCCCAATACGGAAATAGTGAGGAGTGATTGACGTGCTATTTTGTTGGACATATTCCCACCCGATTCAGAGATATCTTAAAGATTGCTTAAAATTTATGGGAATTCTAACAAAAAACAAATAAAACTCAATATAAATGATAATTATTATTATTTATATGTTCATTTTTAATTGTTTGCCGATAGCTTATCAATTGAGGCAAACCAGTTTAAATTTTTAACTTTCAGTCAAAAATAATGATTCCAAATCATTCATTTTATTTAACAATGATCTGATTACATTTAAGTAAAAAGTTAATGATGAAGTCTGGGTTAGAAGCTAGCTGTTATTGAAATGGTCGGCTGACTCAAGCTGTTCAAATTTAAAGACGTTTTATAGCTTAAATCGCTTCTTTAAAATTATGATACTTTTCTAGTAATTTTTATGCATATTACGTTGTTTTTTGATTGCGCAAGTTGAAAAGCGCGCCCCATATCTGGACCACGTTTCAACTTGCATGTCGCATCGTGACTTAAGCCGGAATTTGCTGAGTAATGCAGTGAATATTGCCGCCACCGAGTAAGATTTCGCGCGCAGGAACACCTGTGATCAGATAGTCTGGATACATCTGCTGGAACAATGCCTTCGCCTGTTCATCAGTACGTTCATCCAGTAACGGGAAAATAATCTGCTGGTTACTAATCAGGTAATTGACATAAGAGCCCGCCAGACGATTACCTTCAAAACGTTCAATGGCATTGCCCTTATCAATATCGATCGTCTCGTTTCCACTGGCATACAGTGGCCCGGGAGATGGCAACTTCCACACTTTCAATTGACGGCCTTTTGCATCCTTTGTATTTTCCAGTACTTGTAATGCAGCTTGTGAACGTGCGTATTGCGGATCATTGAGATCATCTGTCCAGTGCAATGCCACTTCACCAGGACGGACAAAGCAGCACATATTATCAACATGCCCATCGGTTTCATCATTAAATACACCTTGAGGCAACCAGATGAAAGTGGTGACACCCAAACATTCTTGCAGAATATTTTCAATCTGGGCCTGAGTCAGATGTGGATTTCGGTTTGGATTCAGCAAGCATTCTGCGGTGGTCAACAATGTGCCTTCACCATCCACATGAATGGCCCCACCCTCTAAAATCAGCGGTGTCGAGTAAGTGTCAATGCCGTGCTGTGCTGAAATCTTGCCTGCAATCAACTGATCCTGATCCCATGGGAAATACAATCCGCCATTTTCCCCACCCCATGCATTAAATACCCAGTTGATGGCTTTTTTCTGGCCTTGCGCATTCTTGACAATGGTTGGTCCCGTATCACGTGTCCAGGCATCATCACTTTCCATTTCCACCAGTGTGACCTGTGCAGGCATAACTTGACGTGCTTTTTCCATTTCTGCTTGAGGAACAGCCATAAATACTGGCGTTTTCTGGGCAATTGCAGCCGCAACCTGGGCAAAAGCCTGTTGTGCAGGTGCGCCATTGCCACGCCAGTTATCCGTACGATACGGCCAGATCATCCATACTGCTTCTTGTGCAGACCACTCGCCGGGCATGCTAAAACCTTGCTGATTTGGGGTTGTCGCATTCTGTTCCATATTGTCTATCTCCATATGTTCATATCTTTTGAAGTCAAATCTACATTGATCAAATCAATTGTTTAAAACGGTTTAAGTGGTGGCCCCAAACGAGAGCGGCTGTTTGCGGATACGCTTATAAAGCAGCAGTAAAACCCCAGCCAATAGCCACACGCCTCCAAATTCCAGTGCCGATTTTTCCAGATGTACCCATAAACCTAATAGGCACAGTACCGAAACCAGTGGTAGCAGCAAATTGAAGAAAATGTTTTTCAAGCCCGTACGCTCTTTACGAAGCACAAAGAATTTCATGAATACAGAGAAGTTCACCATGGTAAATGCAATCAAGGCACCAAAACTGACCAGACTCACCACGGTTGCCAGATCAACGGTAATCGCTAACAGGGAAATCAAACCTACAAATAAAATCGAATATAACGGCGTACCTAGTCTGTGATTGACATAACCGAATATTTTTTGGTTAAACACACCATCACGCCCCATGATGTAAAGTAAACGTGAAGCGCTGGCATGAGAGGCCAAACCGGAGGCAAATGCATTCATGATCTGTACGGTAAGCAAGGCTGACTGGAAAAATACGCCTCCAACAAACAGTGCAATTTCAGGTAAGGCTTCATCTGGATTTTTAAACTGGTCCAGTGTCGGAAAGGACAATTGAACAAACCACGAAACCGTAATAAAAATCAGGCCACCTAATAAGGTTGTCAGCATAATTGCCCGGGGAATGGTCTTGGTCGGATTGCGGCTTTCATGGGCTAAGGTCGAGACCGCATCAAAACCCAAATAAGAGAAACAGACCAATGACACACCTGTCAGCAAGGTCAGATATTCGGGATTACCATTGAATAACGGCTTGATTGTCGCCAGGCTTTGATAACCCTGCGAATGCCCCATGCCTGTGACCACCAGAAAAATAAACACCAGCATCATTGAAATCGTAGCTGCAATAAAGATAAAGCTAAAATTGGCCAGAATATTGATACGAAAGCTGTTGATTAGCGTGATAATCCCGACCATGATCACCACCCAGGTGGTATAGGAAATATCGGGCATCAATGCATTAAGATAAAATGAGGCGAGTAAAACATTGACCAACGGAATCAGTAGATAGTCAATCAGCGAGCACCAGCCCACAAAAAAACCCGCTGTCTTGCCGCATGTTTCAGTGGTATAGGTATAAGCCGATCCTGATTTTGGTGTCAGTTTACTAAAGCGTGCATAGCTAAATGCAGTTAATAGCATCGCAAATAAAGCCAGAATATAAGCCAGAGGAACCCGTCCCTCGGTAACTCTTGAAATAATACCAAAAGTATCAAATACAGTGGCTGGAGCCATATAAGCCACACCAATGACAACCACTTGCCACAATGACAGCCCTTTTCGGTTGTTTTCGCTTTCCATGCATGTTTCTCCTGCATCAATGCAAACACTTTCGCAGTGCTTTTTTTATTCATCTTGGATAGTGATACTGAACAGAGAAGTCCCTTTCCCGATTCAATAAGCAGTTGAAGAATTAGAGCGTAATCACGTTTTCTTCGAGATAACTTTGCATTCCCGATTCACCCAGTTCACGCCCAATTCCACTTTTCTTGAACCCGCCCCATAAAGAGCCAGGCTGAATCATTTGATGACAATTGATCCAGATATGACCAGAGCGAAGTCGCTTGGCAATTTTTTTACCGTGCTGCAAAGATCCGGTGATAATGGTGGCAGCCAGCCCGAAGTCAGAATCATTGGCTAGCCGGATCGCTTCTTCTTCAGTTTCAAAGCTTCGACAACACATCACCGGGCCAAAGATTTCCTCGGTCCATAAGCGGCTTTCAGTCGGTACATTTACAAAAACATGGGGCTGAATGAAAAAGCCCTTTTCCGGAATGGCAATCTGTTCAGGATCAATTAAGGATTGAAGCTTTTCCTGTTGTGCGATAGTTAAATATTCATGAACTTTCTGATATTGCTTTTGCGTCGTCATCGGTCCCATGCTCAACGGGCCGCTCAGATCAGAACCTAAAGTCATCGACTCCACCGCGATTTTAAGCTTCTGGTAAAAGCGCTCTGCCAGTGATTGGTGTACCAGTAAACGTGAGGTTGCAGAGCACATTTGACCACTGTTGTAAAACATGCCGCCAAGTGCTTTATCGACGGCTTCATCCAGATCGGCATCTTCAAGAATCAGGATCGGCGATTTGCCACCCAGCTCTAACGTGACACGCTTGACTGATTGCGCTGCTGCCTGCATCACGTGAATACCCACTTCCGTACTACCGGTGAAGGAGACTTTATTGACCTCTGGATGGGTCACCAGATGCTGGGCTGCCACGGCATCTCCCAAAATCAGGTTAAAGACCCCCTGCGGAAACTGGATCTGATCCAGTAATCGGGTAAATTCATACTCTGGCAATGGCACCAGTTCGGATGGTTTAAAGATCAGTGTGCAACCTGCGGCAAGGGCGGGTGCGATTTTCCAGGCGCTGGTGATTAATGGGAAATTCCACGGCGTAATCAAAGCAACCACACCCACCGGATTTTGCTGATGGGTCAGTTCAATGCCATCTTCACATTGGGTCACCTGACTAAACGCAAATTCTTTGACGAGATTGGCATAGTAGCGATAGCACTTAATGCTATTCTCGACGTCGACTTGGGCTTGCTCCGAAGATTTACCATTATTACGATGAGAAAGTTCAATCAAGGTATTCTTTGCTGCGTCTATGGCATCGGCAATTTTGTTTAACCAGTTTGCCCGTTGTTCAGGACTGGTCAAACTCCAGCTTTCCAGCGCCTGTTGCGCAGCCGCCACGGCAGCATCTACATCTTGTGGGGAAGCGGTCGTAAAACGGGTTAATTCTTCTTCACTGGCTGGATTCACCACCGTAATCTGGGAGCTTCCTGACGTATTTTCCCATTTTCCATTGATATAATTCTTCATCTGCTTGCTCTCATACGAGTTCTAAAGCGGATTCATCGTGACTGCCCACAGGATTTCAGCCTGCTTCAAGTCAACCCAGTCGCTTTATTCCTCATTCATTCCATCGACATCATCTGTTGTTGTCCCGCTATTTCTATCGATCAGCGAGACTCAACTCACCCTGCAGGGCAAGTTGACTGCTTGAAAGATCAAAGAGATTCGGCTTACAAATGACCTTCAGCCTTTAATTCCTGAATGGTATTCTGAATCGCATGACGTAAGGTTTTCACGGCAAAGTCAATTTGATCACGTGTCAGGATCAAGGGTGGAGACAACACATTCATGTGACCCACAGGACGTACAATCAGACCGAGTTTCTGGCAATGATTGGCAATACGTTTGCCTACCCCAACAGAACGGTCAAACAGTTCTTTAGTTTGTTTATTACGCAGGTTTTCGATACACATCATGAATTTTTTGCCGCGTACTTCACCGACAATTTCCAGATCTGCCAACGTCTTTAATTGCTCTTCAAAGTAAACGCCCATGTCCTGGACATGTTCACAAATCTTTTCCTTTTCCAGAATTTCAATATTCTTCAGTGCAGCAACACAACTGACCGGATGACCTGAATAGGTAAAGCCATGGGTAAGCAAACCACCTTCATGATGCGGTTTACTGATGGCCTCATAAATCTCATCCGAAATGATGGTTGCACCTAAAGGCAGGTAACCCGAAGACAGGCCTTTTGCACAGGTAATAATGTCAGGCACAATGCCAAACACGTCTTCTGAAGCAAACATATGACCTAAGCGACCAAATGCGGTAACCACTTCATCAGACACATACAGCACATTGTATTTCTTACAGACGGCCAAGGTTTTGGCATGGTAGCCTTCTGGTGGAACAATCACCCCGCCCGCCCCCATAATTGGCTCGGCAAAGAAAGCCGCGACATTATCCGGGCCAAGTTTCAGAATGGTATCTTCCAGTTCCTGAACCTTTTCATCACAGAAATCTTCCATCGACTGAGATGCTGGCTTGCGGTATGGATTTGGACATGACACATGGTGAACCAGCTCATTGTGAATTTCGAAACCGACATGATCGGCTTCAATACCGGTCAAGGTCATACTGATATAGGTACTGCCATGATAAGCATCTTTACGGGCAATCAGTTTCTTTTTCGATGGTTTGCCAATCTGATAGAAATAGTGGTGAATTAAACGTACTGCAGTATCGTTCGCTACTGAACCACCACAGCCATAAAACACATGATTCAGATTACCCGGTGCCAACTCAGCCAGTTTAGCCGCCAACTTGGCTGCTGGTGCTGTGGTTTGATGACCAAATGGTGAATAATAAGGTAGTTCCATGATCTGTTCAGCAACGGCATCGGCAATTTCTTTGCGTCCATAACCGACATTGACACACCACAGGCCACCAATACCATCTAGATATTTATTGCCCTGCGCATCATAGACATAGACATTTTCACCTTTCGACATGATTAAAGAGCCTTCGTCTTTAAAGGTCGAAAAATCTGTCCATGGGTGAATCACATGATCCTTATCTTTTTGCCAGATATCCTGAATATCGACATTTACAGGTAATTTTGAGTTCATCTTCTATCCATCCATTTTTTATTGCAATGCTCCATTCCAGCAGCATGCATGTCTTACACATTGTTAATTTGTTGATCATTAAACTGTTACTGTATTCTTCTGCGCCACTTGTGCGGTTGACTGTGCGTCATAATTTAAGATCGCATTCAGCAACACATCGGCACCTTGGGCCGCATCTTGCATATAAATATCTTCTGCCTCGTTATGGCTTAAACCATCAATACACGGAATAAAGATCATCGTCGTCGGACAATGTTTTGCGATATTGATGGCATCATGTCCTGCACCACTCACAATCGGCTGATTGCTGTAGCCCAGGCTGTTTACCGCTGCTTGAACCGTTGCCACACAAGTCTTATCAAAATAAGTCGCCGGACTCAGCCAATGTTGAGACACCTGAACGTCCAGATCTCTTTCTGTCGCCAGACGAGACAAGATTGCTCTGGTTTCCACTTCCATGACTTTGAGTGCAGCATCATCTGGATGACGTAAATCAATGGTCCACTGAATCTGGCCCGGGATGGTATTGCGCGATGAATTTGCCACCTGCATTTCACCAAAGGTCACCAAACCTTGCGGGAATTTCTCAAGAATGCATTTTTCAACAGCCACAATCATTTCTGCAGTACCGACCATGGTGTCTTTACGCATATTCATCGGGGTTGTGCCTGCATGTGCTGCTTTGCCTTGAGTTTCAACATCTAGCCATAAAATGGCTTGACCACCGGTGACCACGCCAATCGAGATCTGGTTTGTTTCCAATACAGGCCCTTGTTCAATATGGGCTTCGTAATACGCCTGGAATGGACGCGCCAGTGGATAATCGCCGAGTTGCCCGGTACGGACCAGTTCGGAATAAACAGAAATACCGTTTTTATCGGTGGTGTCATAGACTTGCTGTTTAGGTAATACCCCAGCGAAAGCGGCGGAGCCCATCATTGCCGGAGTGAAACGTGCGCCTTCTTCATTCATCCACACCACCAGTTCAAGTGGATGAGCCGTCACAATATTCTGTTCTTCCAGGCGCTGTAATACTTCCATACCCGCCAGCACACCATAAATACCATCAAAGCGTCCGCCCTTGGGCTGGGTATCCAGATGGCTGCCCATAACGATAGGTAATGCGGTATGGTCTTGACCGGAACGGCGTAAAATCAGGTTACCGACTTCATCATAATGAATAGAAAGATTAATCTGCTTGGCCCACTCAAGCAGTAAAGCCCGACCTGAAATATCTTCATCCGTAAGCGCTAACCGTGTATTACCACCCTTGCTGGTGGCACCAATTTTTGCCATGTCCATGAGCATCTGCCATAAACGCTCTGCATTCACTTTCATTGTTTTAACATCCCTTTTATCGATATATCACTATCGCTTTATTCACTCTACTTTGATTAATTCTTCCATTAAAAACGAGTGCCAATTCTTTCAAAAAAACAGGTACCAATTTAAATATCAATAAATAAATAAAATTCCTTTTGTTTTTCAAACGAATAAGCAAATGATTAAACTAATCCTATTTTTATAAAAATCAATTTATTTTTTATTACTTTTTAATTATTTCTAACCACATTCAACACCGAACACAAAACAGCCAAAAAGTTTTATATATAAAACTTTTTGGCTGCTGTTTGATCTAAGAAAATTTTAAACAGGACTATTTCAACCATCAAAGCATGATTTAAAAATACAAATGCTCACATTTAAACTAAAACAGTTTGGTTAAACTAAATACCACTGTCTTATCTGCACTGGGTAAATCTTTATTAACATTTGCATTGGCATAATATAAATCAAAAATAAAATCCTGATAATTAAAATCCACTCCTAACTTATAATCATAGAAGTGGCTTCTCTGATCTGTTCCCCAAAGTACGCCATAGGCATCTTTATTTGCAAACTGGTTATATGCTACTTGCGTATATATATTCCACTGCTCCGCGACTGGATAACGATATCCCACCTCATAACGCAGCATTTTAGCGGTCTCTAGCGTATAATCAGGTGAATAGTAAAAAACCAGATTCAACTCATCCTGCGCATGGAGGAGATTTGATTTCAACACGCCAATTGAGTATTCCTCAAAATCTACGCGGGGCAGGGTTTGATCTTCTCCTGGGTAGTTCACATCCAGATATTGCAGATTCAGTTTAAGATCATTATTTATTTGATAATTATAGCCAATATAATAATCCAGCTCTAAACTACTGCCAATATCCAGCTGTATATTTGATGCAAACAGTTGCGTATACAATCCTGAATCATGATCTAGTCTTAATGTTCCTTGAACAGCCGGTTTGCCTTTGGTTTGCGTAGTGCCACGCCAATAATACTCTGTTAAAAAAGCCATTGAACCACTGACTGAAAAACGTTGCTGCTGATTTTCAGTAGGACTATCGGCGGGTTTTGCATATACTGGCGCTAATAGTGTAGATGTTAAGATAGCTAGAATCCATTTCTTGTTGATCATCTATTTATTCCATGAATATATGATTATTTTTGAATTCTGATTATCTTTCACACATCCTATAAATCGAGAACCAATTTCACAAAAAACAGAAGAGCCATTTATTTTATAAAAACTAGGTTTAATTCATATCCGCATAAAATCAAAGCAAGCTTATCACTTTCTTTGATTTTAAAATTTATTAACATTCTTGTATCAGTCATATTTTTAACTGTATTGAATAGACAATAAAAGTCCCCTCTCCTTTTTAAAGGATGAGCGTAGTTACGCGTAAAAGGGAGAGGATTTAGATCAAGCATTTCCCCTCATCCTGACCTTCTCCCAAGGGAGAAAGGACTTTTAACACCAATGTTGAGCATTTTTTGAATTTTGAAAGCGCTCTGTTCTTTATTGTTTATTCACTTCCCTTTATATACCTGTTTGCCTGCAAACCAGGTCTCAGCAACTTTCCAGTCTTTGATATCTTTATTCAATGGCGTTTTTAAAGCATCTTGCAAGACCACAAAATCAGCCCACTTTCCGACACTGATACTGCCAATCTGATCCCCCCAGCCTGCAATATTGGCAGGTGCTTGAGTATAGGCATATAAGGCTTCATCCAGACTTAAAGCGTTATCGCTATAGCGGGTTTTGCCCTGATACTCACGGAAAACCACATCACTCAGCTGTAGCATTGGATTTTCAGATGCAGTCGGCCAGTCACTTCCCAATACCATGGTAGCGCCGCTACTGAGCAAAGATTGCCAAGCATAACTATATGGCATACGCGCCTTACCCAAACGCGATTCCTGATAGTTACCGCTAATGGCATGGTCCGGCTGCATTGAAGCCACCACCCCTAACTGGGCAAAACGCGGAATTGCATCTTTAGAGATCACTTCAATATGCTCAATTCGATTGGCAAACTGACGATGTTTCGGACTATTCTCAATCGCATTCAGGGCCATATCGACACTTTTGTCACCAATGGCATGTATCGCCACCGGGAAACCAGCTTCATTCGCATTTTTCACTGAATTATTCAGCTCTACCTGTGAGGTAATCGGCGCGATATTAAAATGATGACGATCTGCATACGGTTCATTCAATGCAGCGGTGTAATTCATCAAGGTACCATCAACAAAATATTTCATATAGGCAAAGCGGAACTGCGGTCCAGTTTTCCACTGCTGTTCTTTTTGCATAAACTGCTGATTGAGTTGATCACGTTGCTTTGCATAAGCCTGAAAATGGGCTGGTGTGACCTGATCCTCTCCCGCCATCAAGCCAAAACGTATCCGCATCGGCAATTGCTGTTTCGACTCCAGTAAAGCAGGATAAACCGTAGCCAACTCAGTCCACATATCATGTACGGAGGTAATCCCCAAACTGTTAAAATGCGCAATGATTTTTTCAATGGCAGGAAGTGCCGCTTTGCCCGAAAGTAATGCACTGCTGTACTTTGGATTGCCCAAAATCAGTTGCATGCCCGCAGTTTCCTTAAAAATACCAGTCGGCTCTCCTGTTTGCGGATCTTTGACAATCTCGCCCCCTTCCGGTGCTTGGGTATTTTTATCAATCCCCAGCAATTGCATCGCCTTGCTATTTACCCAGACCGAGTGATAGTCAATGTCCTGTAACACCACAGGGCGATCGGGCACAATCGCATCCAGTTCCTGACGGGTCGGCATATGACCATCTTTGAGGCTGCTGATATCCCAACGACCACCCACCAGCCAGGCGCCTTTCGGTAACTGTTTATCCTTTTCGGCGATCAATCTAAACCATTCCTGACGATCGCTGATTCCAAAAAGGTCCACCCCTTCCCAAAGCTCTAGCCCACCCAATAAATGGGTATGCGCATCGGTTAAACCAGGCAGCACCGTCTTGCCTTTTACATCAATAATTTGTGTCTGCTTGGTCGCCATCTGCTGAATAAAGCGGTTATCGCCTACAGCCAGAAACTTTCCATCTTTCACAGCAAAAGCTTGTGCTTTTGGCTTGGCCGGATTGGATGTCCGTACATCGGCGTTCAGTACAATGACATCAACCTGAGGCGTTTGTGCATAGCTGTTTAAGCTTATGACGCCGATACTGATCGCTAACCATAATTTCTTATTCATAAGTCCCTTATTTCCCTATCCAGTGTTATTTTTCCATTTTTATTCTCGTTGCTTTCTCTGCAAAACCTAGAACCAATTCAACTGAAAATGCAGGAACCATTTTTATTGACATACCACCGATTCAAGTCAAACGAAAGCACCTACCTGTTCGAATGCCTTTTATCGAGGCTACGGTTTTGCAGCATAGACCTGTCGGCCTGCAAACCAAGTTTCCGCGACCCGCCAGTCCTTCAGATTTTTAGGGAGTGGTGGCTGTAAGCTACCTTGTAAAATGACAAAATCGGCCCATTTACCCACACTGATACTGCCCATTTCATTTCCCCAGCCTGCAACATTGGCAGGTGCTTGCGTATAAGCATATAAGGCTTCATCCAGACTCAGGGCATTTTCGCTATAACGGGTTTTTCCGTTATATTCACGAAATATGGCATCACTGAGTTGTAACATCGGGTTTTCTACGGCCGTCGGCCAGTCACTCCCCAGGACCAGCGTAGCCCCACTGCTTAATAGCGACTGCCATGCATAGCTATAGGGCATACGTGCTTCGCCCAAACGTGATTCTTGGTAATTACCTGAAATGGCATGATCAGGCTGCATCGAAGCCACCACACCTAACTGGGCAAAACGCGGCATGGCTGCTTCACTCATGACTTCAATATGTTCGATTCGATTGGCAAACTGACGATGTCGGGGACTGCTTTCAATCGCATTTAAGGCCATATCGACACTTTTATCTCCAATCGCATGCATCGCAACAGGAAAACCCACTGCATTCGCATTGCTGACCAAATCGTTTAATTTGGCCTGTGAGCTTATTGGCTCACTATTAAAATCATGCCGGTCTGCATAATCTGCATTCAATGCAGCGGTATAGTTAAGCAATGTGCCATCGACAAAATATTTAAGATAACCATAGCGGAATTGCGGTCCCTGTAACCATTGCTGTTCTTTTTGTTTAAATTGCCGGTTCAGTTCATCGCGTTGTCTTGCATACTCAGCAAATTGTGCTGTTGTGGTTTTTTCTGCCGATGTATCTGCCATATAGCCAAACCAGACCCGCATAGGTAATGGTTGCTTTTGTTGTAGCATTGCAGGATAAACCGACCAATCACTTCTCCACATATCATGCACTGAGGTCACACCCAACTGGTTAAAATGCGCAACCAGTTTTTTCAAAACAGGCAGTGCTTCTGTTCCAGCAACTACCGCTTTGAGATAGACCGGATTTTTACGCACCAGTTGTGTTGCCGCGGTTTCTTTAAATATCCCGGTCAACTCGCCGGTATGTGGGTCCTTAACAATTTCGCCTCCCTCTGGTGCGATGGTGTGACGATCAATTTCCAGAAGTTGCATGGCTTTGCTATTGAGCCATGCGGTATGATAATCAATATCCAGCAATACCACGGGTCGATCTGGCACAATCGCATCCAGTTCCTGTCGTGTCGGCAAGCTTTGCTCAGACAACAAACTGATATCCCAGCGGCCTCCGGTCATCCACTGGCCTTTGGGTAGCTGCTTATCACGTTCTGCAATTTGCCTGAACCATTCAGCACGATCATTCAAACCATATAGATCAATGCCTTGCGCAATTTCCATCCCACTACCAAAATGTGTATGCGCATCGGTTAAACCCGGGATGACGGTACGACCCTGAGCATCAATGACGCGCGTGTGCTCGGTTGCCATATGCCGGATAAAACTGTTATTGCCTACCGCCAAAAACTTTCCCTCTTTGACCGCAAATGCCTGTGCTTTTGGCTTTGCCGGATTAGAAGTTCGCACATCAGCATTGAACACAATCACATCAACTTGTGGCGTTTTTGCATAGCTTGCCAAACTCGTGACACCAATACTGAGGCCCAACACGAATGTTTTATTCATAAATCCCTTCCACCCTTATCCTGAATTATTCTGCTGTTTTTTTTTATTTTGTCTATTTTGCTCTTAAAACCTAGAACCAATCTGCCTGCAAAAACAGGAACCATTTTAAGTCCCGTACCTCGACTAAAGTTTTTATCCTCTGTTTTTATTGATCAGGAGTGATGAACAAATCTGCATAATATGTGCATCTAAACAACTTCATTGGATGATTAACTGCAAAATTAATTTTCATTTAAAATTATCAAAATCAGCATGTGAAAAATAAAAAAAGCCCTCGAAAGGACTTTTTAAAATACAGTAGATTTCTCGCGATTATTTAAAATACGCGCCTTCTGCCTGTGTATGGTCTGTTTGATCCACAACGCGCTGTAACTCTGGTACATGCTGTCTTAAGGTGGTTTCTACACCTTGTTTTAAAGTGACATCAATCGCAGAACACCCCTGACAACCACCACCGAATTTCAATACAGCGGTTAAGCCATGCTCTGGACTGTCCTGTACTTCAACCAGACTACAGTTACCGCCGTGGCCTGCTAAGCCTGGGTTAATTTCAGATTGCAACACATAGGTGATACGTTCTTCAATTGAGGCATCTGGCCCAACGCGTGGCACTTTAGAGTTCGGTGCGCGGAACGTCAATTGACCACCAAAACGGTCTTTGTTGTAGTCAATCACTGCATCCACTAAATATGGAATTGAGGGCGCATCAACATAGGCAGGAAAATCTGGATAGTCCTGCTTATAGTCGGTTGGCACCACTTCTTCAGGGGCACTATAAGCCATACAACATTCAGCACGTGGAGTACCTGGATTTTCTACAAAAACACGAACGCCAATCCCTGGAGTATTCTGCTTTGCTAATAAATCACTTAAATACTCTTGTGCAGAGGGAGTAATCAAAAGGTTTGGAATTTCTTCTGCGACAGCAGTGTTGGTGTTCTCAGTCGACATAACAATAATCCTCAAGCTGATGTCGTTATATTAACCGAAGATGGAGGGTAATTAAAAAAAATCAACCATTTTTGTAGGAATTCTATGCAAGATCATTGTTTATTAAGTTTTTAATGGCATTATTGCTTAGACTCTGATCAATTTAAACTATTTATGTTACATCTACCCTTTGGTCACACTGTGACCCTGATCATTATTACTGTTGCAATTTCCTTGTTGGCTTTCTCCAATCAGGCAGTGATGAATCGTCTGATTTTCTGGCCGCCTGCCATGCAACGCGGGCAGTATGACCGTTTTATCACGCATGGTTTTATTCATGCCGACGGTACGCATCTCCTGTTCAATATGATCACGCTGTTTTTCTTTGGCAATATCATTGAAAGTTTTTACCGTCAGTTTTTTTATGACATGGGCTTTGTCTTATTTTATTTGGGTGGATTGATTGTTGCCATTTTGCCGAGTTATTTAAAACATCGCCATGATGCCCACTGGGCCAGCCTAGGGGCCTCTGGTGCAGTATCAGCGGTGCTATTCGCTTATATTCTGTTTCAGCCCTGGAACCTGATCTTCGTGTTCTTTATTCCAGTACCTGCGATTATTTTTGCGATTTTATATGTGGCTTATAGCATTTGGTCTGGCAAACGGGGCAATAGCAATATCAACCACAGTGCGCATCTTTGGGGAGCCGCCTATGGTGTTGTGGTCACCATTATTCTGGAACCTCGCGTCATTCCACATTTCCTGAACCAGTTGACCAAATTGCCTTTTTAAATAGATTTAATATTCGCCCCAGAGATGGGGCTTTTCTTTTTTTAAGATTAATAATCAAATTTTAATTATTTTTATCATAAAAATCATCTCTCTAAACTCGACTCTATTATTTTAACGGATTAAGTCGATTCTCATGCCTCGTAACAGCCTGCTCACCACCTTGTCGATTGCCCTGTTTAGCCTTTCGATTTCAGCATGCAGTAATGATGATTCCAAAGAATCCAGTACTGTGGTCGAAACCCAGAAAAAACCTAACATTTTATTCATCATGGCCGATGACTTAGGCTATTCAGACTTAGGCGCTTTTGGTGGAGAAATTCATACCCCCAATATTGATGAACTCACCCGAGCAGGTCGTATTTTAACCGACTATCACACTGCCCCAACCTGCTCGCCAACCCGTTCGCAATTGATTTCAGGGACTGACCACCATCTGGCGGGTATTGGCGCGATGGCCGAGCTGACACCAGATCATTTAAAAGGCCAACCCGGATATGAAGGCTATCTGAATGAACGTTCACTTTCGATTGCTGAAGTCCTTAAAGACAATGGCTATCGCACTTATATCAGTGGTAAATGGCATCTGGGCTTAACCCCTGCAACCAATGCCCATGCCAAAGGTTTTGACCATTCCTTTACCTTGCTGCAAGGACTGGATTTGCATTTTAAACAGGCACCGGCTGCCTATAAACGCAACGCCACTTATACCGAAGATGGTAAACAAGTGCCGATTTCATCCTTACCTGATGATTTCTTCTCGACCAACTATTTCACAGACAAATTGATCAGTTATCTAGAGTCAGGTAAAAACTCAGGCAAGCCATTCTTTGCCTATGCGGCGTACACTGCACCGCATTGGCCTTTACAAGCCCCTGCTGAATATCGTGACCGTTATCGTGGTGTTTATGACGTCGGCTATGACGTGATTCGCGATGCACGTATTGCCCGCCAGAAACAACTCGGCCTGATCCCTGCAAACTTTATTGCCGCTGAACCGATCGCTACGCAAAATGCGCCACAAAAATATGGCAAATGGAACGAGCTTTCGGCTGAACAAAAAGCGTTGGAAGCCCGTAGAATGGAAATCTACGCGGGCATGGTGGAAAATCTGGATGCCAATATTGGTCGAGTGATTCAATATCTCAAACGCAATAATTTATATGACAATACACTGATTTTCTTTGTTTCAGATAATGGTGCCGAAGGTTTTATCCGTGGCAACTATGGCCCCGAATCAGGCTTTGATAACAGCGTCAGCAATGTGGGTACATCCAGTTCTTATCATTATGTCGGGCCACGCTGGGCAGAAGTGAGTGCTGCGCCATTTCATTTGTGGAAAGATACGGCAGGTGAAGGTGCGACCACTGCCCCTGCCATTGTAAAACTCCCTTATCAAACCCAGGCTCAGGCGACTCATCATGGTTTTGCTTCAGTGCTGGATGTTTTCCCGACGGTTTTAGATTATGCCAATATTGCTGTGCCACAGGGCCAATATAAAGGTCGTCAGGTGAATACCCCAAGCGGCTATTCATGGAAACCGCTACTTGAAAACAAGGCTCAGGCAATTCGCCCAGTCAACTTTAGCTTTGCCGATGAATTACATGGCAGTAAATATGCACGCCAAGGCGACTGGAAAATTGCCTTACAAGGCAAAGCTGAACTGGGTACAGGCAATTGGGAACTCTATAACCTGAAAAATGATCGGGGTGAAACCCAAAACCTTGCCCAAAGTAACCCAGCGAAGCTACAAGAACTGGTCGATGTATATAACAAATACACCCAGCAAAATGGCGTTAAGGAATACAACCCTCAATGAAACTGAGTAGCATTCTAGTTTTCCTCTGTAGCCTGTCCCTTGCGGCAGGTTGCAGCAAAGTTGAGTCCAAGTCAAAGCCATCGCAACAACACCCAACAACTCAACCTTTATCGTTGGGCACTTTAAGCCAATGCCAGAATTATTCTGGCTTACCCGATGCCTGGCAAAAACATAAAACAGCAGGAATGGTCTGGATTCCTAAAGGCTCCTTTCCACTGGGTTCTAATCAGGCCTATCCCGATGAACTCAATTTTGGCGCCAGAGAGCGTCAAGTCGAGGGCTTCTGGATCGACCAGACCGAAGTCACAGTTGCCCAGTTTTCCAGTTTTGTCAAAGCGACTGGCTACGTTACCGATGCAGAAAAGCAAAAGCAGGCGGCGGTATTCTCTCCTGATCTGAATCGCCCGAATCAATGGTGGCAACTGAAAGCTGACTATACCTGGAAAAGCCCGAATGGCCCTCAGGGTCAAGCCCCTCTGCCCTCCGAACCAGTGCGCTATGTCACCAAGAATGATGCAGAGCATTATGCAGTCTGGTTAGGACACGATTTGCCCACCGAGCTGGAATGGGAATATGCCGCCAAAGCCGGTTCAAAAACAGATACCCCTTTGCACCAAGCCCCACAAGATGCCCATCAACATCCGCAAGCCAATTATTGGCAAGGTGATTTTCCAGGTAAGAATATCGTTGAAGATCATTTTGAAGGTGTTGCACCCGTCGGCTGTTATCCGGCCAATGCCTTTAAACTGTTTGACATGATTGGCAATGTCTGGGAATGGACGTCTTCGGTCTATCATGGTGCACATGATCAACACATGGGTAATTATACCGACTTGCGTCAACACAATAACGCGACCACGCAATATGTGCTGAAAGGTGGCTCATTCTTGTGTGCCTCTAATTTCTGTGCACGTTATCGCAATAGCAGTCGTTATCCTCAGGAGTTTGATCTGGCGGCAACCCATGTCGGGTTTAGAACCGTTTTAAGACCTTAATTATGAAATCAATCTTAAAGTTTTAGTCCCGTTCTGTTAAAAAGCAACTGATCGTTTTAAAGTGATCCTTAAAGCAATAAAAATACGGGACGGAACCATGAAAAATATCACGCTACCTTGATCTGCTGTTGATATCCAGCCTATCCGCTTGTGCAGTGCATACACCGCATGGCAGTGTTGTGGACGATCCGGAAGGATATCACGATGGCCATGGCGACTTTTGCCCACCAGGACAGGCCAAAAAAGGCCGTTGCTAAATGTCATCTTGCCTAAAGCCATGAGGGTTATGGCTCATTTCATCTATCATTGTATAAAAAATTACATTTTTTCTGATTGATCATTTTATTTGGATAAAACCCATATAAACTATATGGAAATAGATCTTGCTCTTTGCTGGACACATTCAATGAATCAAACCCAATCCCATGCTGTACTGGACATTCTGAACAAGGTTCAACATGCTGATGACTGGTTGATTTTCCTTGAACAGCTAAACCAGCATTTTGACCTTCAGGCCACACAACTTCTGGCAGTCGATCTTGAAGTGCAGGCCCTGTCATTTAGTGTACATCATGGGGTTGATCTTGATCCCCAGCAACTTGAGCGAGCGGCGCTGCAACAACTTCGTTTAGCTTTTGATGATGACCCACAACTAAAAAAATTATTGGCAGCACCGCTCACAGGCTGGATGCATTGCACACAACACTTTAGCGAACAGGACATTGTTCAGACCCAGGTCTACCAACAGATTTTACAACCGCTCAATTTACGTTTTTGCTCAGCACTTCAGGTCATTTATGATCATAAAATCTGTGTGATTCTGGCCTTGCTTACCAGCCCTGATCGTGGTGCATTAAGTTGCTCTGAACTCCAGCCGATTTATGAGATATTGCCGCAGATCCAGCAAAAGCTTCAGCACTATCGCCATCATTTTGAATATTCCACCATGACCTTGCTTGGATCACAATTGATCCGGAAAATGAATCAACCCATTGCGATTATTAATCTCAACGGCGATATTCTGGAGATGAATGCCGAGGCAGAAAAATTTATCGAACATAATGCGCACATCCGCATTGAGCAGCGCCGCTTCTACTTCGAACCACATAAACAGCAAATATTTGAACAGCACCTGCTTGAATTAGAACGCCTGCATCACACCAGTTCTCAGGTCGGTTATACTGAACGAAGTCAGGTGATGCACCTCGATCATCAGCTATTTTTAACACTGGATCTGCTCTGCCCCGAAAAAACCCATAAGATTTTTGGTTTACGTCCCGTATTACTGGCAACATTTTCAGGGCTGCAACATCCGCCTAAATATCAAAAAGACCGATGTACCCAGCTGTTTATGTTCACACCGGTCGAACATAAAATATGCGAGCAACTGTTGAAGGGCAAAACCACTAAAGAAATTGCCTTTTTATATGAAATTCAGGCCGATACCGTGAAAAAGCACCTGCAAGCTATTTTCAAAAAGACCAGAACACATCGACAAAGTGAATTGATCCAGTTGCTGATGCAATTAGTCTAGGCTATAAAATACGCAGCATTACGCAATTTCGGCAGGGAAAGCAATCACCTGATCAATCTTGACCTGATTCATCACCACCATCAATAAACGGTCAATCCCTAACGCGATTCCGGAACATTCAGGCATATGCGGTAAAGCTGCCAGCAAATAGTGATCGGTTGGCATCACAGGTAAACCTTGTTGTGCACGCTCTGCATTATCGGCTTCAAAACGGGAGGCCAATACCTCGGCATCTAGCAATTCATCATAGGCATTCGCCAGTTCCAGCCCTTCAATATAGACCTCAAAACGTGCTGCAACCAGTTCACCCTCTTCATCCTGTTTCACTTTGGCCAGTGATGCCATTTCAGGTGGAAAATCGGTTAAAAAGACAGGCGCATCAAAACCCAGACTTGGCTCGACAAAGTGCGAAAACAGCAAGTCCATATACCCCAGACGATCATCGCCCAAGTCAAGATTCAAACCGACACGATGGGCGGTATCCTTGAGTTGTTTTAAGGTTGCCTGCAACGGATTAATCTCCAGGCGATCCTGAAAGGCATGCTTATAACTGAGAATCACTGGACGAATTTCACCGAAACGATGTGCCAAGCATGTTTCTAACAATTCTGCAGTTTCATGCATCAGTGCCTTTAAATCCAGCCCCGGACGATACCATTCCAGCATGGTAAATTCACTGTTATGCTTGCGCCCATGCTCATCATCACGAAACACTTTACAGATTTGATAGATTGGTCCACTTCCACTGGCCAATAAACGTTTCATTGGAAACTCGGGTGAGGTTTGTAAATATTGCGTATTTAATTTGCCATGAATATGACGCTGTACCTGCACTGAAGCCAAATGCACATCAGTCACACCTGCCTGAGACAGCACTGGGGTTTCCACTTCCAGAACCTGACGCTCAGCAAAAAACTGGCGAATTTTCAGATACATCGCTGCACGTGCTTTTAAAGCCTCAATGGAGCACGTTGGCTGATAGTTGTTCATCGTCTGGCTCATGCTTTTGGCCCACCATGTGCAGCCCATTCACGGCGCAAAGGATAATTTTTTCGGAGTAAATCAAATGCGGTTTGCTCGACCTTGCCATCCTGAACACAAGCACAGAGTTGCTGATCATCTGCAGCAATATCATAAATCTGCGTGAGATGCTGTTTAAGTGCCGCTTTTAAATCATGATTAAAGTATTGAGGCACCTGTGGCAACTGGCTCTCAAAACGTTTTGTCACATCATAAGCAAAGGTCTGGCAAAACGCCTCATAGATCATCTGTGTGCCTCTGGCCTTACCCTCCAGACTATAACCAGCAATATGCGGCGTCGCTAATGCCAGTAGATCCAGTAATTGTTCTGAAATTTCTGGCTCGAACTCAAACACATCCAGCACCACTTGACGTTTGCTTGTCGCAATGTCCGCCATCAAGGCAGCTTGCTCAACCACAGGCCCACGTGCACTATTAATCAAAATAGCGGATGGTTTCATTGCAGCAAATGCAGTCGCATCAAATAAATGCTGGGTTGGATAATCGCCAGACACCGTTAAAGGTACATGAATTGAAATGGCATCGGCACGATTTAACAATGCCTCAAAAGAAACATTTTCAATCCCGGCAAGTTGCACATAAGGATCGTAACCAATCACATTCCAACCCAATAGTTGCGCCATCACCGCCAGACGGCTACCCACATTGCCCAAACCCACAATCGCTAAAGTGAAGTCCTTATTTTTTTCTAATAAATCCACATTTAAATGCAATAAAGCCGTAATCACATATTCCGCCACCGCTTGTGCATTACAGCCTGGCGCATTGCTCCAGACAATGTTTTGTTGTTCCAAGGCCTGAATATCTAAATGATCGGTTCCAATGGTGGCACTGCCGACAAACTTGATTTTAGTCTGATCAATTAAGGCATGGTTCACTTTGGTCACCGAACGAACCAACAGTGCATCGGCATCCTGTACATCCTGATGCTTCAAGCTACGTCCTGCCCGATGCTGTATTTCTGCAAATTCCGCAAAGAAATAATCGGTAAATGCCAAATTTTCATCTGCGATAATTTTCATGCAGCAGCTTTCCTCAATAGATTGATGCTTATTATCCTTAGCCTGATTCGAATTGACAATTCCTAAATACCACACGGCCTGTTTTGATGGCAAAAAAAGGCGCTGATTGGTACACGCATGCGACATCTTGCCAATTTACTGCAACATATTTGGATTTATACTAAAGCTTTCTTCAGTCTCTCCATATCGCAATGACCCCCTACTCTCCTTATAAAGGCAAAAATGGCCTCAAACGGATTTTCAATGCAACGGGCTATTCACTAGCCGGCTTTAAAGCAGCGTTTAGTCATGAAGCTGCATTTAGACAAGTGATCTTGCTCAATGTCATCTTGATTCCGCTGAGCTTTTTTGTGCATGTCTCGGCTTTGGAACAGGCTTTGATGGTCGCTGTCTGCCTGTTGGCGATTATTGTAGAGTTATTCAACTCCGCCATTGAAGCCGTTGTTGACCGCATTTCGCTAGAAAAACATGAGTTGTCTAAAAATGCCAAAGATATGGGCAGCGCTGCGCAATTTGTTTCTTTAGCCATTATCTTTTTTACTTGGACGATTATTTTATTTAAATAAACATTCAATATTTGGCATATAAAAAAATCCCTGCATAGGCAGGGATTTTTTTTGATCTAGACGTCGATGCGCAATTACATCATTCCGCCCATACCACCCATACCGCCCATATCTGGAGCAGCTGGTTTGTCTTCTGGAATGTCAGTAATCATGCATTCAGTCGTCAACATTAAACCGGCAACAGAAGCTGCGTGTTCAAGTGCAGAACGCGTTACTTTAGCAGGGTCAAGGATACCCATTTCTAGCATATCGCCATATTCACCAGTTGCAGCGTTATAACCGAAGTTACCTTCACCCGCTTTAACTGCATTGATCACAACTGAAGGCTCATCACCTGCATTTGAAACGATTTGACGAAGTGGCGCTTCAATCGCACGACGTAAAATGTTGATACCCGCAGTTTGATCTTCGTTAGCGCCTTTTAAGCCATCTAACACATTTACAGCGCGTACTAATGCAACACCACCACCTGCAACAACACCTTCTTCAACTGCTGCACGAGTTGCGTGAAGCGCATCGTCTACACGGTCTTTCTTCTCTTTCATTTCAACTTCAGTTGCCGCACCAATTTTGATGACTGCAACACCGCCCGCTAATTTAGCAACGCGTTCTTGAAGTTTTTCTTTGTCATATTCAGAAGTAGATTCTTCGATTTGCGCACGGATCTGTTGAACACGTTCAGCGATTTGCTCAGCATTACCTGCACCATCAACAATCACAGTGTTTTCTTTAGATACTGTGATTTTGTGCGCAGTACCTAAATCTTGAAGAGAAGCTTGCTCTAAAGACATACCTACTTCTTCAGAAATAACAGTCGCGCCAGTCAAGATCGCGATGTCTTGAAGCATTGCTTTACGACGGTCACCAAAACCTGGTGCTTTCACCGCACATACTTTGATAATACCGCGCATGTTGTTCACAACAAGAGTCGCAAGCGCTTCGCCTTCAACATCTTCAGCGATGATAAGTAGTGGTTTACCTGTTTTAGCAACAGCTTCCAATACCGTAATCAATTCACGGATGTTGCTGATTTTTTTGTCAACAAGCAGGATGAACGGATTTTCAAGTTCAGCAGTTAAGGTATCTTGCTTGTTTGCGAAGTATGGAGAGATATAACCACGGTCGAACTGCATACCTTCTACAACGTCTAAAGCGTCTTCGAAGCCAGAACCTTCTTCTACAGTGATGACACCTTCTTTACCCACTTTTTCCATCGCTTGAGCGATCAGTTTACCTACAGTGGTATCAGAGTTCGCAGAGATTGAACCTACTTGTTCAATTGCTTTGAAATCATCAGCAGGTTTTGCGTTGGTACGGATATTTTCAACCACAGTTTTTACTGCGATGTCGATACCACGTTTTAAATCCATTGGGTTCATACCAGCAGTTACTGATTTGATCCCTTCATTTAAAATTGCTTGAGCAAGTACGGTTGCAGTGGTTGTACCGTCACCTGCGATGTCATTGGTTTTAGAAGAAACTTCACGAACAAGTTGAGCACCCATGTTTTCAAACTTGTCTTTTAAAGAAATTTCTTTCGCAACAGTCACACCGTCTTTAGTGATGTGTGGCGCACCGAAAGAACGGTCGATAACAACGTTACGGCCTTTAGGGCCCAGAGTTACTTTTACTGCATCTGCAAGTACGTTAACACCTGCAATCATTTTTGAGCGAGCTGAATCACCAAATTTTACGTCTTTAGCTGACATGTTAAACTCCGAATCTTTTTAATTACTGAATCTGATAATAAATTTGAGTTATGTGTCGATTAGCCTTCAAGCACAGCTAAGATATCCGACTCTTTCATAATCAAGAGTTCTTCACCACTTACTTTTACTGTTGTACCCGCATAAGTACCGAACAATACTTTGTCGCCAACTTTAACGTCTAAAGCACGAACGCCGTTGTCAGTGATCTGACCATTACCGACTGCAATTACTTCACCTTGAGATGGTTTTTCTGCAGCAGAACCTGGAAGTAAAATACCACCAGCCGTTTTGGTTTCTTCTTCTACGCGACGAATCACAACACGATCATGTAATGGACGAATGTTGCTCATAGTTAACTCCATCAGACTTAGTCTTATTGATTAATGTGTGTCACCAGTTCGTGGCAACACATATAAAATTTTGGTATGCCACTTTTTTGGGGATGAAAAAAATGGCTTCAAGGGGAAAATAAAAAAAAATTCTATTTATAGATGTTTTTTTGAGCACAAGAATAAGGTTATGCCGAATTAAACAACATTTTGTGATTTCACAAATGTTTGCAGCGATTCATCGAACCAGTAATGCTCGATCCGCCCCTGATCCGAAATCACATTAAAACTGTTGGATAATCCGAAGCGTAAACGCTTGGATGTGGCTGTTCCTGCATGAATATCCAGAATTGGATGATCAAATCCCAAATGAAAAATCTGATTGAGATCGTGTACCGCTACTTTATGTAAATGACCATGTAATAAACCGAACAAGCCGGTTTTACCCCACCGCTCCAAAGCAATTTTCCCCAGCACTGGACAGTCTTTATCGCCATGTTCATTGGGAAAGGTATAAAAAGGTTGATGAAACACCACCATTTTGATTTTATGCGCGGGCGCATTGTTCAAACGCTGATAAGTTTCATGAATTTGCTCTAGAGAAACATGTCCCCGGGTATGGTAGCGCCGCCGGATACTATTTACCCCCACCAGATAAAAATGTTCAGTCTCCAAGGTGGTTTCCATGCGGCCAAAGAAGGCCTGATAACGCACAAAAGGAGAGAAAAAACGGTTCCAGACATGATAAAGCGGAATGTCATGATTACCAGGCACCACCAGATAAGGAATTTCAAGTGCATCCAGAAATTGACGGCAGGCATAAAACTGCTTTAATCGCGCACGTTGGGTCAGATCGCCACTCACCACCACCGCTTCTGGACGATGATCCAGACAAAACTGTTTGATCGCGTCAATACAGGCTTCACGCTCCGTTCCAAAATGCAGGTCAGACAGATGCAGTAACATTCGGAACCATTACCTTTAAAGCAGATTTTTCAACGGCAAATTTTAATGGGGTTTGCATCTCTTTCAACTCTCCATCTATTGCAACAGTTAACTGTGGCTTTTTACAATCGACCTGGATATGCTCGGCACAAAATGTATAGACACCAGAAGCCTGATCGATTTTCCCTTGAATCAGTTTCCATAACAATTTTAACAAACTGAAGCGGTCACTTTTAGCCACCACCACCCCAGCCAGTTTGCCGTTGGCAGCACACTCCGCAATTCTTAATTTCATGTCACTGAGTTGTAGCTGATTATTGCCAAAGAAAATCAATGGCGTTGCCACAGGATATTTTTCTCCATCCACGCAGACTGAAAGTTTCAAGGATTTATGCTCACGCAACAAAACATCTAGCGCAGAGGTATAAGCATTTAAAGGAAGACGCCCTAGATGCTGATTAAAGCGCTCACGCTTTTTAATAAACAAAGGATACAGCCCGAGACTGGCATTATTTAAGTAAATCTGATCATTGATCGTGGCAATATGGACTTTCTGAATCGCGCCGGTAGCAATCACCTCTGCAGCCTGAAACACATCCAGGGGAATATTCAAGACCCGTGCCACATAATTAAAAGTGCCCAAGGGAATAATGCCCATCGGAATATCGGTATGCATCAGTTTTTTTGCGACCGCATTGAGCGTGCCATCTCCTCCCGCTGCCACCACAACGCCGCGTGATTCCGTCTGTTGATGCCGGGCCAGCACCGTTCTCATCATGGCATCAAAATCTGTTTGCGAACTGAGCTCAAACACCTGAATTTCGAATCCATATTGCGTCCAGAAGGTCATCAGACGCTCATATTCTTCATCTTGCTGTGCCGCATGAAAACCTGATTTTTGATTATAAATAATGGACAGAGGCTGGACATTAGGGGACATAACTTTCAACCTTAAGGAAGATTACAGGGCTATTTTTGTTTACAAAATCAACAAATAATAGCTTGTTTATGTAAATTTTGAATGAGCTTCATTCATATAATCAATAACAATTCTCAAGAAAATAAAAAATAATTAAACTATTGTTTTTAATAAAAATTTATAACAAAAATAACATATATAAATAAACAAAATAGCAAAATATAAAATGATAAATTATTTTAAAAACAAAAACTTATAAACATGTTAGCAATCCCTGCTTTAGAACCCACCCTATTCTTTAGTCTTATATTTTTTATGATTTTATGCTTTAATACAGCCACTTTTTTTACTTCATCTGTCTTACTGCCATCCAGTAGATAGAACTTGTACGTTGTACACACTTTAAAAAGGCATCACCATGACCCAAGTGAACGCACCAGAATTCGTTCGTCACCCAAAGCTAATTGCATGGGTGGAAGAAATTGCAAAATTAACCAAACCAGCAAAAATCGAATGGTGTGACGGTAGCGAAGAAGAATATCAACGTCTTATGGACTTGATGATCGCTAACGGCACCATGCAGAAACTTAACCAAGAAAAACATCCTGGTTCTTATCTTGCAAATTCTGATCCTTCTGACGTTGCTCGTGTTGAAGACCGCACTTATATCTGCTCTCAAAACCAAGAAGATGCTGGCGCAACGAATAACTGGGTTGCTCCTGCGGAAATGCGCGCAAAATTAAATGGATTATTTGACGGTGCAATGGAAGGCCGTACCATGTATGTGGTTCCCTTCTCGATGGGTCCTTTAGGAAGCCACATTGCGCATATCGGTATCGAATTAACAGATTCTCCTTACGTTGCTGTCAGCATGACAAAAATGGCACGTATGGGTAAAGCAGTTTATGACGTGTTAGGCACAGATGGCGAATTCATCCCATGTGTACACACCGTTGCTGCACCGCTTAAAGATGGTCAAAAAGATGTTGCTTGGCCATGTAACAATGAAAAATATATCGTTCACTATCCAGAAACACGTGAAATCTGGTCTTACGGTTCTGGTTACGGCGGTAATGCCTTGCTTGGTAAAAAGTGCCTTGCATTACGTATTGCTTCTGCAATGGGCCGCGAACAAGGCTGGTTAGCTGAACACATGC
The DNA here is from genome assembly GCF_904886855.1 of Acinetobacter sp. 'aerobic (ED)'. Taxonomy (NCBI): domain Bacteria; kingdom Pseudomonadati; phylum Pseudomonadota; class Gammaproteobacteria; order Moraxellales; family Moraxellaceae; genus Acinetobacter; species Acinetobacter sp. 'aerobic (ED)'. The sequence continues at coordinate 468,034 of NZ_CAJHGI010000004.1, forward strand.
TGATTTTAGGCGTGACCAATCCGCAAGGTGAAAAACACTACATCGCAGCTGCATTCCCTTCTGCTTGTGGTAAAACCAACTTTGCCATGTTGATTCCACCAGCTGGCTATGAAGGCTGGAAGATTGAAACTGTAGGTGACGATATTGCCTGGATCAAACCAGGTGAAGATGGTCGCTTATACGCAATCAACCCTGAAGCTGGTTTCTTCGGTGTTGCACCAGGTACCAATACCAAGACTAACCCGAACTGTATCGCAACGATGCATAAAGATGTTATCTATACCAACGTTGCAGTGACCAAAGACGGCGAAGTATGGTGGGAAGGTTTGACTAAAGAAGTTCCAGCTGATCTTATCACCTGGAAAGGTCAACCATACGTTGAAGGCGAAAAAGCTGCGCATCCAAACTCACGCTTTACCGTTTCTGCGGGTCAATGCCCTTCGATTGATGCTGACTGGGAAAATCCAGCAGGCGTACCGATCTCTGCATTCATCTTCGGTGGTCGTCGTGCAGACACCGTGCCGTTAGTCTCTGAAGCATTTGACTGGGTTGACGGCGTTTATAAAGCGGCAACCATGGGTTCTGAAACCACTGCTGCGGCTGTTGGTCAACAAGGTATCGTTCGTCGCGATCCTTTCGCAATGCTTCCATTTGCCGGTTACAACATGGCTGATTACTTCGGTCACTGGTTAGAGATGGGCAAAAAAGTCGGTGCGAAAGCTGAAGCTGCGGGTAATAAATTACCAAAAATCTTCAACGTAAACTGGTTCCGTCGTGATGCTGAAGGCAACTTCGTATGGCCTGGTTTCGGTCAAAACATGCGTGTTCTTGAGTGGATCATCGATCGTTGTGAAGGCCGCGCTGAAGCGACTGAAACACCTATCGGTTATGTTCCAACTTACGAACAATTGAACTGGACAGGTATCGAGTTCTCTAAAGAGCAATTCGAAACAGTTACAGCACAAGATAAAGACCAGTGGATCAAAGAACTTGAAAGCCACACTGAGTTATTTACCAAACTTGGTGACCGCTTACCTCAAGCGCTTAAAGATCGTCAAAATGAATTACTAGCAGCGGTTAAATCTGCTTAAGTCTCTTAACTTCCCTCTTTCATAAAGCGGGTTCAAAGAGAATAAAAAGGTCACTTCGGTGGCCTTTTTTTATGGCTTGTCGAAATTTTCTATCAATCCCCTGCTTAGCCCTAACTATTCCCATTAAGCTTAAGACAAAACAAATTGCAAAATTAACGAATATTAACAATAATTATAATAATAATATTTCTCATTTACACGGTTGTAAGCATGAGCTCTTCCCCACTGTTTAAACGCACTCCCCTGTTTTTAGCAATTTCTACACTCGTCAGTATCAGCTCATATAGTCATGCAGTTGATGAGGCATCGCAACAACTCCCGACGATTAAGGTACAAGCCACTCAAGAGGATGGAAGTAGCGAACAAAGCAAAGCCTACACGATCAAGCACAGTTCAAGTGCAACCAAACTCAATATTGAAGCCAAAGAAATCCCGCAAACGATTAATGTGGTGACACGCCAGCAGATTGATGATTTTAGCCTCACCAGTTCCCGCGACATTTTAAATAACACTCCGGGGGTGACCGTCAACTCATCTGAAACTGAACGCTCTGTGTATATGGCACGTGGTTTTGAGATTTCCAATATTCTGGTCGATGGTGTCGGCTTCCCTGCAAGCGCATGGAACTATAACGATACCAATCCCGATAGCTTTTTTTATGATCGCATTGAAGTGATTAAAGGTGCAGATGCGCTCACCAACGCCTTTGGCGACCCGAGCGCAACCATCAACTATATTCGCAAACGTCCGACCAAAGAATTTCAGGCCAATGCCGGGTTGAGCTATGGTTCATGGGATACGCAACGCTATGAAGCAGATGCTTCTGGTAGCCTGACACCAAGTGGCAATATTCGTGGTCGCCTTGCCGCTTTTGAGCAGAGCGGTGACTCCCATTTAGATCGCTACACCTCCGAAAAAAATGGGATTGCAGGGGTTTTAGAGGCAGATCTTACGGATAACACCCTCATTACAGTGGGTGCCAGCCAAGAAAAGAACAAACCGAATGCCAACAACTGGGGTGCATTACCGCTGATGGATTCCACAGGCAAGCAACTCAGTTATGATCGTTCTTACAATCCCAATCCGGACTGGACCTATTGGGACAACACCTCACGCAACGCATTCTTTGAACTAAAACAAAAGCTCTCTGACACATGGTCTGCCAACCTGAGCTATAACTACAATGAAAAAGAGCGTAGTAGCCAGTTACTTTACTACTATGGCTATCCAAAGGCCGATGGTTCAGATGTCGATCTAACCGCTTGGGGTGGAACAGAACATAATAAACTACAAACTGCCGATTTTAACCTGCAAGGTAAATTTGATCTTTTAGGTCGCGAACATGAAGCCATTGTGGGCTACACCTATTCTCAAAGCGAACAAAAAGATAAGCAGAAATCCGGAACGATCCTCGACAACAATATCGGGTCATGTACCCGTGGTACAGGTGCTAATCAATACCAAGCCCAATGTACAACGGGCTGGGCAAGCTGGACACCAAATAATGTCACCTGGAGTGCCTTAACGGATGCTGCGGATTACACCCAACGGAATCAGTCCGTTTACGCAGCAACCCGCCTGCATTTAAACGAAGACCTAAAATTAACCTTAGGTGCGAACTATGTTCAAGCCAAAAGTAAAGGCGCAAGTTATAGCTCGCCGATGAATTATGATGAAAGCAAAGTCTCACCGTATGCAGGCATCACCTATAACTTTACTCCTGAATATACAGGCTATATGAGCTATACCTCGATTTTTCGCCCACAAACATCAGTGGATGAAACAACAGGAAAAGTTGCCGATCCAATCGAAGGTAAAAGCTACGAAATCGGGGTAAAAAGTGCATGGTTAGACAATAAACTAACTGGCACATTAGCCGTATTTAGAACCGAGGAAAATAATTATCCACTTCGACCAGCCGACAGTCATCCACTTAATCGTACCTCAGCAATTAGCGACTTACGCTCACAAGGTGTAGAAGTCGGCTTGGCTGGTCAACTCACCGATCAGGTCAATGTCTCTTTGGGCTATACCCAATTCAGTCTGCAAGATATGAAAAATGGTGGTGCAGCTAGAACCTATAATCCAACCCAAAGCTTCAACTTGTTAACTACTTATTCACCTACCCAGCTACCAAAACTGAAAGTGGGCGCAGGCTTAAAATGGCAAAGCAAGATTACCCGCTTCGATCCGACGTATTCGACTTACCTGAAACAGGGGGATTATGCCTTGCTCAATTTGATGGCAAGTTATGAAGTCAGCCCGAACTTTAGCATTCAGGCCAATGCCGACAATGTTACCGATAAAAAGTACCTGAACAGCTTCACTGATGGTCAGGCATTCTACGGCGAGCCAGCAAACTATACCGTCGCGCTGAAATTTAAATACTAATAAAAAAAGCCCCCTATATCAGGGGGCTTTTTTATGAAAAGACTTAAGCAGCAACAGTGCGATGTGGTTTAGTTGCCAAATAGGCATCTAAACTTTCAATCTCGCTTTGCGCAAAGTTCAGACCCAATTTAGAGCGTCTCCATAACACATCCTGACTATTGCTCGCCCATTCAACAGCACATAAGTAGTCAACTTCTTGTGCATACAGGCCTTGACCAAAATGCTGTCCAAGCTGCTCGATTGAAGTGGCTTCACCCACAATATTCCAGATGCGCGAACCGTATGCAGATGCCCAACGTTTTGCTAAAGCTTCAGAAGCATCTGTCACTTGTGCACGAATTTCTTTTGCCAACTGTTCAGCCGACTCCATATTTTCACCACCCGGTAAGGCTTCAGTTGCCGTCCAGCTCCCCTTCATGTCCGGGAAGAATGGTTTTAACTGTTGCATGGCAGACTCTGCCAACTTACGGTAAGTGGTTAATTTACCGCCAAACACTGAAAGTAACGGCGCCTGTTCAGCCGACTCTTTAGACAGTGCCAAGGTATAGTCACGAGTAATGGCAGATGGATTATCCGATTCATCATCACACAATGGACGCACACCCGCAAAAGTCGACACGATATCAGCTTGCGTTAACTGATTTTTAAAGTGTGCATTGCTCACTTTAATCAGATAATCCGTTTCTTCCTGGGTAATTTTCACTTGTGCTGGATCACCCTGGTACTCACGGTCTGTGGTTCCAATCATGGTGTACTGATCCAGATACGGAATCGCAAACACGATACGACGGTCATCATTTTGCATAATAAATGCTTTGTCGCCTTCATACAGCTTCGGCACAATGATGTGACTGCCCTGAATCAGACGGATACCGTATGGTGATTTAAGCTGTAAATCCTGCTTAATGAATTGTGCAACCCACGGGCCAGCAGCATTCACCAAAGCCTTGGCTTTGATCTGGAATTGACCCTGTTCATTTTCCAGATCAACCACCCAGTACTGACCTTCACGTTGTGCAGATAAACAACGGGTACGGGTCACAATATCAGCACCCTTTTCACGTGCATGCATGGCATTCAACACCACCAGGCGAGCGTCATCGACTGCACAATCCGAATACTCAAAACCACGGGTAATCGCAGCATTTAGCGGACTGTCTTCCTTAAAGTAGACATTATTTGAACCCAATAATTTTTCGCGTTTGCCCAGATGGTCATAAAAGAACAAGCCGGTACGGATTAACCAGGCCGGACGCAAATGCGGACGATGCGGCATGATAAAACGCATTGGACGGATAATATGCGGCGCTTTGGCCAACAATACCTCACGTTCAGCCAATGCTTCACGCACCAAGCGAAACTCCTTATGCTCAAGGTAGCGCAGACCACCATGAATCAGCTTACTACTTGCAGAAGATGTATGGCTGGCCAAATCATCTTTTTCGCACAAGAACACCGACAAACCACGACCTGATGCATCAGCTGCGATACCAACACCATTGATACCACCACCAATCACGGCAAGATCATAAATTTTATCATTTGACTGAGGAGAAGTTTGCATAAATCACCGCAAATGTTCATTATTGTTCAATTACGAACATTTAAACATGTTAAATGAAAATAAACAATAAAGATTAGCCTAAAAAATGCCAATTTATAGACATTTTTAGATAAATGGTCAAAAATGAAAAGTAAGACAATGCAAAGATAAAAATTACGGAAAGCTATTGTTTATAAGAGAATCAGGATTATTTTAATCAAGTGATCTCGAGCCAAAAGCCTTTGGCTCAAGAAAAGTAACAATTTTTCGAAAATGAAGATTTATTTAGCGATAATCAAACCGACATCCAGTTCCTGAATGGTTTTCATAAAAGCCTCATTCGGTTGCTGATCGGTAAAAATACAATCCACCTGCTTGAGTGACCCCAGACGGATCATGGCATTACGGCCAAATTTACTACTATCGGCAGCAAGAAAAACCTGACGTGCACTGGAAACAATTTCTTGCGAAACGCAAACTTCCTGAAAATCGAAATCTAGCAAAGTCCCATCTTCTTCAATACCACTAATCCCAACCAGTGCATAATCCGCTTTGAACTGTTTAAAGAAGTCCGCAGTCGCCTGACCAATCACCCCACCATCCGGACGCACACGACCACTGGCAATCAGAACTTCAAAGTCTTCTTTGGTACTGAGAATTTTCGCAACATTGAGGTTGTTGGTAATAATCCGCAAACCGGTATGGTTCAGCAATGCGTGCGCAATTGCTTCGGTTGTGGTCCCGATATTAATGAATAATGAAGCATGATCCGGAACGGCTGCAGCGACAGCCGCTGCAATGGTTCTTTTTTCTTCCAGCATATGCCCGACACGCATGGTATATTCAGTGTTTTCCACACTTGAATCATGCGCTGCACCACCATGGTAACGACGCAATAACCCCTCATCCGCCAATTGATTAATATCACGGCGAATGGTTTGCGGCGTCACATCAAAATGCTGAGCAAGCTCTTCAATACTGATATAGCCACGTTCTCTCACTAATTCGAGGGTTTTCTGTTGGCGCAATATCAAGCTCATGCTCATCCATCCTGTATTGTTTTAGGTGTTACTCAATCGGGTTATTTTAACTTAATCTTCCGCCCAATCACGAGTACGTCCGACCGCTTTTAACCAACCTTTGTACAGTTTTTCAGTCACTTCCTGACCGCACTCCGGGGTAAAGGTATTTTCGATGGTCATCCTACTCTTTAATTCGTTCAGGTCAGACCAGAAACCGACCGCCAAACCTGCCAAGAAAGCAGCACCCATTCCCGTGGTTTCTTTCATGGCTGGACGTTCTACCGAAGTCCCCATGATGTCGGCCTGGAACTGCATCAGGAAGTTATTGGCGGTAACACCACCATCCACACGTAAGGTCCGTAACTTTTCGCCTGAATCCTGTTGCATGGCATCCAGTACATCACGTGTCTGGTAAGCAATTGACTCGAGTGTGGCACGGATAATATGTTCAATGCTGACACCACGGGTAATGCCCATAATTGCACCACGCGCAGTCGGGTCCCAATACGGTGCACCCAAGCCAGTGAATGCAGGCACCACGTAGACGCCATTGCTATCTTTGACTTTGGTGGCATAGTATTCAGAATCATGTGAGTCATTAATGGCTTTCAGTTCGTCACGTAACCACTGTACGCATGAACCACCATTAAACACCGCACCCTCCAGTGCATAGTTCACTTCTCCACGCGGACCACACGCAATCGTCGTTAGCAGACCATGATCTGACTGAACCATACGTTTGCCGGTATTCATCAGCAAGAAACAGCCAGTACCATAGGTATTTTTTGCCTGTCCGACTTCTACACACATTTGACCAAACAAGGCTGCCTGTTGATCACCTGCAATCCCGGCAATTGGAATTCCAATTTCCTGACCGCTAATGGTGTGGGTATAACCATAGACTTCTGAAGAACTACGCACTTCTGGCAACATCGCTTTGGGAATATCCAAAGCTTCAAGCAGCTTATCATCCCATTCCAGTGTTTCAATATTGAATAACATGGTGCGTGATGCATTGGTATAGTCAGTGACATGAGCCTGACCATTAGTCAGTTTCCACAATAACCAGGTATCAATCGTACCAAACAGCAATTCACCACGCTTTGCGCGTTCACGGCTGCCTTCCACACGGTCAAGAATCCACTTGATTTTTGTGGCCGAGAAATAGGGATCAATCACCAGACCCGTCACTTTACGCACGTAGTCTTGCCAGCCATCCTGACGAAGCTGATTACAAATCTCATTGCTTTGACGACTTTGCCATACAATTGCATTGTAGATAGGTTTACCTGTCTGCTTATCCCAGATCACCGTCGTTTCACGTTGGTTGGTAATCCCGATCGCCGCAATCTGATCACTTGAGATACTCGCCTGCGCTAAAGCTTCAACCCATACTGCGCTTTGCGTCGCCCAGATTTCCATAGGATCATGCTCAACCCAACCTGGTTGTGGGTAAATTTGCGTAAATTCACGCTGAGCAATACTGATGACATTCGCATCGTGATCCAATACGATTGCACGGGAACTCGTTGTACCTTGGTCAAATGCAACCACGTATTTTTTTTGACTATCTGTAGAGATCATGACATACCTATCCAGACTTGCTTGTGTATAGTGCAATAAATTAAATGCCCGTTAAAAAACGGGCTCCAATACTGCAAAAAAGCAATGACTTCTGTATTAAATAAAAAACTTGGCAGATTATATGCAAAATTGTTCGAAAACGAAAATTCTTTCTTTAACTTTGAACATAAAAACGATGAATAGCCCGTGTTTTAAAGATAACTCACAATAAAAAGCTGTTTTTATGCGATACTAAAAGCAGAAATAACAGGACCATTGATATGAAAAAAACGAATTTATTCTTTCTTGTAAGCGGTACTCTTCTTATTGCAGCCTGTCAAAGCAGTCCACATCAATATAATGGTGTGACTGGCTACCAAATTGAAAATAAAACAACGACTTCGGCAACGATTGCCTACACACTGGCAGCACATAGCAATCGTGATATTGATGAGAAAAAGTTACAACATGCCTGCAAACAGGTCTTAGGTGCAGAAAAAAACTACAAAATTTCAGTGCTTAGCGTCAATGAAATTATGAATCCGACCCAACAAGAACAATATGGCGTCAAGCTTGGTAACAGTCGCGCAACTTTTGGCCTATCAAACTCGCCAGATTTCAATAATAGCGAAGGTTATGCGACTCGTCAGGCACTTGAAGCCCGTCCTGCCACCTTAAAAGTGGTACGTTACAACTGTTCTTAATCAGACCGATTGTTTAAACAAAGGATATCCCCGGCACTGGAGATATCCTTTTTTATTATTTTAAAACGTCATGAATCGAGAGATCTTTATCAAATACCGATTTTGCAAACGGACATAAAGGAATGACTTTCACCTGACGTTCACGCACAAAGGCAATCAACTCCTTTAATAGCTTATGCCCTACACCTTGCCCACGAAATTGATCATCGACATCTGTATGGTCAATAATGAGCATACCGTCTCCCGCCCAAGTATATGCCATTTCACCTGCCAGTAGCTCACCTTCGAACAACTTAAAAGCGCCGTGTTTACCATTGTCAACGTGTTCAATTCCCATAGGATGCTCCATTTATGTTCTATTTAATGCCATCTTACAACGTCATTACCGATCTTCTATGTTTTAACATGGGCTTGGGCCGTGCTGTGTTAAGATTTTATATTTAACCATCTGACGATAAACTCATCCTGAACCTGCCTGATGTTATTTGGTTCGATAAAAGCTCACATTACGGAATTCTTTTGATTCGTCCAGATCTGGCCAGGTGGTGGCACTGCGCTCGTCAATTTTTAGATATTGCGGATGACTAAAGTTCTTGACCCGACTATCTGCCACCCACACTTCAGGGGCAAACTTCAGGAACTCATCCAGAAAGAAACGATTACATTGATCGTAGAGTACATCTGCAGCTAACAATACGTCGACTTGCCCGGACTGATACAAATCATCCAGATATTCCAGCTCCACATCATTCAGCAGCGCATTTTCACGACATGATGCCAGACTGACCGGATCAATATCACAGCAAATCACCCGCTTCGCACCTGCCATTTTTGCTGCAATGGCAACTACACCCGATCCAGCACCAAAGTCCAGCACCACTTTATCTTTAACATGATGCGGCTCTGCCAATAACCATTGCGCCATGGCCAGACCAGACGCCCAGCAAAAAATCCAGTACGGTGTTTCATTCCAGATGCGTCGAATCACTTCATCATCTAAACGGTCTGTTGGAAATACCGGAGGAATCAACCACAGTGAAATCGGCGTTTCAGGTAACTGTTGTGCCAGCAAGTCGGTGTTTGGAATGACCTCATGCAATGCCTTCAACAATTGCTCAGGCGCCTTGGCAAATTGAAATGTACAACTCATATAGATTTAGTTCTAAAAAAACCCCTCTTGGCGAGGGGTTATCAATGCTTATCCTAATGCTTTTTCAGCAGCTTCTACAGTTTGACGAATCAAGGTGGTAATCGTCATCGGACCCACGCCACCCGGCACTGGGGTATAAGCTGAAGCAATCTCTTCAATACCCACCAACTGGATATCACCTACACCGCCACCATCACATGGATGGAAACCGGCATCCACCACAACTGCGCCTTGCTTGATCCAGTCTTTTTGGATCAGTTCAGCTTTACCCACTGCACCCACAATAATATCGGCCTGTTTCACCAGTTCCGCTAAGTTTTGAGTACGAGAGTGGCAAATCGTCACAGTCGCGTTTGCTTGTAACAGCATCATCGCCATCGGTTTACCCAAAATAGCAGAACGGCCGACAACAACTGCATGCTTACCCGCAATTTCAATCTTGTTTTCTTGCAAAATGGTCATGATACCCGCAGGAGTCGCTGAACCATAAGCGGCTTCGCCCATTGCCATACGACCAAAACCTAAACAAGTCACCCCATCCACATCTTTTGCCAGTGAAATCGCATCAAAACATGCTCTTTCATCAATTTGTTCAGGCACAGGATGTTGCAACAAGATGCCATGCACATCAGGATTGGCATTTAATTTTTCAATTTCAGCCAAAAGCTGTTCAGTTGTGGTTTCTTTTGGAAGCTCAACCTTAAGCGAATCCATCCCGACACGGCGGCAGGCATTACCCTTCATACGCACATACGTTGCAGATGCACCATCATCGCCAACCAGAATGGTGGCCAAGATTGGGGTACGTCCCGATTTTGCTTTTAATGCTTCTACACGTACCAACAAATCCGTTTCAATCTGTTTTGCTAATGCACGACCGTCTAAAACCAATGCCACAGCACATCTCCAAAGTGGGTATGAATGAATTGGGTAAATAATACATGATAATTTGAGCAATATTCTTTTAGATGTTGTTTTTATGTGCATATTCGCGATAAACACTATTGTTTTTTTTTAAAAGATTGCTAATATGTGCATCACCAAGAGATGGCGGGGTGGCAGAGTGGTCATGCAGCGGACTGCAACTCCGTGTACGCCGGTTCGATTCCGACCTCCGCCTCCATTGGTAAAGCCCGAGTGGTGAAATCGGTAGACACAGGGGATTTAAAATCCCCCGCCCACAAAGCGTGCCAGTTCGAGTCTGGCCTCGGGCACCATTTTTCAGCTAATGAAACATGGTGCAGATAAAAATCCAGCGTAAGCTGGTTTTTTTATGTCTGAAATTTGGAACATCATAAAAAAGCCAAGTACATTGACTTGGCTTCCCACCACGCTTGAAACTTAAGCCACTTGCTGCCCTGTTTTGACTGCAACTAAGTTTTTATCCAGCGTTAACTGATAGCCACGGCTCTGATCAACCGCATAGTCAGACTTTTTGATCGAATCCAGATAAATCCACTGTGACTGAACCTGCGCTGTATCAAATTGAACCATTAAATAACCTCTTTGATTTAAGTTGCAGTAATTCAGCTCATCAATCAAGGTGGTGAAGGCAAATTCAAACTGTTGTAGCTGCGCCAATGGAATATCTAAATATTTTTCCAAACCAGGTGAAGATACCGAACTGGTCGCCAACTCCACCCCAACAAAGACACCATCTTTACTATATAAGTTCGATGACCATGCATTATGGGTATCCCCTGCTAACACCACTACTTTTTTCTTTAATTGTGCCAAAGCTGCATACACAATCTCACGCTCAGCAAAATAACCATCCCATGCATCTAGGTTGTAAGGTGCAACTGTCAAAACACGCGCTTTTTCTTGTGCTGTTAAACCAGGATCGCCTTTCTGCAAACGGATTTTCAACGTAATCAGCTCAGCAATCTGTGCATTCATTTTTTCCAAAGTTTCATCACTCGGATGTCCCGAAGTAATTTCTGCCAACGCAAACAGTAACTCTGCTGGAACCAGCATTTTAGTCATCAGAATCTGTTGACCTAAAACATCCCAAGTTGCAGTTGAGCTTTGCAAGACACCTACTATATTTTTCTCTTTACTCCCCAATAACCACTCACGCTGAGTTTCCCCCATTAAAGTACGTGTTGGATTGATCCAATCCGTCTGAAATTTTGCAATATCCAAACCATTCGCTGTCATATAGTTGGCATAGTTCAACTGTTCGTCACGCGCAATAATGCGGGTATCCAACATCATTAAATTGACAAGCCCGCCAAAATCAAATTGACGATAAATTTTGGTGTGTTGCGCATCAACAGGACGGATTGGCATCCACTCAAAATAGGCCTGTAGAGCTGCCAACTTTCTTTCTAAAAACTTACCTTCATTCTTTGCTTGTGGAGTTTCTTCAGTATGATTTTCCGCCCCTTCTCGCCATGCATCATTGGCTAACTCATGGTCATCCCAAACGACAATAAACGGATGACGTTGATGTAATGCCTGCAAGTCTTTATCTTTACGATACAGCGCATAACGCTTGCGATAATCATCCAGCTTGATAATTTCCTTATCATTATCTGCAGGCAATGTCCGTCCTAGGTCCTTCGCTTCTTCTGTCGCATAGCCATTGGCACCATATTCATAAATATAGTCCCCCAGATGAATCACTACATCGACATTTTGCTTGGCCATTTCACGATACACATAGAAATAACCTGCTGGATAATTCGAACATGAACATACCGCAAAACTGACTTTTGTCGCACTGCTGGGCAAAGTCTTGGTTTGACCGATAGGTGAAACCTTATCTCCAAAGATAAAACGGTAGAAATAGCTTTGATCTGCTTTTAAACCTGTGGCATCGACCTTTACGGTAAAATCATAGGCTGCCGTTGTCATGACTTTATCGGTTTTAATGATTTGTTTGAATTGCTGATCTAAAGCGATTTCCCAGGTCACTTGCAGACGCGCACTACTCTCGCTTGGCGTCAAGCGTGTCCACAAGATCACGCGATCCTGCAATGGATCACCACTGGCAACCCCATGTTCAAAATTCACTTGCAATGTTGCTGTCTCTTGATCTGAGCTGTCGTTACAGCCCGTCAACCCCGCAGTTAAAGACAACGCCCCGAAACCGAATAGACTTTTTTGAATGAGTTCCCGCCGTGAAATTTTTGCTGTCATTTGGATCGCTACCTTACTTTTATTGGTTTAAATAAATGAGTAAAGTTAATTCGCCAACATGAAGCTTTAATCTCAGTTTGATGAAAGAATCATGAAGGTTATATGACAATGCTTAATTTTCATCAGACAAACTTCTGAATCGCTTGAAAAAAAAGCAAATAGTGAGTTTTACTCTTGCCAAGTTTTAAAGTGTCCTCTATTATTGCGCACATGCCCGAGTGGTGAAATCGGTAGACACAGGGGATTTAAAATCCCCCGCCCACAAAGCGTGCCAGTTCGAGTCTGGCCTCGGGCACCATTCTTCAGCTAATGAAAGATGGTGCAAATAAAGATCCAGCGTAAGCTGGTTTTTTTATGCCTGAAATTTATAAAGATAAAATAAAAATGCCCGAGAAAAGACTCAGGCATTCACTCTAAAACCGTAAAGATTATTCCACCCGAATAATTTTACCATTCTCATCATGATGTACGATACTGACCTTCTGCTGACGCCCTGCCTGAATTTCTTGCTCAGGTAGCTCAAAATAACGTGCATAATCAGGCAGTGTCTTTTCCACTACATGTTTTTGATGCACACGCTTGGCCGGTAACAGTCCCCAAAGCAATAAGGCTACCGCACACATAAACAGGGCTGTTACACCATGCTCAATGCCGTCACTCAATGCCGACATCAAACGCTGGGCAATATGGGCCTTTTGTAATTCAATCAAGACCCAGACCAAAATAAAGGGACGCCATAATAACAACCAGACTGCCCACATCATTGCGGTGGTGGTGGTCGAAAAATAACGTTTATGCCATGGGAGCTGGCGACGTATATCAATAATCAAACTGTCTGCTTTCATTGCTTGTTACTCAGCAAAATGAATCTTTGCGATTCAACGAATTCCACGATCTGGGCTAATCCAACGGGCACGCTTTTCATCATTACGCAACAGGACCTTTGGAAAGGCGACGATTGTAGCAGTAATCGTGATTAACCAAAACACAAACGGGTACCAAATCATCCAATAATAATTTTTCCCTAAGTTTGGCTCATAACGACTATCCATCCATTTGCTTAAAGCAAACTGAATTAGACAGGTGGCCCCCAATAAAATTCCACTGCCATATGGTAAAAATGGAGAGCTGACCACTGCCAGTGCCGGTATCGCAAGCACGAAATGCAATAACCAGATCACCGCCATAATAAGCATCAAATATGACCAAACGAGTGTCAAACACAGCTCAAACATCAACGGCCATAAAAAATTTAATTTTGGTTTCAGGAAGACATCAATATTCTTGACCAGCACCTGTGCCCCGCCCATCGCCCAACGCAAGCGCTGCTTCCACAATCCATTAAAAGTTTCAGGCATTAAAATCCACACCAGCGCATTCGGCTCAAAACGCACATCCCAACCGGCACGTTGCAATTTCCAGGTAATATCAATATCTTCGGTCAGCATGTTCGGTGACCAATAGTCCACCTGATGCACCGCACTTTTACGAAAAGCGGTAATCACCCCAGATACGGTAAATAAACGGCCAAAAGTACGCTGGGCACGCTTGATCATGCCGACAATTGAAGAAAACTCTCCCACCTGAATCCGCCCGAGCAATGTTGAACGGGTACGGATTCGTGGATTGCCTGTTACCGCTGCAACCGTTGGGTCTTCTAGAAAATGTCGCATCATCCATGTAGCAGCATGCGGATCGAGCAAGGCATCGCCATCAATCCCGATCAGGAATTCAGCATCGGTCATCAGACTACCTGCTTGCAGTCCCATGGCTTTGCCCTGATTTTGCGCTAAATGGACCACACGCAATTTGTCGTACTGGGTCGCCAAACGATCCAGCACTTCACCAGTATTGTCAGAACTGCCATCATTAATCGCAATCACTTCAAAGTTAGGATAGTCCAGTTTCAGTGCATGGCTAATGGTTTCTTCAGCATTATCCCCTTCATTAAAGCAGGGAACCAAAACCGCAACTTTTGGATACTCAGGTAAAGCAGCAGGTTGCTGATAAGGCGGATCCTGACGCTCTTTCCAGTAGAAAATAATTGCCCCGACCATCCACAAATACGACATGAACAAGGGATAGTAAAAAACAAACTTAATGGCATATGACCACAATAAAGCAAGCCAACTCATCTACATTACTCGACTATGGTACTAATTGAGATGATTTTAGACTAAAAGCCTTATGCATTGTTTCTACATCTGGATGCCCTTTGATCGGATCGTCAGGATAATAGGCAATATGCATCGCCCCCTGTTCATATAGAGACTTAATGGTCGCTGACATTTCCTCGGAAGGCACTTTTTCATTATTGCGCCAGTTGATGGCCTGTAGCTCCATCACGGTCTTTTTCACACCATTTGGATACTTCTTCACGCGATTTAAAATATCACTGTAGAACTTTTCCGGATTCTCGGATTGCTCCATATAAGGCATAGCCATAATCGCGGTAAAGTCATAACGATTCAGTGATTGCTCCAACGACTGGGCATACCAGTTTTCCGCATAAGGATTTAACGCCACCTGTGCATATAAATTACGCGCAGTCACCAGGAAAGGTTGATATTGACGCACCTCTCCTGCCAGTTCCATTGCGAAATCATCTAAATAGCGTGTCTTATAGGCCGTCCATTTTTGCAAATCAGCGTCATTATCACGAATCTTTGCCAAGTCGGTCGGTAGACCTTGCTTAGCATAAGCAGCCAAAGCCTCTGGACTCGCATCTTCGTAGTCTGACAAGGTCACGTCATCATGGAACAATAGGCCATCAAACGGCGTCGATTTTGCCAGATCCTGATAAATTTCCTTAATGGTTTGACGCGCTTCTGGCGAGAATGGGCTGAGACGGATATAGCCCATATTTAAATGGTCACCTGCTTTTGCCTGCTGCGTTTCCACCAGATCTTTGGATACCGGATCGGTTTTTGGCAGTTCCCACGCTAGTAACGGCATCCACGCATATAAACGTTGTACAGGGGTGCGGGTCTGGATTTGCCAAGCCACCCGATTAAATAAATCGGCACGCATTGGAATATGGCGGTTCGGGAAATACACCATATCCGCTGAGCCATTGGCATCCGGGTCAGAGAAGGCTTGTAAATAGACGGTATTGACGCCCATGCCATTAATACGGTCAATCAGATGATCCAGATTACGTTCTTGCTGCTTCTCATCCGGATCATAAATATAGTCCAGATCCACATGCATGATTTTTTGCGGACGATTATTGTCGTTCAGGTTCAGTTCACGATTTTTAATTTCTTGCGCCAGTGCACTGGTCGACATACTGCCCTGAATCAGGATACGACTCATATTTTGTAAGGATTGCTTGGCATGGTCTGCCCCATCGTCCAGCGTGATGGTAATCGGCATACCGAGCTGCTTCGCGGCTTGTACCAGTTGCATGTTATAGCGCCCATACGGCCAGACCATGACACGCGGTGAACGGAGACCATGGGCTTTTAATAGCTCATTATTCTTTTTCAGGTCTCCAAAAACACGTGCCTGATAAGTTGCATCACTTTCATAGCTTTTGCTTTTTGGATCATAAATGCGTGCAATCGCGGCAGGCTCCAGATTACCTTGAGGATTGGCATTAATGCCTTGATGTAAATGGTAACTATGGCTGGCAATTTCCACCAGACCACTATTTTGCATATCTTTCAGCTCTTCCCAGCTCAAGATTTTATTACGTGCAATTTCCTCACCGCCAAAGTCCACCTTCTGGCCCGCCTTAGGTTCTAGCCATGACCCCACCACTGCCAGCACCACCGGGATTTTTTTAGCACGAATAATCGGATAGGCATTTTGGTAGAAAGATTGATAACCATCATCCACCGTTAACAACACTGGTTTTGCCGGCAGTCGATACTTGCCCTGATGTGCCTTGATCAACTGATCAACATTGATAAAGTGATAGCCATTCTTCTTGAGCCAGTCGATATGTTCACTGAACTGTTGTGCCGTCACCGAATAGCTAGGAATCAGCGCATCTTTCCTGTCTGTGATTTCATGATAGCCAATGACGGTTAAGGTGGTTGCATCGATTTTTGGTTTTGCAGCAAACGTAGTGGTGCTGGCAACCACGCCAAACACAAGACCTAAAACTGTATTTAAGGTCGGAGACACGAAACGTGTGGTCATAGAGATATCGTCTCAAGATTAGAAATGTGCTGATCGCAAAGCATGCCTGAAGCCTCTTACACTTTATTGAAACATCAGAGAATTTAAATGATCAGCTGGGAATATGGATTGTATTTATAATTTTAAAAACTGAAAATAAACTTAAAAGTATTTTTTATGAAATAAATCACAGGATAACTGGAGTTTTATTAACAAAAATCTAAAAACTCCTAAGATGACACGCAACATTAGGAGTTTTCGAATCGTGATTGGCTGGCTTTAATACTGGATGGACTGAAAATTCGGATCGTCTGCGAGCTGCTGTAAATAGTGCCGTTCTTTTTGATAAAAATATTTATTTAAACGGTTCACCCATTCCCCACGGCGGAAGGTCAATATTTTTTTATGCACACCATCATATTCCAGTAATACCACATTACTGTCATCTTCGCCTGTCGCCAAACGGGTCAATTTATAATCATGCGGCGCATATTGATGCGATGGCTGCAATGATCTCAAAATTTCGACTTTATATTCACCATCCAGCCAGTAATGTTTATCCATTAAAGCTTTTTCATTGACCCAGAAACCAGTTTCCGCACCATCATGGGTATCAATCAGAAAAAAATGATCCAGCTCCCTTAACAACTCTGATGCAGTGATATCCAAATAATCATTCATACCCACCTCTACTCACTCAAATTCTTATCGTTGCTTATGCTATTTTTTTATCATGGCTGAATTACAAGTGGTCTTGCCCCCGCCACCTGTAATCACCCAAAGCACAAATGATCATGACCTGTAGTGAATAATGGGTTTTTGCAACAGTATCATCAAAAATTGCGCTTTTCATTCAAACATATACAGGAGCGTATAGAGAATCAATATTTTTCTCTTGGGTTGCTCTATAATTCAGATAAAAGAAATTTATTTAAAAATCATAATGTTATTTAAAGATTATGTTTATAATAGTATATGATTGATTTTAAAGTGATTTAGCTAAAAACCAGACTAAATCACCTTTATTGCTACGCTACAAAAATGTTATTCGTCGCGGGTTTTTACATCAAAAAGCTCGATCTCAAAGGTCAGATTGGCGTTGGCCGGAATAATCTTTCCAATCTTACGCGCGCCATAAGCCAAGTGTGCTGGCACAATCAGTTTACGCTTGCCACCCACGCGCATGCCGATAATGCCCTGATCCCAACCCTTGATCACACGGCCTGTGCCAATCACGGTTTCAAAATAGTTGCCGCGATCCAGTGAAGAATCAAACTGGGTACCATCTTCCAGCCATCCGGTATAGTGCGTGGTAATTAAGGCACCTTTCACCGCTTCTTTACCTTCACCGACTTTTAAATCAATAATTTCTAATTCTGCGCTCATTTCTATCTCTCCAAATTACTCAAACCAAGATTATTGCAATTGTTGCCATTGAATGTCGACCTGACCTTTGTCGCTGAGCAAGGTCCATTCGCCATCCATGATATTCAGCTGTAATTGCATGGTCCGTTCGCATAAGCCTTCAAGCGCTTGTGTGGTTTGAGGAGCCAATTGCCACACTTGTACATTGCTTAAGGTTTTAATCTTGCTATTCTTCTGCCACCAGTCGTCTGCTTGCGAGCCATACGTCACGACAGCCACCTGCTTACAACGGGCACTGGCCTTTTTGACTTTATCTTCCGATGGGCAACCCACTTCAATCCACTTTTCTAACAGTCCCGTAAGATCTTTTTGCCATAAAGCAGGCTCATCTGTTTCAAACAGGTCTTTGGTAAATTCCAGACGCTCATCGGCAAAACGCGCATAAGCAAGAATGCGAACCATTAAACGCTCAATGGTTTCAGATGGATGCAACGCCAGTGTCAGTTGGTAATCTGCATAGATATGCTCATCCATATTGGCAATATTCAGGTCTGCCTTATATATTGTTGCTTTTAACGCCATAAACGATACTCTTAAAATACGGTACTCTCAAATTTGGCGCTAAGCATACTCTATTTTGCGGGCAAAAATGCGCTGAATTATTCAGGTGCTCGATGAATCTTCAGGATTGCGACAAGCCAGTAACTGGGTCTCAAATGCCAGCCAATCCTGCTCAAACTGTGTAATCACCTCAATGCGGTTATCAATGCCTTCTTCGGCAGATTTATAGTTAAATTGCTGTGGATTGAAATTAAAACTTTTCCAGCCCTGATCGGTATGAAAAATCCCCTTGATCCGTATCCAGTCTTGCTGTGTACACAACAGATCCAGCAGCTCATAAAAATTGAACTGCCAACGTTTGGGAAGTTTCCAGCCTGCAACCGTATACCCCTGAGCTGTCTCAATATAGTGATAAGGCAGCTGTTTAATTTCAGCGACTGGTGCATGCATCGGTTGTGTGTGTTGTAGCTTTAATAAAGGTTGGATTTTACGTTGTATTGCCTGCTGCTGAATATCCAGTCGTTGAATATCCACTTGCCCATTTTCAGCTTCAATCCAATATTGAACATAGGTTTCATAGTCTTGTTTTAATGCAGTAAAAGCCTGACGATCATCTGCAGTCATACAGTCGATATGGGATAGCACCACAATTTGTGCCGCTTTGAGTTGGTCTGTATATAAGTTTTGCTTGACCCACTGCTCATCATGTAAACGGCTACCATCCACCACGATCACTAAAGCCCGCATCGCCAAACTGCTGTGCCAGTGTGGCTCAGTCAATTGTTCCAGAAGCTGCGCAGGATGGCCCAAACCGGTCGGTTCGATAAATAAACGGTCAGGTTTACTTTCAGTTAATAGTCGTGCAAGTGCAATTTGCATCGGCAATTGACTACTACAACATAGACAGCCGCCCAATAGCTCTTTGACTGCATAACCTTGTTGTTGGCTAATCAATTGTTGATCGACACCAATTTGGCCAAACTCGTTCATCAAGATTGCCCAAGTCTCATTCTCAGGCTTTTGCGTCAATAAGTGCTGTAATAACGTGGTCTTACCCGCTCCTAGAAAACCGGAAATAATATGGGTGGGGACCGTTTTGGGCGTAAGAAATTTCACGAGGCACTCGCATTAAAAATTTATTTCATTCTAATGAGAAAAATTGATTAAATAAATTAAAGAATATCGATTGATATACTATGTCTTTAAACGCATTAATTCAAAATAAGGTGATATTCATCACAATCAACATCTAAAAAATATATTTAATCTAAAAAAACAAATGGTTTATTCAATTACGCCATATTCGTTAAACTTAAATCAATGTTTAAAATACGTAAAAAATCCGCTTGTTTTTTGATCACAAAAACATATTTCCATACATTTTCATCCTTAATTTCTCCATGCTATTTTACACAGCGACTACATAAAGCGACGCAATATTTCATATTGTTAAGAAGGACGTAATAGATTGTTAAGGATGTTGCTGCAAAAACGTTTGGCCCATAGCATGGACCTCATGCCGAAATGAGAGATTCGGATTGACTGAATCCTCCATTGATGGCTGTTATTTTAAATGAAATAAGGATGCCAAACATGAAACTTATCAAAACTCTTCTTGCAACAACTCTTACTCTTGCAGCAGCGTCTTCATTTGCAGCAACAGCTGATGAACAAGCTCAGACTCAGGACAGAGTAGTTGTTTCTACTCAAGAGCAACCTGGTACTCAAGCTGCGACTGACGCAACTGCTGAAGCACCTGCATCTACACCTGCACCAACAAACTAAGCAGATCTGAAGGTCTCCTCCAGACCTTTAGACCAACATTCGTAATGATCTAACGCTTATTTCATTACCAATGTAAAAAAGATCGGACCATGCTGCGGTCCGATTTTTATTTTTGAGCATATTAAACTTTAGACGCTTAGCATTGCGTCGATTTTTTAAACATACTGCATGAAGGTTGATGAACTTCTTGCAAACGTGTAGCTTTACGCTGCTCTGCTGCCTCAAAACGACAACGTTTCCATTCCGTATCCAGATTTAAGGCGGGTACCTGTTTGGGCTTACGCTGCTCATCCACTGCAACCATGGTGAAATAGCAGGTATTGGTATGGCGTATGGTTCTATTCTGGATATGTTGCGCTTCGACACGGATACCGATTTCCATTGAGGTGCGCCCAACATGATTGACGCTGGCCAGAAATGTCACCAGTTCGCCCACATAAATCGGTTCTTTAAAATTCACCCGGTCAACCGATAAAGTCACCACATAACTTCCTGAGTATCGACTTGCACATGCATATGCAACCTGATCGAGCAGCTTGAGAATCGTCCCCCCATGAACATTGCCTGAAAAATTTGCCATGTCTGGGGTCATCAAAACGGTCATGGTCAGCTCTGACTGGTCATCAGGCGCCTGGTTCGCTTGATCTAATTGATACATGAGAACAGCTCATTAAGAATGTAACCTGATTATTATCGTTGATTCATGCGCATAAAAATATGCGCAAAACGCTAAAACATCATCAATTATTTTTATGATCTTTCTATTATTTAATTGGAAATAATGACATTAAAGCTGTTTTTACACGGGATAAAAGGCTCTATTCCGGATAAAAACAGCTCCAGTTCAAAGATTATTCAATGGTTCTAGCTTAAATTGGCCGAGCGTATCAGACCCACTACTCCATTGACGATCATATCAATTGCAATGGTACCAATCAGCAAGGCAGACAACCGGCCAACAATATCAAAATACCGGTCAATATATTTGGCATGTTTATAACGAAGGTGATCATGACCAAACTTCATCAGAATGAGAATACTACAGGTCAGGATCAAGGTAAGCGCGATCACTGCAATTGCACCGCTAAACGGTACGCTCACTCCGGTCACGACCGCTGCACTGATGGTACCCGGACCGATCATAAAAGGCATCGCAATGGTACCCGCCAGATGCTCAGGCGCCCCCCGCATCTCACCGATGGTTTCCGCCCCCTGAAACACATAACGGTAGCCAATCACCAGAAAGATGAAGCCACCAAAAATCTGGAATGATTCAAAGCGGACATTCAAATAACGGCTAAAAATGTTCTCACCACCCCATGCAAACAGGATAAACACCCCAAAAGCAATCAAACTGCCTTGAATCAATGCCTTACTAAATACCTTGGCCTCGGTATTACGGATCATCCCCACCATATAGACGCTCATCAGGAAGGGGTTTAAGAGAGAGAAAAACAATGCAAATGCATGAATATAAGGAGAAAACATAGCACTCTCGTGATCAGCGGAAAAATTCAAAAATGAACAACATAAGAAAAAATCAAATCATCAACTCATGCACCGGTTAAAAGCTGCTTGCAACGGGGTGTGACATTGTTGAGTGAATCATCTTTATTCAGATCCAGCGTCGCACCAATACCCAACAAACTCACATGAATTTTTGCATGACTAGGGTTCAATGCTTTCACATTAAATTTTATACCTTGATCACTGTACAGCACATTGTCGACCAATTTTACCTTGTAAGACATCGCTTCCTTACGATCATCCATACACAACATACCGCTTCCCTGACGATTTAGTTTTAAAACGGCCATCGATGCCCCTGCCTCGCCAGACCAGCTCCCTGAAAATGGAATCTGGGTCGGACTTAACTGACTGAATTGAGCAGGTGTCATGGTTGTTATCGAAGTACAGCCTCCCAAAACAAAAGCAAGACTTCCGGCCAATAAAATATTCTTCGCAACCATAGCTAACCCAATAAAAATCAAACAATTCCGTATATTTTCTCACATTTAAGCTTTTTTTAATTTGTACTGCATGTATATAGCTAGTATCGGAAATGTTAAAAAATTTAGCACAACTCACCTTACGAATGAGATTGTTCAATCAATATTCACAGTTAATACATCTTTATTTTTAATATCAGGATTTAAATGATTAGACCCATAAATCCCTATTTATCCCTCTAAACTAAATAGTTTGTAAAAATTATTTTAAATATAGAATTATGACTTGATTTTCATTGCAATGATCTGTAGATTTTCTTTTTGAGCGAGTAATTCAAATGACTTTCCAAACGATCTTTGAAACCTTTCAAGCGCTTCCGAATGGAACAGATACCTACAAAAAAATCAAATCTCAATGTGAACAGGCCATTATTCAGGCCGAACATCCTCTAGAACATTGTGCTTTATTACTCATCTATGGTTTTACAAAAAATTATGTCTTGCTCTATGAAGATCAACCGGTCAGCCCTGATTTTTCAAGTAAAGTGAAAGCCCAACTCACGCATTATATGCAGGAAATCAATAACGCTCTGGCGACTGAAGATGCAGCGTCTATCCTGGCTGCCTTAAATGATGTGTCTAAACAATATATAGATAGCTCTAGAATTTTCTAATCCTTGCAAGCTATTTAAATAGCCACTAGACTTCATATATCTCGAAATACTGCTTCTAAATATCGGCCGATTATATTTAGAAGCTACTCCGTATAAATATGACCTGAGAATTAAATATATTACTCATGTTATAATATGTATATAAATATGCATTCTTCATTTTAAATAAACTTCTTGGTTTATTTATATCAGGATTGCTTTTGCCTGACTGACAATATGCTGGGTTAAAAGCTGTAAGGGTTTGGATTGTTGATTCCAGTGATGCCAGTACAAGGGTACTTCCATTTTTGCTTCGGGCAACAGCTCAACCAAAGCATCTTCATTCTTCTCAGTCACCAACTGCAACTCCGGCACCATGCCATAACCCAGTCCCAGCTTGATGGCGGTGACAAAAGATTCGGAAGATGGAATTAAATGACAGGGATAGCTGCCTTTCATCAGACCAAAATGCTTTTCAAGTATATCGAAGTGTAGCCGGTCCTTATGATTAAAAATAATCGCAGGCGTATGGCGCAGATTTTCCCGGTCGATACCATGAGCAAACCACTTTTTTCTGAATGACGCAGTCGCCACCATTCGGTAACGCATCACCCCCAGATATTCTGCATGACAGCCCCGCATCGGCTGGTCTTCAATTGAAATACAGGCACTGACGGTGCCCTTTTCCAGTAAGGAATAGGTATGTGACTGGTCATCTGTCCTTAGCTCAATCACGATTTTCTGTTTGAGCAATACCTGTTGTAATGCAGGCAGAAGCCAGGTTGCTAAAGAATCTTCATTAGAACCGATCACAGTCTTGAAAAAGTTGGCATCTCCTCCTCCTGTCAAACCATGCAACAGGTTTTGCTCCAGTCGTTTTATATGTTGCAAATACTCGAACAGTTGCTGGCCTGCCTGAGTCAGTACACAAGGACGACCACGGATCAATAACAATTTGCCCAACTCTTTTTCCAGCGCCTGTACCCTCAGCGTTACCGCTGAAGAAGTAATACAAAGCTTTGCTCCAGCCTGTTCAAAGCTTCCATCTTCTGCAACAGCAAAGAAGGCTTCACATTGTTTATTGTCTAGCATCGCAAACCTTAAAAAAATTTAGGTAATCCAAAACAATCTTAATTTTACTGAATTTTTAAATTTTAAAAAGGCAATGGTAAATATAAACGTTCAATCTGAAAAATTTCCCATGCTTTGAAGCAATGGATCTAAAGACTTTAAGATGCCATTCTGATTTAGCTTGCCCTCCCTGATTTTTGCAGGGCCATAGTTAATTTCCTGATCCCTAACCGTCACCCCGTACTTTGTCTGGATTGATGCAGATCAAAGCAGTCGTTTTCTCAAATAAATAATACTGAGTAACGCAAATGCCAAGCCGATAAAAGACGGTGCATAACCAAAGGGAGTCGCTAATAACCCAACCATCACTGCACCTGCGACTGCCCCTCCATAATTAAAAATATTCACGCGAGCAATAATTTCATCTCTTCGGGTTTCATCCAAACGGCCTACAGCAGAATATGTAAGTGGAACCAAGGCGCCTACCGCTACACCAGCCAGTGCGAAACCTAAAATAACGATAACAAGTGAATGGCTTATCCCGGATAACACACAGCCAAATGCCCCAATCAGAAGCGTGACCAAAGCAACCCATGTCGCAGTTTTAAATTGCAGCAAGTAATCCAGTCCTAAGCGTGTTAGTAAAATGCCAATCTGATAAGCGGCATAACCTAAAGGAGCAACAGTTGCCGAGCTGGCTAAAACATCTTTGAGATAAATTGAACTCCATGTACTGATGGCAGAATCAACCGTAAATATAATCAGGATAATCATCCCAAAAATGAGAAGTTGCGGATATGGAATCACTGCTTTCTGTGGTGAAGATAATCCTGAAGATTGTTTTTGCTGAAATAACCAGTATCTCGAGAGTTGCGAGGTGATCAATGCAATCACTGCTGCAATACATAATGCTGTCGTTGCGCCAAGTGAAGTTGACACAGTGGCTGACATTATTAATGCACCCAAAAATGCCGCCGCTGTATAACAAGCAAAGAAACCACCAAATACACTCTTACCAAGCCGTTGTTCCATCATAACAGCCTGCATATTCAGTGCCGCATCTAAACAGCCTAGTCCAAGTCCATAAAGCAAAAAGCTGGCAATCATCAGCATCACATTTGGACTACATGCAGCAACTGCAACCCCAACAGCTTCAAGCAGAAAACCCGTTACAACAGCAAGTCGCGATCCGAACTTGACTGCGGTACGATCAGCGAGAACCGAACCGAGCGCCGCTGCTATGCATACCCCCAGAATAATCAGCGATAACTGATCATCGGACAGCCTGAAGCGGCCTTTTATGCTGGGAAGTGCGGTCATTACGGTCGCGTAGCCAAGACCTTGTGTCGCAAAACCAAGCGCAATTACTTTCCGTGTTTTACTGGAGATTTCATCGTTTACACTTTGGATAGGAAGATTGAGATCCATGCCTGACTCACTGACTTATTTTTAAAATATTTGTTTAGAGATTCACTCGAACACGTCCTGTGTCGATTATGTTTAATTTTTATTTAAAACAACGCTCAAGGTAAGGGTAATAATGGGAAAATAAAGGGGGGAAATTCGGACAACAAGATTTCAAATAAACTGGGTTACATCAATCTACCTTAAAAAAATTTAGGCAACCCAAAACAATCTTAATTTTACTGACTTTTAAAATTTAAAAAAGATAATAGCAACCATAAATTTTCATTGTGGAACATCTCCCTTCTTTCAGCGTCTAAGTCATTGCGATGTCTGATCTTAAATCGGCATCCAAAGCTCAGATCAGGAAAGAACAATCCTGTTCCACCCTAATTCTTGAGGAGCTCAATCTATGACCGCATTTTTCTATGGGCTTGGTATCGGCTTTTCTCTCATTTTAGCCATTGGCGCACAAAATGCCTTTGTACTGAAACAAGGTTTAAAACAGCAGCATGTCTTTTGGGTCTGTTTAATCTGCGCACTTTCCGATTCTATTCTGATCTATCTGGGGGTGACCGGTTTCTCGAAAATTGTGGTGGATTTCCCCCTGATTGTCACGCTTGCGAAATACTTTGGTGCAGCCTTTCTGTTTCTGTATGGCCTGCGAAATTTTTATTCTGCTATCCAGAATAATAGTGGACTGAATCCAAGTGAAATTGAAAAGGATTCACTGCTTAAAATTATCGGCATGTGTCTGGCCTTTACCTGGCTCAATCCGCATGTCTATCTGGATACCGTGATTCTGGTTGGCTCTATATCCGTACAATTTGCAGATCAAATCTATCTCTTTGCGGCAGGCACCATTCTGGCGTCGTGGATCTTCTTCTTTGCGCTGGGCTATGGTGCAAGAGCGTTATTACCTTTATTTAAAAAGGCCAGCTCATGGAGAGTATTAGATGTTCTGGTCGGTCTCATGATGTGGGCGATTGCCACCAAATTATTGATCTAAATCATCAGGCAATAAAAAAGCCCTTGTGTTCACAAGGGCTTTTTCGTATTTGGCGGAAGCGGTGAGATTCGAACTCACGGAGGACTCACACCCTCGTCGGTTTTCAAGACCGGTGCATTAAACCGCTCTGCCACGCTTCCAATGGCGGCTATCATATAAATAAAAGTTCAACTTGGCAAATCTTTTATTTAAAAACCTGCATCAAATGCTCAAAATAAAATCAACAAGCGGTATTTTTACGAATTTTCAGGCTTTTCATAGCGAATTGAGTTGATATACCACACTTTTTCCCCCAAAGGTGTGTGCACTTCCACCTCATCATCGACCTGTTTACTGAGCAATGCACGCGCCATCGGTGACTCGATCGAAATATGCTGAGGATGATGATCATAGATTTCATCCACCCCGACAATTCTTAATTTTTTTTGTTCGCCGGCATCATTTTCAATTTCCACCCAAGCCCCAAAGTAGACCTTGCCTTCCTGCTCAGGTACATAATCTACAATTTTTAATTCTTCCAGACGTTTGCCTAAATAACGGACACGGCGGTCTATTTTCCGGAGTAGCTGTTTATTGTACTGGTAATCGGCATTCTCCGAGCGATCACCTAAGCTTGCAGCCCAATTCACTTTTTTAGTAATTTCCGGACGTTCGTCATGCCAAAGTTTCTTGAGTTCGGCAACCAGTAAATCATGTCCGGTACGGGTGATTAAATTCGATTTCATAGGCTTAAAATACGTTACTACAACATTCTATTTACAAGTTTTTGCATTGTATGCCTTATTTCGCCACGACTAAAGTGTATAAATTTTATTCTTTTTCTAAATCATGTGTTTGTGATGCAATTCTCATTTTTTCTTACGCTAAAATTTGACAATCTGGTTTTTGGCGCTTAATATGCGCGCCTAAGTTTGATTTTGTCTATTTTTTGTACGCATTATTAATGTTGTGAAACATTTGCGTCATTTTTTCCCTTTAATCGATGTCATTTTGAATGACGTTCATGACTTGCCCACCCCTTATTGAATTTATCAACTTTTAAAAGTTAAGGCAGTGTATTGCTGAACTTTTAGGGCATAAATTATCTGTAGCGGAGACAACATGCACAGTAATTCAAGTTCTGGGTCTAGGCCTAGCCTTAACTCTTTATCTTCCACACTCCCGTTCCAAGCATTAGCTTTAAGTATTGCGGTTTTACCTTTTAACAGCTTGAATGCAGAAAAATCGCATCAATACAACTCTGTTGTAACCACCAATGTACTCACTGTCGTTGCAGTTGAAAGCCCAACCACAGTATTTAATGACGGTCAATTTTTACATGGTTTCGGCTATGATCTCGCGCGTAATTATGCGCAAAGTCTTAATGTAAAACTTGATTTTAAAACGGTTCCTGACAATGCCACGGCATTGAAATGGGTGGCTCAGGGCAAAGCCAATCTTGCCATGACCACAGCCAACCTCGCTGCAATTGAGAACAAACAACTGGTTTCTTTTTCAGCCAGTTGTGGCGATCAGGCCAGCCTCAGTAAAAATGGTTTAAACCCTCAGTTAAACTGGGTATTTAAACAGGCAGATGATCCGCTCACTCTAACCGCAAGTGGTTATGTCTGCCAGAGCAAACAGATGGGAACCACCCAGCAGCTCGCTTCATTTTATAACCGGAATGTGGTGAAACCAGAGTCTTGGTCAACCATTCAGAAAGATCTGAAACAACGCTTGCCGATTTATAAAGCCAGCTTTAAACAGAGCGCTTCTAAATACAATTTAGATTGGCACTTGCTGGCTGCAATTGGCTATCAGGAGTCTTATCTTAAACCGACCTCAGTTTCTCCCACTGGTGTACGTGGTTTAATGATGCTGACCAATAGCACAGCTCAAGCCATGGGTGTCAGTAATCGTTCTGATCCGGTCCAGAGTATTCAGGGCGGTGCTAAGTATTTTGATCTGATGCTGGACCAGTTTTCGAATGTACCTTATCCGGACCGCAACTGGTATGCATTGGTGGCTTATAACATGGGCCCTGGCGCTGTCAGTCAGATTCAAAAGCGTATCCGTGCCCAAGGTAAGGATCCAAATCAATGGGTCAACCTGTACGATCACTTGCAACGCAATCAGGCACGTAATGGTCGTTATAAGCAAGCGCTACAATATGTCACGCGGATTCGTACCTACTTGGAACACATCAAAACCAATAGCCGTATTGATGTCTAAGTTTCAGGCAATAAAAAAGCTTACCTTAAGGTAAGCTTTTTTATGGAGAAAGAATTTAAGCAGTTTGCTCAAGCACTTTCTTGAATAAATCTTTTTGCTCTTGGCTTGGCTTCGCTGTTTGTAAAGCCATAAGCTGAGACATATCACCTTGCACCTTGATTTTACCTGTCATGAATGCTTGCATTGCAGCAGCCATGTCAAACTCAAGGAATACTTTACGTAAAGTTTCAGCATCCATGTTTAAGGTTGTTTTCGCATTTGAAGATAAACCTTTCTGGATTTTACCTGCATCCAAAGAGAGCTCTGTATTACCAGCTGCATCTGTTACAACCAAGTTAATCGCTAAATTCGCAAGCGCAGGTGGCAAGTTTAAATCACCAGCTTCAGCAGTAAGTTTTTCAACAGTTGCAAACCAATCATCAGTTAAAAATGCAGCCATGATTATTCCTCAAATGTATTTGTTCAATTTCTTGTGCCATCTATCCAGACGACATCTCATGAAGCAATTTGCTTGTGCCCTGTTATAGCATGTAATTTTTATTTTGGGCTATGATTTTTTGTACGCAGGATTCAATTTTTAAATTTTTTATAAAAAAAAGGTACTTAACCAGTACCTTTTCAAAAAAAATTATACTTTACTCTGCCGCAAAACTCAGGTTGACCACGTCCAGACGGTTTTTCATCTCTTCCGGATCTTTCATGTCAAACTCGCGTTGACCATCAAGGGCCTCAAAATCGAATAACTCACGGTCCGCCAGTTGCGAAGGAGAAACGTTCTGTAATGCACCAAAAATACTGTGCAAACGTTTCGGGTGCTGTTTGTCCCATTCACGTAACATGTCATTGATAATGGCACGCTGCAAGTTTTCCTGTGAACCACACAAATTACATGGAATGATTGGGAACTGGCGTAATTCCGCGTACTTGATGATGTCTTTCTCTTCGACATAAGCCAAAGGACGGATCAGGATATTCTTTTTATCCGAAGACAAAAGTTTTGGTGGCATGGCTTTTAAACTGCCACCATGGAATAAATTCAAAAAGAAGGTCGCCATGATATCATCACGGTGGTGACCCAACGCGACCTTAGTGGCGCCGATCTCCTGCGCAAAGCCATACAGCGAACCACGGCGTAAACGTGAGCATACCGCACAGTAGGTCTTGCCCTCAGGTGTCAAACGCTTGGTAATGGTATAGGTATCTTTTTCCAGGATGTAATAAGGAATATTGTTCTCTTCCATATAACGTGGCAAGACATCTTCAGGGAAACCCGGTTGTTTCTGATCCAGGTTGACGGCAACCACATCAAAGTTGATTGGCGCAATACGCTTGAATTGCAACAGGATATCGAGCATGGTATAGCTGTCTTTACCGCCCGACACACAGACCATGACCTTGTCGCCCTCTTCGATCATGTTGTAATCACGAATTGCATGCCCCACCTGACGACGAAGTTTTTTCAACAGGCGATAATACGCCGAACTTGTCGGAAGCTCTGGCTTGAAATTAAATCCTTGGTTGGACTCCACTGGCGCGTACATAGACGTGATTTACTCATAAACAAAAATACCGCGCGATTTTATCTCATTCCGAAAAAATGCGCATCTAAAGAATTTTTCAATTTCTTTCAATCGTCATATTTCAGTTTCATACTGGTAAAATTCTGATCACAAAATGTCAAACTGGCCCAGATTGCTTATATTTCAAACTTTTCCACAGTTGTCCACAAAAGCTGTGGATAAATTTGTGGATTTCTTAGCTATTGACAAACTGCCTTTATCTTAAAATAAGGCTTCCCATTAAATTGATCATTTTTTAACCAATCATTTTATCAATTTAAAATCAATAACTTATATAAGTCAAGACTTAGTTTTTAAAATAAATATTTTAATTTTTTTTGCTGAACATTCGCACAAATTGACTTGATTTTTGTCTAACAGTAAAAAATAAAAAAATTGTAGCAAAAGATCTTTTTTTGCTTTTTTTTGTTAAACTGCCACATGCAACTTATGCTCATCCTTTTGCGAATATTATAACGATGAACAAAACAACTTATTTTTTTGCTGTTTGCTTGGGAACAATCGGTTTTTTTAATGTGACAGCATCAAGTTATGCTGGGCAGACCATTTATCAATTTAAAGATGATAATGGGACAACACTACTCACCAATAAGAAAAAGGCAGAGTACAGTCATCTAAAAGTGGTCAAAGCCACTTATTATCCTGACAGTAATATTCATAACTATAGTAACTGGGGCGCCAGTGAAGCTTCTG
Source organism: Acinetobacter sp. 'aerobic (ED)' (assembly GCF_904886855.1). Lineage (NCBI taxonomy): Bacteria > Pseudomonadati > Pseudomonadota > Gammaproteobacteria > Moraxellales > Moraxellaceae > Acinetobacter > Acinetobacter sp. 'aerobic (ED)'. The sequence continues at coordinate 499,048 of NZ_CAJHGI010000004.1, forward strand.
TACTGCCGAGCTATAGCCGGAATAAAAATGCATTTGACCAGCTGATCCGTCAAGCCGCTCAACAGCACGGAATTTCAGAGGGCTTGATTAAAGCTGTCATGCATACCGAATCAGGCTTTAATATCAAAGCCCGTTCACCAGTCGGTGCACAAGGTTTAATGCAACTGATGCCAGCCACTGCACGCCGTTTTAATGTCAGTAACGCCTATGATCCGCAACAGAACATCTTTGGCGGTGCAAAGTACCTAAGCTGGTTACTGAAACGCTTTAATGGTAATACCCAACTGGCGATTGCGGCTTATAATGCCGGTGAAGGCAATGTCGATAAATACGGCGGTATCCCGCCATTTCGTGAAACTCAGGATTACGTCCGTCGTGTTACCAGCCGTTACCAAAATCTTTATGCTTCAGGCTTAGGCACGTTTACAGAATCAAACAGCAGCAATACTCAGGTACTGGCGCAATCTGCGAATTATTCCTCATCATCCAATAATATTGCTGAAGCCACACCTGCCCCTAGATCCTACAATCGCCAGATCATTACACTGGCAGATGGGACCTTTACCGATGCGCCATCGGGAACCTATACCACCGCCAATGCCACCGCAACTGCCCGAATCCGTCTAAGCAACTGACAATTCAGGCTGTGTATTCTCATGGCATGATTTTTCCTGCTGTTTTTTAGACAAAATCGCATTTAAGTCCCTGTTTCACAGCCAGTTCATAATTTTATTGGCTAAATGTATCTGCACCGATTTTTTTCTTGAATTTTTAGGGTTCGCCCTGCATATTAGCGTTATGATTTATAATTTATAAATCAGATCACTTTTTCTTTATAAGAGGGTTTTCTCAATGATGCGGATTGGTTTGTTCTTGCTAACCAACCTCGCGGTACTGGTTGTAGCTGGCATTATCTTGTCACTCTTCGGTGTCGGTAGTTACCATGGCGCGGGTGGCTTGAATCTAGGCAACCTACTGGTCGTCTGTTTTGTCTTTGGTATGGTGGGTTCGATTATTTCCCTATTCATGTCAAAGTGGATGGCTAAAAAAACCACTGGGACAGAATTAATTGACCCAAATGCACCCCGTAGTCAAGCAGAAGCTTGGTTATTACAAGAAGTGGCACAATTATCCCAACGTGCAGGTATTAACATGCCTGAAGTGGGTATTTTCCCTTCTTACCAATCCAATGCATTTGCGACAGGTTGGAATAAAAATGATGCTTTAGTAGCTGTTTCAACAGGCCTACTCGAGCGTATGAACAAAGATGAACTTCGTGCCGTACTGGCGCACGAAATCGGTCACGTTGCCAATGGCGACATGGTGACTCTTGCGCTGATCCAAGGTGTGGTCAACGCCTTCGTGATGTTCTTTGCACGTATTGCAGGTGACTTCATCGACCGTAACGTATTTGGTCGCGAAGATGGTGAAGCACCCGGTCTTGCTTATTTTGCCATTACCATTGTACTCGACATCGTCTTCGGTATTTTGGCCTCTGCCATCGTGATGTGGTTCTCTCGTCAACGTGAATATCGCGCAGACGAGGCTGGCGCACGTTTAGCAGGTAAACAGGCCATGATTTCTGCCCTGCTTCGCTTACAGGCAGAGTCAGAAATGCCAGATCAAATGCCGAAAGAAATGAAAGCATTTGCAATCGCGGAAGGTAAGGAACAAGGCTTTAGCTTAGCGGCTTTATTCCAGACCCACCCAACCATTGAACAACGTGTTGCGGCATTGCAGCAATTAAACGTTCAATAATCAGTATCAGATTCATGATAAAGCCTCCATCATGGAGGCTTTATTTTTTGCCTAAAGACTAGCGTGTCTGGAAAGATTGATAAAATTGCCACAGATAACTGAAACCTGCCCACACTGCCAGCACCAGTAACATCACCACTGCGATGCCCAATAAATCGGGAATGCGTAACCAGATCCAGCTCACCACAGGATTACGCCAGAAGGCAGAAGTTTTCTGTTTTTGCTCAAGTGACTCATGCAGGAATGGATGCACCACATGAATATCACTGTGGACCTGATACTCTTCCCGAATATGCTCATGCACGATCTCCAGTGTCTTGCGGCTGGGGCGGATGAATACGTCAAATACAGTGCCGACAATCGGTACGAAGCCAACCAGCATATCCATAATTGCCAGTTTCACCACACCTTTGAGCTTATGTTGCGGTACGCCAACGTCTCTGGCTTTTTTAAAGGCATATAAGGTCAGGATAAAACCGGCAATATCTCCAGCAAATGGAATCGTGCTGAGTGCAGCATCCGCGCCTACGCCCTGCTTGGTAAACGGTATGCGGACCAGACTGTCCATAGTATTGGCAAATTTGGCCAAATCACGCTCGACTGCAATCGCTTGCTGCTGAGTTAGTTTTTTTTGTTCTGGGTAATCAGTCATCCGCTCAACCTAAAAACGATGTTTATCCTTGAGAATAAAGTAGTTTTTAGGTTTTGTCGGTACAATTATGATTACAGCCTAGAATAAAATCATGGAGGCGATAAATAAATAAACGATCACCCCGGTGGCATCACAAATCGAAGTGACCAGCGGTGCGGATGCACTGGCTGGATCAAGCCCGGCCTTATTTAAAATAAACGGCAAACTCATCCCGATCAGACAGCCCATCAATACAATCCCCATCATACTTAAGGCCAGGACTAGTGCCACCATTTCGTCACCACGGAAATAGCCCAGTAGCGAAACAGCCACCGCCATGGTACCACCCAGGCACAGGGCCACCAGACTTTCCCGCCCCAGTAGCGAGAACCAGTCTTTAAACTGCACATCTCCTGTCGCCAAAGCACGGACCATCAGGGTGGAAGATTGCGAGCCGGCATTTCCACCACTCCCCACCAGCAATGGCAAGAAGAAGACCAGCACCAGATTCTGCGCAATTACATCTTCATAATGCGCAATCCCGATGCCGGACAGTAGGCTTCCAAATACCAAGAAAACCAGCCAGAACACCCGTTTCCGGTAGAGCTGTAAAATCGGTGCAGATTTAATGCTGAGTTTGGATGAAGCATCGACCGCCCCGACTTTTAAGAAGTCTTCGGTGGCTTCTTCACTGGCCACATCCATCGCATCATCATAGGTTACAATCCCGACCATCATGTCGTAGTGATCAAGAATCGGGAGTGCCAACAGATCATAACGGGCAATGGTCTTGGCCACCTCATCCTGATCGGTATCGACATAGGCAGTCAGCACATTGGTTTCCATCAACTCATTAATATTCTGTTCTTCATCTGCCAGAATTAACTGTTTCAGGGATAAAACCCCCAGAATTTTTCGTGCCTGATCCAGTACATAGGCAAAATAAATCGTTTCGGTATCGGGTGCTTCCAGACGCAACATTTTAATTGCATCCTTAACCGTAATATCAGGTTTGAGTGTGGCATATTCAGAACTCATGATTGCCCCCGCTGTTCCTTCCAGATAAGCAGAAAGCTGGCGAATATCTTCTCTTTCAGCCTGCGCTAAGGCAGGCAGTAATGCATTCTGTTGTTCCTGATCCAGACACTTGAAGACATCAGCGCGCTTATCCGAAGACATCTCTCCAATAATCTCTGCCAGTATATGTCTAGGCATGGCTTTGGCCAGTTTGACCTGTTCATTGGGCGGAAGATAGGAGAAAACGTAGGCACGCTCAGGTAAGTGGGTAAGTAACTGTTGGCTTTGCTCTACAGAGAGCTGGGTCAAGACATCGGCAAGATCCACCGCCCGAAAGGTCTGTACGGATGCGAGTGCAAGTTCAATATGGTTATTTTTAAGTGCGTCGCTTAGTAAATATAAAAAATTATTGTAGCTCATGTCAGCCTCTTCACTACAAATGCTCTGCAATGAAGAACTACAAGCAGCCTATTGGTTTACTGCTAAATAGAAAGCTTCATGCAGACTTTGATGAAAATAAAAATGTGTAATCTGGGATAAATTACAACTCTGCGTGTCCATTTAGGCAATCAAACCTCATTAGACCGTTTATACGGCACGGCAATACTACAAATTTTTTTGAATATTCTCAACTTACTCAACAAAAATGAACAGTTGCTGGCTTAGACTAAGCCAGCAACTGTTCATTTTAGCGCTGTTGTAAAACAATATGGTTAAGCAGTTTCAATCTTCGGTTTTGGCTTGAATGCCGTTCTGACCAAGACATACATAAACGGGATAAAGATCAGTACCAGAATGGTCCCGAAAACCACCCCGCCAAACACGCTATAACCAATCGCCTGTCGGCTTAACGCACCCGCACCACTCGAAAACATCAGCGGGATAACGCCGGCACCGAAGGCAATCGAGGTCATCAAGATTGGGCGTAGTCGTAATCCTGCGGCATGTAAAGCCGCTTGCAGTGCGGTTTGTCCCTGTTGTTGCAGGCTGGCTGCAAATTCAACCATTAAAATGGCATTTTTACAGGACAAACCAATAGTGGTGAGCAAGGCAATCTGGAAATAAATATCGTTGGAGAATCCAAACAGGTAACTGAATAAAATCGTTCCGCCGACCCCTAAAGGAATCGCCGCCATCACCACCGAAGGAATAGACCAGCTTTCATATAGAGCTGCAAGGCACAGAAAAATAAAGGCAATCGAAATGAGATACAGCCAGATCGCCTGATTGCTGGATTGCTGTTCCTGATAAGACAGTCCACTCCAGGCCAGGCCGACATCTGGCATTTTATCGACCAGTCCCTGAATGGCCTGCATCCCTTGCCCACTACTAAAACCGCTCGCAGCATCCGCTTCCAGACTAATGGCAGGATAGCCCATAAAGCGCTCCAGCATTGGTGGCGCTCCCTGCCATCCAATCTGACTGAATTGCGAAAACGGCACCATTTGTCCATTGGCATTTTTTACATACCAGTAATTGAGATCTTCTGGCTTGGAGCGGTATGGTGCATCGCCTTGTAGATACACGCGCTTGATCCGGCCACGATCAATAAAGTCATTGATATAACTGCCACTCCACGCGGTCGATAAGGTGCGGTTAATATCACTGACGTTGAGCCCGTGTATCATGGCCGCTTTATGGTCAATCTTGATATTCAGTACAGCCTGATCATCATTGCCTTTTTTATCCACATTTTCGACCGAATCCAGCGCATTGCCCTGTTGCTGTAAATCCTGAAAAGAGCTTAATAGACTCTGTCTGCCCAAACCTTTGGTATCCTGTAGCCAGAAATCGATCTTATCTGAATTTCCAAGCCCACGAATTACCGAAGGCATCATCACCATAATGCGGGCCTGATTATTCTGCGAAAAATACTGCATTGCTCGCGCACGAATTTGCTGGGCACTGTTTTCCGTGCCCTTGCGCTCATCCCAATGTTTAAGTGAAACAAAGGCCTGCCCAAGATTTTGTCCGGTACCTGAAAAATTGCGTCCATGAATCACCATTACCCCGTTTAAGTTGGCCTTTTCATGTTCAAGGAAATAGTCAGAAATCTGTTTGCCGACATTTTCCGTTTTGCTCATCGGCGTACCTTCCGGTAAACGGAATTGCACTGCTAAAGTTCCTTGGTCTTCCTGAGGTAAAAAGCTACTAGGCAATTCGCGATACACCCAGACAAAAATCCCAATCAGGAGAGCAATGCCGATCAGGGACATGCTTTTCAGGCTGATGACTTTGTTAGACACCTTCAGATAACGTGTTTTAATAGAGTCCAGCCCTTGATTAAATTTGACAGCCCAACGTGCTTGTTTGTGTTGCGGTTTAAGCAAAATGGCACATAAAGCCGGGGTTAGAATCAAGGCGACCAGTAAGGACAACCCCATCGCCACCACCAAGGTGATGGAGAACTGTCGATAAATAATCCCTGTCGCCCCACTAAAAAAGGACATCGGAATAAAAACGGCGGTCAGGACCAAGGTAATCCCGACCAAGGCCCCACTGATTTCCTGCATCGATTGAATCGAGGCTTGTTTGGCACTGAGTTGCTGCTCGTGCATAAGACGCTCAACATTCTCAACCACCACAATCGCATCATCAACCAGCAAGCCAATCGCCAGCACCATGGCAAATAAGGTCAGGGTATTAATACTCATGCCCAAAACAGCCAAGACCGCAAAAGTGCCTAGGATTACCACAGGTACCGTGATGGCAGGAATCAAGGTGGCTCGCCAGTTTTGCAGGAAGATAAACATCACCAGTACCACCAGTCCGATGGCTTCAATCAGGGTGGAGACCACCTGCGACATCGACTCTTTTACAAATGGCGTGTCATCCCGTGGATACATCACAAAATAACCTTCTGGTAAGGTTTTTTCCAGACGGGCAACTTCTTTATACACCGCATCCGCCACTTGCATCACGTTCGCGCCAACAGTCAGCGACAAGGACAGCCCCGAAGCAGGATAACCATTGATCCGGTTAAACACCTGATAATTTTCCGCCCCAACTTCAACTCGGGCGACATCCTTTAAATAGACAAAACTGCCGTCAGCATTGGCTTTGACGATAATATTTTCAAACTGTTCAGGCGTGCGTAACAACGAGCCTGAAGTGACTTTAGCATTCAGGTATTGATCACTTGCCGCAGGTAGTGCTCCGATCGCACCTGCTGCCACTTGTGTATTCTGGTTTTCAATCGCTGTTCGGACATCACCCACCTGAAGCTGATAACGTTCAAGTCGTTGCGGGTCCAGCCAGATGCGCATGGCATATTGCGAACCAAACACACTGACTTCGCCAATGCCTTCAATCCGGCTTAGATTGAGTTCAAAGTTATTGGTGATGTAATCGGAAATATCCAGATTGGTTGATCGGCCAGACTTATCCCCGACCCCAATCACCATAAAGGAATCACTTAAAGATTTGCGAACATTCACACCTTGACGTTGAACATCATCAGGAAGGCGGTTAATTGCCCCATTGACTGCATTTTGGACCTGTACCTGTGCCTGATCAGGATCGGTGCCTTGCTCAAAGAACAAACTGATACGGCTACTACCACTTGCATCACTACTCGAACTAAAATAGAGCAGGTGATCAATGCCTTTAATCTGCTGTTCCAAAACCTGGGTCACACTATCTTCAACCGCCTGAGCATCCGCACCGTTATAATTGGCCGATACCGTAATTCGGGGCGGTGCAATATCGGGATAACGTTCTACGGGCAAATTCAGAATGGCGAATAAACCAACTGCCATCATAATAATTGCCAGCACAGTGGCAAAGATCGGACGATGAATAAAAAACTTAGATAGCATGGCTGTTCATTCCATTAGTGAAACAGTCAGTTTTTCAAAAAGATAGGCAAATACAGGCACTTTTCAGAATATGATCATTACCGAGCTGACAGGCAAACACCATCCCTATTAACATATCATTTCAAAAAGCGTAAATTGCGGAGAAATAATGAATTTCAGGTTATTTGCAATAAAAAATAATGCGCTAACTTTGCAATAATTCAGCAGTTTAATACTGTTAGGTAATTTAATTTACTGTGCAATCAAATACTTCTTAATTTTGAATTGACATACCCCCGACTTAAAACCATATTAGCACGCTTAGTTTATCTCCCCTCCCCATACTGTATTAGGCATATATGAAGGCCAGCTTAAAAAACTTGAATATTCTGCTGTTGATCTTATTGCCCGCCTTGATCACAGGCGGCTTACTGATTGCAGTCGGTAATTTATCTGATGGTTTAAGACTTGGCTGTTTATCATTGCCTGGCGTACTGTTTGTTTATCTGGCCATTACCCGACAAAAAATCTATTGGTATCTCCTCGCCATCATCTGGTGGTTTTTGGCTTGGTTAGATGCCTTGCTACGCTCAAGCACCTGGTTTTTGTTCAATAGTGATAATGAGGCCTATTTCATTATTGAAGCGCTTGCCAATACTAACCGTCGGGAAAGTCTGGAGTTTTTTCAGCTTCATCTCGGTACCATGCTTATGGTGGGAGCAGGTCTGTTGACCTTAGTCATCCTGTATAGCATTACCGTATTTAAACTGGTTAAACCGATTCATTTTAGCCGACTCTGGCATAGCCGAATTTATCGGGGCTGTATTATTTTTCTGATCTTGCTGGCGATCACCAGTTATCTGATGAAACCCTCCCGCAAGGTACATCCAATTGTATTCTGGACGGAGTATCAGACCAAAATCCAGGATTTTAAAGACCGCATCAAACAGCATAAAAATGTCCATTTGCAATGGGACAAAAGTGCCAAGCAGAATCTGGTACTGACCGAACAGGCTAAAGGCAAACAGACTCATGTACTGGTCCTGTCAGAAAGTTTAACCAGTTTAAATCTGGGTATCTGTGGCTACCCACGCAATACCACGCCTGAACTGGCAAAACGCGTGAATGAGATCAAGGTCTTTTGTAATGCTTTCTCTCCTTCACCGTCTACAATCAATGCATTACGTGTACTGTTAACCGAAAGCCCGGCTTCACAACATGATCAATATTCACCAGAAAGTATTCTGGCCTATGCCCGGGCTGCGGGATATAAAATTTACTGGCTCAGTAATCAGGATGATACCTATTTATCTTCTTTATTCGGTGCCTATGCCGATAAAGCAGTCTATAAAAATAAGCGTTCGGGACGCAGCAGCACCTCGTTGGATGAATCACTCATTCCTGATTATCAACAGGCGCTGGCAGATCCTGAACCGAAAAAACTGATTATTCTCCATCTGATTGGCGCCCATCCAAACTATGAAGAGCGCTATCCAGCAGCATTTAACCGCTTTACAAGTGAGAGCAACGATGCTGTCGAAACTGATCTCAAAAATCGGGACATTGATCCGTGGATTCGTTCACTGCGCAATGACTATGATAATGCAGTCTTGTATGAAGATTCATTACTGAGCCAGTTTTTGGATGATTTAAGAGCAGATGCGACACCTGATTTTAGATCCTTTACCGTGGTTTCTGATCATGGCAATGAAGTCGGACATGAAATTGATTATGCCGGTCATAGCCCAAATACCAGAGCAGGTTATCAGGTCCCTGTAATCATGTGGTCAGATGGCTTACACAGCACAGGTGTAGATAAAGAAAAAACCTTGAATACTGCGGAACTGGACAATAATCTGCTGCACCTTATGGGACTTAAAGACAAATCCTCCCCATCTCAAACTTACTGGTTAGATGACAATTATCATTTCACACCAGAAGCCAACTGGCCTTATTGGAAGAAATAGCTCTTCATTATCTCTTTGTTTTTGAATCCAGTTTAGACACAAGCTCAAACTGGATTTCTTATTTCAGTGCGACTGCTTTTAAAATTCTTGATATTTTCATAAAACCATCATCTCTCTGTCATGTGTTTGATAACTTCAACGCTCAAACTAGTGGTTTGAATAAAAAACACATGAGCTTATCTATGTTTAAAAAAGCAGTTTTTTGTCTGAGCCTGATCAGCCTTGCTGGTTGCAATGATGACAACAATGATCAAAACAATATCAAACAACCGAATAATCAGGATCCAAAAATTCTGGTGGTGGGACATCGCGGTGCCAGCGCATTACGTCCAGAACACACCCTTGCCTCATATCAAAAGGCGATTGACGACGGTGCTGACTTTATTGAGCCAGATCTGGTTTCAACCAAAGATGGCGTTCTGGTTGCCCGTCATGAAAATGAAATTGGCGGTACCACCAATGTTTCAACCCTGCCGCAATTTGCTGATCGTAAAACAAACAAAGTGATTGATGGAACATCTTTTAATGGCGGTTGGTTTACCGAAGACTTTACATTAAACGAATTGCAACAACTGAAAGCACGTGAGCGTATTCCACAATATCGTCCTGAAAACCAGAAGTATAATGATCTCTATACCATTCCGACCTTGGAACAGATTATCGAACTGGCTGAAGCGCATTATAAGAAAACTGGCAAAATTATTGGTCTTTATATTGAAACCAAACATCCCACCTATTTTCAAAAACAGAATTTGGCAATGGAAGACACACTACTTAAAACACTGTCTAAATACCAATACACCCGCGATATTGCACCGATCTATTTACAGTCTTTTGAAGTGGGCAATTTGAAATACTTAAAGAACCAGCTTGATCTGCACAAAAGTGTCAAACATGCCCAACTGATCCAACTTTACGATGAAAAAACAGTACGCCCTGCGGATTATGTCGCTCAAAATATTGCGACTACCTATGGCAATATGGCAACTGCACAGGGATTAAAAGACGTTGCAAAATATGCCAATGGCGTCGGCCCTTGGAAACCTTATATTATCGACCAAGAAACCATGCAAACCACCTCCTTTGTTAAAGATGCCCATCAGGCGGGCCTAAAGGTGCATCCATATACCTTCCGGCCTGAAAATAACTTCCTGCCAGCCAGCTTAAAATGTAGCGCAGATAAAGCCAAAGAAGCAGAACGTTGTGCCACAGGTTCAATCAAGGAAATGCAGCTGTATTTCAAAGCAGGTGTGGATGGTATCTTCACCGATGATCCAGCATTGGGGCGTCAGGCAGTACAAATTTATCAAGCCACGGTAAAATAAGTCTTGTTTCAAACTTAAGGGCAGCATCAGCTGCCCTTATTTATGCATGGCCAAGTTGTTTTTGCTTGACCTGTTGCCATTGCCACCAGCCATAAGCCGCCAGCCCGACAAAGGCGGCATAGAGCCCTGCGGTCAGGAAAACTTCTTTGTAGATAAACATGCCCACATAGATGATATTGACAAAAATCCACAGAATCCACGTGGCAATATGCTTTCGACTGGTCCAGTAGGTGGCTAATAAGCTGAATGCCACCAATTGCGAATCCAGCATCGGTACCGCAGCATCAGTAAAATGTTTAAGCATCAAGCCCAACAGCAGACCAAAAATAACCGCCATACCCATTTGCGCCAATACCAGAGTTTTGGCAATCGGCTCAATCCGGATCTCATGGTCCTGACGTTTGCCTTTCAGCCAGTAATAGAATCCATACACATTCATCGCAATAAAGAAAAATTGCAGCAGTGTTTCACCATATAAGCGGATGCTAAAGAAAAAATAGGCGTATAAACTGCACGCCAGAAAATTAAACCACCAGCACCACATGTGGCGTCGAATGGTTAAGGTCACACCAATCAGACTGATCACGACCGCAAAAATTTCAAAGGCAGACAAGAGCAAACTTCTTTCAGAATTTGTTGGCAACATTATGGAAAAATCTGCAATTTTAGCAATGCCCAATTATTGATTTACTTTATCTATATTTTTATCTTGATTTGAGAAATGGCTATTTTTCAAACACCCTCTATGCTATAAAAGATCAGAATCAGTTTCGAATATTTTATATGTTGAACCCTCAAGCTTCCTGCTCACGTCCAAATGCGATTGCGCATGACATTTCTGTCTATGCGGCATGGCGACGTGTCTACGCGTTACCGCGAGGAGACTTGATATATTTCAGATGATGACACTTTAAACATCAGTTGAATCCACAGGTCGCCTCATGAGCGACCTTTTTTATTGTCTTAATTTCACCATTGTTATTACAGGAATCATGTCATGACCCAATTATCCGAAAAGAATGCTCTCTCCATAGCACAGCTACAACCGGCTGTAGCCCCTGTTTCCCCTCGCCTTGCTACAGTCGGACAATTCATCACCGTGGTGCTGATCTGGTCATTTACACCTTTAGCTGCGGTCTGGACAGTACATGAAATTCACTGGGCTTGGGGATTATTCTTACGATTCAGTATCGCCATTCCACTGGCCTTACTGTGCCTGCTTTATTTTCGCTTGAAACTGACCATCAACAAAACTGCCCTACTCAGTTATAGTGCCGGCGCGCTTGGGCTGTTCGGCTCCATGACCTTTTGTTATATGGGTGCAACCCGCGTCTCTTCCGGCATGATCTCGATTATTTATGGGACCGCACCGTTATGGTCGGGACTGATCGCCGTATTTATCCTCAAACGCGAACACTTTTTAAAACGCCAATGGTATGGACTCATCCTGGCCGTTTTCGGACTTTCGCTCACCTTAGGTCTTGGCGCAATGCACATCCAGCTAGATAGGCTTGGGGTCATCTATGAAATTATTGCAGTGCTGCTGTACGTATTTTCCATGTTTGCCGTTGCACAAATTGGTGCCGGTATCCATCCCATTATTCAAACCACAGGCTCAACGCTCGTTTCGTGGTTCGGCTATCTGTGTTTATTACCCTTTTTCCTGAGCCAAGCACCGACCCAGTTGCCGAGCCTGCAAACAGGTCTGGCCTTGTTATATAGCGCATTATTTTCGTCGGTGCTGGCCATGATTTGTTATTTCCACCTGATCCAGAAACTGAACCCGACCACGGTGATGCTGATTAGCATATTAACCCCCGTTCTTGCGACTGGCTGGGGGGTATGGTTCAACAATGAGGCGTTAAGCTCCCATCTGATCATTGGACTTATTTTTCTATGCTTCGGCCTATTTATTTACGCTTATCGTAGAAAATAAGGTATAGATAAGGTTTTAAAACTGACAGGTCAGTCAACAGGACCTGTCAGCAATAGTATCGGCCAACAAGCCACAGTAAACTATCCCGATCACCTCGTGATTTCTCAAAGATTTGTTCAAGGATGAAATAATCTATGCGTTCTTACGTCTTCTGGCTCTGCTTCGGCCTATTATTCGTCTTGCAAGGGTGTGTACATGCCTCAACCCAAACAACCGTGGTGACCAGCAAAAGTACCGAACTGAAACAACGCTATTATCAGGTAAAGACTACGGCGCCGGATGGGACTGTACTTGCCTTTACGGTGTATCAACCGCATTTAAAACCTGACCAGACTGCACCTTTAATTTTACATACCCATGGCTTTGGTCTCTCCCGGATGAAACGCCCGGAACTGAGTTTGTATGGTTTCCTGTTACCTACTGGACAAGTCGCGAAAACGGCTTGGCAGAAGGGCTACTGGGTCATGAGTTATGACCAGCGTGGTCACGGTGATAGCCAAGGAAAAATCCGCCTGACTGATCCGGAGAAAGAAGCTCAAGACGTCATCACCCTGATGAACTGGGCAGAAAAAAACCTGCCGCAACTGGCAACAAATCAACATGGCGTGCGAACAGGCATGATCGGTGAGTCTTATGCAGGTGGCGTACAATACATTGCTTCAGCACGTGATCCCCGTTTACAGGCCATCGTTCCTATCACCACTTGGTATGACATCGTCAATAGTCTTGCGCCGAATGGAGTACCCAAAAGTAACTGGATCGGTTTTCTCAACCTGATTGGCGATTGGTGGAACTGGAATAAGTTTGATCCCGAATTAAAACAGGCCTATCTTGAAACGCAACAAGGTCAACTGAAAGCATCTACCTATGATTTTTTAAAAACCCATCAAGCCAGCTGGTTTTGCGATCATGCACAGGCACCTCAAGCAGATGCACTGATTATTCAGGGTTTTAGAGATATCTTGTTTCCCTTTAATGAAGGAGTAAAAGCAGCCCAATGTATTCAGCATGCTCAGCATGACGTTCATTTGGTTGGAGTACAGGGCGGACATTTACAGCCTTTTGCCCAGCATTCGCCTCGCGGCAACACACCCTTCTGGTATATTGGCAAAACGGTGAGTTGTGGCAACCAGCAAAAATATAATCTGCAAAATACCATCTTGGACTGGTTCAACCAGAAGCTCAAGGACCAAACGCCAGCGATCAACTTACCGGAGTTATGTGTGGATCAAAGTCCTGTCACGAGCTTAAATGACCTGAATGCAACTCAGTCCTATCGTCTGAATAAAACCTGGATCGCACCGACTGCAACTCAAGCAGTCTTCGTTCCTATCCATACCGCCACCCAACGCGGTTATATCACGGGTGCCCCACGGCTGTCTTTACAGGTAGAAATACCATCTAAAGTAGATCCGACCTTATTTATCTCTATGGCGATTAAATCCAAACTCACAGGGAAATATGAGGTTTTAAATGATCAGACTGCGCCGTTTAATGCAGCCCGAAAACAGGCTTATGACCAGATTACCCAAGACATAACCCAGCTGGATGAACCGCATTTAACCATTGAGTTGCCAAGTATGAATGGGCGATTGAATCAAGGCGATACCCTAGGCTTACTCATCAATACACAGAGCATGTACTATCAAAAAATAAAACAACCTAAAATTGAGGCTTGGATTTCAGGGCACATTGTTTTACCTAAATTTTGGAGTGAGACCGCTTCGAAATAATATTTATTTTTATAAAAAACCAGCGAGAGTGAATTCTACCACTCTCGATTGGCAATCAATTCTTCCATTTCAATATCCAGATAACCGACCTCTTGCACCACCATCATCATGGCTTCAGCAATATAATCTGCGGCAGTGTCATCTAAACTGGAATCCAGATCTTCAAATTGCGGTTTCATTTCGTTAATTTCGATCATGGTTTGATGTGCAAAACGATAGATTTCCGTTTCAGATAAGTCAGTACGGCTCACCTTTTTTGAAAACTTCTGGATATGCTGTTTCACTTCAGCCACGAGAATATCGGGATAATATTCATCGTCAAACATGGGGAGGAGTAAATCTTCGAACATAAAAAATAATATGCCAATAAAACGCCATGCTTATAACATAATCTAACCAAAATCACGATATTTAGACATAAAAAAAGCGGTTTTCTGACCGCTTTTTTTAATCATGTTTACTCTTTTTTAGCACTTAAACTTTTGGCAATCTTTGCAAGCTCCACAAACTCTTCTCGCATTTGATAAGGATCGGGTTTCGCCGATTGCTGTGCAAGCTGAATAATCTGATCCCATCCCATTGCGCCATTGTACTGTCCACCATTTAACTGCTGGGCATAAGAGGCCACAGCAATGGCAAAACGGGTATCGTTATTGGCTTGAACCAAGGGTCTGCTTTCCGCCCTCACCGCTTGACTCAATAAAATACTTTTCTCTTGATTTGGTAATTTATAGCGCAAGTTTACAAAAGCATATTCCGACTTTTTGGCTGTGTCAGTTTTTGCCGATGCCTGATAACGTGAATCATTGAGCCAGCCTTGTTGCCCCACTGGAATAATTTCATAAATCGCGGTGACATTATGTCCCGCTCCAATATCCCCGGCATCGACTTGGTCATTGTTAAAATCTTCCTGCTTCAACATCCGGTTTTCATAACCGACTAAACGATATTCTTTCACCGTTGCAGGATTAAATTCGACCTGAATTTTGACATCCTGAGCAACAGTCGCAAGGGTCGATGAAAGCTGACGCTGTACCACTTTTTTCGCTTCATTTTTATTATCAATATAGCTGTAATTGCCATCGCCTGCATCCGCCAGCTGCTCCATCAACTGCTCATTGTAATTCCCAGTACCAAAACCTAATGTCGTTAATGAAATACCGCTTTTACGTTTCTCTGCCACCATGCCTTTCAAGGTACTAAAATCGGTAATACCGACATTAAAGTCCCCATCTGTCGCCAGCAGAATACGGTTAATGCCATTTTTCACAAACGCTTTTTCAGCCTGCTGATAGGCCAACTGGATGGCTTGTTCACCTGCGGTTGCCCCACTGGCCTGCAAGGCATTAATCACGGCCAGGATCTTGTCTTTTTGATTGCCTGCGGTCGGTTCTAGTACCAGTTTTTCACCGCTGGCATAAGTAATGATGGTGACCTTATCCTGTGCTCGAAGTTGCTCGGTGAGTAAGCGTAAAGTCTGTTTTACCAGAGGCAGTTTGTCAGCTGCATCCATACTGCCAGAGACATCGACCAAAAAGACCAGATTGGCAGGTGGCAGTTGTTTGGTGCTCAGGTCTTTGGCCTGAATGCCAATCTTGATCAGCTTGGCATTTTGTTTCCATGGCGAATCAACTGTTTCGGTAGTGACCGAAAAAGGATGAATGCTATTTGGCTGCGGGTACTGATAATCAAAATAATTAATCATCTCCTCGGCACGAACCGCATCAACAGGCGGTAATCGCCCGTCATTTAAAAAACGACGTGTGTTGGTATAACTACC
The DNA here is from genome assembly GCF_904886855.1 of Acinetobacter sp. 'aerobic (ED)'. Taxonomy (NCBI): domain Bacteria; kingdom Pseudomonadati; phylum Pseudomonadota; class Gammaproteobacteria; order Moraxellales; family Moraxellaceae; genus Acinetobacter; species Acinetobacter sp. 'aerobic (ED)'. The sequence continues at coordinate 514,992 of NZ_CAJHGI010000004.1, forward strand.
TGTATCTACATCAATACTAAACGTTGAAACAGCTTGATCCGCAACACGATGTACTGGATTGACTTCATTATTTTGATATTTTTCAGTGTTCTGCTCTAAGCGCGGTCCTTCCATGGTCGGCATCACGGCAATATAAGATGCTGGTGCGATCATCTTGCGTGCTTTGATCAATCCCTGATTTGACTGACTCATTGGTGAGGGGGCTACAGGCATCGCAGTTTCAACTGCAACCTGATCATACTGTTTAACAGGTGTACTACAGGCCATGATCATGCAACTAAGCAAACTCAGGGTTAAAATTTTTGTTGATTGATGCATTATTCACTTCCCCCATTTATTTCATTTTTTTCAAATACAGTCGCTATACAAAGAATTGTATGCAAAAAAAGAAAGATACACCGTATTCGAATGTATCTTTCCAGCATGGCTGATCAATCAGCTAAACCGTTGTTCTAATCAATCGCATAATTGATGGTCACCACCACACGGGCAATTTTATTAATGGTGGCCTTGTCATAAGCACCGCCATAATCACTATCATCATCCGAGCCACTTTCTGGCAAGATATAAAATGCCCCTTGACTGGCAGAACGCATCATTCCGACCTTTACACCACCCACTTTGGCAAACTCGTTGGCACGGCTATAGGCATTTTGGGTGGCATTGGCAATCAGCGACATTTTGATTTCCTCTAAATTTGATACCAAATATTCAGGTTTCTGCTCAATCGCAATGCCCTTTTCATCCAGTAGATATGCATCTTTGGCAGCCTGTTCAATCTTCTTGATATCGCGGCTATTAACCACCAAATTCTGTAAAGCGGTATAGCCTTTAAACTCACGATTGATTCGCCCGTCCCCCAGATTCACTTCTTCATAATAAGGTTGTGAACTTTTATTTCCGAGTTGCATATCTGCGGCTTTAAAACCATGCTCTACAAAGAACGCCTGTAAGGCTTTCATTTGCTGATCAAGTAATTGATAGGCCTGTGGAATCGTGTCCGATGTATGGCTACTTTGGAGATGAATCTCCCAGCGTGCTGAATCAGCCTGAATCGGTTTTTCAGCCAAGCCCTTGACTGTAATTGAATTTTTAGTGCTATTAAACTGTTTCAGGGCATAGCCCATAACCCCTGCAGAAATAATGAATCCAAGGCTCAAAATGAGTGCAAACACCCATAAACTTTTATATGTAATTGTTTTATTTTCCATTTTTAATATCACTTTGCTTATTTTATAGTCTTGTTATATGTAATCTGACCAAGCAAGTCAATAGAGCCCTGAAGCTCTACTGACATCTCAGCCACTTTTAAGCCTGCATCATTTTCCAGACCTTGATCGCATCGCTCGTGGCTTTAACATCGTGTACCCGAACAATACTTGCCCCTTGCTGAATACTTAAAAGATGCCCTGTCACGCTCCCCACCGCACGTTCTTGGGCTGGGACACCATTTAAAGCTTCACCAATAAAACGTTTCCGTGACAAGCCCGATAAAATTGGATACCCCATTCGGTTAAGTTTCCAGAACTCATTGAGTAATTGGAAATTTTGCAGGGCATTTTTGGCAAAACCAAAGCCTGGATCGATAATAATATTTTCCGGCTTAATTCCAACCGCAATGGCCTGATCCAGACGTTGTTGTAATTCCTGAATGACCTCTTCGGTCACGTCATCATACTGATCCAGCTGATTCATATTGGTCGGTTCACCCCGCATATGCATCAACACCACAGGAATATTTAACTCGGCTGCGGTTTCCAAGGCTTGAGGGCGGGTTAAGGCACGCACATCATTCCAGATATGCGCACCGGCTTGGACGGCAGCACGCATGACTTCAGGCTGACTGGTATCAATCGACATGATCACATCATATTTGGATAATGCCTCGACCACAGGAATCACACGGCGAAGTTCTTCCTCCAGCGCCACAGGTGATGCATTGGGGCGGGTAGATTCGCCCCCAATATCAATAATGCTTGCCCCTTCTTCAATCATCTTTAAAGCATATTGAATCGCCTGATCTTTCTGGTGATGCTGCCCCCCATCACTAAAGGAATCCGGGGTTACATTCAAGATTCCCATCACCTGGGGTTGTGAAAGGTCTAATCGAAAACGACCACAGGATAATTGACTTTGGGGTAATGGCATCAACTGCATCATCAAAACTCTTCGCACTTTAACAGGCTTATTTTAACAACACAGCTGATGCTGCGTTGCTGATTTATTTTCAGTTTGGCATAAAATCCAGACAAAAAAAGAGCGACCGAAGTCGCTCTTTTTATTTGATCTTTGATCAGCCCATTGCTGGTAAAGGTGGTGGTGTAGATGGACCATCTTTCGGTGGTTCAAATGCCGCCACTGGATTATCAGCAACATAAACTTTAGGTGGTTGCGGCTCACGACCTTCCATGATGTCACGGATCTGGTCACGATCGATTGTTTCCCAATCCATCAACGCTTTCACCATTGCATGTGCGATATCCTTGTTATTTTCCAAGATCTCACGTGCAACTTTGTATTGCTCATCCAGGATACGACGTACTTCTTCATCGACCTTTTGCTGAGTCGCTTCAGAAATGGTACGGCTACCGACATTACCGAAGAAACCATTCTGGTTTTCATCTTCATACACCATAACGCCAAGCGCATCAGACATACCGTATTTGGTTACCATAGCACGCGCCATTTTAGTTGCACGTTCAAAGTCGTTCGATGCACCAGTCGACATTTGGTTAATAAACACTTCTTCCGCAATACGACCACCAAACAAGATTGAAAGTTCATTCAACATCTTATCTTTATAGTGGCTGGTCTGATCTTGCTCCGGCAACTGCCAGGTCACACCTAATGCCCAACCGCGTGGCATGATCGTTACTTTATGCACAGGGTCAGTACCCGGTAGCATCTCGGCAACAATCGCATGTCCCGCTTCATGGTAAGCTGTAGCACGACGTTCTTCTTCACGAATCACCATCGATTTACGTTCAGGGCCCATATAGATCTTGTCTTTGGCATCTTCAAAGTCATGCATATCGACCGTGTTTTTATTACGGCGAGCAGCAAACAATGCAGCTTCATTGACCAAGTTTGCTAATTGCGCACCCGAGAAGCCCGGTGTACCACGTGCAAGCACTTTAAGATCCACACCTGTCACCGAAGGAAGTTTCTTCAGGTGAACGTTCAGGATCTGCTCACGGCCACGAATGTCTGGTAAACCCACCATCACTTGACGGTCAAAACGACCTGGACGAAGCAAGGCTTTATCCAGTACGTCTACACGGTTGGTCGCAGCAATCACGATTACGCCTTCATTGCCTTCAAAACCATCCATCTCGACAAGCATCTGGTTCAAGGTTTGTTCACGCTCATCATGACCACCGCCTGTACCCGAACCACGATGACGACCGACTGCATCAATCTCATCAATAAAGATGATACATGGCGCATGGCGTTTCGCTTGTTCAAACATGTCACGAACACGAGAAGCACCGACACCGACAAACATTTCAACGAAGTCAGAACCCGAGATACTAAAGAATGGAACCTTAGCTTCACCGGCAATAGCTTTCGCCAATAATGTTTTACCCGTACCTGGAGGACCAACCATCAGTACACCACGTGGAATGGTTGCACCAAGGCGTTTAAATTTGGCTGGGTCTTTTAAGAAATCAACGATTTCAACCACTTCTTGTTTTGCTTCATCACAGCCAGCGACGTCACTGAATGTTAACTTGATCTGATCTTCAGATAACATTTTCGCTTTTGACTTACCAAAGCTCATAGGACCGTTTTTACCACCAGCACCACCGCCCATATTACGCATGAAGAACATGAATAACAGGATGATCAGTAATACCGGGAAACTTGCAATGAGAAGTTGCATCAAAATGCCTTGACGTTGCGGTGCTGTGCCCTCAACCACTACATTCTGTTTATTTAAGCTTGGTAGCAACTCAGTGTCTTCTACTTGAGGACGAACCGTCTCAAATGAAGAACCATTGGTTTTTTCACCATTAATATTTAAACCGTCGATTGTGACTTGTTTAATTTGCCCAGCATTCACCGCTGCAACGAAATCAGAATATTTCATCGCTGCAGGCTTATTGCGGTCACTGACGTTGCTAAAAATCAAAATCAGAACACCGAGTATGATGAGCCACAATACGGCATTCTTGAAGTAATCGCTCAAGGCTTTATTCCCATATCAATCTAATTTGATCATACCTAATCTTGGCTGACCTTCACAAAAACAGCAATGAATTTGCGTTGCAAAAAACTTAAAAGGTACAAAATGCACAATTTTTAACAACTTGGCAAGTACACTTTTATTGCAATGCCTTTTTACGACCTTGACCAATCAAAAAAACTTCTTTCGATCGAGCACGTGATGCCGCAGGTTTGGCTGTTTTTAATACATCAAAACTATCGACCACCTGTTTGCGGAATTCGTCAAATCCTGAACCTTGGAACACTTTAACAACAAACTGTCCATTTGGTCCGAGAACTTTCTGAGCAAAATCCAAAGCCAGTTCACATAAGTAAATCTGACGCGGTTGATCAACAGCCCTATTACCTGATGTATTGGGGGCCATATCCGAAATTACAACGTCTACTTGACGTCCATTTAAAATATTTAACAATTTTTCGAAAACTTCTTCCTCACGGAAGTCGCCTTGCAGGAAGGTTACGTCTGGCAATGCATCCATTTCCAGAATGTCTGAGGCAATCACCAAACCATTTGAGCCAACCAGTTTACCCGCAATCTGAGACCAGCTGCCTGGCGCCGCACCCAAGTCGACCACCGTCATACCGGGCTTGATCATTTTATATTTTTCTTGGATTTCAAGTAACTTATACGCCGCACGTGCGCGATAACCTTCCTTTTGTGCTTTTTTTACAAAAGGGTCATCTAAATGCTCTCTCATCCATGCACGACTGCTTTTAGACAATTTTTGATTGGTAATGCGTGTCGCCATAACTCACTAAATTTCAAAAAACTTCTGATGAGTCATTGTACGTGAAAATTCCGCCTATTACAGTACGGATGTACTTCATTCACACGAACTTTTACAGATTTTTTCCGATCAGGCCAATTGGTTATTTCAGCAATTTTTCACATATTTGTTTGAAGTGTCGGTCTGCAAATCTATCTTAGAAACAGGATGCAAGTTATACTAGGTCGTTTTTCCAATCAGGTATTTTTAATGGCGGCTTTATCTATCCATGAACGTAAACGTTTACGTCAAATCGGTCATGCACTTAATCCAGTTGTAATGATTGGTAGCCAAGGTCTTACAGAAAACGTCATTGAAGAAACAAATCGTGCGTTAAACGACCACGAGTTGATTAAAGTGAAAATTGCGGGTGAAGACCGTGATGCACGTGGTGCCGTCATTGACGCGATTGTAGAAGCAACTGGTGCCGAGTCTGTACAAAAGATTGGTAAAATTGTTCTGCTCTATAAAAAAGCGGCGAAACAAAACCAGCACCTGTCTAACTTAGTTCGTTTTGCTCACTTAAGTAATAAGTAATTAGCATGGCGAGTTATGAACTATCCGCTTTTGATCGCTTTAGTGCCATTACGGTCGTTGGGGCGATTGAGCAACAAACACCAGCAACCTTGAATGTTGGTTTTTGGGTTCGTGACCCAAATCAATTTTTGATTTACCCAGATCAGGTTACGGCGCATCCACGTCATGATTTTTTATGGGAACAGACCTGCTTTGAAATTTTTGTGGGCGTGAAAGATCAAGATTTCTACCGAGAAATTAACCTTTCCCCTTCTCAAGCGTGGCAAGTCTATCAATTTGAAGAATACCGCTTCCCTGAAGATATGCCGCCTGTCGCTGCCTATGATATTGAACTGAATCATTTACAACGCACGCATTATGGCTTGAATGTCAGTCTGGATTTCTCCCAGTTTATGCGTGAGCATCAACTTAAATGGGCTGATCTGTATATCGGTTTAACCGCTGTACTTAATACCACTCAAGGTATGCATTATTTTGCAATGCAGCACAGCAGCCCTCAAGCTGACTTCCATAACAAGCGCGACTGGTTACATCAGTTTTAATAGGTTAAGCATAAAAAAAGCGAGAAAAATTCTCGCTTTTTTTAATTCTTTGGGCAATTAGCTGGCACGAACCTTGTTCCATGCTTCAACCGCTTGCTCTTTAGTGCGCTTAAAACTACCGACCAGGGTATCTTTATGCTTTACTGAAATCTGGCTAATATCATCTTTCAGTTCTTTGCTCACTTTGCTTAAGTCTTCAATCAATGCATTCAACTCAGTTTTCAATGCATTTTTCAGTTCAAGCAAGTTACCTTGTGATGAATTCAGTTGAGTTTTAATCACTTCAATACGCTCTAAAATATCCTGCTTGATTTGCGCAAACTGGTTTTGAACATTTTGATTTAACTCTTTTGCTTCAGTCTCAATTTTTTCCTGAGTTTCTGCCAAAGCCTCTTTCACTTGACCTTGCGTTTCAGCAATCACTTCTTTCGCCTGCTCTTGTGTCTCGGCAAGCACTTCTTTTGCCTTTGCGGTTTTTTCTGCGACTGCTTCTTTCGCTTTCGCAGTTTTCTCTGCCACAGCAGTTTTCACTTCAGCCGTTTTTGCAGCAACCTCTTGTTTCGCTTTGGTTGTTTTCTCAACAACTGTATCTTTCACTTCTTCAGCCGTTACCGGTGTCGTTTGATTCTCAGCCATTTTGCTTACCCTCTTCTTGATTGTTAATTTTTGGCTAAGCATAGGATAAAACGGCTACTTCTTAGACAACATTAAAATTGTCAGACAATTTGCATAATATCTCATGATAACCATATAAAGATGAGAGATTTTGCAATAGACAGTTATCTAGTCATTTAAAAAAATAAATCGTGTAATTCCTGATTTTAATAAATAAAAACACATAGACTTTTCACGCACTCATGCGTATAATGCGCTGTTAAGTTACAAGCGAGCAGACTGGAAGGAGGGGCATGTTTTTTTAAGACAGCCTGCCTTTTTTTATGTCTTCTCGCTTTTTTACAGCCTAATTTTTGTGGTCTTAGTTCAGGAGCTTTGGTTTGAGCACCCCCGCCATTTTAGCCCTCGCAGATGGAACGATCTTTAAAGGAACGTCTATCGGTGCATCGGGTAGTACGACTGGTGAAGTCGTTTTTAACACTGCCATGACTGGTTATCAAGAAATTTTGACCGACCCAAGCTACGCACAACAAATTGTGACGTTGACTTATCCTCATATTGGAAATACTGGCTGTAATAGTGAAGACGTTGAATCAGGTCGCATCCATAAAGTATGGGCGAATGGTTTGATTATCCGCGATCTTCCTTTATTGCACAGCAACTTCCGTTCTGAACAATCACTCAGTGAATACCTGGAGCAACATAATGTTGTAGCCATCGCTGATATCGATACCCGTAAATTGACACGTATTTTACGTGACAAAGGTGCACAAAACGGCTGTATCCTTGCTGGCGAAAATATTACAGAAGAACAAGCGATTGCGAAAGCACGTGAATTTGGTGGTTTAAACGGTCTCGATCTTGCGAAAGAATGCTGTGACCCGACGGGTTTTGAATGGACTGAAGGTTCTTGGACTTTAGGTCAGGGTTTCACTCAACCAGAATTAAAATATCATGTGGTTGCATACGATTATGGTGTCAAAACCAACATCTTACGTATGCTTGCAGACCGTGGCTGTAAATTGACAGTGGTTCCTGCACAGACTCCTGCTGAAAAGGTTCTTGCTTTAAATCCGGATGGCGTGTTCTTGTCAAATGGTCCTGGTGACCCGGCAGCATGTGACTATGCCATCGAAGCAGTCAAAACCATTGTTGAAACCACAACATTGCCAGTATTCGGTATTTGTTTAGGTCATCAGATTTTAGCGCTTGCTTCAGGTGCGAAGACCATGAAAATGAATCACGGTCACCACGGCGCGAACCATCCTGTACAAAACCTTGAGAACGGTACAGTGATGATTACTTCTCAAAACCACGGCTTTGCTGTCGATGAGAGTACTTTACCAGCAAACTTGAAAGTGACACATCGCTCACTGTTTGACGGTACAAACCAAGGTATTCATCGTACTGACAAACCAGCATTCAGCTTCCAGGGTCACCCTGAAGCCAGCCCTGGTCCACATGATTGTGCGCCGTTGTTCGATCATTTCATCGAACTTATCGAAGCCGCTAAGAAGTAATTAAGGAGCGAATAATGCCTAAACGTACGGATATTAAAAGCATCTTAATTATTGGTGCTGGTCCTATTGTCATTGGTCAGGCGTGTGAGTTTGACTATTCAGGTGCGCAAGCATGTAAAGCGCTTCGTGAAGAAGGTTATCGCGTTATTCTGGTCAACTCGAATCCAGCGACCATTATGACTGACCCTGCAATGGCAGATGCAACGTATATTGAGCCAATCACTTGGCAAACTGTTGCACAAATCATTGAAAAAGAACGTCCAGATGCAGTCCTTCCAACCATGGGTGGTCAAACTGCATTGAACTGTGCCCTTGCACTTGATGAGCACGGCGTTCTTGAAAAATATAATGTTGAACTGATTGGCGCATCAAAAGACGCGATTGAAAAAGCAGAAGATCGTAAACTGTTTGATATCGCAATGCGTAAAATTGGTCTGGAATGTCCAAAAGCGGCCATTGCTGAAACAATGGAAGAAGCTTTGGCCATTCAAGCCGGTTTCGGTTTCCCTGTCATCATTCGTCCATCATTCACGATGGGTGGTTCTGGTGGTGGTATCGCTTATAACCGCGAAGAATTCCTTGAAATCTGTGAACGTGGTTTCGACCTCTCTCCTACTCACCAGTTATTGATCGATGAATCTTTGATTGGCTGGAAAGAATACGAGATGGAAGTTGTTCGTGACAAAAACGACAACTGTATCATCGTCTGTGCGATCGAAAACTTTGACCCAATGGGCGTTCACACTGGTGACTCAATCACCGTTGCGCCTGCGCAAACATTGACAGACAAAGAATATCAATTGATGCGTAATGCATCGGTTGCAGTTCTGCGTGAAATCGGTGTTGAAACAGGTGGTTCAAACGTTCAGTTCGGTATTAACCCGAAAGACGGCCGTATGGTTGTGATCGAGATGAACCCACGTGTATCACGTTCATCTGCACTTGCCTCTAAAGCAACAGGTTTCCCGATTGCAAAAATCGCGGCGAAACTTGCAGTGGGCTACACCCTTGATGAATTGAAAAATGACATCACTGGCGGCGTAACCCCAGCATCTTTTGAACCATCGATTGACTATGTTGTGACCAAGATTCCACGTTTCAACTTCGAGAAATTCCCACAAGCTGAGCCGGTATTAACCACTCAGATGAAATCTGTGGGCGAAGTGATGGCGATTGGTCGTAACTTCCAGGAATCTGTACAAAAAGCACTTCGTGGTCTTGAAGTTGGCGTCAGTGGCTTTGATGAAAAAATCGAAGCAGGTACTGCCAATGCCAAAGACATCATCCTAAAAGAGCTTAAAGTTCCGGGTCCAGAGCGTATCTGGTATGTTGCGGATGCATTCCGTCACGGTTTCTCTTTAGATGACGTATTTGAAGCAACCAAAATCGACCGCTGGTTCCTGATCCAGATCGAAGACATCATTAAAACTGAAGCTCAAGTGAAAACTTTAGGTTTTGGTGATTTAAATGCTGACAATATTCGCTCGTTCAAACGCAAAGGTTTATCTGACCTGCGTATTGCGGACTTGATGGGTATTTCACAAAAACAATTCCGTAAACATCGTTGGAACCTGGGTGTCTATCCAGTTTACAAACGTGTTGATACTTGTGCAGCAGAGTTTGAATCTGGCACTGCTTACATGTATTCAACTTATGATGAAGAATGTGAAGCAAATCCATCAAACCGTGACAAGATCATGGTGATTGGTGGCGGTCCTAACCGTATCGGTCAAGGGATCGAGTTTGACTACTGCTGTGTACACGCTGCATTAGCTATGCGTGAAGACGGTTATGAAACCATCATGGTGAACTGTAACCCTGAAACCGTTTCTACTGACTATGACACATCTGACCGTCTATACTTCGAGCCTGTAACACTTGAAGATGTACTTGAAATCGTACGTACCGAGAAGCCGAAGGGCGTGATCGTACAGTACGGTGGTCAAACACCATTAAAATTGGCGCGTGCTTTAGAAGAAGCCGGTACACCAATTATCGGTACATCTCCAGATGCAATTGACCGCGCTGAAGACCGTGAGCGTTTCCAGCAAATGATCCAGCGTTTACAGCTTCGTCAACCGAACAACAGCATCGTAAAATCTGCTGAAGAAGGTATTTCTGAAGCGGCTAAAGTAGGTTATCCGTTAGTTGTTCGCCCATCTTATGTATTGGGTGGCCGTGCGATGGAAATCGTGTATAACGAAGAAGAGCTTAAACGCTACCTTCGTGAAGCTGTACAAGCCTCAAATGAAGCGCCTGTCCTGCTTGACCATTTCCTTGATGATGCAACTGAAGTCGACGTTGACTGTGTATCTGACGGTAAAGATGTTGTGATCGGCGGTATCATGCAGCATATTGAACAGGCTGGTATTCACTCTGGTGACTCTGCATGTTCGATTCCTCCTTACTCGCTTTCTCAAGAAGTTCAGGATGAGATGCGTCGTCAAACGGTTGCAATGGCAAAAGAGCTTGGCGTAATTGGTCTGATGAACGTTCAATTTGCAGTCAAAGGCGATGACGTTTACGTACTCGAAGTGAATCCACGTGCATCCCGTACCGTGCCATTCGTATCGAAATGTATTGGTGACTCTTTAGCGAAAGTGGCTGCACGTTGTATGGCGGGCCAATCCCTTGAATCTCAAGGTTTCACTAAAGAAATCATCCCGACCCATTTCGCAGTGAAAGAAGCGGTGTTCCCATTCGCTAAATTCCCTGGCGTAGACCCAATGCTTGGCCCTGAGATGAAATCGACAGGTGAAGTCATGGGTGTGGGTACCACATTTGGTGAAGCATTCTACAAGGCAGTACTCGGTTCAAACGAACGTTTACCTGGCTTGCCAACTGAAGGCGAAGTCAAGCATGCCTTCTTGTCAGTTCGTGAATCAGACAAGAAATACATTGCCAACATCGCTCAACAGTTGATTGACTATGGTTTCAAACTTGTTGCGACCAATGGTACACACCGTGTATTGAAAGAAGCGGGTATCGAATGTGAAGCTGTCAATAAAGTGACCGAAGGTCGCCCACATATTGTTGACCGCTTGAAAAATGGTGAAATTCATCTTATTGTCAACACAACAGAAGGCAAACAAGCTCAGTATGATTCTGCCATGATTCGTCGTGCTGCCCTACAAGGCAAGGTGTACTACACCACGACAATCAACGGCGCTGAAGCAGTTTGCCAAGCATTTGCTGTGAAATTGCCAATGGATGTGTACCGCTTGCAAGATTTACAAACTGTAGGTTAATTCTCTACCGATAAAGTCCCGTCACCTTATCGGTGGCGGGCTTTTTCTTTTTTTAATCCTGTATTTTCCCAACCACTTTAGAGGGACTGAAATGCAACGTTATCCTATGACTCCCGAAGGCAAGGTTGCCTTAGAGAAAGAATTACAACAGCTCAAGACAGTTGATCGCCCACGTATTATCCAAGCGATTGCTGAAGCACGTGAGCACGGTGATTTAAAGGAAAATGCTGAATATCATGCTGCTCGTGAACAGCAAGGTTTCTGCGAAGGCCGTATTCAGGATATCGAAGGTAAACTCGGTGCAGTTCAAGAAATTGATGTCAGAACACTCGAGCAAAATGGTCGTGTTGTATTTGGTGTGACTGTTACCATTGAAAACCTGGATACCGAAGAACGTAAGACTTATAAAATTGTAGGCGATGACGAAGCAGATTTTAAAATCAATAAAATCTCAGTAAACTCCCCGATTGCTCGTGGTCTTTTAGGTAAAAACGAAGGCGACGAAGTAAAAATTCAAACACCGCAAGGTGAGGTTGAATACGAAATCGTAAGTGTGGAATATATTTAACACGCTCGATTAAGTCTCCAAAGAACTCTTCATTTATTGAAGAGTTCTTTGGTTTTGGACGTGTTATTTTCAAAAAAATGACCTTGCTCTATGCATTTATTGGTTTTTTATTTCCTCATCATCTTCAACGCCTGTTTACCTGGATGAGGAAATTTTTCCCTCATAAAAAGAACCGTATTCACTTTAGTCGTTATAATAGCGACGCTTTCCTCTCGTAGTTATTGTTAAGATATGGATCAATTAATCAACTCTCCTGTTAAACACTGGTGTGAGTTCGAGTTTATTTCTAAGACGGTGAAAAACCCCAACATCCATATCAAGGGCAATTATTCTTATTATTCTGCGTATTGGGATCAGGGCTTTGAACGTTGTGTGGTGCGTTATCTACATGATAAGCCGTCCACACCCGAGAAACCGATTGATCAACTTTATATTGGTAATTTTGTCTGTTTCGGCGCGGAATGCGTGATTATGATGGGTGGGAATCAACTGCACCGCCCTGACTGGATTTCGACCTTCCCTTTTGATACACGCAGCTTTCTGCCTGCAGGTGACACCATGATTGCAGATGGTTGCTGGATTGGTAGTCGTGCCATGATCATGCAAGGGGTGAAACTGGGTGAAGGTGCTGTGGTGGCAACAGGCGCTGTGGTCACGCAGGATGTTCCCCCTTATGCCATTGTCGGTGGTGTCCCAGCCAAAGTCATTAAGTATCGCTTTTCTGAACAAGACATTGAAAAACTGCTTTCCCTTAAACTTTATAACTTAGACGAAAAGCAGATTCTAAACATGCGGGAACAATTGCAGACGGATGATGTAGAAGCCCTTATCCAATATTTCGAGCAAAGTTAATCTAACTTTTTATAGATAAATCATAATGATAGTCCCCTTTTATTTTTATGGAAATTTCATCTATTCTTAAACACATCCAAGCTTAACCATACTGCTATAAATAATAACTATCCCTATAAAAATGCTAGGTTTTATTCTCATCGCAATAGGTCTAGAATAGAATCACAGCTCATATATTAAGCAAATTTTATTGACCCAATTCAATGCAAAATCATAAATATAAGGAGTAACAACATGGCTTATCAAAAAATCTTAGTGGCGATCGATGACTCCGAAATTGCTGCGAATGTCATCCGTGAAGCAGCTCAACTGGCGAAGGCCTTAGACAGTGAAGTGACTGTGGTTGAGGTCATGGCACTTGATCCTTATCTGGCAGATGCTTATATCCGTATGGGTCAAAGCAATGATTTGATTGAACGTGTTCGAGGTTATGTTCAGGATAATTTAACGAAAGCCGAGCAAAAATTTGAAGAGCATGGCCTGACGGTAGCCACACAAATCTTAGAAGGCTTTGCCGTGCATCAGGAAATTATTGGCGCAGCGCAAAACCTAGGTGCTGACCTGATCGTGATGGGTTCACATGGTCGTACAGGCTTTAAACAGTTTGTCTTGGGTAGCGTGGCACAAAAGGTTTTGGCTGAAAGCCATATTCCAGTATTGATTGTTCGCTAGAAGGTAAATACTGCCGGATTGATAAAAAACATGGTAAAGGTTTACCATGTTTTTTATTTTGAATTATTGAGTTTTTAATTCAATAGGTTTGGCTTTTTCTAAAACATCATTCGAAATTTCATTGGTCGATACAATTGTTAATGATTGGCCCTTAGCCTGAAGTTTCTCTTTATTCAGATCATTTAAAACAACATTGGTATCTTTGGTATTTAGGCTATACATCGCACCAGTTGCCGGATCGATAATGAGTAATCCTAAAATACCACCGAATAGAATATTACCGACATACCAGCCGTTTACACTTGAACTTACGGTAATTTCTTTCTTTTCATAGCCTTCTTTTTCAAAAATAACCGTATATCTTTCAGGAACAAAGAAGCCGGCACCGCGGTTTAAACTGACCGTAACAGGTGCTTTACCCACATGAATTTTTTTTCCATCACGATTTAAAATTGTAATATCACTTAACTCTGGCGTACTTTGGAACGTCATGGTTTGGGTTTTACCCGAAATGATGCTGGCACAACCAGATAAACTGAGAACAACAGCCCCACAAAGTAGAGAAATTTTTTTCATTTAAATACCAAAAACACTAGTGTAATTTTATGTATCGAAGTGTAAATAAACTGTAAAATAATTTCAAGATATTCATTCTGGTTTAGTCTGAGATTATTTAAGGCTGCCAGCCAAAGGTTTTTAAACTGACCTTGCCATTTAATAAATAGATTCCCTCTTGTTCTAATAACATCTGTTGAACATTTTCACCACGCTGATTGATGCGAGTTACACTGATTTTTCCTTGAGAATTAATAACACGATACCACGGGATTTCACTTTGCTTGTCTAAATGCTTGAGCACATAACCGACTAAACGCGCATGTTTAGGCAAGCCCGCCAACTTGGCAACTTGTCCATAACTTGCCACTTTGCCATATGGAATCAACGCAATCACTTCCAAGATTTGTCGATGTAGTTCATTGGTATCTTGCACAATACAACCTATAAAAATCTGCTAAGATGATAAAAATCATGCGAAAACGCTAGACACAATAATTAAAATGCTACGACTTGAGAGAACAACAATGCGGTTAAAATTCACAGCACTGACAGTATGCTGTCTGGTCTTTAGTGCATCCTGTACCACACAAAAATCACCTGTAAAAATCACACCTTATAAATATCACGCAGGTGCTTCAGATGACTTGCCTGTAGTCAATGTCAGTTTTATTTTTACCACCAATCGTCCTGAAGCCCAAGCCTTTGATAGCAAAAAGCAAATGTATAAAGAGCTGGGCATCCTGAACCAGTATTTTGTCGATGAAAATAATCAAAAAATCTTTAAGTTCAAATTCCATCGCTACTATTCTTATCAAGACTTTAGTAAACGAAAATGTGATCTGGCCAATCAACTCAATCAGCCCAGAGCCTTGATTGCCGATAATATTCCTGGTGCAGTAAAAACCTGCTTTCCTCGTCGCAAAAGCAAGGAAGTGCTGTTTTTTATTTATGATTCCTACGGCGATAAACTCAAATATGCCGATGTGACCAGTTGGGGCTTTAGAAACCAGGGTCAGCCTTTTATTTTAATTGACTGGGAACGCCTAAATTACCAGATTCAGGCCGCCAGTGTACACGAGATGGGCCATGCTTTTGGCTTAAGCCATGTCTGTGCCCCGAAAGCCACCAAAGCCACACCAACCAATATTATGACCAGTTATGACTGTAAACTCGGTAGCGGTGGCTTACGTAATCTCGGCTTCACCCAAGAACAGCTCAGTATCATGCTCGAGAATTACAAACGTTATCCTTAAAATTTTAGCTGGATATAACGACCCAAATGATCTTGTCCCAACCTGTAATCTACCGAATTGAGTTGACCGGTTAAAAAAGCCTGTGCTTGCTTGAATTGTGCTTCATTTACAGGATAAGGCTGCCAAAAGCTGTGTAAATTATCCGTGAAGATTGGATAAAGCTGTACGCTTTGCGCCTTTAAATTGATTCGAACCACCAGTCCGTACGGCAAAGCCTGATATTTTTCAAACTCGCCATTGCTATTAAATACGCCATTGCCAATTCCGAATATGACCGGTTTATGCTGAATATACTGCATTGGCTGCAGAGTATGCGCACCATGACCAATCACCAGATCAGCACCGATCCGGGTTAACACCTGTGCAAGCTGTTCCTGTTCAGGATGCGTGCTTTTAAAATCGATGCCCCAATGACAAATCACAATAATTTTATGCTGTGGATATTGCTGTCGATACTGCATGATTTGTTCAAATAGAATGGCATTGATACTCGCCACACCTGCACTCTGCCCCAATGCATAAAAGTCATGCGCTTGATAAGCCGTCTGCCGATGCCAATAGCCATTAAAAATCGCAACTGTTTGCTGTTCAGCATGAATTTGCAGGCACTGATGCGCCTGCTGTTGATCAGCCCCTGCCCCGATAAAATTAATCTCAGCTTGATCTAACAACGCTAAAGTATGTACAAGGCTTGGAGTACCATAGTCTTTTAAATGATTATTGGCGAGACATAGCGTATTCAAATGCACGTGCTTAAACTCGGCCAGAGTCGGTTCAGGCTGTGCTCCCAGAATAAAGGCTTTTTTATCATTAAGCGGCGAATCTTGATCAAGGTTGAATACGGCTTCAAAATTGGCAATATTGATCTCATCTTCATGGAAAAACGGTTTGATCTTCTCAAAAGAATGCGCATAGCCATAACGTTGTAGCGCATCGTCTATGCCCTTGTTTTTTCTTTTATGGGTATAAAACTCACCGAAATAGGTATCGCCAATGATATTGATCCATTCACGTTTGGCCTGAATCTGTTTGGCAGGCAATAAAGCAGGTTCAAAATAGTGATAATACGGCAGCAGATGGTCAATCCGATGCAAATTATCCAAGAGATAAAAAATGCCTAGACTCTGATTTTCATGGCGATAAGAAAAATAATAATGTTGCTGCTGATTTGAGAGAATCAGGACAGCATCGAGCTGGCAACAGCTTAATACAGCGCTGAATGGTGCAATCTGCTGCCCTGCAAGCTTGAATGTTTTGACAAATACCGTATGCAATAAGGATACAGGCACGTTAAAGATGGCTTGGGCAAGACCTGATAAATTTTGCAGGGTATTCTGTACATGACGGTCTGGATCAGGCAGTTGCAATCCAAATTGCCGGGCAGTCTGCACCATCTGGATTTGAGCCTGCTGCCAATCGCCAAACAAAGCACAACCAAGTGCCTGCTTGTGCTCAAGCCTTTGGGTAAAACTCCAATATTGCAATAGCACCAAAACAGAAGCCCCCTGTTTCAGCAACTGTCCCTGTTGATGGTGCTGTTCAAACGGCTGCTCGATTACTATCTTCTGCTCAAGTTGCACCTGACCTGCAACAATAGCTTGCAAAGCCAGATAAACTAAAATCCAGTCACTACAGTCGCCTGCGATTTTAGTCTGCCAGAGCGGATGCTGATAATTTTCATTGCCAATTCGACTGATGATCTTGATTTCTTGAGGAGAGCGCATGGGTTTTATCCTCAATGTTTCAGTTTTCAAAATGCTGAACATAGGCCACATAACCGGAAAGATTATGTTCCTGATCATCAATACGGACACGGAAGCGGTCATGCCGGACATAAAAGGCATTCAGACACTTTTCAGGACAGGCCATATACATGGCCACTTCGGGATAGAAAAATCCGGTGCGCTGAAAATCGCTACGAAACTCGATCAGCTTTTTTAAATCATCAAACTGAGCCTGTACAAATAGCTCATGCAAACCCAAATCCCGAATCCGGCACAGCATTTGATAAGCCGCCATCATCATTTCCAGCAAAGTGGCATAGGCGGTTTTACGATTGCGGATAAACACCAGATGCCTGCGATAATTGTTGATCCCAAATTGAAAATATTTTTCCTCTGGACAAATTTTGGTGAGCTCATTGCTACAGTAACTCAGCCAATGGTCATGATAACGATCATATTTTTGTTCGATAAAGCGTTCAAACATGCGCTTGACCGTGCTTAGCAGCTTTTCATCAGCCTGTAGCTGATAAAGTCGTAACAAAGCCAAGGCCGCTTCACCGTCATAATAAATAATGCGAAACTTTTCTTTCACGCTATAGTCTGGGTAGTGCAGGACATGTACGGTTTCGCCTGCAGCATTGACCATCGACAAAATACCATTGGCCAAGGCTTGGGCAAACTTCAGATAATGATCATCCCCTGTCATTTCCTGATATTTACTCAACATCAGAATTGCAGCGGCATTGGCACCCAGCTTGATTTCATTCAGTTGGCTGAGATCTGCGCCATCTAACATATAAGCCAGACCACTTTGCTTTTCGATATAGAAATGTTTTAAGGCATATTCAATGGCTGTCTGGATTTTTGCGATTCTGTGCTGTTGTGGGAAAAGTGACAATGTCTCAATCAAGGCATAGGTCGAAGTACAATGCCGCACCGTGTTATAGCTACGGATGTCACGGTCATAGGCTGGAAAAAAACCATAGATAAAACGTCCATCCGCCTGAATCTGCTGTTCAAGAAACTGGGCGTTGGCCTCAATCATCTGCATGAAATGCTGTTTTTTGTCATCTGTTAAATAGCGAATTCCATGTTCAGTAAATTGGCTGTGTAAAGGAAAGAGTTGGCCATGTTCATAAAATATGGCATGACTATCAAAGCTCCAGACCTGCTGGATTTCACTGAGCTTGAGCGGACTCTCTTGATGCGGATATTTCTTTGAAATACTGGTATTCAGGTTATCTTCATCAAAAAAGTTGGGCGTGTCATAACTCAAGCCACGGATGATGGCCTTGCCATAAAGTTCCTGTTCCAAAAAACAGGTCTGGAAGTGTTGATCAAAACTGATGCCTTTGCGATAATGATTATTATGAAATTGGCATTTTAAGTCTTGTTCAATTTGCTGCCAGTGCTTTGGCTGGATGTTATAGGCCAGATCAAATTTTAACAATTCTGCCAGTTGTCCCTGCTCGTTGAATTGTTTATCCAGAAAAGTAAACAACGCCTGTTGCGCAGATTGTAACTCAGTCAATGCAGTATTCCAGACCTGGCAACGTTGGGTTCTTTCGCCATAAGACAAGAAAATAACCGTATGGGTGAAACCCAGATGTTGCTGAATCTTTTCAAAGTAAGCACTGAGTTGATGTTTGAGTTGTTCAAGTGCTGAAATCGTCGTAATCGTCATGTCTTCAGTTGTTAGAATTTTTAAGCGTTTTAAACAAGATAGCACAATTTTTTATGATCTTCTCAAAATGAAAAAAGAGAACCCGAAGGTTCTCTTTTTATGCTAAAGCTTTAGGATTAGTAAATGATCTGGTTGTTATTTAACAGCGTATTCAGATCTGTTGTCACCCCTTCAAGTACCAACAATGGTGTATACGTACTGCTACCAAGGATACCAGGATCACCATTACGATCGATTTCAATCGTTGTATTACCACCACTTGTGGTTACACGGAGGTACTCGCCAATATTCAGTGCATTTTGATCACCATCCAACAGATGCTGGATATCGATCTTGTCTGCCTGATCATTGTAGTTCGCTGCACCAGTATTGGTGTTGCCAACAACAAAGTCTGTCCAGTGATCAACACCATTACCGCCTGTATTTGCACCATTACCCGCTGATGCCGCACTACCATTCAGGATTTGGAAGATCAAGGTATCTGATCCAGTACCTGTGGTGAAGGTATCATTGGCAGTTGTACTGGTATAAAGCAGGTTGTAATCCGTATGGGTCAAATCAATATTCAAGGTAGAAGTTGACTCGACACCTGTTGCAGAAATGATCTTGTAGTCAATGCTATCCGCCGATGTTAAATGTGTAGTCACATTGACATCATTTGGACGGTATTCATAGGTACCATTGGCCTGCATGATCAGGATACCGTTACCGGTATTGATACTTTGTCCAATCGCATCGACATAAGATCCAGCGACGCTATCCCACACCTGAAGTTTATAACCTTCATGTGTTGGAAGACCTGTATCCGCAACCCCACCAATATCATCTCCGAGTAACACGTTACCGTTGATCCATTCAGAGCTGTATTGATTCAGATGAATTGTGGTTGTGGTGACACTTGTATCCAAGGTAGTTGCGCCTAGAGATACGCCTTGTAAAGTGTATTGAACACGATACAGACCCGCTGCCAGATAATCGACATTGTCCTGGAAGGCCACACTGCCCGCCTGAATTGTTGCAACACTACCCAAGGCAGTTTGTGAACCAGTGTAGATAGTATTGGTCCAGGTCACTCCACCATCGTTACTGCGTTGAATCACGTAACTGACTGTTGGCAACAAACTCGCAAGTGGTTGAGCCGTATAAACTGCCGCCAGATCAATATTGGCCACTGTTCCGGCCGCTACCGTAAAGCTATTTGAAGTCACCGAAGTTGAACCAATGAGATTGACCGTAATATTCGGACTATCGACATCAACAGCTGCATCTCTGCTATTCGAGAAGTCTATTGTTGCCACTGCATTGTCTGCATTGGCTGTGAATTGAACCACACCATCATTGCCAGGGTTGACTGTATCCCAAACCACAGTTGCATCAGGTGAACCGACTTGAATATGCAATTGCGCCGTATCGGTCGCACCGGTCAACACGTCACGGATGGTATAGGTAAAGGTATCAACTTTACCCACCGCACTTAAATCAGTGGTATTTGGCGTATAGGTGTACTCGCCGTTGGCAGAGATCACCAAGGTACCATAAGCCCCAACGATGGTTGTATTGGTTCCGATGGTTTCAGTTGGCGCCCCAGCAACTTCTGAAGTCACTGTTGAAACCTGTGTGGTCAAGGTAATTGAATCACCTGTTAACACATTGCCTTCAGCCTCAATCGCAGTATTGGTTGGTGCAACGGTATAGTCGAAGTCATCTTTCACTACACTCATGGTACCCAAGATACCGACGCCCACACCGGTGTAGACCATGAAGGCGCGGTATTCGCCCTGACCTAGATCAGGTACTGTTACACCAATACCACCACTACCTAACAGACCGATATTAAGCAATCCAGTGCTTGAACCACCATCAATGTTATGCCAAGTACCATCTGCTGCTTTTTCTTGCAGAACCACCTTGTAGTCATTGAATAAAGACAGTGAAACTGTTGGTGCGTAAGAGAAGGTCACGTCCGCACCATGTCCAGCTGCAATATTAAATTTCACACTTGGTGTACCCAGTAATGAAAGGTTGAGGTTCTCAGACACACCCACCAGTAACAGATAACTTGCTGAACCGACGGCAACACCCAACTGACCTTGTGGAACAACATCGATACCCGCAGACACCACATCATCAATCGCATCTACAGGTGTAGCCACGATATCAGCCGGTTGTGACGGATCCGCCGGATTCCAGGTCATATCGACCGCATCGCTGTCAATATGGAAGTACAAGGTGGCTTGCGATGAATTCACCCCGTCCGTCAAGGTATAGGTAAATTGATCGACTTGGCCCACACCACTTGCATTGGCAGTTGGTTGATAGCTGTAATTACCATTGGCGTAAATCGACAATGTACCGTAGTCACCGACAATGGTTGTGACACCCGTCGCATTCACTGCATGTGCAACACCATTGAATTCAACGCTGGTGATGCTACTGAAACCAGATGCAGTATCTGCATGTCCATTGAGACCAATGTCATGGATCACATTACCTTCTGCAGCTTCTACGCTGTAACCGGTGATGTTGGTTGCATCAAATACATCTTTCTGAACAGAAAGCGTACCCAGCAAGCTGACACCGATACCGCTACCCGCATAGGTCATGAAGGCTCTGTACTGACCTGCACCCAGACCCTCTAATGTCACTGAATTACCACCAAAGGCTGCAAGGCTCAGTAAATCAGCTTCCCCTGTACCATGTACGGCTACCCATTGATTGGTCGCAGTATCAAATTTCTGAACCACGAGTACATAGTCAGCAAGCAGGCTTGCGTCGATTAATGCACTGTAATTGAATGTCACATCGTTTAGGGTGTTGTCGGTTAAGGTAAAGCCAACACCTTGTCCACCCAACTGGAAGTCAAAGTTCTCGGTTAAGCTTAATAACGCTAGATATAAGTAACTACCAGCTGCAACATCGTTACCAATTTGCAGATATTCCGGATTAATCTCGGCAACTGCAAGGTCATCAACTGCAATCACTGGCGTACTGTTGCCAATGGTGAAGTCCAGACTTGCACTTGAGGTATTGCCACCCAAAGGATCTGACAAGGTATAAGTGAAGTGATCCACCAGACCTAGATTTGCATTGGTATTATTCGGTGTATAGATATAATCGCCATTTGCAAATATTTGCAGTGTTCCGTATTGACCGACAATGGTTGCACCATTGGTGAGATCAACTGTGGTTGTTACCCCGTTGAACGTTACAGAACCAACCACGGTATAGCCTGTGACTGAGTCGGCATTGGTACCCACACCTAGACCAGTAATCACGTTGCCTTCTACTGCAACACCTGTGTAATCCACTTGTGTTGGATCAAAGACATCCATGGTACCCGTCAATGTGCCCAGGATACTCTTACCGTATAGACCGTTATAGGTCATGAAGGCACGGTATTGTCCTTCTTCCAGACCTTCAAGAACCACACCCGGTGTTGCATTCAAGCCGATACCTAACACGCTGAGGTTAAGTAAAGATGCTTCACTGCTACCGGTAATTGATTCCCAACGGTTTGTGACCGTGTTGAATTTCTGTACAACAAGCTGGTAATCGCCCAATGCGCCTTCATTAATCAGACTACTGTATTTGAAGGTTGCCGTACCTTGCTCACCCGCAGCCACATTGAAGTTCACTGTGCTGTTCACGAATGGTAAAGGTGCTTGGAGGTTGATACCTGCCAACGATAGCAATGCAAGGTAAGTTGCGCTGCCCAGTGCACGGTCATCTTCAATAAGATGCGGTTGCGCACTAATTCCAGCATTCACGGCATCGTCTGCTGCAATAATGGTTACGGTTGCAGGTTCTGATGGATCCGCTGGGTTCCAGTTCATATCGACAACTTTACTATCGAGGTGAACATAGAAGGTCGCTTGTGAAGTGGTACCTGATGCCGGATCACGTAAGGTATAGGTAAATTCATCGACCTGTCCTAAACCAGCACTGTCAGGATTTGGTGTATAGGTGTAGTCACCATTTGGATAGATCACCAAGGTACCATGAGCTCCTGGCACCGTAGTTGGAGAGCCAGTGATGGCAACACCGTTAATTTCACTGATGACACTGTTTGGTGTAGCAATGTCAATTGCACCATTGGTATTTGGATCAGAGATCAGGTTACCGTGTGCTGCAACAACATCGTAGCCAGTAATCACCGCAGGGTTGTAGAGATCAACCTCACCGTTCAGGGTAACACCGACTGCACCACCGACCAGACCATTGAAGGACAAGAATGCTCTATATTCGCCTTCGGTCAAGCCTGCAATTTGCGCGGTTGGTGTGTTACCTAATAAGGTCAGATTCAGTAATGAACGGTCACCTGTACCATTCACCGCTTCCCATTGACCGGTCACTTCATTGTATTTTTGCAATACAACATTGTAGTTACCGAGTGCCGATGCGCCAATCAGACTGTTGAAGCTAAAGGTTGCAACACCTTCTTGTCCAGCAGCGACATTGAAATCAACAGTATCCACAGTCAGCAATTGCAAGTCGACCAGATTTCCGACATTCAACAAGACACCATAGAATGCTGAATCTGTTTCTGTGCCCACCAATTGGTATTGTGGATTGATTTCCACTTCTACCAAGTTGTCCGCAGCACGGATTGAATCAAACACAATATTCAGATTGGCTTGTGTGGTCGCACCTGTGACCGGATCGGTTAAGGTATAAGTGAATTGATCTGTTTGACCCACACCCGAGCCATTCGCGAACGGAACATAGGTATAACTACCATCTTGATGGAAGGTAATCGTTCCATATTGACCATCGAAGCTTTCACCATCGGCATCAATCGCATGACCATTCACCGAAGAAACAATCGTGGTCGATGTAATTTGATCGACTTGTCCAGTTGGATCTGGATCAAGGATCACGTTACCTTCGGCATTACCGACTTCGTATCCGCCAGGGATCGATAGATCATAGTCATCCATCGTCGCAGACAAGGTACCAAGTACACCAACACCTAATAAGCCATCGTAAGTCAGGAAGCCGCGGTATTGACCCGCTTCTAAACCTTCAAGTACGACACCCGGAACATTACCGATGCCAAGACCGAGTAAGTGCAAGCTAAGCAATGAAGCATCGCTATCGCCGTGGATAGATTCCCACTGATTGGTTGTGGTATTAAATTTTTGTACCACTAATTTATAGTCTGACAACAATGCAGCATCAATTAAGCCACTGTATTGGAAGGTCACTGTACCCTCATGCCCAGTCTGTACATCAAAACCGATTGAGTTACCACCAAGTTGAAGATCAATGCCTGCCAATGAAGTTAACAATAGGTATGAGGTACTACCCAAGCTCACATCATCTTGTACCAATGCCGGTTGTGGGCTAAGCACTGCATGTCCAATGTTGTCATAAGCGATTAAGGTACCGGTGTTCACCGTATAAGTGACATCACCAGTGACATTACCGACGTTACCTGCTGCATCTGTCGCCTTCACAGTGACATTAATCACTTTATCAGCATCTGCAACCAGCTCTGCACCGGCTACGGAGATACTCCATACACCGCCTGCTTGAACTGTGGTGTTAATATCCACACCATTTACATTGACGATGACTGCATCACCAACCGTAAACTCTCCAGTGACCGTACCGCTAATGGTCTGGTTCAATCCTGCTTCAATTGAGTCAACAATATTGTCACCTGTAATCGGATCAATCGTGACTGTCGTTGTCGCACTATCTGGTGGAGTAATATCCACGGTATAGACTTGAGTATCGATGATGTTGCTACTGTTACCTACCGCATCGGTGAAGGTGGCTGTAGCCGCAATGGTCTTGTCTATATCCGCCAACAGGTCACTACCTGCTACATCTGCAGTCCATGTACCCGCTGCTGCATCTACAGTTGCAGTGTATGTCACGCCATTGATGACTAAAGTCACCACTGTGGTGGCTGCATCTGCAGGGATACCGGTTAAGGTCCCTGTGATGGTCACTGTACCAGCTGATTCTGTTGCGTTAAGAACGTTGTCTGCTGTAACAGCATCAATATTCAGTGTCGCACCAGTGGTATCTGGCGGAGTAAGATCCACAGGTTCTGTACCTGGTACAGACGGGTTGCCTGCAGGGTCGGTGGCAATCGCAGTGATGGTATCACCATCCACCAGACCGCCTGGGTTTGGTACAGTCCATTCGCCTGTTACCGGATCAGTCACCACATCAACTGTGCTGCCATCCGGGAAGGTCACAGTCACGGTTGAACCTGGTTCTGCTGTACCGGTGATTGGATCGGTACCATTGACTGGATCAATCTCTGGGGCATTCGGTGCAGTCACATCCACGTTATAGACTTGGGTGTCAGTCACGCTGCTGCTGTTACCGGCTGCATCGGTGAAG
>NZ_CAJHGI010000005.1:0-336263 GCF_904886855.1 Acinetobacter sp. 'aerobic (ED)'
GGGTGTGGAAGCACGGTGACGTGTGAAGCTGACCAATACTAATTGCTCGTGAGGCTTGACTATACAACACCCAAACAGTTGTTGTATTCAAGATAAATTCAATACATAACTTGATTTAGTGTAAAAACTGGTTACAATACGACTCGATTAAACTAATCCGTTAATAACTCTTTCGGTACTAAGTGGCAAAAAATGTAAGACCACCCAAAACCAAAACAGTTTGCTGGCGACAATAGCAAGAGTGAACCACCTGATCCCTTCCCGAACTCAGAAGTGAAACCTCTTAGCGCTGATGGTAGTGTGGCACTTGCCATGTGAGAGTAAGTCATCGCCAGCTTTTAAATACGAAACACCCCCTAACTAACGTTAGGGGGTGTTTTTTATTGGATAGAGAAAAATACATTGAATAGCATCTCTTGAGGAGTATGTTATTGTTTTATAGGTTGAATCAAAATAACAAAAGGATGACATTTAAATGATCAATAATAACCTTGCTATGACTTCAGAAGAATTCGTAGAGGAATTTAAACTTTTAAGAGATGATCTGATCCAGAGTTACTTTACTGTTGATTCTGAAATATCACGAATCAGTCTATTAGAAAAATCTGGTATGAATCATGAACAGATTCATTTAACTAAAAAAATTGTTTCAGAAGCCCTAACTGATGCGTTGTATACGGTTTTGCTAGGTCTTGATGGTAGTGCAACAATAGGTCAATATCAAATCATGTATAAGCTATTGGATGAGCAATCCAATGAACTGACTGGCGACTTGGAGTCGATCGCATGGGAAAAGTTTCATGGTCAAAATATATAACAACAAATTTGCACATTGTGCACCGAGATGAATTGAGCTTAGAATTTATATTTATGCTATTTAGATATTCCTATGAAATGGGTTGTCGCTGAAACGTATTCTTTTCCTTATGAAGCCCAAATTGCCAAAACTCAACTTGAAGCTGCTGGTATTCCTGCCCGTATTGAAAATGAACATACCATTAATATGGATTGGCTTTATTCCAATGCATTGGGTGGGGTTCGGTTATTGGTTCCTGACCGTTATTTCGAACAAGCACAAGCATTACTGGCGCAAGACTTTAGCCAGGAATTAGAACAAGAGTTTGGTTTAAGTGAGCGTTGTCCTCAATGTGGAAGCACAGATATAAAGCCTTATACGGAAGGAAAACGGCCTGCTTATCTGGTTTTCTTATTACTTGGTTTCCCGTTATTCTCGTATAAACATGGAACCAAGTGTCAACAATGCCAACATTTCTGGAGTTAAGCTTATATAAGCATTGATTAACAGAACCAGATTTGAACTTATACACGGCATCCTGTAAAAATAGATAAAAAATCAAAAAGGAAAAAAAGATGCAATATAAAGGAAGTTGTCATTGTGGAAAATTAACCTTCATTGCGCAGGGTGAACTCACTGAAGCGTTGTCTTGTAATTGTTCAATTTGCCAGAAAAAAGGTTCTTTACTCTGGTTTTTACCTCAGAGTGAAGTTGAGATTACTGTGGATGACGATGCTCAGGCGACTTATCAATTCAATAAGCATGTGATCGAGCATCATTTCTGTAAGGTTTGTGGTATTCACCCTTATGCAATCGGTGTAGATCCTCAAGGGAATACCATATGTGCGATCAATGTGCGTTGTATTGATGATCTGGAACTGGAAAGTATCAAGATCAATCACTTTGATGGTCGTTCGGTATAACCTCAAAATCTAGAGTATAAAAATGACCAAGAATAAAAAGTTAGACCTTGAACAGGTTGCAAGGCTATTCGACATCTTAAAGCAGCGCTTTGAACAAAATATGCATCGTCACAAAGATCTGAATTGGTCTGATATTGAAGGTCGATTACAGCAACAGCCAGAAAAGTTATGGTCACTTCATCAAATGGAAGAAACGGGTGGAGAACCAGACATCATTGTATTGGATGCAAAGTCACCAGAAATTGTCTTTTATGATTGTGCCGTAGAAACACCAAAAGGGCGTAGAAGCCTGTGTTATGACCGTGCTGCTTTAGACGCACGTAAGGAACATAAACCCGATAATAATGCGGTCGATGTTGCTGAAGCCATGGGAGTTGAATTACTCACAGAAGAGCAATATAGGCAGTTACAGGCAATGGAAGATTTTGATCTAAAAACCTCGAGTTGGGTCAAAACGCCAGAGGATGTAAGAGCTTTAGGTGGTGCAATTTTCTGTGATAGTCGTTATGGTCGGGTTTTTACTTATCATAATGGTGCTCAATCTTATTATGCGACGCGTGGATTTCGAGGCCGATTAAAAATATAGTTTTATGCTTTATCACAGGTTTTGACCTATTTTTTAACTTTTAATTTTGCCAAGCGCTTGCTTGGTTTTTCCGGTTTTGCTACTTTAGTGCTCATTCAATAAACAATGATCAATAATTGCTAGGAAGCAGAATATGCACCTTAATCCTTTGTACTATAACGAGCAGCATC
Organism: Acinetobacter sp. 'aerobic (ED)'; assembly: GCF_904886855.1. Classification (NCBI taxonomy): domain Bacteria; kingdom Pseudomonadati; phylum Pseudomonadota; class Gammaproteobacteria; order Moraxellales; family Moraxellaceae; genus Acinetobacter; species Acinetobacter sp. 'aerobic (ED)'. Next base: position 2,476 of record NZ_CAJHGI010000005.1, read on the forward strand.
TGGAATTTGCCAAGAGTATTCGACGCTTTGTTGAAAAGGAGATTTCGCCTTTTGTGAATGAATGGGATGAGAATGAAACTTTTCCGCGAGAGCTATATAAGAAGGCCGCAGATATTGGTTTATTGGGATTAGGGTTTGAAGAGCAATATGGCGGGATTGCAGGGACAGATGCATTTTATACGCTGTTAGCTTCGATTGAGCTGGCAAAATGCGCGTCGGGTGGTCTTAGTGCTTCTTTACTGTCGCATACCATTGGTGCGCCTCCGATTCAGCACTTTGCAAATGAAGCGGTGAAAGCTGAAGTGCTGCCTCAGATTTTATCGGGTGAAAAAATCTCGGCACTGGCAATTACTGAGCCAGGCGGTGGTTCAGATGTCGCTTCACTCAAAACCAAGGCAGTACGTGACGGTGATTATTTTCTGGTCAGTGGTGAAAAAACCTTTATCACTTCGGGGATGCGAGCAGATTATTACTCGGTGGCAGTGCGTACTGATCCAAATGCGAAAGGGGCAAATGGGATATCCATGCTGCTGATTGATGCGCATAGTGAGGGAATTAGCAAAACCAAACTGGATAAGATGGGATGGTGGGCATCCGATACCGCGCATTTGCATTTTGACAATGTCAAAGTGCCTGTTAGCCATTTATTGGGTCCAGAAAATATGGGCTTTCTGGTGATTATGAATAACTTCAATATGGAGCGTTTTTTCCTTGCTGCCAGTAGTTATGGTTTTGCCCTGACCTGCTATGAAGAGGCATTGGATTGGGCACAGCAACGCCACACTTTTGGCAAGCGTCTAGTTGATCATCAGGTCATGCGTCATAAGCTGGTAGATATGGCAACTCGATTGACCGCAACCCGTGCTTTACTCGAGGACACTGCTTATCGCTTGGGCAAGCCTGAATTGCAAGGCAGTGAACTGATTGCCCAGATTTGTATGTTGAAGAATGTTGCCACTCAAACCATGCAATTCTGTGCCGATGCGGCGGTGCAGACACTCGGAGGCATGGGCTTTATGCGTGGTACCAAGTCTGAACGAATCTATCGTGAAGTAAAGGTCAATATGATTGGCGGTGGTGCAGAAGAAATTATGAAGGATTTAATCAGTAAGCAATTGGGGTATTAAACTGATCTCTAGGAGCTTATTGTATAGGTTCAAGCCAATAAGCTCCTTTTCCCTCTGGATGAACTGCGATATACCAAAGTGATGAATCCTGAGCGTAGACCAAAAACTGGAATCCCTGATCCTGCATTTCTTTCTTTTTACCTCGAGCTGCATTATTCATTTTAATTGGTATGGCACCTTGGGCGCTAAAATAGTTCAGATCTGTGGGGGAAAAGGTAAAAGAACCATGGCCTCTATTTAGGTCTAAATCATTTATTTCAATAATATTTTTTGTACTCGGTGGTAAAATCGGAGGCAGCCAACCACGTTCAAATGCATGTTCAGCTTTCGCATGCTGCAAATCTGTAAACTTGGTTGTAACAATATCATCTGTACAACCCAGTATTAGGCTGGAAAGAAGAATCGTGATGATACGTTGCATATATTTCGCCTAAAGAATTGGCATCAGTTTATTTTTATCGTTATGGGGCCGATATTTCAATAATTAAAAGGCTTGATATTTTTGATCTGTCCAATCGCTATTTAAAATTGCCCAACGTTCATGGTCTTTCCATTCTTTTCCACCGACTCGCAGATATTGGCGGGAGAAGCCTTCTTTCACAAAACCTGCATGTGATACAAGACGAATAGAGGGCAGATTATCGGGTTGGATATTGGCTTCTAATCGATGTAAATTCAGTGTTTGAAATGCTTCTTGTAAAACCAGTTGTAGCCCTTGTCGCATATAGCCTTGTCCTGCATAAGGGTAAAAGGCTTCATAACCCAAGTAAGCAGAATGGAAGTGACCTCGAACGATATTGGAGATGTTAAAAGTGCCGACAATGGCATGATTCTCTTTCAAGCAGACAAAATAACGGTGTTCTTGCGCGAGGTAGTGTTCAAAATTAGCAGGTGGATAGGTCCATGGCCGATGCAGTTGAATACTACTCTGGTAAGCCTGTTTGATTTCGGCTAAATCACTGAGTAGGGGCTTACGTAAATAAATATGCGACATTCTCTTCTTTCTACATTTGGCTTATTCGTATTGCTTTAACTCATTTTCTAATTCTTCTTTTAAGTCGAATGGATCTATAATCCAAACAGAAATATCTAAATTTGGTAGAACTCCAATTTTTATACCATCATCATTTAGAATCTGTAACCATTTTTCGATAAAAGTATTGAGATCGACTTTAGTTGGTGTGAAAGAAGGATAAATTTCACGGAACGAGGCCGCGTAGTCGGCATGTGGCCATATAGGTAAGTATTCTAAATTTTCTTGGGGCGTAACGATAAGATAATTTGCATGTTTATCTTCTAATATCCAGAGTTCTTCCCAGTCACATACTTTTGAAACAAAATGCTCATAACGTTGTTTAGGTGTAAAAGAAAATATATTTTCAATTTGTTTAGGATGCATGCGATAACTCATTATTTCACCGCCATTTCCCAAACCATTTCAGTCAGTTCATCAATTTTGACTTTACCTTCAGGTCTGTACCAGGTTACGGTCCAGGAAATCGAGCCACCCAGCAAACGACGCCAGATAAAAGCTTCATGTTTCACTTTGCCCTGAGCACGTAATTTTTCAATCACGTCTAGCCAAACCTGCTCATATTCATTGCGCATCTTCAAAAGATAGTCTTGCTTCTCTTTAGAAAGGGCAAACCATTCATGTACCAGTACTGCCATCGCCGCACCGGTATCACCGGCAATCGATAATAATTCAGCTTTGATCAAATGACGTAATTGTTGTTCAGGATCGCTTGAGCGTTCAGCCGCTTCTTTTAAACGGGCGAAGTTATAGATAATGGTTTGTTCCATCACCGTCGCCAGAATTTCATCCTTGCTTTTAAAATGATGGAACAGGCTACCTGATTGAATGCCAATAAATTCACCAAGTTGACGAACCGTGGTTTTGTCATAACCTTGCTTATAAAACAGATAGGCTGCGCCCTGTAATAAACGCCCACGTGGACTATCGTCAAAGCAAACAATCTTGGGTATTTGCTCAATTGAAGTTGCGATCATGCCTATCCGTCTATCCTGTTCAAGCTAAAGTGTATTGTAACAAAATTCATTCGATGCTTTGTCTTATCTTTTTATAACAAGCAGTTGCTTGAGTTTGTCTTTTTTTGCCAATACAGCATAGCATTATGTACTTTACAAACCAAGCACTTGCTTGGTAATGTTAAGGCGTTTTTAGCAATAACAATGAGAAAGCGCATGACAACTGTCAAACAGGATGACCAGAGGCTAGTTAAAATTGGGTGTGCATCGGGCTTTTGGGGCGATACCAACACTGCTGCATTTCAGTTGGTCCATCTGAGTGATATTGATTATCTGGTCTTTGACTATCTGTCTGAAATTACCATGTCGATTATGGCCAAGGCGATGATAATGGACCCAAGTCATGGGTATGCGCTGGATTTTGTCAGTCGGGTGATGTCACCACTGATCCATAAAATTGCCGAGAAAAAAATAAAAGTGATCAGCAATGCAGGCGGGGTAAACCCACTGGCTTGTCGTGATGCCTTACAGAAAATCATTGATGAAAAGGGCTTGGATTTAAAAGTTGCAGTGGTGCTCGGTGATGATGTATTGCCAAAGCATGCAGAATTATCAAAACAAAATATTCAGGAAATGTTTAATGGCGATGCGTTACCTGCACAGGTTGCCAGTAGCAACGCCTATCTCGGTGCTGTTGCGATTCGCGATGCCTTGGACTTGGGTGCGGATATTGTGATCACGGGCCGGGTGGTGGATTCAGCAGTCGTACTGGCGCCTTTGTTACACGAATATAAATGGTCACTGCATGATTATGACAAGCTGGCGCAAGGTTCACTGGCTGGGCATGTGATTGAATGCGGTGCACAGTGTACAGGTGGAAACTTTACTGACTGGCGTCTGGTTGAGGGCTTTGACAACATGGGCTTTCCGATCGTGGAGGTCAGCGCTGATGCTTCATTTATCGTGACCAAGCCCAAAGAGACGGGTGGTCTGGTTTCAACTGCGACTGTAGCAGAGCAGATCGTTTACGAAATAGGCAATCCGCAAGCTTATCTTTTACCTGATGTGACTGCTGATTTTAGTCAAGTCCATTTAGAACAGGTGGGCGAACATCGAGTCAAGGTGACTGGTGCCACAGGTCGCGCACCAACCCGGCAATATAAAGTCAGTGCGACTTATGCGGATGGCTACCGAGTTTTGGTTAGTTTCTTGATTGCGGGTCGTGAAGCACCAGAAAAAGCCCAAGTGATTGCTGATGCCATTCTGAATAAATGTGAACGCGTTTTGGCACTACGTTCAGTTCCTCCTTTTAGTGAAAAGTCGGTTGAGATTCTCGGTATTGAAAGTACCTATGGTGTGCATGCCCAAATCCAAGATAGCCGTGAAGTGGTGGTGAAGATCGCGGTCAAACATCTGTTTAAAGAAGCTTGTATGTTCTTTGCCTCGGAAATTGCTCAAGCTTCAACAGGGATGGCACCTGCATTGGCAGGGATTGTCGGCGGCCGTCCGAAAGCATCCGCTGTAGTGAAGCTGTTTTCTTTCCTGATTGATAAAGATCAATTAAAAGTTGAAGTCGACTTTGCGGGGCAGCGTTATCCGGTAAAGGTTCCTGTTGGGCAAAAGGTAGCAGAGGTCGAGCTACATCCCGTTGGTGAAGTGGCAAGTTATCAAGGTGATGAGATTGAAGTCCCTTTGATTGAGCTAGCACATGCACGCAGTGGCGATAAGGGCAATCACAGCAATATTGGTGTGATCGCGCGCAAGGCTGAATATTTACCGTGGATTCGTGCAGCTCTGACCGAGGCCAATGTTGCCGCATATATGCAGCATGTTTTAGATCCTGAAAAATCAAAAGTGATTCGTTATGAATTACCTGAGATGCATGCGCTGAATTTCATGCTGGAAAATGCATTGGGGGGCGGGGGAATCGCCAGCTTGCGGATTGATCCACAAGGTAAGGCGTTTGCACAGCAATTATTGGATATGCCGGTGAAAGTGCCTGCACAACTGTTAGAAAAATATTAAGGATGTAAACATGGGTTATCAATCAATTTTCAGGGCAGATGCATTTGCTGACAAAGTCATTATTGTGACAGGTGGAGGTTCTGGTATTGGCCGTTGTACTGCACATGAATTGGCATCCTTAGGTGCACAGGTCATCATTACCGGTCGAAAAATTGAAAAGCTGGAAAAAGTCAGCCAAGAAATTCTGGAAGATGGCGGCAAAGTGCATTTCATCGTCTGTGATAACCGAGATGAAGAACAGGTTAAAAACATGATTGCCGAAGTTATTGAAAAATTTGGCAAGCTGGATGGATTGGTCAATAATGCAGGCGGACAATTTCCTTCTGCATTAGAGAATATTTCTGCCAATGGTTTTGATGCCGTGGTCCGTAATAACCTGCATTCCACCTTTTACCTGATGCGTGAAGCCTATAACCAGTGGATGGCAAAACATGGCGGTAGCATCGTGAATATGACCGCAGATATGTGGGGTGGTATGCCGGGCATGGGCCATTCAGGTGCAGCACGTTCAGGTGTGGATAACCTGACCAAAACGGCTTCTGTGGAATGGGGCAAATCTGGAGTACGTGTTAATGCAGTTGCACCGGGCTGGATTATTTCTTCGGGTATGGACAACTATAGTGGCGATTTTGCCAAAGTGATCATTCCAAGTTTAGCGAGCAATGTTCCATTAAAACGGATGGGCACAGAGTCAGAGATCTCCTCAGCGATTTGTTATCTACTTTCCGATGCAGCGGCTTTTGTATCGGGCGTCACCCTGCGTATTGATGGAGCCGCATCACAAGGCACACGCATGTATCCATTGGCTGATGCGACCAATAATGACGCCTTTAACGGTTTCCATCGTGCGTTTATTCCTGACATATTCAAAACAGATGGAGAATAAGTATGACGATTCTCCAATCTGAAATTGTAGTGGGTAGTGAACAATACCAACAAAATCGGGAGGCGTTATTAACCCAGTTAGCTGAAGTTCGTGCTGTACAGCAAAAAAGTATTGATAAGTCTTATGCGGCAAAACCTAAGTTTGATAAGAAAGGTAAAATCTTGCCGCACGAACGTATTCGTTTACTATTAGATGCGGATTCACCTTTTGTCGAGCTATGTGGTCTGGTTGGCTACAACATGCATGATGATAAAGATGGTTCCGAAGCAGGCGGTGGTGTGATTGCCGGGATTGGTTTTGTCAGTGGGGTCCGTGCGCTGGTGTCTGCCAGTAACAGCGCAATCAAAGGCGGTACCATGTCACCCATGGGCGTGCATAAAACCCTACGGCTGCAAAAGATTGCCCTGGAACAAAAATTGCCGATGGTGACCTTGACCGAAAGTGGTGGTGCAAACCTGAATTATGCCGCGGAAGTATTTACTTATGGTGGAATGACCTTTGCCAATCAGGCACGTTTATCTGCGGCAGGGATTCCACAAGTGGCGGTGGTGCATGGCAATGCAACTGCGGGTGGTGCTTATCAGCCGGGTTTGTCTGACTATGTGATTGCGGTGCGCAAGCAAACAGAAATGTTGTTGGCAGGACCGCCATTGTTATTGGCGGCAACAGGTGAAGTTGCGACTGCGGAAGAACTGGGTGGGGCAGAAATGCATACCCAAGTGTCGGGTGTCGCGGAATATCTGGCTGAAAACGATGCAGACGGTATTCGTTTGGCGCGTGAGATTTTTGAGCATTTGAATTGGAAAGAGCAAACTGCACAATCCAATCAGAGTTATAAAGAACCGCGTTATGCGGCTGAAGAGCTGTTAGGGATTATTCCACAAGATCCAAAGCAACCCTTTGATATGAAAGAGATCATTGCGCGGATTATCGATGATTCAGATTTTCTGGAGTTTAAACAGGAATATGATGCCTTAACCGTGTGTGGTTGGGCCAAAGTAGGCGGACTACATATCGGCATTATTACCAATAATGGTCCGATCACCCCGCAAGGGGCAGCTAAAGCAGCTCAGTTTATTCATCTGTGTGAGCAGACCCAACGCCCTCTTTTATTCCTGCATAACACCACCGGTTTTATGGTCGGAACCGATGCCGAGCAGAACGGCATTATTAAACATGGTTCCAAGCTGATTCAGGCGGTGGCCAATGCAACAGTACCCAAGATTTCGATTGTGGTAGCAGGCTCTTATGGCGCAGGTAACTATGCCATGTGTGGCCGTAGTTTATCGCCGCAATTTATCTTTGCATGGCCAAACTCACATGTGGCGGTGATGGGCGCGGCACAAGCTGGCAAAGTCTTGCGTATCGTAGCTGAAGGCAAACAGAAAACTTCGGGAATGGAACCGAATCCGCAGATGCTGGATTTTCTGGAACAAAGTACAGCAATGAAACTGGAACAGCAGTCGACGGCGTTATTCAATACGGCCATGCTGCATGACGATGGCATCATTGATCCAAGAGACACCCGTAAGGTCCTGATCTTTTTATTACAAACCATTTTTGAAGCACAACAACGTGAGTTAAATCCAACACGATTTGGTGTATCGAGATTTTAATAATCCCTCCCGACCTCCCTTTTTAAAGGGAGGAGTTCCCCTCTTTAATTAAAGAGGGGTTAGGGGAGATTAATTTTAAGGAACAAAAACAATGAAATTTACCGCAGAACATGAAGCCTTACGCCGTACCACACGCCAGTTTGTTGAAAATGAGCTGAATCCGTTTATTCCGGAATGGGAAGAAGCGGGCCGTTTTCCGATTCATGAGGTATTTAAGAAAATGGGGGATCTGGGCTTATTGGGGATTTGTAAGCCTGAGGAAAATGGTGGTTTAGGACTCGACTATTCGTACAACCTTGTAGTGGCAGAAGAATTAGGTCGTGCTGCATGTGGTGGAGTGCCCCTAGCGATTGGCGTGCAAACCGATATGGCAACACCTGCACTGGCACGCTTTGGCAGCAAAGAGCTGCGCGATGAGTTTTTGAATCCTGCCATTCGTGGTGAATATGTGGCGTCGATTGCAGTATCTGAAGTACATGCAGGTTCTGACGTGGCAGCGATCAAAACCACAGCAAAAAAAGATGGTGATGATTATGTGATTAATGGCAGCAAGATGTGGATTACCAATTCACTGCAAGCCGATTTCTTCTGTTTACTTGCCAATACCTCTGACGATAAGCCACACGTCAATAAATCCATGATTATTGTTCCTGCAAAAACGGCAGGGATCAGCTTTTCAGAACCCTTGAATAAATTGGGGATGCGTTCAACCACGACTGCACAAGTCTACTTCGACAATGTGCGCGTACCGCAACGCAACCTGGTTGGGGTTGAAGGGATGGGCTTCATGATGCAAATGATGCAGTTCCAAGAGGAACGTATGTGGGCCTGTATCAATGCAGTGGGTGGGATGGAAAAAGTCATTCAGCAAACCATTGATTACACCAAGGAACGGAGCACTTTTGGTCAGCCTTTAATTCATAACCAGTACGTTCATTTCCGTTTTGCTGAATTGATGACCGAAGTTGCAGCACTGAAAGCCTTAACTTATCAGGCCTGTGAGCAACATATTGCGGGTGAGGATGTGACCTTGATGGCCTCAATGGCGAAGCTGAAAGCGGGACGATTAAGCCGTGAGGTTGCCGACAGCTGTCTGCAATATTGGGGTGGTAATGGCTTTATGTGGGATAACCCGGCATCACAATTGTTCCGTGATGGGCGCTTAGGTTCGATTGGCGGCGGTGCAGATGAAATCATGTTAGGAATTATCTGCAAGCTCACTGACATTCTGCCGAAGAAACAGAAAAACTAGGGGCTGATGTATGACACTTTCAACTTCTATTGCAGGCTTAGAGATGGATGACAGCATTCAGCTGGAACAGCAAGGCAGTATTTTAACCGTATGGCTAAATCGTCCTGAAAGCCGTAATGCCATGAGTTTGAAGATGGTCACCGCCATTCAGCAGGTGTTTAGCCAGATTGCCGATGATGTCTCGATTCGTGCGGTGATTTTTCGCGGTCAAGGTGGGCATTTTTGTGCCGGAGGCGATATCAAGGATATGGCAGGACTGCGGGTTGAAGCTGCCAATAGTGGTAGCTTACAAGCTTATGTCGATTTTAATCGCCGTTTCGGTGCCATGATTGAGCAAGTGGATCAGGCTCCTCAAACTGTTGTTGCTGTGCTGGAAGGTGCAGTGCTGGGAGGCGGCTTCGGCTTAGCCTGTGTGTCAGATATTGCCATCAGCCGTGATACCGCCCAGTTTGGTTTACCAGAAACCGGCTTGGGGATTTTGCCCGCGCAGATTGCGCCTTTTGTGGTGAAACGGATTGGACTAACCCAAGCCCGTCGTTTGGCATTATTAGGTTTACGCTTTGATGGCAAGACCGCGCTGGATTTAGGTGTTGTTCATCAGGTGGCATCGAATGAAACGGAATTGGAACAGCAGCTTGAACAGACCATTCAACAGATTAAACGTGCTGCGCCTCTGGCTTCCCGTGCGACCAAGGCGTTATTACACCGAACCCTGAATGAACCTTTAGATCAGCTTCTGGATGATGCAGCACAACAGTTTGCAGATGCAGTTGCGGGTGCCGAAGGACAGGAAGGCACCATGGCCTTTATCCAAAAGCGTAATCCGAGTTGGTTTGACTAGAAATCGTACTCAACTGCTGTTTGAACAGCAGCAACGAGGGGATTGAATCGTAGAGATGAAACAATGAGTTTTTCAAAAGTCTTAGTGGCAAACCGTGGTGAAATTGCTGTACGGGTGATGCAAACTGCCAAAGCAATGGGTTATCAAACGGTTGCGGTCTATTCAGATGCCGATGCCAATGCCCGTCATGTGCAGGTAGCGGATGAAGCGGTTTATATCGGCGCATCTAAAGTTTCCGAATCTTATTTATCTATTGCCCAGATTATTGCCGCCTGCCAAAAAACCGGGGCAGATGCGGTACATCCGGGCTATGGGTTTTTGTCTGAAAATACTGATTTTGCCCAAGCCTGTCTTGAGCATGGCATCACTTTTATTGGGCCAACTGCGGCTGCGATCGAGTTGATGGGCAGCAAGCGTCTTTCGAAAATAGCCATGACTCAGGCAGGCGTGCCATGTGTACCGGGCTATGAAGGCGATCAGCAGGATATCGATTATCTGGCTGAGCAGGCTGAGTCTATATGTTATCCTTTGATGGTCAAGGCTTCGGCAGGTGGGGGTGGACGAGGCATGCGTCTGGTCCAGCAGGCTGCTGATATCGTGGAAGCCTTAAAAACAGCACGGTCGGAAGCAGAGAACGCCTTTGGCTCTGGCGAGTTAATCCTGGAAAAAGCCGTGATTGCACCAAGGCATGTCGAAATACAGGTCTTTGGTGATACGCATGGCAATTATGTGTATTTATTTGAACGGGACTGTTCGATTCAACGCCGACATCAAAAGGTGGTCGAAGAAGCACCATGTCCGGTGATGACACCCGAGCTTCGTCAGCAAATGGGGGAGGCGGCAGTGGCCGCAGCCAAGGCCTGTGATTATGTCGGCGCTGGTACGGTCGAGTTTCTACTTGATCAATCGGGTGAATTCTATTTCTTGGAAATGAACACGCGTCTGCAAGTTGAGCATCCGGTGACGGAAATGATTACCGGACTAGATCTGGTGGAATGGCAGTTGCGTGTGGCGAATGGTGAAACTCTGCCTTTACAGCAACATGAGTTGAGCTTAAACGGGCATGCGATCGAAGTTCGTTTATATGCCGAAGATCCACGTCAGGATTTCCTGCCACAAACAGGGAAGGTACTGCGTTGGCAACCCGCAGGTAGCGATGGGATGTTGTCAAATGTCCGTATTGACCACGGCATGTTAGAACAAGGTGAAATCAGTCCCTTTTATGATCCGATGGTGGCAAAAGTGATTGCTTACGGGAAGACCCGTCAGGATGCCATCCGTTTACTCGCCCGTGCCGTGGATGATTGTGTATTGCTGGGGGTGAATAGTAATAAACAATTCCTGGGCAATTTATTACGTCATCCGATTATTGTGGCTGGAGACACCAATACTGCTTTTATTCAGCAACATTTTCAGGATGATGTGAGTCTGCATCAACAAAGCCTGACGCTTGAAATATTCGCTGTGGCAGCCGCACTGTTTAGCCAGAAAAATCAGCAGCAAGTGGCTTGGCAAACGGGTGTTGCTATGCCATTTCCATTGAAACTGAAATATGCCGATCAGCAGCTCTTGTTACATGTACAACATGATCAGCAGCAGCTCAAAGTCGAGTTATGTGATCAACAGGCAATCCTCCAGATTGTCAGAATCAATAGGGAGGAAATCATTTATAGCTGTGACGGTGTTCGCCGTAAGATGGCCTATGTGTTTGATCAAGATCAACTATATCTGGACGCAGGCAATGGTAATGTCATGCTTGAAAATATCACCTATGCCGCACCTGAAGCAGCAGAAGTGGTGGGAGATGGCAAAATCCGTGCGCCAATGGATGGGGCAATTGTGAATCTGCTGGTTAATGTGGGGGATCAGGTGGTAAAAGGGCAAACCTTATTAGTACTTGAAGCCATGAAAATTCAGCAACAGATCAAATCGGATGTCGATGGGGTGGTAGAGGAATTGATTGGTCAGGTCGGCCAACAGGTGAAAAAACGTCAGCAATTATTAAATGTTGCTTTGCTTTGATTTTATGGCTTGATTGAACCCTTGCGACCTGCCATCGCTTGGGTTCAAGCGATTTAAGGGAACATTTTCAAGCGTAAACTCTCTAAACGGCTTTGATACTGCTGTTGCCATTCGGCTTCTGAAAGCTGTGTTTTCAGCGGTTGCATCTCTTGTTGTAACTGCTGCAAGGCCTGCTGATATTGATTGACTTGCTGCTGTTGTTGAGCCTCCTGTTGTTCTCTTTGCTGAACCTGTCGGCGTTGCTGCTCGGTCAAATATTGCTGCTGTAATTGCTGCTTTAACCGTGCCGTTTCTGCCGGGTTGTGTGAGCCTTGCTCGAGCAGATTCAAGGCCTGTTGATATTGTCCGATCTTGCTTTCCTGCTGAGTTGCATCTGGATACTGTTTTTGCAACTGTTCAAAGGCTTTTAAACGTTGTTCAGCACTCAGATTCTGTTTCTGTGCCAGATCATGATAGGCAAAATGATAATTTGCATACTGTCGTTCTTGTCCAAAGCCTAGCATGGCTTCGGCTTGGCCTAAGGTCTGCTCCCTGAGTTTCCAAAGCGCGTCAAAACGTTCTTTAGGAGATAATGCGGTTGAGAGTACCGTGCTTTGCATCTGTTGTTCATATTGCGGAATCCGTTTCAACAGATTCGCAACTAAAGCTGCAAATTTCTGGTCGGGATAATTGGCCAAAGCTTTTGCGAGCGCTGCATTACAGTCAGAGACAGGACAACTGGCTTTAAAATCATTTAGAAATTCAGTGATGTTGCCAGGTTGCTGTTGCAGCATTTTTAATTGTTTTAACAGCGAGTCCTGAAAAATTTCATCCTTGCTTTTATTTGGCATGCTGTCATCGTTCATCTGTGCTGATGAATCCTGAGATGAGGCTGTGGATTTGGTGTACTGGACTGCAGCGGAAGAGGCGGTGCTCTTCCAGACTACAATCGCAACCAAGACCACGACAACAATCAATATTGTCAGCAATAGTCTTTTATTCATACCGCATTCCGTTTATGGTGTGTAATTAAATTGACCCATTACCGGGAAATGATCGGAGAGATCCCAGGTCATGAACAGGGAGTCCGCCGTACTGCGCAGAATACGCACATCATTACGCGACTGTGTTGGCTGACGATGGTTATTGGAAGCCACAATATAGTCCAGATATTCAACATTTGAACCGCCAGAACCTGCCGCTCCTGCCAGCTTATTCACACGTGGATCAAAGGTCGAAGCGGTATAACCTGTGCTTGGTGCTGCGGTTGCATTCAGGTTGGTCAGCATGTCTTGATAATCTTGCGGCCATAACAGTTTATTGACATTAAAATCTCCGCCCATCAGTACGGCATCAAAACTTGGAATATTTTGTTGATTGACCAATTGGCGAATCTGTTTGAACTGGGTCTGGCGTAATGCGCGTGCGGCATCAGTATCAAAAGATGCAGTATGGGTTGATGTCACATGATAGGCCTTACCATTCTTAATGATTTCAGCATAGAGTACGCCTTTATCGGCAAAGCAGTCGGTGCCGGTACAGTCCGGATAAATCAATTGTGCTGTTTTCACGATCGGATAGCGGCTGACAATCACCAGACCACTGTCAAACAGGTTATAGCCCGAACCGACAGGAATATGGGTTTGATACGGATATTGTTGTGCCAGTTGATTCAACATGTCTGTGCGTGAAGAGGCAAAAGCTTCCTGCATCATAATCACATCGTAGCCGTTTAAATGATTGGGCAATTCAGCCAGACGTTCACTAATCTTACTCGCCACCATAGGCAGGGCATAAATATTATACGTCAGGACTTTGAGTTCATCGGCACTGGCTGAAACCGGTTCTGGAACGGTGTTTTGATGAATAGTGTAGTGGAAGTCATCATAACCGCCAGTATATTCGGCTTTTACCGCAGCCTGAGCGGATAAACCCGCATAAGTGGTATTAATCCGATGAACATTACGATCTGAATACCACGGTGATGTTGTCGTCGCGGTTTGGATGCCATGCTGTATGTTGCTGCCAGACCAGGTGCCAGTCATGGTCTGCTTTAAAGTCACTTGTGAGTTGCCGCTGCTGACGATAGTATCAAAGTTATAGGTTTTACCGGATTTGATCCCGGTATAACGGTTGATCCTTAAAATACGTTTGGTTTCATAAGGGGCGATTTGTGTGGCTTCCTGTGCCCATTCATTGCCTTGCTGTAAGGCCGCTCCCGTCTGATTGACTTGTACCGATACCGTTTGCGGTGTGGTATTGGTCACAAAAACATAGGAATCAGCCATCGCCTGCTGACTCGAAAAACCACTAATCAATAACGCAACCCCTGCGCCGAGTTTTAAGCTTTTCAGCTTCATTTTTCTCTCCATCGTGCTCATTATGTTGGAACAAAAACGAGATGTGTTATTAAAATTATTCATTTATGAAAAATTTATGATCGTTATTTGTTCGAAAATTATAATAATGAAAAAATATTGCTAAATCATTTAAATTAATGACCATTCATCTGATGTTTTGAAAACTCTATCTTATTTATAGTTATGAATATTTTAGAGAGAACTAAACGGGGTCCAAAATCTTTCTAAGATCGTAAAAATATACAAGTGTTCATAAACGAAAATAAATAGGTGGATGCAAATTCTATGATGCATAAAATGAAAAAAATCTGACAAGGATGACACCCTGTCAGATTAGTTATTTTATGAGGTGTTTAGGCTTGATCTGCTTCGGAAATCGCCGTACTGGCCTGCTTTAGGCTATAAAGAAGCTGGCCTAATAATACGTCCTTGTTACTTAAGGTCACCATAACCATCGGATGATGCTGGGCCGGGATAGAGGTCAGGATCGCTTTACCATTTTCAGCATCCAGTGTAATACTTTGACATCCGGTTAACTGGATTTCATTCAGAAAAGCCGTGACCATAGCCAGAATTGAACTACTGACAGCAGCCAGCTTGGTACTGTTATACGGATTTTTCTTATAAATTGCCGCGAGTTCAAACCCGTCTGTTGAGCAGAGCATAATATAATCCACCCCTCGAATATTCATCAGAATATCATTGGCTTGAGCCTTGGCAAACTGGATCAGCTCTTTGGGTGCGGTACGTTGCTGACTGGGAATACTGAACATAATTCTTCTCTTTTATAAAGTAATTAATTTGTTGCTTTTAAATTGACTTCTAATGCTGCAATAAGAGATTCAATCATGAGCAAGATATGCTCTTGTTTACGCGCATCGATAAAAAATAGAGGATAGTGATAGTCATTCTGAATCAGCCAGTCCCGATAGATCGTAGTCGGCTGTTCTTTGTTTTCATCGACATGGGTAATGCCAATCGAAATATTCTGGGTGTAATCTTTAAAGGTTTCCAGATAGGCTTCAAGTTCTTCAATCGGCACTTTGCTGTTATGGTCGACCAGTAAAATAACGCCCAAGGCACCTTGGCAGATCACTGGCCAGATAAAATCAAAACGTGATTGACCTGGTGTCCCGTACAAGCCGATCTTTACCCCGTCATCCAGCGTAATTTCGCCATAATCAATCCCTACCGTGGTTTGCATCTTGTTATGGGCCTGACTGTCTGTGTTTAATGCCTCAGTCGCAAGCACAGGAATTTCTGAAAGCGATTTAATCGCTTCGGTTTTTCCTGCGCCCATACTTCCTGCAAAGACAATTTTATATTGTTGGAGAATCATAGTATTCCTTAAAGCCCAAAGCGGCGTCTGATTTTGCCGAAAAATTTATTTAAAAAACCTTTTTGTTCAATCGTTTGTTCTTCAGTTTCTGTTTTTAGGTAATGACTTTCTGAAGCAGGAATAATGCCGCCATTGTTCGAAATCATGCAGGCCGCAATAAACTGTTGAACCGTTTGAATGGGAAGTTTTAGCTGTGTGGCGACCTGATAAAGTTGCGCGCCTTGTATAAAGCAGGCTGAAAGTAGTAGGGCGGTTTTACGACCTTCGCTTTGAGCAGGCTGCGGCCAGTATTCGATTTTATAATATTCATTTTCGTTGGGTGCCAGACGTTGGAATTCGATCGAGTGCCAAAACAGATTCCAGACCCAGTCCTGTAAGTTATATTCCACTTTACGGGACACTTTAGTGAAATTGGAGGTGGTTGCAAATTCGTATTTAAAGCTGTGATTGGTTTTGGTATGAATGCGTGTCGGCTCCAGCCAGGCAATTTGACTACGGGTATCGATGATGGCCAAGGTACCGTGATCATCAAAAAGATGCAGTCTGGCATTATCGGGATTGAGCATATCCGTCAAATATTTTTCATTAATGGCATTGTGGCTGGAAACGCGTTCGGTTTTGGGTTGCTGGGATTGTTGATGAGAGAGATAGCTCAGTAGACGAAACTGAATCCAGTTTTTTAATGCCTCGCTATGCTGAAACGGTAAATACAGGGTATTGTGTTGTTCGATATGATCTGAGCCTTCTCCTTTCGCCACTTTTAAGCAGGGTAGTTGTTTTTGTTTTAAAATGCGTTGAATGCCTTCGGACTCGAAGAAATTTTCATTGATTAATAGTAAGTCGATATTGGGATCGGCAATATTGATCCAGTTTATGCCAAACTCGTGTGGTATGGTTTTTCTAAGTTCTATTTTTAATTCATCTGAAACTTTTAAACTTATACCTGAAATTGCGATATTAATGCAATGTCCATTCATAGTATCACTTTAATGTTTTTAAAATATTGGACTGCAAAAAATAGCCATTATACTAAAGGCTAATAATAGGCAACTTGTATTATTTCTATTTTATGATAATGAATAAATAAAATAGAAATATATACAAGAAACCTAATGTATTAAATATTTTTAAATTAAGAATTAAGCAAAATCTAACTCTTTTTCGAAGGTTTTAAGTTCGTGACGCGCCATGGCAAGATTTGATTTGGTACGGTCTAAAACAAGATAAAGGAACAAATTGCCATTGCTTTCTAATGGACGGATCAAGTGATATGCCTTACCTAAGGTGATCAGGATATCTTCAATATCATCGTTAAGTTTCAATGAGTTGGCTACGCGACGTTTGGCGCGGATAACTTCGGTATTACCAGCAGCTGCCAATTCTAAATCCAGTGAACCCCCACCTTGTGTTGCTAGCGCCAAACCGCTTTCTGTATCTACTAATGCTGCTGCAACGAACCCATCAATATTTGTTAAGCTTTCTAATGAAATTTTAGCCATGATTTTATCTCTACTGATACATCTTTGTTTATGAATTTATATATACACTACTTTTGTTTTTGATTAGTTTTCAAAAGTAGATAAATTTATTATAGGAAACTCTTTTATTAAATCAATCATGCTTTAGATTAATTGAAATTTAAGGAGTGCTAATAATTGACATTTTTTGTCAGATTAACAAATAAAAATATTAATTAAGATGAATAATTAATTGTTAGTGTGATTTTATTCACATTAATAATTAAGATAAATATGTAATTGGGATTGTAAATAAATGTAAATTTATTAATTAGAAAGTTTGAATTATTATTTTAATAATGATTAATTTTCTACTAAAATGATGATAAAGAAAGAATTTAATTCTTTCTTTATCGGCTTGTCTCAAATCAGCCAGAGATTAACTGGCAATATGAACAATACAAAAATATAAGAATGACCAATGCTACCAGAGGAGAAACAAGATAGGCCCAGCCGGGTACCACTGGCGGGACAATATCTGCAGCTTCATGCGGCTCATGAGCCTCAGGTTTGGCCTGATTTACCATCTGGTTAAACTCCTGCATGGTGGCTTCAAGAGAAACCTCTTCTTGAACAACCGGTTTGGAGCCCAATAACTCTGTCAAATGGTTGGTTGACCAGACCCAGTCTTCCGCTTGGCCGGATAGATGTTCAATTTGACCCATTAACAGTTCGGTCAGTCCGGTTTGTCCGAAGCTGCCGGTCTGGTCAAGCTGCTTTAACTCTGTTAGTTGTAAAGCCAGTACTTCTGAAACACTATTTTCGAGTTCAGACGCTTTAAGCTCAGACTGATTATGCGGGGAGGTGGTCAGGTGACGAGCAATCTCTTGGATATAAAGCGGATCAGCGGTTTGAACTTCCTGATAAAGTTTCTGGGGATTCTGTTTCCATAAGCTGATTAATTGTCCAAGAGTTAAAATATTGACTTCATCAATATAAGACTGTTTTTCTTTTGGAGAATATTGGCTAAAAAGCTGCGGTTTTTGAATTTTAATCTGTTCAGCAAAATACTGAACCAAGTCAAATGCCATTGTGTCTCTCCTTGCTTAATCTAAAATTCTGAGTGAAGGTTTCTTTTTCGTAGGTTCTGCTTCTTGCTTGGTTTGTTCTGTTTCTGGTGCAGCAGTTTCTTCCATATCTTCATATTCAGAAGGATCAAAGAATAGGCCTTGTCCATTTTCTCTGGCGTAAATTCCAAGTACGGCACGGATAGGCACATAAATTTCTTTGGCAACACCGCCAAAACGGGCGGAGAAAGTGATCGCATCATTACTCATATGCAGTTGATGCACTGCATGCGGCGCGAGGTTCAAAACAATTTGCCCATCTTTTACAAATTGTAGCGGAACATCTGTGTGCGGTTGGGTTGCATCCACTAACAAATAAGGCGTCAGCTGGTTATCGCAAATCCATTCATAAATGGCACGAGCAAGGTATGGGCGTGTAGGCGTAAAAGTTATTTGCTCAGACATAATTGAAAAACTTATTAAATCGTAGAAATCAATTCATTGTAGCTGTTTTTTTCTTGAGCTGTCATTGATTTAATGAAAGATGGGCGGCTAAAGATACGATGACAATACAAGAAGATCGGTCGGCAATGCTGTGCCGGTAATTCGATTCCCATACTTTTAAGGCGCAAGAAGATCGGGGCTAGCATGCAGTCCAGAATCGAGAAGGTTTCTGACATGAAAAATGGAAAATGCTGAAACAGGGGCGTCAGTGAAATCAAGGTATCCCTGAGTTCTTTCTGTGCTTTTTGTTTTTGTTTCAGGTCCAGGCTATCGGCATGTCTGAGCATATGATCTGCCAGTTTGAACCAGTCCTGTTCAAAGCGCCAGATATATTGTCGCTGTTCAGCTCTGGCCATCGGTGCATCGGCATAGAGTTTATTCTGGCGATAACGGTCATCTAGATATTCAGCAATCACGTTGGCTGAAAATAGCTTTAGGTTTTGTTCAATCAACATCGGCAGCTGATTGTAGGGATTGAGGTCTGCCAAATCCTCATCTTCATGGTCAGTGATAATGAGCTGATATTTGATTTGTTTTTCAGCAAGTAAAAAACGAATCCAGTGTGAGCGGAAATCATCTGCATGACTATAAAGCGTAATGCCTTGCACAGGGCTTGGGGGATTTTCTAAAGACATAAATCCAAAAAATTCTGATTGACTGTTTAGAATACTAAAATTAACGTTGGAAAGCACTTAAACATTAATAATATGAGCCTTACAGAATAGATTTATTATTCAATAAGTTCAATGAGAGAAAATAGAATGAAACGAGATTATCTGATTGTATTGTGCGGTGTGTTGTTACTAGGTGGTTGTGCGGGTTCGCCTAAGGGAGTGGGGCAGAGCAATAGTTCTTCGGTAGAGAGTGAGGCGGCAGCTGATGCCGTGATTGCTGCTGGGGCTGATGAGGATAGTGGGCAACAATATGGTGGCATTAAAAAGCAGTATGTGGTCAAAAGCTGTCAGGTGACCATTTTTAATGATGGACCGATCCAGATGGTACATGAAAAAACCGGGCAGCCGTGTAATGCACCGATTCCGAAAGATCATCAATTTTCCAAAAGCACTCGAAGCTATCAGCAAAATGGCTGTACTGTCACCGAATTTGCTGCTGCCGATGGCACAGGTGATGCAGTCATGGATTGTTCTAAAAAGAAGTAATAAATAAAGGCAATAAAAAAAACCTCGGAAAATCCGAGGTTTTTTTGTCCAATTCGTAAAACGATTAACGTTTAGAGAATTGAGGACGTTTACGTGCTTTACGTAAACCAAGTTTCTTACGTTCAACTTCACGAGCATCACGAGTAACGAAACCAGCTTGACGAAGAGCAGGTTTTAAGTTTTCGTCAGCAGCGATCAATGCACGAGTAATACCGTGACGGATAGCGCCAGCTTGACCACCAATACCACCACCTTTAACAGTGATGTAAAGGTCAAATTTTTCAGTAACTTCTAAAAGTTCTAAAGGCTGACGTACAACCATACGAGCAGTTTCACGACCGAAATATTGCTCTAAAGTACGATTGTTGATTACGAGTTTGCCTGTACCAGCTGACAAGAAAACACGTGCAGTTGCGGTCTTACGGCGACCTGTACCATAATTAGTAGCCATGTGCTGTATCCCTTAGATGTCCAAAACTTGTGGCTGTTGAGCAGTATGAGGATGCTCGCTACCAGCGTACACTTTCATTTTTTTGATCATTGCATAACCAAGAGGACCTTTTGGTAACATACCTTTAACCGCTTTTTCTAAAACAGCTTCAGGTTTGTGAGCAATTAACTTCTCGAAGTTAGTCTCACGGATACCACCAGGGAAACCAGTATGGCGATAGTATTTCTTATCAAGTGATTTGTTACCAGTCACTTGAACTTGTTCAGCATTGATCACAACGATGTAATCGCCAGTGTCAACGTGAGGAGTATAAGAAGTTTTGTGCTTACCGCGTAAACGACGAGCGATTTCAGTCGCAAGGCGACCTAAAGTTTTGCCAGAAGCATCAACAACATACCAATCGTGTTGAACTTCAGCTGGCTTAGCGCTGAGAGTTTTCATTTAAACCACTACCTATTATAGTTGGTTTGGACGGTGGAATCTGTCCAAACAAAAGGAGACCGAATTCTACATGAGTTTATATCCATGCACAAGAAAAAAACGCTACCGAAGCCAGAAATTGCTGCAATGTGACTGAATTGGGAACTAATCGGCGGTGAGTTGCAGGGTCTGTTATTTCGCTTGAGACAGCGCCGGGATTAACCTATTATTTTTTATGCCAATTATTTGAAATAAATAGAAGTATTTACCTCTTCTCTCGGGGAATTTGATGAAGTTGTCGTTTTCTACAAAAATGGTTGTAGTCACCTTGCTGGTGGGTGTTTGTGCGACTCAGACCCATGCACGACGACTGTATAAATGGGTCGATCAGACCAGTGTGACCAATTATTCTGAATTCCAGCCGAAAGAGGGCACAAGCCGTAAACTTGAAGTGCTGGAAAGTCGTGGCAACGATCATATTGATCCTGCAATGGCGGTTACCGCTGAAATGAAAGCCATCGAAATTCCGGTAGATCCGCTAAATCTGCAAGGGACATCAAGTAATACGTTGGCAACTCCCGCACCTCAGTTACCCGCACCGACCACCCAGACCATCGTAAAGCAAGGGGCTATGGTCGCTGCTTATGCCCGTCCAGCCAGTACAGTCGTGAACACTACAGCACTTGAGAAGAAAGAAGCTCCACTTCAGCAGGCGCTGCCAGCAGCAGAAAAAAAAGACAGTATCAGCAACCCTTTTGCTGACAAGCCAGTAAGTACGGTTGCCGTGAGTGAAAAAAAAGAAGAAATGGCTTTGGCGCAGCCGGAGAAGAAAGCACAGCCCAAAGTAAATCCATGGACCCGAAAGGTTGAATTTGTTCCTTCCAATCTTGTTCCACAGAACCTGTCTAAAGCTGTGCTGCCTGAACGCTGATCCAGCAGCTTGATTGAACGGATAAAATAATGTCTTATGAGTGTGAATCCAAATAAAAAGACTCATGATGCTGCGCGTAAAACAATTTCTATTGGGCTGTCTGTTCGGTCTCATCACAACTTATTTCATTCTGATCACCGGGTTTGGAATCTATTACGGTTTTAGCGGGATGGTCGGCGTGGCCTTAGTCAGCATGTTTATGCATTTCACACCTTTTCCATATCTGCTTTATTTGGCAGGTGGGCTGATTTTTTTCTGCATTCCAGCGCAGCGTTTTAGCCAGACCCATGGCCAACTGTGGAAATGGCTGGCTATTGCTATTGTGGTTGCCGGGGTCCTAGTTTGCTTGTCAGAACTTGCGCATGTGCTCGGCTGGTTAAATGCCGAGTTTCATTTACCACGAAAACCGGAAGACTAAATACTTCAACACTCATATTCTGACTTTTATAAAGGCTGAACTTAGCAAGGGTTTAGGCAAGACCGTGTTGATTTTAACGAAGAGCCATTACTTTTTTGGCTGTATGTACTGTAATAAAGGGCTATTGCTGATCTTTCAACAGAATTTATAAAAAGGTAGGGCTATAGCTGCTTTTAGATTTTGGTTACACTAGCAGGAAATCAAAAAGACTGGCGCTAGATATGCTTCCTTTATATGTCACTTCAGGTGAACCCGCTGGAATTGGTCCAGATATCTGTCTGAGTCTGGCGGAACGGATTGATGAGCGGCCGCTGGTGGTATTGGCTGATATCGAAATGTTGCAGCAACGTGCCAATCTACTCGGTTTAAATGTTGAACTGGTTGCTTATCAGGGACAAACAGCATCGAGTTTGCAGGGGCAACTTTTTGTTGAACATGTGCCCTTGGCAAAACTGGTGAATTTAGGGCAGTTAGACTCAGCCAATGCAGCTTATGTATTGGAGCAATTGCGTCGTTCGGCTGATTATGCCATGTCTGGACAAAGTGTTGGTGTGGCGACGGCGCCTGTACAAAAGTCCATTATCAATGAGGCGGGCATCGCGTTTAGCGGACATACCGAGTTTTATCAGGAGTTTGCTGGTGTTGATCGTGTGGTGATGATGCTGGCGACCAAAACGCTACGGGTGGCTCTGGCAACCACTCATTTGCCGTTGCGCGATGTGCCTGCTGCGATTAGTCCTGAACGTTTACATCAGGTGCTTGATATCCTGATTCATGACTTAAAAACCAAATTTAAAATTTCTGCACCGCGTATCTTGGTATGTGGTTTAAATCCGCATGCGGGCGAGGACGGCTATTTAGGTCGTGAAGAAATTGAGGTGATTAATCCTGTGCTGGAAAGCTATCGAGCGCAGGGCCTGAACATGAGCCTGAGCTTGCCAGCAGATACTTTGTTTACCCCGGAAAATCTCAAAGATGCAGATGCGGTTTTTGCGATGTATCACGATCAAGGCTTACCTGTGTTAAAATCACAGGGCTTTGGTGAAGCAGTAAACATTACATTAGGTTTGCCATTTATTCGAACCTCTGTCGATCATGGTACGGCACTCTCTCTTGCAGGCACTGGACAGGCAAAAGCATCGAGCTTGCATGTTGCAGTGGATTTAGCACTTGATTTGGCAAGAATCTCCCCCAGCCCCTCTTTATAAAAGAGGGGGGAATTAAGTTTCAAATATTGAGTATAAATATATGTATCAAATTAATGCCCTAAACCCTAAAGATGAAGGGCATCAGGCTCGAAAACGTTTTGGTCAAAACTTTTTACATGATCAACGTGTGATTGCCAAAATTGTACGCTCAGTCAATCCTCGTGCGGGCGAAAACATTGTTGAAATTGGCCCTGGTCTGGCAGCATTGACCTCACCGTTAATTGGTGAGTGTGATGCGTTGACCGTAGTTGAACTGGACCGTGATTTGGCAGCAGGCTTGCCAGGCCGTGTACCACATCCTGAGCGTTTGACCATTGTTGAAGCAGATGCCTTGAAGTACGACTTTACCCAGCTGTTTCAGGAAGGCCGGCCACTGCGCGTGGTAGGGAATTTACCCTATAACATTTCAACACCACTGTTGTTCCATCTCTTGGAGTTTGGTGACAAAGTCAAAGACATGCATTTCATGTTGCAAAAAGAAGTGGTTGACCGTATTACCGCAACACCCAATACCAAAGAGTATGGTCGTCTGTCGGTTATGATTCAGTATTACTGCAAACCAACTTTCTTGTTTGAAGTACCACCTGGATCATTTAACCCTCCGCCAAAAGTGACGTCAGCAGTTTTCCGTTTAGAGCCATACGAAACCAAACCGATTGTGGCAAAAAATGAGAAAGCGTTAGCGCGTTTGGTGGGGCATGTATTTACTCAACGCCGTAAAACCTTGCGTAATAGCTTAAAAGGCATGCTGGTGGAAGATGGCTTTGAAAAAGCTGGGGTTGATCCGATGGCGCGTCCAGAAACCTTAAGTCTGGCAGATTTCGTGGCGCTTTCCGATCAGATGGTGGCCTGATGTCTAAGCGCTATAATTATGTCATTGGTGATGTGCAAGGCTGTTTTGAAGCACTAAAAGCGTTGCTGAAAGAAATCCGCTTTGATCCGGACCAAGACTTTTTATGGTTCGCTGGCGATATGGTGGCGCGTGGTGAAAACTCGGTCGGTGCCTTACGCTTTATTAAAAAGTTGGCTGACCGTGGGGCCGCTGCAACGGTGTTGGGTAATCATGACCTGACCTTGATTGCCTGTGCGCGTGGCTTTAAAAAAGCCAAAGAAAAAGACCATACCCAGGAAGTGATTGACGCAATTGATGGCGATGAGCTGATTGACTGGCTACGTAAACAGCCTTTAAGTCTGTCTCCCAATCAACACACCTTGATTACTCACGCGGGCGTACCCTGTATCTGGAGCGCTGAAAAGACAGTTGCATTGGCGCAAGAAGTGCAACAGGTTGTTGCGCATGATGATCTCTCGGTGCTGGATGCTTTTCTGGCAGAAATGTATGGCTCACAGCCGGATCTGTGGTCGGATGAGCTGACAGGTATGGCGCGATTGCGTTGTATCACCAATTATCTGACCCGTATGCGCTTAACCGATGCCGAAGGTCGTCTGGAGTTTGAATTTAAGGATGCACTCGATGCGCCAATGCCAGCGGGTTTTCAACCTTGGTTTGAGTTTGAAAGTCAGGCCGCACACACCCATCAGCTGATTTTTGGACATTGGGCGGCATTACAGGGCAAGACCATTAGTCCTCAAATTCAAAATGTGGATGGTGGCTGTGTCTGGGGACAACAATTGGTGGCTTTACGTTTAGAAGATCAGCAGCTTTTTGCGGTAGATAACCCGCTTGCCTGATGGATGCAGTGCTATTTTTAGATGCCCATTTTTGCTTGGAAAATGGGCATTTTTTATTTTAAGACTGTCAAAAAACTGTCATACACTGATCATTAAAGTGTCAAAAAATGCTTATAAGCTAAAAGCATGAAAATAACGACACAAATGGATGGCGATATGCAGAGTACATACGCGACATCTCTATTCAAGCAAGAGTTTCCTGAAAATTTTAAATTTTACTTTAAAAGGAAACAACTCAAAAATAAACAAGATGAATTGTCTGAACTGCATGATCTGGTTCGTCCTCGTCTCCGTATCGCGATTGTGACTGAAACCTGGCCCCCAGAAATTAATGGTGTGGCTTTATCCATGATGCAGTTATGTCAGGGTTTACAGCGACTTGGGCATAAAATCTTACTGGTACGTCCCACACAAAAAACAGTCTGTACCGAATTCCATCCTGATCAGGAATGTCTGGTGATGTCTCAGCCGATTCCCAAATATCCAAGTGTGCAATTCGGATGGCCACAATATCTCAAGGTGTCCAAAGCCTTTGAGAAATTTATGCCGGATGTGGTGCATATCGTCACAGAAGGGCCCTTGGGTCTAACCGCTTTGCAGGCCGCAAAATCGCGAAAGGTTGCAGTGTCGAGTGGCTTCCATTCAGCCTTTCATGACTTTAGCCGGTTCTTTGATCTGGCTTTTCTGGTCAAGCCGATTCAACGTTATCTGACCTGGTTCCATAACAGTACCGATGTTACCTGCGTACCCAGTCAATACACCGAACAGGCTTTACGCGGTTTTGGCGTAACCTGTCCTTTGGTGGTGGTCGGACGTGGTGTGGATACGGAAAAGTTTTCACCGAAACATCGTTCAGAACAGCTTCGCCAACAATGGGGCGCTGATGCAGATACCCGTGTCATGCTATATGTCGGGCGTTTGTCACCTGAAAAAGAAGTCGATGTGCTGATCAAGAGTTTCCATGCCTTACAGGCACAACAAGGTAAAAACACTAAATTCGTGATTGTGGGCGAAGGGCCAGACCAGACACGCCTGAGCAAAATGGCGCAATCCAGTGATGTGATCTTTATGGGGAGCCTGAGCGGGAAAGCGCTTTCGGCGGCTTATGCCAGTGCCGATGTGTTTACCTTTGCCAGTCAGGCAGATACCTTCGGAAATGTGGTGTTGGAAGCCATTGCCAGTGGTTTGGCAGTGGTGGCCTATGACTATGTCTGTGCCCATCAACATGTTCGGCATGGGGTCACCGGCTGGTTGAGCCAGCTTGGAGAGACCACGGATTTTATTCAATCCATTTGTCATTTACCTGCGCTACCGCAATTGAGACAAATGGGCTTACTGGCTAGCGAAAGCGTACAACACAGCAGCTGGCAGTTTCCGGTACAACAATTAGAACATGCATTTTATCAGGTCGTGAGGAGTCTCCCATGACGCCGACCTAAATCCTGAAGAGGAGAAAAAGTATGAAATTTCAAAATGCAAAAATAAAAATGCTGGATCTCGATTTAAAAGGGTGTGTCTATCTCAACCATCTTTCACAGTCGCAACGTATCGCTTTATTTTTTAAAACGATCAGCCGATTGGGTGATGGGCCATTTTGGTATGTCATGTTGCTGTCAGTTTGGGCGATGCATGGCTTGGCATATGGGGTGCAGATCTTGTATCTGATCGGGGCGGGTTCTGTAGGCACCTTGATTTATAAATTTTTAAAACATAAAACTACCCGTCCAAGACCTTATCAGGTGCATCAGGTCATTGTCTTGGGGGAGCGACCGCTCGATCATTTCAGTTTTCCTTCGGGTCACACCTTACATGCGGTCATGGTCACCATCACTTTGGGTTATATCCAGCCCCTGTTATTGATCCTGATGCTACCGTTTACGATCTTGGTCGCATTGTCACGGATGATTCTGGGGCTACACTATCCAAGCGATGTCATTGTTGGTGCAATGATTGGTGCATCGGTGGCAAGTGCGATTATTTTGCTGGCACCGAGCTTTAATCTGGTTCTGTAACGCATTTTACAAGCGTTTTAGCGACAATTTAGCACTTCAACACTATCTCTTAAATCCGGTGTTTTGTTAAAGTAGGCTCAATCACATACATTTATTCAGGTTGTTATATGGGCTTACGCTGGACAGATACGATTGATATTGCAATTGAACTTACCGAAGCACATCCAGATGTCGATCCACAATGGGTACGATTCACCGATTTGCATGCCTGGGTGTGTGCATTACCAGACTTTAGTGATGATCCGAATAAATCAACCGAAGGTTTGCTTGAAGCCATTCAAATGGCCTGGCTGGATGAAGTTCGTTAAAAATTCGTCAGAAATCGCTGAACTTTTGCATATTCAAGCTGATTATTAACGATGACATCGGTATAATGCGGCAAATTTTTTAGTTTAGACCATAATAGGAGTCAATCATGGCGATTGAACGTACTTTATCTATCGTAAAACCAGATGCAGTTTCTAAAAACCACATCGGCGACATCTTTGCTCGTTTCGAAAAATCAGGTTTGAAGATCGTTGCTACTAAAATGAAACACCTTTCTCAAGCTGATGCTGAAGGTTTCTATGCTGAGCACAAAGAACGTGGTTTCTTTGCTGACCTCGTTGCATTCATGACTTCTGGTCCAGTAGTTGTTTCAGTTCTTGAAGGCGAAAATGCAGTTCTTGCTCACCGTGATATCTTGGGTGCAACGAACCCGAAAGAAGCGGCTCCAGGCACAATCCGCGCTGACTTCGCTGTAAGCATCGACGAAAACGCTGCTCACGGTTCTGACTCAGTTGCTTCTGCTGAGCGCGAAATCGCTTACTTCTTTGCTGATAACGAGATTTGCCCACGCACTCGTTAATCCAAAGTATTCGAGCCAGATAAGTGGTATACTACTTATCTGGTTTTTTATTTCTTATTGATTGTATTGTGCAAATAATGCACAGTATTTTTTAGCGCTGATATTGTTTAGGTAAATATACATGAGTTCTGCAGTGGTCGTTTCATCAGAAAATTTAGATGAAAAACAACAGTCTGTTACTACGCCTGTCGTTCAAGCTGCCGAGCATAAAGTCAATTTACTTGGCATGTCTCGAGCTGAACTGGAAAAATTCTTTGAAGATCTGGGCGAAAAAAAGTTTCGCGCCGGTCAGGTCATGAAATGGATTCATCAATATTTTGTGACAGATTTTGCCGAGATGACCAATATCTCGGGCAAATTACGTGAAAAATTAGAAAAAATCTGTGAAATTAAAGCGCCTGAAGTGGTGCATCGTAACTATTCCAAAGATGGCACCCGTAAGTGGGTATTCCGTGTCGGTAATGGTGAGGGCTCGCTGGTTGAAACGGTCCTGATTCCGGCTGATGATAAAACTGGCGCGCGTAAAACCCTGTGTATTTCTTCACAAGTGGGCTGTGCACTGGATTGTTCATTCTGTTCTACCGGTAAGCAAGGTTTCCAGCGTGACTTAACCCCTGCAGAAATTATTGGTCAGCTGTGGATGGCGAACTATTCCTACATGGAAGAAGTGCCGGTTGCTGAGCGTGAACGTACTGTCACCAATGTCGTGATGATGGGGATGGGTGAACCCTTACTCAATTACGATGCTGTGCTCAGTTCGATGCAGTTGATGCTGGATGACTTTGCTTATGGCATGTCGAAACGCCGTGTCACCTTATCAACCTCGGGCGTGGTGCCAAAGATCGATCAACTGGCGCAGGATATTGATGTTGCCCTGGCAATTTCATTACACGCACCGAATGACGAATTGCGTAATGAACTGGTACCGATCAATAAAAAATATCCGTTACAGCAACTGATTGCGGCTTGCCAGCGTTATTTGGGCAAAGATGGCAATGAAAGTTCTCGTCGCCATGTCACCATTGAATATGTGATGCTGGAAGGGGTCAATGACCAGCCTGAGCATGCACAGCAATTGTTAAAGTTGCTGAAAAACTTACCAAGTAAAATCAATCTGATTCCATTTAATCCGTTCCCGCATGCACCGTATGGCCGTTCGAGCCGTAACCGCATTATTGCCTTCCAAAAAACTTTGTCGGATGCCGGATTTGTGTGTACGATTCGTCAGACACGTGGCGATGATATCGATGCGGCATGTGGACAATTGGTAGGACAGGTGGCTGACCGAACCCGTCGTGCTGAACAGTGGAAAAAGAAAGTGGCGCAACGACAAGAAATATTGCGCACACAAGGATAAAACTTGGGGAAAAAGCGTTGAATACAACTCGATCAAAAACGATTATAGCGACAGCTGTTGTGTTTACTTTACTTGGCTTAACAGCTTGCCAGACGCCATCTACAACATTAAAAAAAGATCCTGAAAAAGCGGTGCAGGTGCGTACGCAACTTGCGGCAGAATATATTCGTACACGTGATCTGGATTCAGCCAAGCGTTCGCTTGATCAGGCATTAAAACTGAATTCCCGGGATGCCAACGCCAACATGATGATGGGCATCCTGCTGCAACAGGAAGGCAGCGCAGCCAATATGGAAAAAGCGGAGTCTTATTTCAAGCGTGCTATTTCCTCCGAACCAGATAATGCTCAGGCGCGTAATAATTACGGTACATATTTGTACCAGCAGCAGCGCTATAATGAAGCCATTGAGCAATTTACCCGTGCGGGCGCAACTCTGGGTTATGATCAGCGTTTTCAGTCGCTGGAAAACCTGGGGCGAATCTATTTAAAACTCGGCGATGTGGCGAATGCTGAAAAAGCATTCAAACAGGCGCTACAAGCGAATCGAAACGCAACAATTTCAATGTTAGAGTTGGCGGAAATTTTCTATTTGCAACAAAATAATAGAGATGCATCGCAACTATACGAACAATATGTTCGTAATGTAGGTCAGAAAAACCAGGGTGCCCGTGCGCTTTGGATTGGTTTACGCATTGCTCGGGCAAATGCGGATCAGTTAGGAATGCAAGTGTTAGTCAATCAGTTACGCGCTTTATTTCCTGATAGTCCAGAATATCAACGTTATTTGCAATTACAGTACAGTACTGAGGCCGTATGGAAATAAATCCAAATTCACATCAGCCAACTGGCTCAACCTCGCCATCGTCTGCGTTAGGAAATATTCAACGACCTGGTGAGTATTTGCGTCAAATTCGTATTGCACAAAAGAAAGAAATTGAAGAGATTGCAAACGTATTGAACATGCCGGTCAAAACCTTGACGGCATTAGAGCAAGATGACTACAAGTCATTGCCAGAAGCGACCTTTATCAAAGGCTATTATCGTGCTTATGCCAAGCATTTAAATGCGGATGCAAGCGCGATCATTCAGCGTTTTGATGAAATCTATGTTAATGATACCGGCCTTAAAGCCAGCCATGCCCTGAATAACTCTCCGATTAAGATCATGGGGAAATTGTCAGGTTCGAAAAGCGTACGTAACCGTAAATGGTTAAAACGCATTGCGATTGTGGCAGCGGTGGCAGTATTGGCATGGTTAGCGGTCATGGCTGTACAGAATTGGACATCAAGCCATAAGGATGATGCGGATGTACCAAAGATCAAAAACTCTGAAGTTGAAATTCTGCCGATGGGTGGAAATACAACGGCAGCAACATCTGGTGACCAATTAGTGCTGAACTTTAGCCGACCAACCTCTGTGCATATTGTGGATGCAACAGGTAAAGTATTGGCAACAGGTCGTCAGGCATCGACCTTGAATCTGAGTGGTCAGTCGCCATTCCAGATTCGTTTGGACGATGCGACCGCTGTATCCCTGGTTTTGAATCAGGAACAGATTTCATTGTCTCCTTATACCGTCAATGGAAAAGCAGAATTCCGTTTGTCTCGTTAACGACAAAGA
The DNA here is from genome assembly GCF_904886855.1 of Acinetobacter sp. 'aerobic (ED)'. Lineage (NCBI taxonomy): Bacteria > Pseudomonadati > Pseudomonadota > Gammaproteobacteria > Moraxellales > Moraxellaceae > Acinetobacter > Acinetobacter sp. 'aerobic (ED)'. The sequence continues at coordinate 33,057 of NZ_CAJHGI010000005.1, forward strand.
GTAGAGCTATACGATGATTGTGAACCCCATTAAACGCCGCCCGACACGTAAAATCCGTGTCGGTTCGGTGTATGTCGGTGGTGATGCCCCGATTAGTGTTCAAAGTATGACGAATACTGAAACCTGTGATGTCGATGCGACTGTCGCGCAAATCCAGCGCTGTGCAGATGCTGGTGCAGATATCATGCGTGTTTCTGTTCCTTCAATGGAAGCAGCAGAGGCATTTGGTGCTATTCGTAAACGTGTGACCGTGCCTCTGGTGGCGGATATTCATTTTGATCATCGTATTGCGTTGGCTGTGGCGGATTATGGTGCCGACTGTTTGCGCATTAACCCGGGGAATATCGGTTCAGATCAGAAAGTACGTGAGGTGGTTGCTGCGGCAAAACATCATGGTATTTCGATCCGTATCGGTGTGAATGCGGGTTCACTGGAAAAAGATTTACAGGCGAAATATGGCGAGCCAACCGGGCAGGCCTTGCTTGAGTCGGCGATGCGTCATATCGATATTCTGGACCGTCTGGACTTCCATGAGTTCAAAGTCAGCGTAAAAGCTTCGAATGTTTTCCTGACCATGGATGCGTATCGCTTATTGTCGCAACAGATTGATAATCCTTTGCATCTCGGTGTCACAGAGGCAGGTATCTATCGTACCGGTACGGTGAAATCAGCCATCGCGCTGGGTGGATTATTGATGGAAGGCATTGGCGATACCATGCGTATCTCGCTTGCTGCCGAGCCGGAAGACGAGATTAAAATCGGGTTTGATATTTTAAAATCGCTGGGCCTGCGCTCAAATGGCATTAACTTTATTGCTTGTCCAAGCTGCTCACGTCAGGAATTCAATGTGATTCAGGTGATGCAGGCACTGGAAGAGCGTCTAGAAGATATCCGTACCCCGATGGACTTGTCTGTGATCGGGTGTAAGGTGAATGGTCCGGGTGAAGCCAAAGAAGCGGATATCGGGATTGTCGGGGCATCTCCGCGTTCACTGGTGTACCGTAATGGCGAAAAGAGCCATTTAATCGACACAAATCAGTTGGTTGATGAAATTGAAACAATGGTTCGTCAACGTGTTCAAGAGCTTGAAGAAGCAAAATCTAAAGAAATTATTCGTAGTTCATCATGAGTTCAATCGTCGCTATCAAAGGTTTTAATGACATCCTTCCAACGCAAACTGCGGCTTGGAGAAGTCTGGAACAACAACTTGCATCTTTAATGGATGCGTATGGTTATCAACAGATCCGTTTACCGATTGTTGAGCAAACCGGTTTATTCAAACGTGCTATTGGCGATGCGACCGATATCGTTGAAAAAGAAATGTATACCTTTTTTGACAAGGGAAATCCGCCTGAATCACTGACGCTACGTCCAGAAGGGACTGCGGGTTGTGTACGTGCCTTGCTTGAACATAATCTGTTGCGCGGTGCGACGCCACGTGTGTGGTATATGGGACCGATGTTCCGTTATGAAAAACCGCAAAAGGGCCGTTACCGCCAGTTCCATCAGTTTGGTGTAGAAACCTTTGGTGTGGCAACACCCGATATCGATGCCGAGTTGATTTTACTGACAGCACGTTTGTGGAAGCGTATGGGCGTTGCGGACAAGGTTCAACTTGAGTTGAATACACTCGGGGAAACCGACGAACGTGCAGAATACCGTGCTGCATTGGTTGAGTTTTTAAATCAGCACAAAGATGCTCTGGATGAAGACTCGCAACGTCGTTTAAGCACCAATCCATTGCGTATTCTGGACTCTAAAATTGAGTCGACCCAAAAGATTCTGGAAAATGCGCCCAAGTTGCATGATTTCCTCAAAGAAGATTCAATCAATCACTTCCAGCAATTACAGCAATACCTCACTGATGCGGGTATCGAGTTTGTGATTAACCAGAAGTTAGTCCGTGGTTTGGATTACTACAACAAAACCGTATTTGAATGGACCACCACCATGTTGGGTTCACAAGGCACGGTGTGTGCAGGTGGTCGCTATGACGGTCTAGTCGGGCAGTTAAAAGGTAAGGCGGATCAGTCTGTGCCTGCGGTTGGCTTTGCGATGGGCATGGAACGTTTGCTCCTGTTGCTCGAGCAAGTCGAACAGGCCAAAGCAGTACGTGATTGCGAAATCTTCTTGTTGGCTGAACCGGCTTATCAAGCCAAAGCTTTGGTCTTGGCGGAACAGATTCGTGATCAGCTGGAAGCGGCAAATAGCCCGATTCGTTTAAAAACAGGTTCACAAGGCAGCATGAAAAGCCAAATGAAAAAGGCCGATCAGTCAGGTGCGATTTTTGCGATGATCTTGGGTGAGCGCGAGTGGGAATCACAGCAGCTTCTCATTAAAGAATTGGCGACTGCAGAACAGTCTCAAGTTGCTTTGACTGAACTGACGCCGTTTTTGATTGAAAAATTTAAACAATAAGTTGAAGAATTTAGGAAAAGGACAATCACATGAGTTTAAGTGATGATGAACAGCTCGACAGTTTAAAGTCGTTTGCCAAAAAATATGGTTCTGCAATCATTAGCGGAATTCTCATTGCCTTGATTGCCTTTTTCGGATGGGAATACTGGCAAAAGAAAAATCTTGCCGAAGCCCAGAACCAGACGGCGAAGGTACAGAAGTTGATGGATGAGGCCAAAGCTGCCACAGGTCAGCCCAATGCCTTTGCAAGCCTGTCTGAGGCTGCAGATAAAATTGTGAAAGAAGATGCCGATTCTGCACAGGCAATTCAGACACAATTTGTTATGGCGAAGCTTGCGTATGACAAGCAGGACTATGCTGCTGCTGAAAAAGCCTTGAAGAAAGTTGAAAACTCAAAAGTAAAAGACGAGGGTTTGCTACAGGTTGTAAAAATACGTTTGGCTGATGCGCAATTGGCACAAAACAAATTTGACGAAGCCTTAAAAACCTTGTCTGCTGTGACAGAGCCTGCGTTCAAGGCTACTGCTGATGAGCTTCGCGGTGATATTTTTGTTGCGAAGAAAGACAACGCCTCTGCGCGTAAAGCGTATCAAAGTGCATGGGATAACCTGCTCGAGCGTAAACAGGAGCGTCAGCTTTTACAAATTAAACTCGAAAGTGTCGGCGTTTTAGTAGATGATCCTGAGTTTGAGCGCCCGATCTTAGATACCAAAGTGGATGAGTCTTAATGCAGAATAAACTAAAACTTCCTTTGGCAATTGCAATTGCTTCAGCTTTACTTGTTGGATGTTCGAGCAATAAAGTAAAAGAGGCAAAACCAAATCCATTGCCAAAAATCACGCAAGAACAAAGTTTAAACCTTGTTTTTTCACAAAGTGTTTCGTCTACCAATGCGGCTGAGGCTTTGCGCTTACAGCTGGATACAGACAATGGTGTGATTTTTGCGATTGACCCTGATGGTCAGGTGTCTGCTTACAAAGGCAAAGAACGCCTTTGGAAAAGCAAGATTACCAAACAAGAACTGACTGCCGGTGTAGAAGCCGGTGAAGGGATTGTGGTCATTGGCAATCGTAAAGGACAGTTATTTGGTTTAGATCAGGCTACAGGTGAGCAAAAGTGGACGGCAAAACTGTCAGGTGCCATTCTGTCGCCATCCTTGATCCAGTCGGGTCGTGTAATTACCATTGCCAATGATGGCACTGTGTTTGCGCATGATGCAGTAACAGGCCAGCAAGTCTGGGCCTATAAACTGCCAAATGTACAGTTTAGTTTACGTGGTCAGCCAGCCCCAGTGCGCTTGGATGAGCGTACCGTGTTGATTGGTTCTGCCAATGCTTATGTATATGCACTAGATATTATCAGTGGTGTGCCTCGCTTCCAGCGCCGTGTGGCGATTAGCGATGGTCGTTCAGACATCCAGCGTTTGATTGATGTAGTCGGCGATCCGGTTGTTGCAGGTCAATTCCTTGTCACCACAAGCTTCCAGGGTCAGGTTACTGTAATCGATCTTGCTTCACAACGTGTGGTATGGAGTGAAGATGCCAGCAGTACCAACACTGCCGAAGTTGCCGAAGATAAAGTATTCGTGACCACAACCGATGGCAAGTTAAATGCTTATAACTTGGTGACTGGCGAGTTGGTTTGGCAGAATGAAGAACTGTTAAACCGCCAGCTGAGCAACCCTGTGATGTTAGGACAAAACCTGGTGGTGGGTGATCTGGATGGTGTACTTCATCTGATTAATCCGGCCTCAGGCAAGTTGATCGGTCGTGCCAAAACCAGTGGTGAAGTGCGTTCATTGCGTGTGATTGACAACCAGCTTTATGTTGCAACACGAAAAGGTGCATTAACCATTTGGCAGAATCGTTAATTTTGCCTTAGCTTGTGCTAAAATGCTCAATTAGCTATTGCTAATAAAAGAATGATCGGGGTATTTGTTTAAACAAAACCCCGAATTTTTATTGTGATTACTTGATCACCAAAATCTTCCATACTGTTTCTGATACGATGTCATCAACGATGGCTCGTCTGAATTAAGGTTAATTTATGAAACCCGTTATTGCGCTCATTGGTCGTCCAAACGTCGGAAAATCAACGCTATTTAACCAAATCACCAAAAGTCGTGATGCTTTGGTTGCTGACTTCGCTGGTTTAACTCGTGACCGCAAATATGGCGATGCGGTTTATCAAAATAAATCATTCATTGTCGTAGATACGGGCGGTATTGGTGAGAATGAAGGTGGCATTGACTCTTACATGGCCGAGCAGTCAAAAACAGCTATCCATGAAGCAGACATTATTGTGTTTGTGGTAGATGCACGCGCTGGTTTATTGGCGTCGGATGAGCAGATTGCCCGTGAGCTACGTACATTAGGCAAAAAAGTCCATCTGGTGGCCAACAAGGTCGATGGTGTCCATGCAGAAGCTGCATTAGTTGAATTCTACAAGCTTGGTATGGGCGAACCAATGCAGGTTGCGGCCAGCCATGGTCGTGGTGTGCAGCAAATGCTTGAAGAAGTGTTGGCTGAAGTGCCTGAAGATGAAAATCCGGACGAGCACAATAAAAATACCGGTTTGCGTTTAGCGATTATCGGTCGTCCAAACGTGGGTAAATCGACGTTGGTAAACCGTTTACTTGGGGAAGAGCGTGTGGTTGCGTTTGACCAGCCAGGTACAACCCGTGATTCGATCTATATTCCTTATGAGCGTGATGGTCGTCAATATACCTTGATCGACACTGCCGGTGTACGCCGTAAAGGTAAAGTCGATGAGATGATTGAGAAATTCTCAATCGTTAAAACCCTGCAAGCCATGAAAGATGCGCATGTTGTGGTCGTGGTGGTCGATGCACGTGAAGGGATTGTTGAACAAGACTTGCATTTGATTGGTTATGCACTTGAAGCAGGCCGTGCCATGGTCATTGCGATCAACAAATGGGACAACATGACCGAGTATGATCGTAAGCAATGTAAACTTGATGTGGAACGTCGTTTTGACTTTATTCCATGGGCAAAAATCCATTTGATTTCAGCCCTACATGGTACAGGCGTGGGTGAGCTTTATCCTTCGATCCATCGTGCTTACGAGTCGGCAAACCTAAAAGTTTCACCGGCGAAACTGACCCAGATTTTAAGTGATGCTACTGAGGCGCATCAGCCACCAATGATCAGTGGGCGTCGTATTAAAATGCGTTATGCGCATATGGGCGGACAAAATCCACCAACCATCGTCATTCATGGTAACAAGGTGGATAAGACTCCAGCGGATTATCGTCGTTATCTGGAAAACGTATTCCGTAAAGTCTATAAGCTTGAAGGTACGCCAGTTCGTATTGACTTTAAAACCTCAGAGAACCCATTTGAAGGACGTAAATCCCAAGTGGACGAACGCGTTGCAGCACGTAAGCGTCGTTATGTTCAGAAGTTTAAGAAAGCTGAAAAGAAATTCAAGCGTTAAGCTGTATTCGATGCTCAAAAGCCCAAACTTTGCTTTGGGCTTTTTTATACACAGGAGATGTTGCTCATGACGACAGGTATCATACACATCCATGTTCAGGCATTGGCGCAGCTGCTGCAAAAGGATAAAACAGATTTTGCCGATTTTAGAGGCTTTAATCATTATCAAAAACAGCAGATTCAGGCGCGACGTAATCAGCTTCTGGCTCATCAACTGCATTGCACTATAGATGATCTGGGGTTTTCCAAACATGAGCATGGCAAACCTTTTTTAAGTTCCCATTCCTTACATTTTAATCATTCGCATAGTCAGCAATATTATGCACTGGCAATGAGCGAATGTGTTCAAGATATCGGCATTGATGTTGAAGCGCTGGACCGAAAAGTCCGTTTTGATGCCTTGGCCCGGCATGCTTTTCATCCTGAGGAATACCAGACTTGGCAGCAGCAAGATCAAGACACAGAATATTGGTTTAGGGTCTGGACCACCAAAGAAGCAATTTTAAAAGCCTCAGGTCTTGGTATTCGTTTAGACCTAAATAGTTTGAATACGCAGATTCATCCTACAAATCAGGGTGGTATGTGTTCGCATCCATTGATTGGCACTTTTGCCTATCAGAACTTTATCCTGAACCAGAATCTTGTGGTCACCATTGCATGGCGGGCAGAGCGGTCTTGCCGAGGTTTTCAATTTCCACAGATCCAGATTGTTCAGTATTAAAGCATCGTCAGATAGAGCAGATTTTAACGCAATAAAAAAATGCCAGCATATTGCTGGCATTTTATTTGAATCAAAGAGGAGAGGGATTTAAGGAATCTCTTCTTCTTCAAATTCAGGTTTAACTTGGACAATAAAGTCCTGACGGTTCAGACCACGCCATAAAGCGAATGCTGTACCGATATAAATCGATGAGTAAGTTCCCACGAATACACCGACAAACATGGCAACAGAGAACCAGTGTAAACCATCACCGCCCAAGAACATCATGGCAAGAACCACAAGTAATAAGGTCATCGAGGTATGGATGGTACGGCGTAAGGTTTCTGTCAGTGCAATATCGACGATTTCACGTGGCGTGGCACCACGAATCTTACGGAAGTTCTCACGGATACGATCCGAGACAACGATGTTATCGTTAAGTGAGAAACCGATCACCGCAAGGACTGCAGCCAATACGGTTAAGTCGAAAGGCCACTGGAACAATGCGAATGCACCGATAATCAGTACGATGTCATGGAATAATGACATGACCGCGCCCATCGCGAGTTTAAACTCGAAGCGAATGGTGACGTAGATCAGCATCAAGATCAAAGCCAGTGCAACAGCGCCTGCAGAACGCACGTAAAGCTCATTTCCGACAGCACCACCTACCGCATCTACTTTATGCACTTCAACGGTGTTATTCGGTAATTGAACCGCTTTGGTGATGCTATTGCTGAGGTCTTCGACATTCAGGTCTTCTTGCACAGGCATACGCACGATCAGGTCGGTATTACTGCCCAAGGTTTGTACTACGGCATCTTTAAAGCCAGCACGGTCAAGTGCCTGAACCACTTGCGTAGGCTGTACACCTTGCTTGTAGTTCAATTCGGCTGAAATCCCCCCAGTGAAATCCAGTCCGAGATTCAAGCCTTTGGTCACGATAAAGAAGATACTCGCAATCGTCAGCAGGATCGACAAGATTGCCGCCGGTTTGGCAATCTTCATGAACGGGATAATTTTCAGGTTATCCGGGCGACCGTATTGTTTTGAGTCTGGTTGAGTCAGATCAGTCATATGAATCTCCTTAAATACTCAACTTTTTCAAATTACGGCGTTTGCCATAAATGAGCTGGACGATGGCACGAGTGACGGTAATGGCCGTAAACATTGAACAAATAATACCAATCATCAATGTTACCGCGAAGCCTTTAATCGGACCTGTTCCAATCGCGAACAAGATAAACGCAACCAGTAAGGTGGTTAAGTTCGAGTCAAGAATGGTGTTATAGGCTCGATCATAACCTGCCACAATCGCCTGTTTGGGCGAGGCGCCCCAGAGCATTTCTTCCCGTATTCGTTCACAGATCAGGACGTTGGAATCGACCGCCATACCAATGGTAATCACGATACCCGCAATACCTGGCAGGGTGAGGGAAGCACCAATCCATGACATCACGGTCAAGATCATGGCCAAGTTAAAGACCAGGGCAAAGTTTGCGATCAGACCGAATAAACGGAAGAACACGACCATCCAGATGGCAACCAGCAAGAAGCCGATCTGAGTTGAGAGTACACCCTTATCAATGTTTTCCTGACCGAGGCTAGGACCAACCACACGTTCTTCTACGAAGTACATCGGCGCAGCAAGTGCACCTGCACGCAGCATCAAGGCAAGCTCGGCTGCTTCTTGTGGTGAATCCAGACCGGTAATCCGGAATTGTGAACCCAGCACCGCCTGAATGGTTGCCGCATTGATCACCACAGATTCGGTATATGGGGTACGAACTTCAGTCTGAACGCCTGTATTCGGATCTGCGACATAAGAGATCTTCTGTTTATTTTCGATAAACAGAACTGCCATCCGTTTGCCAACTGCACCACGCGTTGCATCTGACATGAGCTTACCGCCGGCAGAGTCCAAAGTAATGTTAACTTCAGCACCACCAGAATCCTGGCTAAAGCCAGAACTTGCATTCTGCACACGCTCACCAGTCAAGATACGGTTACGTTGTAACAGCAACTGACGACCACTATCCAGTGATTGGTAAGCGAACACCTCAGTACCAGGAGGAAGTGGCTGACCGTTATATTTACCGGTATACGGATCGATATATTGATCATTGCTGTCTGCAACCAGACGGAATTCCAGGTTGGCTGTACGACCCAAGACACGTTTTGCCTCAGCCGTATCCTGTACACCCGGTAATTCAACTACAATACGGTTGCTGCCTTGGGTTTGTACCAAAGCTTCTGCCACACCCAGTTCGTTGATACGGTTACGTAGGGTGGTTAAGTTTTGGTTCACTGCATAAGACTGAATTTCCTGACGACGGGCATCGGTATAATTCAGTCTTAAAGTCGCACCAGATGAGGTCGCAACTGCCTGTTGAGTAAACTCGTTACCATTACGACGCAAGAAATCAGTCGCTGCATCGCGGTCTGCATTGTTTGCAAACTGCACTGTAATGGTGTTGTTGTTTAACGCCAGGTTATTGAATTTGATTTTGTTATCACGGAATTGACGACGCAAATCAGTCGCAGATGTTTCCATACGCTGACTAATCGCTTTATCCATGTCGACTTCGAGCAAGAAGTGTACACCGCCACGTAAGTCCAGACCGAGTTTCATCGGTTTAGCCCCAATCTTTTGCAACCACTCCGGTGTGGTTGGCGCAAGGTTGAGTGCAACCACATAGTCATCACCAAGATCACGACGAAGCACTTCTTTGGCTTTTAACTGCGCCTCAGAAGAGCTTAAACGTAATAATGCCGCATTGTTGGTGAAGCTATTGTCGTGACTGCTAATATCGGCAGTTTTTAAAATCTGCTCAGCTTTTTGCACGATGGTCTGATCAATCTTGGTGCCGGCTTTTGCGCCAGAAATCTGGACGGCAGGCTCATCTGGATACAGACTTGGAAGTGCATATAACGTACTGATCACAAGGACAACCAGGATCAGTAAATATTTCCATGCAGGGTAACGCATTCGCTTTCTTCTTAAATGAAAAAGTCGTGCTGAGGCACGACTATTTTATGATTAAAGGTTATTTAATGTGCCTTCAGGTAATACTGAAATGACACTCGCACGCTGGATTTTTACCTCAACACCACGAGTGAGTTCAACGACTGCAAAGTCACCTTCGAGTTTGATAATTTTCCCCATTAAACCACCAGCAAACACGATCTCGCTGCCTACACCCAGACTTTCGATCAAAGAACGGTGTTCTTTGGCACGTTTTGCCTGAGGTCTCCAGATCAAGAAATAGAAGATTGCGATAAATACCGCGATCATCAACAAGTTAGCCATAAGACTTGGACCTTGTGTTGCACCCGGTGCAGCATGAGCAGTAGAGATGAAAAGACTCATTTCGTTTTCCTAAAATTAAAAAGCCAAAAAATTAACAATAAATTCCAATTCGTTTTGCAATGTACCTTGTCTTGCGATTAGGCGCAAATCTTGATGCATTTACCTGACATTAGTCTTCTGGGCAAGGCGGAACATCTAATCCACGACGTGCATAAAAGTCCTGAACGTATTCATCAAATGTGCCGTTATCCAGCGCATCACGCATACCTTGGGTCAGGCGTTGGTAGTAACGCAAGTTATGGATGGTGCCGAGCATTGAAGCCAACATCTCACCGCACTTCTCTAAATGATATAAATAGGCACGGGTAAAGTTTTTACAAGTGTAGCAATCGCAATGTGGGTCTAATGGCCCTTTGTCATGACGATATTTGCTGTTACGGATTCTGACCAGACCATCGGTCACAAAATAATGACCATTACGGGCATTACGGGTTGGCATCACGCAGTCAAACATATCGACGCCACGGCGTACCGCTTCCACGATATCTTCCGGTTTACCCACACCCATCAGGTAACGTGGTTTGTCCTGTGGCATTTTATTCGGTAAATAATCAAGCACCTTGATCATTTCTTCTTTCGGTTCACCGACCGACAAGCCACCAATCGCATAACCGTCAAAACCGACTTCCAACAAGCCTTTCAGTGACTCATCACGCAGGTCTTCGTACATGCCCCCCTGAATGATGCCGAATAAAGCATTTTTATTCTTGAGTTCATCATGGTGGTGGGTTTTACAACGTTTTGCCCAGCGTAAAGAAAGCTGCAATGATTTTTGCGCTTCTTCATGCGTCGCAGGGTAAGGAGTACACTCATCAAAAATCATCACGATGTCTGAGTTGAGTACCTGTTGAATTTCCATCGAAATTTCTGGAGACAGGAACACTTTTGAACCATCGATCGGCGAACGGAAGGTGACGCCTTCTTCCTTGATCTTACGCATTGCACCCAGACTAAAGACCTGGAAACCGCCCGAATCCGTCAAAATCGGTTTATCCCATTTGATAAACTCATGTAGACCGCCGTGCTCTTTAATCACTTCCAGACCAGGACGTAAATAAAGATGGAAGGTATTCCCCAGAATAATTTGTGCCTGAATGTCTTCAATATCGCGCGGCAACATGCCTTTGACCGTGCCGTAAGTACCGACCGGCATAAATACAGGTGTTTCAACCACACCATGTTCTAAGGTGAGTCGACCACGACGGGCGCGCCCCGACTGGCCTAATTTTTCAAATTTCATACACTATCCATCAAGGCGAAAAAACAGTTCGCTGATCAAAAGCGGCTATTTTCCTTGATTATGGCGTCCAGTTCTACTACTAAATGTAGCCATAGCCAAAAAATAATAATCTCTCCTAACCCCTCTTTGAAAAGAGGGGGATAAAGGAATATTTTTTATGGGAAATTCAAATGCACTAAAAATTCGGTTTATAGTCAAAATTGTCAGTGGCCAGATTATCCTTAAACGGACGAATGCTTTTCTTGGATAAGGTCAGGGTATTGATCAGGTTATTGGGAAATACTTCGATCTGGTTATTAAACAATTCCACGTTACGGTTAAAAATTGTAATCGCAGCACCGACATTCTCGTTTTGTTCCTGAATATCATCCATCATCTTGCTATACAGCGCGTCCGCTTTCAGTTCAGGATAATTCTCGACCACAACATTCAAGCTACGGATTAGCTCTTTGCTCATTTTCTCAATCTGTTGTAACTGTGAAATATCCGTGTCATTGACATTCAGATTGAGGATCTGCTGACGCAATTCAGTGACTTTTTCCAAAGTGGATTTCTCGAACTGGGTATATTGGTCCAGCGTTGCTTCCAATGCTTCTAGTGTTTTTACTTTTTGACGTTCAAAATTGGCCACTTCTGACCATGCCCGTTTGGTGGCATTAAAATAGCGTACGATGTTGTTGCGGATCGACACGCCCCAGACAATCAGCACCACAAAAATCCCCAAGAAAATGAGTAAACCTGTCATCGCTTGCCCCTTATTGTTATTGCGAGATGATTAGCTAATTAAATTCAGCATGAGTTGTTGAAACTTCTGATACTGCGGCATGGTCATGGTGCGCAAGTGTCCGCGTAATGCCGGAATATCATGTATTTCACTGCGTTTACTGGCGGTTTGGAAAAGATTTTGTTCGCCTAAATAACACAGAATTTGTTCTTGATGATGATAAATTAAATCACCGTTAAAATGTTGAAAAAAATCATGTAATTTTAAAGTTAAACTCGGACTGACCTGCTTGGCCAACTGATGTTGATCCAGACCAAAAATATTCAGTTCCTGATTAATCAGGATATCGCTGCTTTGCCAAGCACTGCTATAGGGCTCAAAAAAACGGGAACGCTGATCACTGACTGCAATCCCCAAAGCAGGCATTTGAAAAATAAAGGCGCCCCATAAATCTTTATGGATCTCTTTGACGATTTTCTTATCGTTACCCTGATCTTGCAGGATTGGCATTTCATTAACGTAGTGATATTGAAAAAGCAATACCTGATGCGTGTTTGTGCCATCGTTCCATGTCGTGGATGCGTATTGGGTGATTTCGTTGGATTCACTGCCACGATTAAATAAGGGGAAATGTTGTTTTAACTTACTCATCACCAGTAGTGGTTGCGCCTGAATCGGTAAATAAGCAGGCAATTGCTGAAACTGCAGGCCATAACGTAATACCGTGATGCGTTGTTCAAGATAATTGATTACACGGTTGAGAGGTTCTCGTGGTTCATACAGGAGATACGCCAGAAAACCAGTCAGAAATGCCCCGAGCAGGCTCCAGATATATTGAATATGCGGATGCAGAAAATAGCCAAACACCAGCGTGCCGATGCTGATGATGCCCAGTAAGTAGGGCAGGGCATTAAAAAAACACAGATTATGATCTTCACGCCAAGGATGCAAAGCATCTAACAAATCCTGATCGCTATGCGATTTTTGTCCAGCCTCCCACAAACGGGCGATATTACGAAATACCTGCGCATTTTTTTTACGCCGGATATGGAGGGCTTGTTGTACGGTATCGATCGGCATGGCGTTTTTATGTCATTATAATTGCTGGGTATAAAATGAATTATGCGTTAAATTTCAGAAACTAAGAAGTACCTTGCGGGTTATTTTAACCGTTATAAATGCAATTAGAGGGTCTTGAGCAGACTGTAGAAAGCATCTTGTAAACGTTGAAGTTTTGGCATTTGCAACTGTTCCAGCTTTTCAGCCAGTTCATTGATGCTCATGGCCTGAAACAAATAATTATTTTCGGCCAAAGGCGACTCATTAAATAACCAGCACATCACACTAGTGTGCGGATCGACATAAAAATCGCCATGAAAAGCCTGCATCATCTGCTCAAGTGCCAGTAAGCGTTCTGGTGTTAAGAATTTCACAAACTCAAATTCATTGACACCACTTTGCTGGTACTTGTGGTTAAAACGGATATCACTGGACTGCCATTCAATGCCAAGATGACAACGGCTTTTATGTGCGGCTGAAATACTAACGCCTTTATAGGGAAAATTCTCCATCAGCACCCCCCACAAATCACAATGAGTGGTTTCCCAAACCTCTCTTCCCTGATTATCGGTTGTTTTGGTTAAATAAGTGTAATGATATTTAATCACTGAATAATCATAGTTTTTCTGTTTAATGAGCATTTGCCCAGTAAGCAAGGTTGTCACGGTATTGTCTTTATCACCGAGTTGAAATAAGGGATGTTCCTGTAATGCATGGGGTAATGGTGTATTTTCATGATCAAACTGAACCTGATAGGTCTGTTCCAGCAGATAAAGCCTGAGTTCCTGTTTTAAGTTTTCCAGTTCAATGGTCGGAATGCGATAACGCAGCCCAAGAGCAAACAAAGCAACACAAACAATCAGGTAGTAGGCTGAGAACAAAAGGCCAGCCAATAAAAAAATCAGGCTCAGTGTGGTCAGCGCCCAGTAAAGGTAATTCTTGATATACAGGTTTTGCTCGCCTTGCCAATGTTTTAAGCGATGAATAAGCGTGTCGGGTGTGGGCTGTTCCTCAAGCAATTGGCGAATGGCCTTAATATTTTCTAAGGTCACCTGATTATGCATAAGTTGATTTTGAAAGGTTTTTTGAATTTTTTTTGATATAAATGGCATGGTTTTCTTAAATCATTATTCTGAAAAAAATAGGCTAAACCTGAATTTAGCCTATTGATTGTTTTAAGCGTCGAGTTTATCAATCAGCATCGCATCGCCATAACTAAAGAAGCGATAACGTTGTTGCACTGCATGTTTATAAGCAGCCAAAATATTGTCACGATTCGACAAGGCTGAAACCAGCATCAATAAGGTCGATTCAGGTAAATGGAAGTTAGTAATCAAACGGTCCACGATACAGAACTGATAACCCGGATAGATAAAGATCTGGGTATCACCGGTCCATGCTGCAATTTTGCCTTGGTTGGCCTGTGCTGCACTTTCCAGCGCACGGGTCGCCGTAGTGCCTACTGCAATCACCTTATTACCGCGTGCCTTGGTTGCCAGAATCAGGTCAATGGTGGCTTGTGGGACATCACACCATTCACTGTGCATGATATGGTTGGTAATGTCTGTAGTGCGTACAGGCATAAACGTTCCTGCACCGACATGTAAGGTCACAAAGGTTTTTTGTACGCCTTTAGCGGCTAATTTTTCTAACAGGTCTTGATCGAAATGCAGGCTGGCTGTGGGTGCAGCGACACTGGCAATTTTTTCAGGGTCGTGGAACACGGTCTGATAACGTTCAGTATCAATCTCTTCGGCTTCACGATTGAAATAAGGTGGAATCGGGAGCTGACCGTATTGATCCAGTACCGACAAAATCGGCTGGGAAAACTTCACCACAAACAGGTTTTCATGGCGACCTTGTACGGTGACAGGAACCGCATCTTCACCGATATACAGTTCTGCGCCTGCTTTAGGTGAGTTACTTGATTTGATATGGCAATGTGCAGTGTGGGTATCCAACATACGTTCAACCAGTACTTCGATTGCCCCACCAGTGGCACGTTTACCTTTTAAGCGTGCTTTCATGACTTTGGTGTCATTCAGTACCAGTAAATCACCGTCTTCGAGTAGATCGAGAATATCGGTAAAGGCATGGTCGTGATATTGACCTTGCGCATCGATATGCAGCAGGCGAGATGCGCTACGACTGTCTAAGGGATAGCGAGCAATAAGTTCATCGGGGAGATCAAACGAAAAGTCGGAGAGTTGCATACATCTAAAACATTGCAAAAATTGGGCGTAGTATAGTCTTTTTTGCGTTTTTTCGCTGAGTTCGCGTGTTTATTGATAGAAAAATATCTGAGTGATTTAAAAGTGAGCAATAAGCGGTAGTTAGTGTTTGACAATAAAATCAAACAGGTTATTATACGCAACACAAAGCATCGCACTCTTCCCGAGGTGGTGAAATTGGTAGACGCGGCGGACTCAAAATCCGCTGTCAGAGATGACGTGTCGGTTCGAGTCCGACCCTCGGGACCAAGATTCAAAGACCCCAAGCTGGTATTAAAGGCTTGGGGTTTTTTATTATCTTAAGTTGTATTGTTAATTATAGAATGTTAGATTTAAGCTTTAGGATATTTATAGGGTTTTGAATTTTAATAATTGTTTAAATATATGAAATGTTATTTTATTAATTATACTAAATTAAATTATTACAATAAAATTTAGATAATAAATTAAATATTTAACTTAAAGTGTTCTATGACATTAGAACACTTTAATCTTGGTTAATTATGCATTTTCTTTAATGTGTTGCCTTATTTTTAATGAAGCAAGAATATTTTTAACATTTTTTAGAGCTCGATCATATCGCGTAAAATGCAGCTTATTAGCGTCCACGAACTTATAAATTATCTGCTCTAAATTTTCACAAGCATTTTCTAAGTACTTTAGTTGCTCGTTTGTCATTGTTTTAGAAAATTTATTATAGAAGGCCTCATATCTAGAAATTGGTCGTAAAACCTCACTTTTTCTTTTATTTCCTTTTTGGATTTTTAGGATTAATTCATATGAACGTTTAAATGATTCAAAGGCTAAATCATGCTCTTGAGTTTCTAAGTTTATTGCATATTCAATGTGATATCTTGAATATTGAGTTTCAATATCATCTGTCCAGTAGCCATCAATTCTATTTGCTAATGATAGTGCAGTATCCAAATGAGATTGTGCATATTTTAAGTTGTTAGAGTCTGGGTGGCTTAGTCGAGCAATTGCATACTGTAGCCAGAAGTGGGGATTATTTCGCTCTTGTGGTATCTCTCTCAAACCTTCATAAAAATTAATTAGCGATTCACGTTTCCCTTTATTAGGCAAAATTTTCTGTGCATATCTGAAACTTGCTAAATCTTTATATATTTGCATATATAAATCATTGCTTTCAAAGGAATTTGATCTTACGTTTTTACATAATTCAATTAGGTATTTCACAATTAAATTTGAATCAGGAAAATTGTTCAAAATATATTGTGCCATGATGGATGATTTTGGAAATAAATATCCATATTCAGTTTTGTAGATTAAATGACTAAAAGCTGGGCTAGAACGAAAAATTGATGAGCTAATATTATTTTCACCACTTAGTGTGGAAATCAAATAATTTGTTGGATTTTGAATATTTGTTATGTTTAAGCATAAAATTGCTAATATATTCTTTAAAACACTTTCAGATGCTTTCATCTCATCGAATATAGTGTCAAGCTTTTTTGCAACCTGCGGTGATTCTAATATCCCTAATAAGAGACCGCTGATTTCTCTTTTGGCTTTTTCATTGATATAATTTTCCTTGCTTTTTTTACTAAGAGCATGTCGGCTTCCCCATAGTCCGTATCTATCATAATATTCTATAAATTTTGAAACATCTTGTTCAGATAATTTGTCAATCTCAACTTCATATGTTTCAGATGTATTTAATATTTTTTTATTGAATAATATATCATCAATATAACGTTCGTGCTCAATAGTTCTTGATATTAATAATAATTTTGTTGTAGATTTTCTAGCCATGTTTATGTGGTTAACGATTTCAAGGTTATTAGTATAGTTCTCAATTAGAAAGAGGCATTTGTCATATTGTTTTATTATCTTTTCAATTTCATAGAATGCAATAGCATTCGAGTGAACATCATTGAGAGTGAATACATTGTATCCATCTATTATAAGTCTGTAGCATAGAATTTTAGATAAAACTGATTTTCCATTTGCTAATTCTGAGTATAATATTAAGTTTTTGTTGTTTTTTAAATCATTTATACACTGATCTTCTTCATGTCTTTTTATTATATAATTATTTCGATTGTTACTTAGGATATCATTAGATAATAAGATTTCGTTTAGGTTCCCAAAAGACATTAAATCAGAAACATCATCATGTCTAATTGGAATGTTATCTTTATTATGAAAAGTTAACTCTTGAAAATTATTCAATGGAACTTCATCTATTTTTAATTTTATACTTTCTGTTATATTTAAATCATTCGCAAAAGATTTAATACCAATTGGTTTTACTGTTCCGAAATCTACTATATCCATGTCATCTATTTCAGTTTCGGTTAGGTCAACTTTATCAATAAAAAAGGTCTTATTCTTTACACTTTCATCCTCAAACATTATCTCTTGTATATCAATGTCATACATTGAATATCCAATAAAAAAAATTGCTTGAGCTGTTTGAATGTCATTTCTAAATACATTACACCATGCAGATTCTCTGAACTGTTGAGTCAAGTAACTAGTTGATGTTAGTTTAAATGATGTATTTAGTTTGGTCTGATCAAGGGTTTCAATATATCCGTTTATATGAATAACATTCTGCTTTGTTATCTCTCCTCTTGGACTTTTGTCTGCGTCCAGAGATTGATATCTTAAGCTGTTTTTTGCTGCCGATACTTCAAAGGCATTGTCATAATTTGTTGTATATACACGTAACCATGGAATACTTGCTATTGTTTCATGATCTTCACTTGTCCTATTTACTAAGAAATGATCCTTTAGAAGTTCTACTAATTCATCTGCACTTTTTTTTAATAAATATTTTTTACATGCTCTTTTTAAATCATCTGTTTTGGAGATGGATGCTTTATCACATAGAATATTAGCCAAACCTGATGCAGTGGGTAAGGTGTTTCCTACAATGGATTTCAACCCAAACGAAAACCCAGACCCTAAAAAAAGAATTGCTTTTCCATTTTTTGCACAACTTAATGCTTGTTCGTAGTTCATGGTTACTCTTTATTAATTTTAACTATATTGTCGTCTATCCTGATCTTTAATTTTATCTTTTTATTTTTATTTTTCAATGCTATTTTTAATATGATTTTATAGTTATTAGTTAGGATAATATTAGATATAAATATTTAATTATTTTACTAAAGATTTAAGTTTTTTGAGGCAATCGGAATTCTAAGTTGTTTTTCTAAAACTTTATAAGTTAATTGAAAATTTATAAAAATGAAAGAGCTTAATTTTTTATTTAACTCCTATAAGAGACTGTAATAAGATCTTATTTAAATGCTGTTTCCTTGTTTAATTTTAATGAAATTTCACGTTTTGTTGCGAATTGATTAAATCAACAATTGCCTTTTCTGTTAAAGTTTGTTAATACTAAGTGATAGTTTTCACATTTTTTCTATAAAACGTAAAGAACCGTATAACGAAAATATTCGAGAGGCGGGAATGGCGATTCAATTATTAGAACTACAGCAAGCCGAGAAGCTAAGCGCTTGTAAAATCTCTCTTTCTTTGGGGCTAAACTCAGAGCAGAACCTGCTTGAGCAATTTTTACAGTTCAATCGAAAACTCATGCAAGCCAGTACGGCATTACTCGCTTTTCATCAGGAACCTTACCTTTGGCATCGTTGCCCTGAAAAGTTACAAGCAATAGATACCTCCAAAATTAGCAAAAGCCTAAATACACTTTTCGTCAATGGCGATCTGGTCGACTGTGATCATCCACAATATCAGACCCTATTGGCATTTTTACATCCGATTAAAAAGAAAGTCCAGTCAGCAATTGCCTTACATCTCAGGCATCCGGACCAAACCTCACTGGGTTATATCATTCTGTTTGATGAAGCAGCACAAGGCTTTAGTGAGTTACAAAAACAATTGCTACAAGAGCATTGCATCAACTTCATGCAACAGCTGGAACTGAAATTTAATCACGATGAACTCAAAGAATTATACGAACAAGAAGCCGCACTGAATTTTAGTAAAACCAAATTCTTTTCCATTATTTCCCATGACCTGCGTGCACCATTTCATGGTTTGCTCGGTTTTGCGGAAATATTGGCCAAAGAACGTGACACCCTAGATGAGTCGAGCATCCAGAATATTGCCGATTATCTTTATGATACTTCGCAGTCGACCTATAACCTGTTGGAAAGCTTACTGAATTGGGCGATGGCAGAGGGTGGGCGCTTTGTCTATCATCCGATTAACTTCAAGTTGCGCCAGATTACCAATATTGTGACCGATATCCTGAAAACACTGGCCATCAAGAAGAATATTGAACTGATTAATGAGGTCGATGAAAATCTGAAAGTCTATGCCGATATGAACATGATCACCTCGGTGATTCAGAATCTGGTGTCCAATGCCCTGAAGTTTACCGATGTAGACGGCTCAGGCAAAGTCTATATCCAAGCACAACATAAAGGCACCTATGTTGAGGTTTATGTCAAGGATACGGGGCTGGGCATGACCCCGGAACAAATCAAGAATTTATTCCAGCCGCGTATTACCATGAGTTATAAAGGCACTGCAGGAGAAAAAGGTGCCGGGCTGGGTTTAAGCCTGTGCAAACGCTTTGTGGAAATGAATCTGGGGGAAATCAATGTGACTTCCAATGAAGGGGAAGGCACGGTGTTTACGGTACTGCTTCCGATAGAGCGTGAGCAGGTTGATTTGTGTACAACTCAAGCGAAAACCAAAGCAAAATTAGTCTAAAGTGATTTTAAAGATAAGCTTGTAACTGATATAACTAACCAAGATGAGATGACATCAGTCGAGCCTTTTGATATGAATGCGCAACAACTACAAAAAACCTTGGTCGCAAGCCAATATGCTGAACAAGTTTTAAATTTATACCAAGCAGAATTAGAACAAGATTATCACCAAGATCAATTCCTTGAGTCATTATCGACTGAAACCATCTATCAAAAAGTTCAACAGGCTGTGGCTGAGATCAGCAATGAACAAGCCTGGATGAAAGCCTTGCGTGTGCTGCGTGCCAAGTTGATGTTCCGCTGGATCTGGCAGGATGCCAATCAATTGACCAATGTGATCACGCTAACCCGTGAACTGTCTGATTTTGCCGATGCCAGTATCTGTGCTGCCAAAGCTTTTGCCTTACCGCCTTTATTGGCCAAACATGGTGAACCGATCGGTTATTCAGGTCAGTTGCAGGATTTGATTGTCATCGGAATGGGCAAGCTGGGTGCGCAAGAGCTGAATCTGTCCAGTGATATTGACCTGATCTTTGCCTTTGATGAACAGGGCGAAAGCAATGGGCGTAAATGTATTGATGTGCAGCAGTTCTGTATTTTGTGGGGACAGAAACTGATTTACCTGCTGGATCACATTACTGCTGACGGTTTTGTATTTCGTGTCGATATGCGCTTGCGTCCGTGGGGCGATGGTTCGGCTCTGGCGATCAGTCATAGCGGGCTGGAAAAATATCTAAGCCAGCATGGACGTGAATGGGAACGCTATGCCTGGATTAAGGCACGCGTTATTACGGGCGGCAAAGCAGGTTCAGAGTTATTGGACATGTCGCGTCCGTTCGTATTCCGCCGTTATGTCGATTATTCCGCTTTCGCAGCCATGCGTGAAATGAAGGCGATGATTGAGCGTGAAGTCATGCGCCGTAATATTGAAGAAGATATTAAGCTCGGCGCAGGCGGAATTCGTGAAATTGAATTTATTGTGCAGGTGTTCCAGCTCATCTACGGGGGATCGAAGCGTGAACTGCAAGATCGTCAATGTCTGGTCAATTTACATCATTTAGGTGAAGCGGAGTTGCTGGATCAGCAAGCGGTGATTGATCTGGAAGATGCCTATCTGTTTTTAAGACGGGTGGAACATGCGATTCAGGCCTTGAATGATCAGCAGACTCAATCCTTGCCTACCGAACCCGAACTGAGACAGCGGATGCTGGATACCTTGGGCTTTAGCGATTGGGCAGCATTTCTTGAAGTGTTAAACCAGAAGCGTGACAAGGTCAAAGTCCAGTTTAAGCAATTAATTCAGGAAAAAGAGTTTGCTGAGCCGGTGGATGATTTTGTCCAGCTAGAACAAAAACTCAATGCGGTACTGGATGACAATGCCAGAAACCTGATCCAGAACTTCTGGCATGGGCAAGCTTTACGTAAAATTCCTGCCAGTGCTTTGGAGCGGTTAAAGAAATTCTGGCCGCATTTGATAGAGGCCATTTTACAGTCGGATCAGCCGCAAGTGGCTTTGTTGCGCTTGATGCCATTGGTCGAGTCGGTACTGCGTCGTACCGTGTACCTGGTGATGTTGATGGAAAGTCGCGGTGCCTTGCAGCGACTGGTAAAAATGTCGACCGTCAGCCCATGGATTTGTGAAGAACTGGCGCAGTATCCCGTGCTGCTGGATGAGTTCCTGTCAATGGATTTTGGTCTGCCACAACGCAAAGACCTCGAAGACTCTTTACGTCAGCAATTGCTGCGCATCGAGATTGACCAGGTTGAAGACCAGATGCGGGTATTACGCTTATTTAAAAAGAGCAATGTCCTGACCGTCGCTGCCAGTGATGTATTGGCAGAAAGTCCGTTGATGAAAGTATCGGATGCACTGACCGATATTGCTGAAGTGAGTGTACAGGCAACCTTGCGTTTAGCCTATGAAGCTGTCGCAGCACGGCATGGTTATCCTTTGGGGAATGATGGGCAACGTTGTAGTCTGGATCGTAAAGGCTTTGCTGTGATCGCGTATGGAAAATTAGGCGGCATCGAGCTGGGTTATGGCTCAGATCTGGATCTGGTGTTTATTCATGCGCTTGAAGAGCAGGGTGAAACCGATGGTCGTAAGGGCATTAGTGGGGCCGAGTTTGCGATTCGGGTGGCACAGAAGTTTATGTCGCTGATGACCACGCAAACCCTGGATGGACGTGTTTATGAAATTGATACGCGCCTTCGACCATCGGGTGAAGCCGGCATGTTGGTGACCAGTTTAAAAGCCTATGAACAGTATCAGCAGAAAAATGCCTGGTTATGGGAACATCAGGCTTTAGTCCGTGCCCGCTCGATTGCAGGTGATCAAAGTTTATGCCAGCAATTTGAGCAGATCCGCTGCCAAATCCTGACGCAAGTCCGTGATGAAAATGAAGTGCGTGAAGAAGTGTTAAAAATGCGTCAAAAGATGAAAGATCATTTGGGATCATCTTCTGAGCAAAAAAAACATGGTATTTTTCATTTAAAACAGGACTCAGGTGGTATCGTTGATATCGAATTTATGGCACAGTATGTTGTGCTTGCATGGAGTGGGACGAATACAGATCTCGCCCATTTTTCCGATAATGTAAGAATTCTAGAAGATGCTGCTAAAGCAGGCTGCTTATCCAGTGAAGATGCCACAGCATTAATACACGCTTATCTCCGTGAACGAACTGAGAGCCACCGTCTAGCGCTTGCAAATCAATCTATGCAAGTCAATGCTGCGGATTGGCGCGATACCCGGGAGATCGTTTGCAAGTTATGGCAAAGATTAATTGATCCAACTGCGCAAGCATTGGAAAGTGAATAATTGTGTAAAAAAGAAAATGGAGTATGTGCGATGAGTTTGGCTGATCGTGATGGTTTTATTTGGCAAGATGGAAAATTGGTTGATTGGCGTGATGCAAAAATTCACGTCCTGACTCATACACTACACTACAGCATGGGTGTCTTCGAAGGCGTCAGAGCTTATGAAACACCGAATGGTACCGCAATCTTCCGTTTGCAAGATCACACTAAGCGCTTATTAAATTCAGCAAAAATTTATCAAATGAATGTTCCATTTGATCAAGCGACATTAGAACAGGCACAAATCGATGTTGTGCGTGAAAATAAACTGGCGTCTTGCTACTTGCGTCCATTGATCTGGATTGGTTCTGAAAAGCTTGGTATTGCAGCGACAGAAAATACCATTCATGCCGCAGTCGCAGCATGGGGCTGGGGTGCATACCTCGGTGAAGAAGCAATGGCACGTGGTATTCGTGTAAAAACCTCTTCATTCACGCACCATCACCCGAACGTGACCATGTGTAAGGCAAAAGCATGTGGTAACTATACGGTATCGATTCTGGCGCATCAGGAAGTGGCACGCTCGGGTTATGACGAAGCCATGTTGCTTGACCCGCAAGGCTTTGTTTGCCAAGGTGCAGGCGAGAACGTGTTCCTGATCAAGGATGGTGTGTTACATACCCCTGACCTGGCGGGTGGTGCACTGGAAGGGATTACCCGTCAAACCGTGATTACCATTGCTAAAGATCTGGGCTATGAAGTGGTTGAGCGCCGTATCACCCGTGATGAATTCTACATTGCAGATGAAGCATTCTTTACCGGTACTGCGGCAGAAGTGACGCCAATCCGTGAGTATGATGACCGTGAAATCGGTTGTGGTTCACGTGGACCGATCACCACTGAAATCCAGAAGACGTTCTTTGATGTGGTTCAAGGCCGTAATGACAAATATGCCCACTGGTTAACTTATATCAAATAAGTTCAAAGCAGTGCAAAGGCGGAGCTTCGGCTTCGCTTTTTTATTGACGAATTAATAGTAAAAAAATGCCTGGGCTGTATGCTAAGATGGCACTATATTCAGTGCATATGTCTGAACGTTTTTAAGTTTTATCATAAAGCGGGACCGCATATCTCAAGCAATTAAGGTTATCAGATGGTAGATATTCAACAAGATTCGGCAACTCCTGAAGACAATGTCATTTTGTGTATGAAATGGGGAACCAAATATGGTGCCGAGTACGTTAACCGTCTCTATAACATGGTCAAACGTCATCTGACGTTGCCATTTAAAATGGTCTGTCTGACGGACCGTACCGAAGGCATTGACCCTGCTATTCAATGTTTCCCGATTCCATCGCTGGATCTGCCGGCAGGCAGCCCTGAACGCGGCTGGAACAAGCTTTCGACCTTTGAACCTGATTTGTATGGTTTAAAAGGCAATGCGTTGTTTATCGATCTGGACGTGGTCATTGTCGATAATATTGATTGCTTCTTTCAAGCCGAAGGTGAGTTTCTGGTGATTCATGACTGGAAACGTCCGTGGCGGATTACCGGCAACAGCTCGGTTTATCGTTTTAAACTGGGTGCTTTCCCTGACGTTCTGCCATATTTCCGCGAGCACTTTGATGAAATCCGCGAGAAGTTCCGTAACGAGCAGGAATATCTGTCTTGGTTTATGCACAAAGAAGGCAAGCTCAGCTATTGGGATAAAGACTGGTGCAAGAGTTATAAATACCATTGCTTAAGAAAAGTTCCTTTTGCTTACTTCCAGCCACCGGTTAAGCCGAAAGGCGCAAAAATTATTATTTTCCATGGTGAGATCAACCCACCTGACGCGATCAGCGGTGGTGGCGGTAAATGGTATCGCTATGTGTTGCCATCCGACTGGATCAAAGAGTCTTGGCAGTAAGTCTAATACGGGTCATTTCTAAAGCAGGGATGACAAGCATAAAAAAATCAGGCGATTTGCCTGATTTTTTTGTATTTAGGGATTTAGATATTGTGATACTGGCGATACCAGTCCACAAAGTTTTTCACCCCATCCACAACCGAAGTTGCTGGCTTGTAGTTAACATAGTTTTCCAGTGCCGAACTATCTGCAAAGGTATCTGGTACATCACCAGGCTGTAGCGGAAGCAGCTCTAAAATCGCTTCTTTACCCGCAGCTTGTTCAATGGCCTGAATATATTCAATCAGCTTCACGGTACGATTGTTGCCAATATTAAAGATTCTAAACGGGGCATTGCTGGTCGCAGGATTCGGATGATTGCTGTCCCAGTTTTCATCAGGTGTCGCGATCTTGTCACTGGTCCGGATAATACCTTCTACAATATCATCGATATAGGTGAAATCACGGGTATGGTTGCCATGATTAAACACTGGAATCGGTTTGCCTTCAAAAATATGCTTGGTGAACTTGAACAAGGCCATATCCGGGCGTGTCCACGGTCCATAGACGGTAAAGAAACGTAGGCCTGTGGTCGGGAGTTTAAATAAATGGCTATAGCTATGCGCCATCAACTCATTGGCACGCTTGGTTGCTGCATAGAATTGTAACGGATGGTCAACGCCATGCTGTTCGCTAAAGGGCATGGTGGTATTGGCGCCATAGACACTGCTGGTACTGGCATAGGTTAGGTGAGGCGTTGCTGCGTAACGGCATGCCTCAAGGATATTGGTAAAGGCAATCAGGTTGCTTTCCACATAGCTATGCGGATTTTCCAGCGAATAACGAACACCGGCCTGTGCCGCCAAATGAATCACACGGTCAAAAGCATGTTCTTTAAAACATTGATCCACCGCTGCTTTATTGGCAAGGTTTTCCCTGATCAGGGTAAAACTGCCTGTATCGTTGCGTTCAGCCAGTAACTGTAATTGCTGGGCACGTGCCTCTTTCAGGGATGGATCATAATAATTATTAAAATTATCAAAACCGACCACATCATCACCGCGTTCAAGCAGTTTTTGTGCAACACTAAAGCCGATGAATCCAGCAGCACCTGTGACTAGAACTTTCATTCATCGCCTCCAAAAATATCTCGGGTATAAACTTTATCTTGTACATCTAGTAAGTCATTCGACAGGCGATTGGCAATAATCACATCACATGATTGCTTGAATTCATTTAGATCCTGGGTAACTTTCGATTTAAAGAAGCTATCTTCATGAAAGGTCGGTTCATAAATGATGATTTCAATGCCTTTGGCTTTCAGGCGTTTCATCACCCCTTGAATCGCCGAGGCACGGTAATTGTCCGAACCGCTTTTCATCACCAGACGATAAATACCGACTGTACTCGGGTTTCTGGCGATAATCGAATCGGCAATAAAATCTTTACGGGTACGGTTGGCATCAACAATCGCCTTGATCAGGTTGCTTGGCACATTGTTATAGTTGGCCAATAACTGTTTGGTGTCCTTTGGCAGGCAATAGCCGCCGTAGCCAAACGAGGGATTGTTATAATGACTGCCAATACGCGGATCAAGACAGACGCCTTCAATCACTTGCTTACTGTCCAGTCCGAAGCTTTGTGCATAAGTGTCCAGTTCATTGAAGAAGGCCACCCGCATCGCCAGATAGGTATTGGCAAACAGCTTAATCGCTTCAGCTTCAGTTGAATGGGTCAGCAATACCGGAATATCCTGCTTGAGTGCACCTTCTACCAGTAAATCTGCAAATTGCTGGGCACGTTCAGACTGCTCTCCCACAATGATGCGGGATGGGTAAAGGTTATCGTGCAAGGCTTTGCCTTCACGTAAAAATTCAGGCGAGAAAATAATGTTTTCGGTCTGGTATTTCTGTTTGACTTGCTCGGTGAAACCCACAGGAACCGTTGACTTGACGATCATGGTCGCGTTTGGGTTAATGGCTAGTACATCCTGAATTACACTCTCAACACTTTGGGTATTAAAGTAATTGGTCTGTGGGTCGTAATCGGTGGGCGTGGCAATAATAATAAAATCAGCATTTTGAAAAGCCTGCTGCTGATCTGTGGTCGCTGTAAAATTAAGTTGTTTTTCTTTTAAGAACAGGGAAATATCATGATCTTGAATCGGTGATACCTTGTTGTTCAGTAAATCTACTTTACTTTGTAGGATATCAAGGGCAACAGTTTCATGGTGTTGTGCAAATAGCATTGCATTTGACAACCCAACATACCCAGTTCCAGCAATCGCTATTTTCATAAGTACCTAACAGATTCGACATACATGATGGACGGTTAATAGGATAACCACAGTGAACCGAGTTTTAAATCCCATTCTACCGGTGTAATGACCATTCGTCCTGCATTTGGGGTGAGCGTAATTTCACTGAAGTAAACGTGATCCTGAGATAATAAGAAATCTACTCGACTATAACCATACGCAAAACAGAGTTTTTCTGACAATTCAATAATTTTTTCCAATTGTTGAGGTTTGGCTAAAGCATCGGGTGAGTTATCTTTCAGATCAACACGAAAGGGCTGTAAGTTCCATTCAGTATCATACATGTTTGAATAGTCATTACCTCGGGTATCTTGTACATCAATTTCCAGATATTCTGGACGGCCTTCAAAGCAGTGAACACGACAGGTGGTAATAACTGACTGGGTGGCCGGATCGACATATAAATCAACATATTGTTCAATCAGAATTTTGGGGCAAATATCTTTGTAGTGCCACTCACGTTTTCTGAAATACATGTTCTTTTTCATGTGATCTTTGATTTTAGCCTTGGCCGTGGTGACATCAAGTTTGCTTTTATCACGGCAAATCTTGGCACTGCCACTGTCATGCGTACATTTCAACACAAACTGATTCGGTAGTTGCTCAAAATCGATTTCATCAGCACAGGCATAGACGCCAAGCAGAGGAACCAAATAGTCATTGCCTACTTTTGCTGAAATTAAATCTCTGACGGCACATTTATCTGCCAGCTTGGTCAGTAACGGACTTCTTTCATAGATCATGCGCGCCGTGACTTTTTCATTAAAGCTTTTGGGTGCGCCAAAGTCAGGCGCATAGCCCAACTTACACATAAAACGTTTAGTGAGATACTTTTTATCTGAAACAAATTTAGTTCTAATTACTTTGGCTTGATATTCAAAATAGTCATAGTTAATCATTTTAAAAAAAGGTGTAATCCCGAAAAAGTAATCGATAATTATAGTAAATATGCTTAAATTCGTCTAATAAAAATATAAAGATTTTCTTTACTATCTTATTCCAAAAGGTTTGATTTTGTTAAGGATTGTTGGGTTTTAGCTTGCTTGCCCATACGGTAAAAATGTGATGATAGAAGCATTAAAGATCATGAGGGAAAACAATAAAATACTCAATAAATATAATATATTGATTTATATGAAATGATTGATCTTTTAACGTCGAACGCTCTTACGAAAAGAGGCTGACGGTAAACAGATCAGTGGTGTTATCATAGGAGATGAGATTAAACATCTTTAGCCGTATTTTCGTGCTTTCTAATTGTTTCAGAGTGAATTGATGAGTGAAATGATGCAACCGGTTGATGTGGTGATTGCCTGGGTAGATGGTAATGATCCAAAGTTAAAGCAAAAACGCCTACAGTATCAGGGCAAAACACAGGCCTCTGATGCGGTAAGTGATACCCGCTTTGCCAGTAACCATGAAATTTACTATAACGTTGCATCTATTTTAAAGTACGTTCCATTTTGCCGTCATATTTACATTGTGACCGATGCGCAGCAACCGCAATGGATTGATGATTTTGTCACGGATGGCATTTGTGAAGCCGGCAAGATCCGGATTGTGGATCACCGTGAAATTTTTGCCGGTTATGAACAATATTTACCCACCTTTAATACCCGTTCGATTGAAACCATGCTGTGGAATATCCAAGGTTTATCAGATTACTTTTTCTATTTGAATGACGATTTTTTCTTTAATGCGCCAGCGCAGTTAGAGGATATTATTGTCGACCAGAAAATGGTGATTTATGGTCATTGGCAAAGTAGTTTTGCGCTCAAGGCCAAACTCTGGTACCGCCAATTGTTAAATCAGTATTTTGCCAAGCCGATTCAACCCAAACATATGATTGCGCAAATGTTGGGGGCAGATATGCTTGGATTTAAAAAGTTTTTTGAAATTCACCATTATCCGCATGCTGTGGACCGTAACATCCTGCAAGACTATTTGCTTGCGCATCCGGAGTTTCTGGAAAAACAGATTCAGTATAAATTTCGCAGTGTCGAGCAAATTAACCCGATTTCATTGATGAATCATTTAAAGATTAAGCAGAATGAAGCGATGTTAAAACCTGATCTTGAGATTGCTTATTTAAAGAATGAAAGTAGTTTAAATAGCTTCTTGCATAGCCTGAACAATGTGCAGATTAAATATGGCTGTATGCAAAGTCTGGATCAGTTGAGCGATGTTGCAGCACAGCAGATTTATACGGCTTTAAATCAGAAATTAGCAGGCTACTTACCCCACGTTTTATTGGCGCAAACAGCCGAAGGATAAAGAATGAAAGTTGTAACTTATCTGATTAACCTGGATGGTAGTGATCAACGTCTGGCAAGTGCGACCGCACAGTTGCAGCAACAAGATTGGCCGTTTATTCGTTTTTCTGCCTATGATGGCCGTGGCAAAGCGCTGTCCGAGTTTAAACAATATGATGATGCCGAGGCGCAGCGGATTTTAGGACGTAGCCTGATCAACTCCGAGCTTGGGTGTTATCTGAGCCATTATGGTTGTGTGGAAAAATTTCTCCAAACAGATGCCGATTATCTGGTGGTGTTGGAAGATGATATTCAGGTGCTACCGAACTTTAAAAATAATCTGCAATCACTGCTGAACTATCTGGATCAACATAAAGAGTTAGACTGGTATGTGGTGAATCTGGCGGCGAAAAAGAAGAAGCTTGCCAAAGATATTGTGCAGATAGAGCAATATAACTTATGGCATGCCTACTATTTCCCGATCCGTGGTGTGGGGCTGGTCTGGTCGAGAAAAGGCGCTGAGGAGTTTGTCAAACTCGGTAAAGAGATTCATGTGCCTGTCGATATCTTCTTCCAGGGCTGGCTCAGTAAAAATGGCAAAGGCTTAGGAGTTTGGCAGCCGTTTGTGAAACCTGCGGGTTTGGATAGTGATATTCTGGGCACGGTTGCAACACAGGGCATTCAGCGTAAGGATCTGGAAAAGCGTGATGCCTCGCATGGCTTAAAAAAACAGAAACGTATGTGGCGTGATCGCTTTTACGCATTCAAGCATCTTTATTTTTAATTAATATTGTCCGGTCAAATCACCTGAGTAAAAAGCTGAGGTGATTTGAAGATACGGCTGAGTAACCTGTATGAAAATATTTAAAAAAATATTCTATCTCTTGAAGTTCTATACGATGTATTCGAACCAGAAGAGAGGGGTGAATCCAGCCATCGACAATGAAGCAGATTTGATCGTGATTAATCCGACCACCCCTGATGCGGGTATTCCCAAGAAAATCTGGATGTATTGGGAAGGCCCACTGGCTGGATTTGTAGAAAAATGTGTGGAACAGGTCAAAAAGACCAATCCGGATTATGAAGTCCATTTTCTTACGCCAGATACCGTCAAAAACTTCTGTGATATTGATTTTGGTCGCTTCCCTAAGGCAACACCGCAACAAAAGGCCGATCTGCTCCGTTTTGAACTGATTTATCAATATGGCGGAATCTGGTTAGATGCCAGTACAATTGTCTATGAAAGTCTGGACTGGATTCAGGCATTGGTCAAAAAGACTCAGACCCATAGCTTTGCTTATTATCGGGCCAAGAATACCACGATCAAAACCTTTCCTGTTTTAGAAAACTGGTTATTGGCAAGTGCAGCAAAAAATCCATTTTTCAAGTACTGGTTTGATGAGCTGGTTATAGCGATTGAATTAAGCCCGAAAGCTTATCTGCAAAAATTGAAAGAAACAGAACCTAATTATCAGGACTTGTTTCAGCATATTGGTCGTCTGGAGTACCTGGTAGCGTATGTGGCTTGTCAGAAGGTGATGCGTCAGCATTTGCCTAGTATGTGCCTCATTAACTGCGATAAAAATGCACTGTATTTTCAGGTGAAACACCAATGGGTCAAAGAGAAAGTACTGATTGATATGGCAATTCATCACCCGCCTGCTGAAATGCCAAAGCTGATTAAGCTCGCAGGCAAGGAGAGAAAAACCCTGAGTCATTATTATGAAAAAGGGATGTATCTGGAAGATTCATTACTCGATATCTAAATCAGAGGCGGTTAAGGGCTAAAGCAATGTTTTCGGATCAATCTTCTCAAAGGCTTGAACTGCACTACCTTGAGATAGATTAAACACATGAATTCCTTTTTGATGAAACAGTGCTGCAGCGACATCAAAGGCTTGGAATACTTCATTGACATGACGATTTAAAGTCGTCGGTTGTTGATGCTCATGTTTTTCATAGAAACGGGGTTGTGTGAAATTGTTCATATCCAGACCCGCAATATAAATTTCTTTATAACTTAGGGTGTAGATCACCTGAAGAGCTACATATGCGACCGTAAAGTAGTCGAAAGTTCCCTTGAAGATATCTTGTGAAAAGCCAAAGCCTTTCTGGATAAAAAAGTCCTGTTCATTTTGATCATAGTGCTTGGCATGATCTAAAAAAAATTCAATGACATTATCTGTAATGGTTTCAATGATCTTGATCTGACAGCGGATCTCTTCTATCCGAACTTGTCTGAGAATCATATCTAGACAACGGGGTGTGGTGAAAAAGGTGCAGTCTGTATTCAGGACTTTCAGAACCAAATCAAAGCGACAGTCAACAAAGTTATGGTCAATAATGATGTAGCTGGAAAATGTGATTGACTCAAATGCGATTGCACCGTTGACCCCAATATAGTCTATGTCTGGGCGATGCAGAATTTCGGGATCGAGTTGCTGAATAGAAGGACCTGCTGCCACCAGCATACATTTCTTGTGGTTTATCTGTTGTGGGGCAAGATTATTAGAAACCAGTTGTTTTTTATAATAAATCCGTTCAATGCGATAGTGCTGGTCTCTTGTTACAGTATAAAGCGGCCAGTAACGACGGTTATGTTTTGCTGCTTTAGGAAAGAAAATTTTATAAATTAATTTATAAAGGCTTCTGGAAATTGAACCTGAGAAGAAGTGAACCATTTAAACGGACCATTTATAAAATATCGTTAAGAACAATGGAACCAGATGCTCACAGGAGACAGCCTAGTTCCATTTATATTAGTCATCTAAAGAAAAACTTTTCTTTTTAAACTTGGCCTTTAAATTATGCAGAGAGCGGGCAAACCAGTTTTTGTCTTCAGGACGTGTCACTTTGTTTCCACGATAATGAATTTGAGTGGCTTTAGAAAAGTCACCAAAAGGTTCAATCTGGTAATTTTCCGGACGATAGCCCGCCGCTAATGCTTCTTCATAATACTGGTCAAAGAGTTGCGTCAGGTCGCTTCTTGGATGAGGCATGATTTTACCGTCAAACCAGTGTTTTTGACCTGCAGCTTCTAAGCGCGGTAAAGAATATTTATGGCTGAACTGAGTGCCCATATCTGAATAATGTAGAATTTTGATCTGATCAATAGCTAATTCTTCGCCATCAATATTATTGTATGAATCTTGATAAGGCTGAACCAGTTTTGGCTTATCTTTTAACAAACGCATCAGTTTTTTGTGGCTTTCAGGATCTGCCTGTATGTCTTTTAATGGCGGTAAGTAGGCTTTCGCTTTTTCGCAATCCCATACACAGGTGCACAGTCGGGCCGAGTTCTTGCCACCTTTGGCAATCACCATGGCATCATCTTGCTTAGGGTGAGCCCATAATTCTGCGATATCGCATAACACAACCACATCCGCATCCATATAAATGGCACGGCCCTGAAAATTACATGACTCTGGAATTGCCCATCTAAACCCTGAAAAAGGGGTCGCCCAATGCTCAGTGTGCCAGCCTTCGCCCGTCTGTTGATTGGTATACCATGGACTATTTGGGTCATGGCTGAGCTGCATCCATATGATTTCAACGGGATGTTTGGTATGCTTGCGGACACTATAGTCCAGTACCATCATTTGTTCTAGATCACAGTTATTGGGATCGCAACCGACAAAAATTTTAATTGTGGAGTTAGACATTCCTAGCTTCCATCTTTAAGGCTGTATTCATAATTATAGTCTAAAAAGAGTGACGATTTTTGAAAAATTTCTCAGGTCGTGATGGATTTATAACGTGTTTATGTGAGGCAATGTAGTGATAACAAATACATTTATTGAAAAAACCAAAAAAAAGATTGCCAGAGCTAAAGTTGTTTCTTTTGATATATTCGATACTTTGTTATTACGTCCTTACCTTTCGCCTCGTGATTTATTCCTGCATATTGAAATTGACCAATGTCTGGAAGGATTTGCTTTTGCGCGAAGAGAAGCAGAATTGAGCGCCAGAAAGAAAAATCCTGATAAACAGGAGATTTGTTATGATGATATTTATAATGAAATTGAAGCACGCTTTGCAAGCGCCAAAAAAATTGAATTAGATTGGGAGTTTATGGTGCTCCAGCCGAATCCTGAAATGAAAATACTTTGGGATTATGCGCTTGAGTTAAATAAGAAAGTAATTGTCATATCAGACATGTATCACTCATATGAAGACCTTAGCCAGTTACTTATTAAAAATAAATTTCATGATTTTGCGCATCTCTATGTATCTAGCCGCTATGGTAAAACCAAGAAAAAAGGGACTTTATTTGAACAGGTCTTCCATGATCTACAGGTGAAACCACAGGATATTGTCCATATAGGGGACAATAAAAAGGGGGATTTTAGAACGCCAGCAAAATTAGGCATGCAGGCCATTTTATATAAACAGGTTACACATCAGTTTTTAGCCATAAATGAGCGAGCAAGACGATTTACTGAACAGAATGTCTCAAGTTTAGGCAAAAGCATTTTAGTGGCTATGTTGGCTATGAGATGGCGTAAGCAAACTTTGCAACAAGAACGCGCTCAATATTGGGAAGATATTGGCTATGCCTATGCAGCACCTCTGGCTTATAGTTATAGCAAATGGATTGAAACAACAGCTCAGCAGAAACAACTGGATCATCTTTTATTTGTTGCTCGAGATGGGTTTTTATTACAAAAAGCTTTTAAGCATTTCCATTGTGGTGAGATAAAGACAAGTTATGTGTATGCACCACGTTTACTGAATCTGGTTTATCGTCTGGATTATGACAAACGTAATATTGAGCATGTCCAAACGATTGTGGATTTCTATAGCCAGAAATATGCAGATATCCGTGAGTTAAGAGAGACTCAATCCCTGATTAAAGCAAATGATTATCACCAGTTTATTCAATCACATAAGCATATGTTTGAGCGTTATGCCAAAGAAATGTATGCAGATTATCATATCTATATTGATGCAATTGTGAATAAACAGGAGAAAGTTGGTCTGATTGATAGTAAGACCATCGCATTTACTTCACAAAAAATGTTGGAAGATGTCTTGCAGCGACCAATTCAGGGATTTTACTGGTCGACACTTTTGCCTTATCGAACTAAGAAATATGCTTTTGATACTTTTATACCCAATAACTTAAATATGCTTGATCCAAATGTGTTTACTAAAAACTGGAAATTTATTGAGCTACTTCTAAGTTCACCCGAGTTTTCCATTCAGGGGGTTTCACAAGAGGGGCGAGCGATCTATAAAGATGATCCGAGTACAGATGAACGAGTCATCAAAGAGAATTACAATCAAATTGAGAAAGGTGCTGAAACCTTCTATACCGATATTAAAGCTATTTTTGGTCAAACACCTGTTTATATAGAAGGACAGGAACTTGTTTCCTGGGTGAATATCTTTTGTGATCACCCTAACAGTCATGACATTAAAGAAATGACTGAGATCAGATTAGCTATTGATGCCTCCCATCACCGTAGTGTCCCTTTATTCTCGATGAAAACTTCATGCCTGGACTTTTTTAAACAACCTAAGGTGACCTTGAATGCGTTAAAGGGTATCGCTTGGAGAACGCCGCTACAATCACTTATTTTACATATACTTAAGCCAATAAAAGTAAAAAGGAAACAGACCAAACAAGTTAAAATCAGCTTTTTTCCTTATCTTAAAGTGCGATACTTTTTGTGGACCTTATCGCTGTTTAAGCGATTTTCTTTTCAATTAAGTTTAGGCAACCACAAAGAACATAACTCTTAGTGTTGTGTGCCTTATTAATCAGCTGAGTCAGGGCGCTTACTTCTCGTATTTAGATCAGCTTGCTTAGCTTTGCTAAGTATTTTTGTTTAGAAAAGGACGTGTTGAGTAAATTTTTAATGAGCAGGCTATATTGAATATTTTCTTAAAGTATTGAATTTAATGTGTTTGATGGTGAGCTTGTTTGCGGGGTGAAATGAGCTTTCTAACTGAAATATTATTTTTTATCCTATATTTAAAGGATTTCATTTCATCTCAATTTATGTGTATCTGAAATAATGTACATCATAATCAAAAACAAGTATTCTTAGCGCCTACAGGCATATGGCCTAATTTGTATGAATTATTACTATCCCGATATGAAAAAGTTTGTTGTAAGTCTCTCAAGCGCAGTCGAGCGTCGTCAGCATATATCAGCTCAGTTTGAGAAACAGGGCATCGAATTTAGCTTTTTTGAAGCTGTGACACCTGATATTGCAGCCTCAGATGCGCAAGTCATGAACCTCAGTATCCATGAAAATCATATTGCTCGGGGAGAACTTGCCTGTTTCATGAGTCATGTTCACTTATGGAAAAAAATTGTTGAGGATAATATCCCTTACATGGCTATCTTTGAAGATGATATTCATCTCGGTGAGAAAGCGCATGTTTTTTTAAATCAATCGGACTGGATTGAAAAAGATTGGCATTTAGTTAAATTAGAAGCATTTACCCCTAAAGTGATACTTGGTCCTAAGCATAAAGATTTTCCTCAGGAAGGTCGCGAGATCTATAAATTAACCGGCAAGAACTTGGGTACGGCAGGTTATATCCTCTCGTTAGAAGGGGCAACGTTTCTTTTAAATGAAATTAAGAAAATGGATTATATTATTCCATTAGACAATTTTATGTTTGAATATACTGTTAAAAATCATAACTTTATGATGTATCAAATGCAGCCTGCCTTATGCATTCAGGATACGATCTTGCACTATCGCTCGACCAGTATTCAACTTAAAAGCCAGTTAACTTCTGAAAGAAAGAAACGAATGCATGCAAACAAGGCCAATGGGTTACAAAAAATTATGGTCGAGTTGGCTCGAATTACATCACAATTGAAGATTACTCTATTTGCCCGTCGAGTGACTTTTAAGTGAAAAATTTTGTTATCAGCTTAAAATCTGCTACGGATCGTAGAAAGCATATTGAAGAACAGTTTGGAGAAAAAGGAATCGTATTTGATTTCTTTGATGCGATTGAACCTCCGCAAGTTGATCTTCAAGCTGAAAAAATTGGCTTGATTCTTCGTCAAGGTGATCTCAGCCGCAATGAACTTGCATGCCTGTTAAGCCATGTGTCTTTATGGCAAAAAGCTGTAGATGAAAAAATACCAGCAATCGCAATTTTTGAAGATGATGTACATTTGAGCCATGATGCAGAGCTGTTCCTAACTGACTCAAGCTGGTTGCAGTATGATATTGTCAAGCTGGAAAAATCATATAAAAGTGTAATTTTAGACTTGGAAAAAACACAAGTTTTCAAGGATAAAGAGTTCATTTTAAGGAAGTTAAAAAAACCTCACTTAGGTGCTGCTGGTTATATTTTGTCCTATCAGGGTGCGTTAGCACTTCTGGATTATATGAAAAGCCAGAATGAACTTGATCATGTTGATCAAATTGTTTTCCGGAAATATATTCATGAAGGCGAGCTTGGAATCTATCAATTGAATCCCGCTTTATGTATTCAGGACTATATCCTAAATCCTGAAGAACAAAAATTTAAAACCAGTCTGCAATGGCGTAATAAAGAAAAAATTAAGGTCAAAGGATTGAAGAAGTTATTGCGCGAACTGAACCGCTTTTTCACTCAGTTGAAAGAGTCTCCTTATAAAACCAAGCTCAAATTTATGAAAAGTAGTAAGCATTAAGCTCGCGTTATATTGGTTTAATCGTGACTCTTTTCTCGCTTTGCATCATGCGAATATTTCCTTGTGGTTCATTTTATATGGTTTAGTTGTATAATCCTGATTTTTATTCTCAAGCATGATGGTTGTCTAAGTGAGTATTTTTGTTATTAGTTTAGATTCTGCGGTTGAGAGAAGACAGCACATTGAAGCAGAATTTAAAAAATATTTAGTTGATTTCAACTTTTATGATGCAATCACCCCGGTCACATCTGATGAAGCCGCAAAAAGTGTCGGAATTGATTTAAGTCGACGTGGAGACTTAACAAAAGGGGAGGTTGCCTGTTTGTTAAGCCATGTCATGCTCTGGAAAAAGATCGTTGATCTTGATCTGAAGTATATGGCTATTTTTGAAGATGATATTTATTTGGGTGAAAATATACAGAACTTTTTTAATGATTTTTCATGGATCCCAGAAGATGTCCATATCATTAAATTAGAAGCTTTCGATAAAAAAGTGGATATGGCTTTTTTCCCAAAATTATCAAAAGATGGGAGAAGCTTATATCATCTTAAAGCCATGCATTTAGGTGGAGCGGGTTATATTTTATCAAAAGCAGCAGCTGAACATTATCTTGCACTTATTGCGAATATGCCAAAATTGGTACCTGTAGACCACATTCTGTTTGGTTGTGATGTTAAATATGGGAAGTATGAAACCTATCAAATTACTCCGGCGATTTGTGCTCAAGATTTCTATGTTTATAATAAATATGATAATTTGCCAAGTCATTTGGAAGAAGACCGTTCAGTCCGTCATAGAGCTGAGAAGTTGGCCCGACTGCAACAAAAGAAGAAACTAAGTCTATCACTCAAAGTCAAAAGAGAAATTTTCAGATTAATTTCGCAACTTCTAAAGCTTACAAAATTCTCTGCATATCGAACGGTAAAATTTAAATAATTAGGTTTTATTTATATGAGCTGTCTGTAAATTATTTATAGACAGTCTTATCACCGCCTCTAAACCGTTTATAACCCCACATATATTCAGCAGGAAAGCGGTTGATCATCTGCTCAACTGCCTGATTGAGTGCAGTGGTCGCAACTTCGATATCTCGATCATACAGTGCTGGATTATTCAGATCATCGCAATACACATCAAATCCCTCACCATCGTCACGGCGGAAACAGCTTAATCCTACCAGACGACATTGGGTTTTCTGTGCCATTTTGCTGGCCAGTGTACTGGTCAGGCAAGGAATTCCGAAAAAAGGAACCACGACACCGCCAGACGGATCGGGAACATGGTCAGGCAGAATTACACTGAAACCACCTTGTTTTAGATTCTTAAATAGAGCTTTGACACCCGAAGCATCTGTCGGCACTAAAGTTGCGTTGAGGCGTTGACGTGCATGTAAGGCAAATGCATTGAACCCCGAGTCTTTCATCGGCTTATACATGATGGTCGGGATACCATATTGATGTACCCAGGCATTCATCATTTCCCATGTCCCCAGATGTGGGGTAATGATCAGTGCGCCACAAGGATCGCTCAGTGCATCGGTCAGGACTTCCAGATGATGCACGGTATGAATCTGTTGAATGCTCCACTCGGGTGGCATGGCCCAGCATTTTCCAGATTCGATATAACTGAGACATTGCTTGGTCACACTTTCACGTGCAAGCTGTTCCTTTTGCGCTTGGCTGAGTTCAGGATAAGCCAGCCCAAGATTGACTCTGGTTTTCCACAGCATACTTTTATTCGGGTTTTGATTGATAAAGTAAGCCGCCACTTTCGCGATACTGCGCAAAAATGGGAGGGGTAAAATACGGAGCAGAGTAGGGTAAAACGACATGCTAGTAGGTCTTATTTATCGGCATTGCCTTTAAGCACCATATAAATCAGTGCCACAAAAATCAGTAAGGCGCCCACCAGACTACTTACGCAGAAGTATAAAATACGTTGGTTGGTATCCATATTGAAAAGTTCATTTGCCAGGATGTAACGCATAAAGAACCATTGAGCAAGTGAAAACACAATAATGATAATTGTATGTCGACGTACATCAGGACGCATTGCCATAAGACTGACCTCTCAATAAAAAGCAGTCTATTATGCCATTAGCGGACATGATCTCAAAGCAAAACTCGGTATTATAAAAAAACCCTGCAGCGCGCAGGGTTTTTTTGAAGCATAAACTCAAGGTTTATTTTTCTTCAGCTTTTGGCTTTTCGCGTAAACGAATACCCAAGTCACGCAATTGATTTGCTTCAACTGGTGCTGGCGCTTGAGTTAACGGACATTCAGCAGTCTTGGTTTTCGGGAATGCAATTACATCACGAATCGAAGATGCACCTGTCATCAGCATGATTAAGCGGTCAAGACCGAATGCCAAACCACCGTGCGGAGGCGCACCATAACGTAATGCATTCAGTAAGAAGCTGAATTTCTCTTCTGCTTCTTCTTCACCAATACCTAAAGCTTCAAAGATTGCCTTTTGCATCTCTAAAGTATAGATACGAAGTGAACCGCCACCGATTTCAGTACCGTTCAATACCATGTCGTAGGCAACAGAAAGTGCTTCACCTGGATTATTCTTCACTTCTTCAACGCTTGATTTTGGCAGTGTGAATGGGTGGTGAACAGAGGTCCATTTACCATCATCCGTTTCTTCAAACATTGGGAAATCAACCACCCAAAGTGGCGCCCACTCACACGTTGCAAGGTTAAGATCATGACCGATTTTCACACGAAGTGCGCCCATCGCATCGTTTACAACTTTGGCTTTATCTGCACCAAAGAACACGATGTCGCCATTCTCAGCACCAACACGTTTTAATAAATCAAGTACGATTGGCTCGATGAATTTAACGATTGGAGATTGAAGACCTTCGATGCCTTTTTCAAGTTCGTTGACTTTGATATAAGCCAAGCCTTTTGCACCGTAGATACCGACGAATTTGGTATATTCATCAATTGCACTACGCGGTAATGAACCAGCACCAGGAACACGTAAAGCAACGATACGGCCTTTAGGATCTTTGGCAGGGCCAGCGAAAACCTTGAACTCAACGTCTTGCATCAAGTCTGCAACGTCAACAAGTTTCAATGGAATACGCATATCCGGTTTGTCAGAGGCATAATCACGCATTGCGTCAGCGTAAGTCATACGTTCAAACTTATCGAATTTTACATTCAATAATTCGTTGAACATTTTAACGGTTAAGCCTTCCATTAAATCCATGATGTCATCGTCACTCATGAACGATGTTTCAACGTCGATTTGGGTAAATTCAGGCTGACGATCCGCACGTAAATCTTCGTCGCGGAAACATTTCGCAATTTGGTAATAACGATCGATACCGCCCACCATCAACAACTGTTTGAACAACTGTGGTGATTGTGGAAGCGCATAGAAGCTACCATTTGAAACACGGCTTGGTACTAAATAGTCACGTGCACCTTCTGGCGTTGCGCGTGTCAAAATTGGTGTTTCAACGTCAAGGAAACCATGATCTTCAAAATAGTTACGGATCAGGTTGGTGACTTTAGAACGGAAACGTAAGCGCTCTAACATTTCTGGACGACGGATGTCCAAGAAACGGTATTTCAAACGAATTTCTTCTGAAATATTGGTATTTTCGTCATTCAATGGGAATGGCGGAGTATCAGAAGCTGCAAGAACTTCAATCTCTTTACCTAAAACTTCAATCTGGCCACTCACCATGTTGGCATTTTCAGTACCTTCATAGCGACGACGAACACGACCTGTAATTTTTAAAACAAATTCTGAACGTGCTTTATCTGCTGTTGCGAATGCTTCAGGGGTATCTGGGTCGATCACCACCTGTACGAGACCATCACGGTCACGCATATCAAGGAAAATCACACCGCCATGGTCACGGCGACGATGAACCCATCCGCATAAAGTCACTGTTTGATCGATTTGGGCTTCAGTTAAAGAGCCACAGTAATGAGTGCGCATCATATTGAATTATTTATCCAAACTATATTGGCTGTAGAAGGTGAATGCGTAAACAGCGCAGCACCAATGAAGGGGAGATTATGCCTTGTTGAACGTATAGTCTCAAGTCTTAATGTTTTCAAGCGAATTTTAAACACACGCTTTTTGTTAAAATGATTTGCTACGGCTAGTTCGATCCAAAAACAAGAATAATAGACAGGCCATGGTGAAGACGGTTAAGCCAGCTTGCGTAAATTCATTCATCGATTTGCCAATAAAAAAATAACGTTCAGTATTCCAAAGATCAGTATTGATATGGCGGTTATAGTCAAACACTGAAAATAGCCCATATAAGATGGAAAGAATCATACTGATGAGTGCAAATCCCTTGAGTCGAGTGGGAACGGGATGATGATGTTGATGCGTCTTATAATAATGCCAGCACATTTTTATTAAAAAGGGCAGCGCAAGAATTGAAGAACCAATCTGCAAGACAAAGTGTAGTGGATAACTAAAACCCCACAATGAAATGTTCTGAGCCAGCGTTTCTTTAAAAGCAAATGTTCGAAAATCAAGATGGGTGAGCCCATCCCAAATCAAATGTGTGCTGATTCCAATGATAAGTGCAATACAATTTAGAAAGCTAAAAGAAATAAAATCATCCAGTGACTTGATCCCTAGAGGATCTTGA
Organism: Acinetobacter sp. 'aerobic (ED)'; assembly: GCF_904886855.1. NCBI lineage: Bacteria > Pseudomonadati > Pseudomonadota > Gammaproteobacteria > Moraxellales > Moraxellaceae > Acinetobacter > Acinetobacter sp. 'aerobic (ED)'. The sequence continues at coordinate 74,502 of NZ_CAJHGI010000005.1, forward strand.
ATCTCAAGACAACGATAAGTCACAGGCCGATAGATGATATACCACAATAGACAAAAGCAGAGGCCAAGCGGTAGGTTCGGAAATAAGAGACCGGCCCATTGATGGGTTAAAGGGGTATTTTCTTGTGTAAATAATCGATAAAGATCAGGTGTCATACAACCAATCGCCAAGGCGGCGACAGGTAAATGTCCCTGGCTCAGTTTGGATAAAGGTGGAGCAAGTACAGCATGTGACAGAGTAAAAGGCATATCGTTGGGGAATAACCATTGATTGCAAACATGGACAAGCAGTTTAACAAATGTGCTTGGTCAGACTGTTTTTTATTGCAAAATAAATGAAATGTTATAATATAACAAAAAATAACGATCAACTGATTCGAGACACGGTATGTCATTTCCGCACAATATTTTGACCTTATCCATTTTAGCTGCTGTTTCTGTATCTGCCTTTGCTGCAGAAAATGAACTGGTGACCACCTTAGATACCATACGTATTAAAGCGCATCCGCTTGAGCAAACCTCAAAAGATTTTGCGGTTGCAGATACCGTTGTAGATGAAAAACGTTTACAACAGGGGGCTGTGACCATTGGTGAAGCGCTGAGCAGTGAGCCTGGCATTTATTCCAATCAGTTTGGTGCAGGTTCAAGCCGTCCTGTCATTCGTGGACAAGATGGCCCACGCGTTAAGGTGCTGCAAAATTCATCAGAAAACATTGATGTTTCTACCTTGTCCCCTGATCATGCAGTCACGGTAGATCCGGCACTGGCCAAGCAGGTTGAAGTGATTCGCGGGCCATCTACCTTATTATTTGGCGCGGGAACCGTTGGCGGGCTGGTCAATGTCAATGACAGCAAGATTCCAACAGCAATGCCTGAAAAAGGTTACGAAGGGAATGTTGGTTTACGTTACAACACAGGCAGTGATGAAAAGCTGGCAACTGCAGGTGTCACGGTTGGTCTGGGTGATCAGGTGGCGTTACGGGTCGAGGGGCTGAAACGTGAAGCCAATGACTATATCGCACCTGACTATCGCCATGAAGGTGAGAAAGAGCGCCGTGTCGGCAATACCTTTGCCAAAGGCGAAACCGTCAATGTTGGTTTATCCTGGATTTATGATCGCGGCTTTACCGGAATTTCTTATAGCAACCGTCAGGATCAGTATGGCTTGCCGGGGCATAGCCATGAATATGAAAGCTGTAAAGCCCATCTGAGTGGCCGTCCGCATCTGCACTGTGGTGACCATGATCATGAAGAGGGCGAGGACGATCACGATCATGGACATGGCGATCACGACCACGATCATGCTCATGAAACCGGGCCGTGGATTGATCTGAAATCTGAGCGTTATGATGTGCGTACAGAATTGAATGATCCATTTGCTGGCTTTAAAAAGTTACGTGCGCAAGCCAGCTATACCGATTATCAACATGATGAAATTGAAGAAGACACTATCGCCACTCGCTTTAAAAACAAGGGCTATGATGGTCGTTTAGAGTTGGTACACAATCCGATTGGCCCATGGGAAGGGGTGATTGGTACGCAATATGGTCAGCAAAAACTGAAACTTACTGGTGAAGAAGCTTTCTTGGCGCCGAATACCACCAAGAAGTGGAGTATCTTTGGCTTAGAGCATGCACAATTTAATGATGTTCATGTAGAACTGGCAGCTCGTGCAGAAAAACAGAAAATTGATATTGATGATTCAAGCAAAAAAGATTTTGACGGTTCAGCCTTTTCTGTTTCGGGTGCTGCTAACTGGGAGTTTGCACCAGACTATAAACTTTCTTTGGTTGCGTCACATCAGGAGCGCTTACCGCTGGCGCAAGAGTTATATGCCAATGGTGGGCATTTTGCCACCAATACCTATGAACTGGGCAATGATGGTTTAAGTAAAGAGAAGTCAAATAATGTAGAGCTCGGTTTGCATTATGACAACGACAAGTTTGACTACCATGTGCATGTCTATCACAACTGGTTTGATGACTATATCTATGCGCAAACCCTAGACCGTTATAAAGATTTCCGTTTGGTGAAATATACCCAGGATCAGGCACGTTTCTATGGTGCAGAAGCGGAAGCGGGGTATCAGATATCGGACATGTATAAAGTAGGCGTATTTGGTGATTATGTTCGTGGCAAGATCGACAATGAAAATGCCCCGCATGTGCCGGCTGGACGCTTGGGTACCAAAGTGAATGCGGACTTTGGTGATGGTTTTAGCGGTTCAGCTGAATACTACCATGTGTTCCAGCAAGACAAGATTGCAGCGTATGAAACCGATACCCAAGGCTATAACATGTTGAATCTGGGAGTGGCGTATTCAGGTAAATACAGTAATGTCGGGGATTATCGTGTGTATTTCAATGCCAATAACCTGCTGGATGATCAGGTGTATCAACATGCATCGTTCTTGTCGACCATTCCACAAGTGGGCCGTAACTTCACTGTTGGGGTGAATTTTAACTTCTAATTTTTCACTTAAATCTTATTGAAAAATCAAAGTATAAGCTCTAGCCTACATAAAGTTCCCCCTCTTTGATAAAGAGGGCTGGGGAGATTTTTATTCGGCTAGGGCTTTTTTTGTTTATATGCGTATCTTCCAACGAATCCATCGAAAATTAAACTGGTCAGGTCGACGTTACATGGCAGTCATATTGAGTATTTTTGCGATTGGGTATATTGCTTCGGCAATCTACCACACCGTAAAGCCGCTCCCGAAAGGGCTGGATTTTACCGGGCAGCTGCGTCATGCCAATGTGAAATTTTTAGCCGATCAGACCTATATCGATGCACAAGGCCAGCAACAGGTCGATCAGCATATTTTCAAGGAAGTCTTCCATTTAATTGATCAGGCCCAGACCACTATTGTGCTGGATATGTTCCTGTTTAATCAGGAAGTCGGCGCTTCTAAGGTGAAACAGTTGCCTTTGATGCAGGAGTTGACCGATGCGCTGATCGTGAAGCGTCGTTTGCATCCCAATGTCGAAGTTGTGGTGATTACCGATCCGATCAATTCGGTGTATGGCGGGATGACACCGAAACATTATCTGCAATTGCGTCAAGCAGGTGTGGATGTAATTGAAACCGATTTAAAACCATTGCGTGCTTCTAATCCGCTTTGGTCGGGATTCTGGTATATCTGCTGTCAAAACCTGGGCAATAATCCTGAAGGCGGCTGGTTAAGCAGCCCGTTTGGCAATGATAAGATTACCTTACGCAGTTATCTGGAGTTATTTAACTTCAAGGCCAATCATCGTAAAACTTTGGTGGTTGATACGGTGGATGGCTGGAAAAGTCTGGTGACCTCTGCCAATCCGCATGATGGCAGTTCGCATCATAGCAATGTGGCACTGGTGGTAGATGGGCCAACCGCCATTGATGTTTTACAAACTGAACAAGCCGTTGCCAACATGTCAAAGGGTTCCAGTCCCTTTGTGATCATGGGTGGGGTGAGTGAAGACAAAACCTTGCCGCAGGTGCAAGTGCTGACTGAAAAAGCCATTTATGATGCTGTACTGAAAATGATTGAGACAGCAAAGCGCAATGAGCATCTGGATATGGCCATGTTCTATTTGTCGGAACGCAAGATCATTAAAGCCCTTAAACAGGCGCAACAACGTGGTGTCAACATCCGGATCATGATCGATCCGAATAAAGATGCATTTGGCCGTCAAAAGAATGGTATGCCCAATCGTCAAGTCGCATCAGAACTTCATGCTGCCGGTATTCCCATTCGCTGGTGCGATACGCGTGGTGAACAGTGCCATAGCAAGATGTTGCTGAAATATAATGCCCAGCAAGCGGAAATCATTCTCGGTTCTGCTAATCTGACCGCACGCAACCTGAAAAACTATAATCTTGAAACTGATATGCGTGTGATCGGTTCAGCACAAGCGCCTGTATTTAAAGATGCAGGGCAATACTTTGATGCCGCATGGACAAATGCCAATGCACGTCAAATTACAGTGGATTATGCAAAATATGCCGATGAATCCAAAGTGAAATACTGGATCTATCGTTTTATGGAATGGTCAGGCTTATCCACTTTTTAATTCAGCATAAATAGAGTTCTACACAATGGCGAAGATTAAACTGAATATCAGACAGGATCAGCAGATTGATTTAGAGGTACATCAATTTAATCATTATGCCGATATTGTTGAAATTCAAAGTTGGGCAGAACTGTTAGAATGCTATCGCTCCCTTAAACAGGAAGTCTATCCTAAAAAAGTGTTTCTGGTTCTGGATGATCGAGCACAGGCAGAATACACCTCGATGCATGCGGTCGAGGATGAGCGTCTGTATGTTGATTTTAGTGACGACCTCAAGGGAATTGAAGTTGATGATCCACGATGGGAGCAAACGTATCAAAATGTATGTGTTCTAAAACAATTGCAGCATTATCTTCAGCAATTGAATGATCCCGCACAGCAGCAGCGTTTTGAAAGCCTGGCTGAAAAAATGCAGCATTACGATGAAAATGACTTAGAAGCACTGCTTTATTTCAATCAAGATCTATTGATTTCTACTCATACTGAAATCATGGTTAAAGTGGCGGCTGTTGAAACAGAAGCATTGAAATTGGCGATGCTGCCGAATGGCTATTTTTCTTGTGATTTTGATCCTTTCGAGAATTATGCGCTGATTCAAAAAATGCAACCCTATGGTTTTGAATTTATCGGCCTCGGAGCAGCGTTATTAGGATGGATCAAAACAGCAGATTTTAAAGCTGAAAAGGTTGAAGATTTAATTCAGGATTTGGCGTTGATTTATCCTTTAGACGCTTCCCATCAGCAACAACTGAAAGCGCTCATTTTAAAACATGATTATCTGATTTTACCTTATTCTGAATCACCGCAAGAATATTTAGATTACGACCTATCCTGATTCAGGTTGAGTGTTCAACACGCTAAATTCAGCAGCTTAGTTGGCATTCAGCGTGTTGAAAGTGATATATCCTCAATAAAAAATTAAGGACTCGGTGGAATCAACTGATCCAGATCTTTATCGGCCATTTGCTCCAGTTCACTTAAATCGGTTTTGATTTTCCACTGGCTTTCATCATCGACCGGGTTCGGTAAGCGCGCCTCTAACCAGTCACAAACCACATCCGGGCTAAATTCCGGATGATTACACTGGATCACCCAGCCTAGAAAATCTTTGGCTTCACCATTCATATAGGGTGGTGGTGATACAGGGAAAAACTGGGTCGGTAAACGTTCATTGGTGGATAAATAATTGAGGACATGCCCAAGTTCTTGCACAGTTTGCCATGCCAAGGCATGTTCAACATCAATATTGAATTTAAACCACCAGGCATGCTGACCATCTGCACCATGCGCCACGATACGGGATTCTTGTACGCTAGGCACTTTACAGAAAAATTGATAGAGACGATCAAAATTCATTTCAGCCACAGATGTTGCCTCAAAACCAAAAAACTGATTCTAACATATCTACGCAAAGCTACAGCTTGCTGCATTTTATCCATGAAATTGGACAGTTAATCTGAAAAAATATGATGACAACAGTGGCGCTGGTTTTTTATTCTAAAATAGAAAGACACTCTGCTTTTAGGGAGATCACGATGCAGCAATTTCAACCTTATATTTATGGCTTGGCAGCTATATTGAGCTATCTCCCTATGATGAGCCATGCTGATAATGCTTGGGGTGGTTATAGCGGGGTAGAGCGCCGTTCCTATCACCAGCAGAGGCCGGCCTATCAACCGCCTGCACAAGACCCGTTTGCATTCTCGAATCAGCGCGCGACACCGACTGCACCACCAAAAGGCTATTATTATCAGCCCTATCAAAATAATGATTATCCTCACCGGAATTATCGACCGGGTGTTCGTGTCGAATATTATCCGGACACTCAATATGAGCGTAGCTATCGCCGCGAGTCTTTTGTGGTGGGAAATGAGCTACCGGGTGAGTTCCGTAGCGAGCGTTACGTGCTGCGGGATTGGGATTCTTATTCTTTGCGTGAACCGCCACGTGGTCGACATTGGGTGGTGGTCGATGGGCGTTATCTTTTAGTGACGGATGACAACTTTACTATTGAGATGATTCGCTGATCTGACATCTGCTTTTTAATTTTGGATGGAGCGGATTCTCCATAATTTCTCGCTATTCATTACAAAGCTTTGCAATGTCGTGGGTTTTATTCATGCTTTCTCCTAGAGTTTTTCTTAATCTGGTTTTAGATCAAAAAACTCAGGATCACACAATGAAAAAGACCGTCGTATTGCTTGTATCAACACTGATGCTTGGTGTCTCTGCTTCAGCCATGGCAGATTCAAACCGTTGGAATCATGATCATAAAGACCGCTATGATCGTTATGACCACCGCTATGATCACCGTGAACAACCACGCTGGTCGAATGGCGATCGCGGCAATCATTATGGTCAACGCATCAATTTCAAACGTGGCGAGCGTTTACCGTCAGAATTCCGTAGTCATCGTTATGTGGTATCTAACTATCGTAACCACCGCCTTTATCAGCCGCCACGTGGCTATAACTGGATGCAGGTACAAGGAAAATATGTACTGGTGGATTCCAAATATCGTATTTTCCGGGTGGCATAACCCCTAAATTAAAAAAGCAGGCAATCAGCCTGCTTTTTTAATTTATGCCAGTTCATCATCTTGTGGCCGAGGTGTTTTGTTGGAAGGCAAGGGTTGTTCCTGATCTTTACCACGAATCACGGAAGGGTAGTTCCACGATGCAAAACGTACCACCAGAATCGCCACTGCCAAAATCAGGATCGAACCTGTAGTAATCACCAAATCCATTGATGCTTTATGGTTATGCTGAATATCGGCAATCAGCAAACGGGTCAGTGCGGTAATGGCAACATAAATCAGAAAGCGCACTGGCATATGATTGGTCTTGAAATAAATCCCGACCATGGCGCCCAGTTCCAGATAGATAAATAGCAGCAAGATATCATCAATGGTGGCGTACTGTTTTACGGTCAGAATTTCAATCACGGTATGTACGGCTGACCATGCAATCATACAGCCGATAATAAACAGGGCTAAATAATGAAAGGCTTCAACTGCGTAATGACCGAAGCGATCAAGTAGACGAGGTAAGCCTTCAAGTTTATCTTTGGAGTTCGACATACGGTTTATATGCTCAACATGATGATTGGAATGATATGCAAGTTTTATGCTGATTTTATTATAGGCATAAAAAAACTGCCTCAACCTAGATTGAGGCAGTTTTTATGATTGAATGCGACTTAAGCTTGATTGGTGAAGTAATCTTCGCTGAAGTTCATGATCAAGTCTGAACCTGCTTTGATTTTCGCTAAACGCGCATCGAGTTCAGGCAAGATACGATCGACAAAGTATTGCGCTAATGCAATTTTGTTCTGGTAGAAGTCACCAGATTTGTCTTTTGCCGCTGCTGCAATTTTTGCGAACATATAAGCAAAGCTGAGTAAACCAACAGCATGTAGATAATCAACTGCAGCTGAGTTCGGGAACTCTGCATTTTCGGCTGCTTGTTCAATGATGAACTGGGTGATCGCTTCAATTTCAGTTGCAGCGTCTAGAGTTACATCTTTAATGAAGTTCAAATCTGTATCTAGATCATTGGCAAAGTCACGGATCTCGGTGATGTATTCTGCGATGAATGCCCCACCACATTTAATGGTTTTACGACCAATTAAATCTTGAGATTGAACGCCGTTGGTGCCTTCGTAAATTTGAGCAATACGAAGATCACGGATACATTGTTCCATACCCCATTCACGGATATAACCATGACCACCGAACACCATTTGCGCATCGAGCGTCGCCTGGAAAGCGGTGTCAGTGAGGTAAGCTTTTGCGATTGGTGTCAAAAGAGCAACGCGATCATTGGCTTTCTTCACGGCTTCAGCATCAGTTGAGAATTTAGTGATGTCGAGCTGTTGACCCACATACACCGCAAATGCACGAGATGCTTCGTTGTTGGCACGTACATTGAGCAACATACGACGTACATCACCATGTACCAAAATGCTGTCTGCCGGTTTGTTTGGTGATTGAACGCCAGAAGCACTACGACCCTGTAAACGGTCAGTCGCGTATTGTGCTGCGTTTTGATATGCAAATTCAGAAGCACCAAGACCTTGGATACCCATTGATAAACGTTCGTAGTTCATCATCACGAACATCGCAGCAAGGCCTTCGTTTTCTTTACCGACCAGATAACCTTTGGCACCGTCAAAGTTCATCACGCAAGTTGCAGATGCCTTGATCCCCATCTTGTGTTCGATTGAACCAGGACCAACAGGGTTGCGTTCGCCCAAAGAACCATCTTCATTCACCAAGAATTTCGGTACGATAAATAACGAAATGCCACGTGAACCTGCAGGTGCATCAGGGGTTTTCGCAAGGACCAGGTGAATGATGTTTTCAGCGAGATCGTTATCACCACCGGTGATGAAGATTTTCGTACCGGTAATGTTATAGGTCCCATCTTCATTGCGTTCAGCTTTGGTTTTGATAATGCCTAAATCTGTACCTGCATGTGGCTCGGTGAGACACATGGTACCTGACCATTCACCCGAATAGATTTTAGGTAAATAGGTTTCTTTTTGCTCTTGTGATGCATAGCTGTTTAAAGCCATCCCTGCACCCACTGAAAGAAGCGGGTAGAGCATGAATGATGGGTTGGTGGCGAACAGCATTTCATCAGACAGTACCGTCAGCATTTTTGGCATGGCCTGACCGCCCCATTCTTCGTCTGCACCTAAGCCGATCCAGCCGCCTTCAGCGTATTGACGGAATGCTTCTTTAAAACCTGCTGGTGTGAAAACTTCACCATTTTCCCAACGTGCGCCTTCTTCATCACCCGTACGGTTTAACGGATGTGTCACGTTTTGGGCAAATTTCGCCATTTCTTCTAAAATTGCTTCAGCTGTTGCAGCATCTACATGAGCCAGGTTTTCATTGGCCTGCCAAAATTGTTCTGCTTTAAATACATCATTCAAGATGAATTTCATGTCTGCTAGAGGAGCATTGTAAATTGGCATAATCGTTCCTTTCTACGCACAGCGTCATGTGCAAAATGATCAAATAAAACGAACAAATGAATTGAATCGTATAAATTTAGCATTGATTAAACAAAAAAAGGACGGTCAAAACTGACCAGTCCTTTTTCCGTGATGAACGTTGCATCTCATTCTAAACTATGTTTAGAAAGCGAAGTGTTCCGCATCAAGTTCAAACAATGGCGCAACGCCAGTTGAAAGTACGTCTACATGCGAACGAACACGTGGCAGGATCTTCTTGAAGTAGAAGCGAGCTGTGGTCACTTTTGCATTGTAGAAGTCAACATCAGTGGTACCTTCTGCTAATTTCTCTTGAGCAACAAGTGCCATACGTGCCCATAAGTAAGCAAGCGTTACATAGCCAGAGAAGTAGAGGTAATCCACCGCAGCTGCACCCACTTCATCCGGGTTTTGCATTGCACGCATACCAATTTGCATGGTGATATCGCCCCATTCCTTGTTTGCAGCAGCCAATGGTGCAATGAACTCTTGCATCGCCGCATTGTCTTTGTTTGCTTCAACAAATTTATGGATGATCTTGGTGAAGTCTTTTAACATTGCACCTTGAGTTTGCAATACTTTACGACCTAACAAGTCAAGCGCTTGAATCTCGGTTGTTCCTTCGTATAGGCAAGCGATACGTGTATCACGTACAATTTGCTCCATACCGTGTTCAGAAATAAAGCCGTGACCACCAAAGACTTGTACACCGTGCTTCGCAGATTCAGAACCAGTTTCAGTTAAGAATGCTTTTGCAATTGGCGTTAACAAAGACAAGATATTGTCAGCAAACTTACGCTCTTCTTCAGTTTCGCCTTTTTCAACGATGTCTGCATATTGAGCCAATAAGTAAACCAGCGCACGACCACCTTCAGCAAATGACTTTTGCGTTAACAGCATGTTGCGAACAGCAGGGTGAACGATAATTGGGTCAGCTTCTTTTTCAGGTGCTTTAGGACCAGAAAGCGAACGCATCGCTAAACGGTCTTTCGCATACGCCAAAGCGCCTTGGAAAGAAGATTCAGATGCAGATAAACCTTGAACCGCAGTACCGATACGCGCTGTGTTCATGAAGGTGAACATGCAGTTTAAGCCACGGTTTTCAGGGCCAATCAAGTAACCTTTTGCTTGGTCGAAGTTAATCACACAAGTCGCATTACCATGGATACCCATCTTGTGTTCGATTGAACCACAACGTACTGCATTACGCTCGCCGATAGAACCGTCAGCATTGACATTGAACTTCGGTACAATGAATAGAGAAATCCCTTTGGTACCTTTTGGCGCGCCCGGTAAACGTGCAAGTACGATATGGATGATGTTCTCAGCCATGTCGTGTTCACCAGCAGAGATAAAGATTTTCTCGCCAGAGATTGCATAGCTGCCATCCGCATTTGGTTCAGCTTTAGAACGGATGATACCCAAGTCAGAACCTGCATGAGATTCAGTCAGGCACATGGTACCGGTCCAAACACCTGAAACAAGGTTTGGCAAGTAAGTATTTTTTTGCTCATCAGAACCGTGGTGTTCTAAAGTACGCACAGCACCATGAGAAAGACCAGGGTACATACCCCATGACCAGTTTGCAGTACCCACCATTTCAGAGATTGCGATCCCTAAAGAGTTTGGTAATGCCTGACCGCCGAACTCTTCATCAGCAGAAAGAGACGGGAAGCCAAGTTCGATATATTTTTGATACGCTTCTTTAAAGCCTGTCGGAGTCGTAACAACACCGTCGTTCCAAGTACAACCTTCACGGTCGCCCACTTGGTTTAAAGGAGAAAGTTCGTTTTCGCAGAAATCAGCCGCTGCTTCTAAGTATTGATCAACCAATTCACGGCTTACTGTGTCTTGAAATGCAGGAAGTTTTGCGTAATGTGCTTCAGCATTTAATAATTCGTGCAAGACGAACTGCATATCACGTAAGGGTGCTTTGTATTGTGGCATAGCGGGTTCCTCAATACTGGTTAAACCAGAGTTATAATCTTAGTCAATGATAAATGTGCCCAAGAGCACCATTTTGTAGCGCTAATCGTGCAACAAGTTATAGTTCGGTACAAGCTTTTGCAGGTCATTTCTTAGTGACTGCTAAGTCAAAGTTTATGGTTCAACCTGTTTAAGCGCTTAGATTGTAGGTGGTTTTCCAGCATTTGAGTGAAACTGTTCAGCTAAAATCGTAAGCAGCTGTGTAGTCACAAAAACTGTATTTCAACCATAAAAAAAGGCGCTTTGAAAGCGCCGGAGAGGAGAGGGTGATTACGTTGTTGGATTCGCTTGACGCTTGAATTGTGATTGGTCTGGGGTAAAGCGAACTTCACAAGTACCTTGAATGACACGTTTATTCCATTGCACATTGACGCGTTCTCCGATACGTTTACCTTGACATGCCTGTTCGATCTGGGCGCGTTGTGCCTGATTTTGCTGACGCATTTGTTCGCGTTGTTCTGAACGCTGTTCACGTTTCGCTTGCCATTCAGCACGCTGTTCAGGGGTAAGTGGTGCACGTTGCATATTGTGACGATGGTGGTCACGATCCATTGACTGTTCCGCTGGTGTGGTCGACTGACAGGCAGCCAAACCTAAAACAGAACCGAGTAAGGTGGTCATCAATACAATTTTTGTCTTGTTCATTGTTTTATCCAGCGTCTGCAGTTGTGATTTGATGCTTAAAGATTAGATAATAAAGATGAAGAAACAATGGAGAGTTTTTTTGAACCATGTTGGTTACAATCCATAAATAGAACACTATTGAGATTAAGCGTTTGAATGTTCGTCGTGTCCCTTTAGCCTTACGCCTGTTTTTAACGGTATTACTGACTACCTTGCTGATCGCGACCATCAGTCTGGGCGTTTTGCATTGGACCATGCAAAAGAACTTTGCCCGCTATGTGGCCGATGTCGAGATGCAGAAACTGGATCGGCTGATTGCTAACTTAGGCAATGTTTATACGGTTTATCACGACTGGGGCAATGCCATTCAGGCGCAGATCTTGCAAATCGAGGGAACTGCAGCGCCAGACGACTACGACCGGCTGTCTCAATGGTGGTTACGTCGCCAGTATGACATTGCCTTGCAGCAACGTTATTTTAATGACCATACTTTATTGAGTCTATCTCCGACTTTGGCGCAAAATAATGTTGAGATGAGAAACCGTCAGATCTTTAATGATGAAGAACTCAAAATCCTCAAACAAAATTTACCCTCCGAATATCAACCCTTTGAAGGACTACGTTTTCCACTCAGCCCAAGCCAGTTCCGTTTAAAGAAAGATGATAAAGATGACAAACAGGAGCATAAATTAAGTGCGCCTGCCGAGCATGGTAAAAAGCGTTTTGTCTCGATTCCTGACCGTTTAGGCCTGAGTTCACGCCTATCTTTATATGATGAAAATCAGCAGTTTATTGTCGGTGAACCGGCTACCGATCAAATCTCGTTCCGTCCGATTATTGTGGATGAACGGGTGGTAGGTTATCTAGGCCTAAAACCGGTACTGGACCAGGATGATGCATCCAGTATTAACTTCTTTAGTAATCAAAAACGCTATCTGCTTTTGGTCTATGCATTAACGGTATTGTCTAGTTTGATTGCAGCACTGCTAATGGCGACCTATTTTAAAAAGCCGATTCAACGCCTGTTAAAAGCCACTTTAGAATTGACGCGTGGTAACTATCAGCATCAGGTGAAGATCAGACGTAATGATGAATTAGGTGATTTGTCCAATCAGATCAATCATCTGGCAGACATCTTGCACCATCATGAAGAGTCACGCCGTCAATGGGTATCCGATACCTCGCATGAGCTGAAAACGCCATTGGCCGTGTTGCAGGCACAAATCGAAGCGATGCAGGACGGGATTCGTAAAGCCACACCTGAACACCTTGCGGCCATGATGCGTCAGGTCAGCAGTTTGAAAAAATTAACTCAGGATCTGGCGGATCTGGCTCAGGCCGATGCACAACAGTTGAAATGTTATTTTGCCGAAGTCAATCCGTGGGATGTGGTGCTGCAAGAAGTCGAAAACTTCAGATCAACCTTTGAGCAAAATCAGCTGGACGTTACCTTGTCGGGAGAGGGCGCTTTACTCTCGTTAGATCGTGATCGTTTTAAACAGATTATTGTCAATTTGCTGGGGAACTGTGTTCGCTATACTGAACAAGGTGGAAAAATACAGATTCACACTCAACAAGATGAGCAACAATGGATATTGTATGTAGATGACAGTCCATTGGGGATGAATGATGAGCAACTGGCCCGTCTGGGTGAACGTTTCTACCGTGTCGACGATTCACGTACACGCAGTACAGGCGGTACAGGGTTAGGTTTGGCTTTATCATGTAAACTGGCACAAGCTTTAGGTGGTTCACTGACTTTCGATCATTCACCATTAGGTGGATTACGTTGTGTACTGACTTTCCCGAAACAAAATACGTAACTTTTAGATCCTCTTTGGTTGAGGATGATGGATAGGATGAAGACCATGAAACATATCATGTTGGTTGAAGATGAGGTTGAACTGGCACAGTTGGTTCGTGATTATTTGGAGGCTGCTGGTTTTGAAGTCAGTATGTTCCATGATGGTCAAGATGCATATACCCAGTTCCAGCAACGTAAACCAAGCTTGATGATTCTGGATTTGATGGTGCCGCGTATGGACGGTTTAACCATCTGCCGTAAAGTACGTGAGCAGTCTGATCTGCCGATCATTATGGTGACGGCACGGACTGAAGAAATTGACCGTGTTTTGGGTCTCAATATGGGTGCAGATGACTATATCTGTAAGCCTTTTAGTCCCAAAGAACTGGTTGCCCGTGTTCAGGCTGTTTTGCGTCGTTTAGAGCGTAAAGCGGAACCTGAACAGAATGATCTATTCCGTATTGATAAAGCGCAGCAACGCATCTGGTATCAGCAAAAAGCATTGACCTTGACCCCAACAGAATTCCGTTTACTGGAGCTGTTTTTAGAACATCTTGGACAGGTCTATTCACGTGCACAGTTGCTCGATCATATCAATCCGGACAGCTTCGATGTGGCAGACCGTGTGATTGATAGCCATATTAAAAACCTGCGTCGTAAGATTTCAGAAGCAGCGGATACAGGCAATCGTCATGAATGGATTCAAGCGGTGTATGGTGTCGGTTATCGTTTTGAATATCCAGATGAGTAATCAGCATTACGTGGTTTGTAGTGACACATAATCAAAAATCTGGAACAGTTTCTATAGATGAACTCATCTCTTTTTCTTCGGATAGAGAGAATGATATGAGATGAGTTTTAATGAGGGTAAAGGGTAGAGCGCGGCAAAAAGTTTTATCCTGTGGCTACCCCTTGCGCTGCTACAACGCAGCTCATATCCAAGAAAATGTAGAATAGTTTTCTTAAATTAGCTCATGGTTTTCTTTGGATAGAGGAACTGAAAGAGGACGAAATTTTGTGACGATAATGGGCAAAGCACGGCAAAAACTTTTATCCTGTGGATAACCACAGCGTTATCCACAGAAAATGTGGATAGTTTCGCAAAGATTTTGTCGAAATTATCTGCTTTTCTGGTTTTAAATGGAACATCACTGGATTCTGCGCAAACTAAGATTACATTACTTTACAATCACTTGTGATGAGCTGGATTGCTGTAATGAGATTATTTCTGGATTAGAAACTTATCCCCTGAATAAGCCTTGCTCGGTTTGATCATCGCCTTTATCCGCAAGCTCATCTGAGCATTGCCCCCATTAGGGGTGGATGATAATCGGCGTATGATCAGCAACCAGTTGCCATATTTCGTCTATATCCGAGTTGGTCACTGCAATACAGCCTAAGGTCCAGTCTTTGCGTGGCATATAGCGTGCACTGGCAGGAAATGAGGTGGCACGTGTCGGCACTGTCCCGTGAATCATCACATTTCCTCCCGCAGAACGATTGTGCTGTTGGGCATAGGTCGTATCAGTTTTATTGGGGTAGGAGATATGCAAAGATTTATAATAAGCGCTTTGTGGATTGCGCCAATCAATAGAATAAGTTCCCTCAGGCGTTTTGCCATCACCTTCAAATTGTTTATGTCCGATCGGATCAAAGCCTAAACGTATCGGATAACTGCGAATGACTTCCTGTTGATGTTTTAATTGTAGAATACGTTGGCGCTTAAAGACTTCAATTGAGGTCACGGGTTTATTCTGTTTGAGCTGTTGTATTTGTTCGGCTGAAAGTGGCGTATGGGTTGCTGCAAATGTGGGGATGAACTTGCCATACTGATAAAAAGCCAGTGCCAATAAAATGATTAAAGCAACACATCCAACAATCAATCCAGTTTTCATGATGTTCTTCTTTTTAAAATAAATAGCTCACCTGAGCCGCAATCGCGACCCAAGCGAATCACAACGACTCAAAATTAAGATGAACAGCTCACCATTACCTCTGGTACATCACTTGGTAAAGGGGCAGTATCTGCTTCGGTTTCCAGATCAGGCTGTTTTTGATAGGGCTGATTCAGCAGCTTAAATAGACGGTCAACCTCACTAAAATCACCACGTTCAGCCTGCTCAATGGCTTTCTGCGCCATATGATTGCGCAGGATATACTGCGGATTGGCCTGTTGCATTTGCTGGTTTAATTCATCCGTATCCTGATGTTGACGGATATTCTGGTAATGTGTCAGGAAATCATCAAACTGTTGCACATGAATACAGTCATCTCTTAAAGCTTTATAATCTTGCTGTTGCAAACGAATAAAGCTTTGGGTGTAATCCAGTTGCTCGGTTTGCAAAATTCTCAAGAAGGCAAAGCTACAATCCAGACTGTCTTTATGAAAATGCGGCAGTCCCATTTTTTGACAGAGTCCCTGACCATAATGCTGCAAAAAGGTGGGTTCAAATTTCTCTAGGCAACTCGCCAGATCTAGTTTGAACTGTTCTTTATCTTCGGCCGATGCTAATGGAATCAGGTTGTTTAGCCATGTCCACAGATTCCAGTGCCCGATGCTTGGCTGGTTCTGATAAGTATAACGGCCCTGATAATCGGAATGGTTGTTAATCCAGTTTGGACGGAAACGTTCCATAAAACCGTAAGGGCCAAAGTCCAGTGTTGAACCGGTAATATTGAGATTGTCGGTATTCATCACCCCATGTGCAAAACCGACCAGTTGCCATTTGGCAATCATGATCGCAGTTCGTTCAATCACGGCTTGAGCAAAGGCCAGAATTGGATGTTCAGCTTCAAGGCATTCTGGATAATGCCATTCGATACATTTTTGCGTGAATTCAGCCAACAGTTCAGGCGCATATTGATTGATCCATTCAAAATGACCCAAGCGAATATGGCATTCGGAAGTGCGCAACAGCATTGCCCCTAGCTCTAGGGTTTCGCGTTGTACGCCCTGAGTTGAACTGGTAAAACCGACTGCATGACTTGATGCGACACCCAAAGCATTTAAGGCATGTCCAGCGAGATATTCACGAATTACCGAACGCAGCACAGCACGGCCATCGCCCATGCGCGAGTAGGGGGTTGAACCTGCACCTTTGAGATGTAGATCAATGGTCTCGCCGTGTTTATTCAGGATTTGTCCGATCAGCAAACCCCGACCATCACCCAGTTGTCCTGCCCATTGTCCAAATTGATGCCCCGCATAGACCATGGCAAGTGGTGGAAATTCGGCAAAGGTTTTTTGACCGCTACAGATTTCCACCCAGTTAGCTTTATCTTCTTCGCTCCATTGCAATTCATCTGCCAAGGCTTCATTGAAATGGCCTGCTTTGGCACCACGCAACGGACTGGGCTGTTGCTGATGATACAGCTTCGGATTTAAAGAATCATAGCGAGGGTTAAATTGCATAAGCGAATCATCTTGAAAGACTGATCTATGACTATAACAAATTAACCGATGCAATGGGGAAGCGTAGAACAGAGGGATGAAACAGCAGATATAAAAAATGGCCTCAATTTGAGACCATTTTTAATTGCTAAGCTGTTATTCAGAAACAGGCGCTTTTTTGATGTTACGCATCAAGGTTTCCAAACATTCACGGTGATGACTTAAACGATGTTCAAGTAACTGGAAATCAACTTTCAGCTTATGATCCATTTGATGGATTTTTTCAGCCATGGCTGCTTTTTTCGCATGAAGCTCTTGTTCTTTCAGCTTGGCCCAATCATTTAAGGTATGGGTAAATGCTTCATATTCTTGGGCAATACGTTGTTTCATTTGCACGATGTCGGTATTGACATCATGCCCATAGATCGCAAGATCGCGTTCCGCATATTTAAACTTCATCGCAAGTTCAGCTTTTTTGATATTAAAGCTTGGAATACGACGTAAGTTCTTCGCTAAACCGAGCTTTGAGCTGGTCCAGATTAACCATTTGGTTGGGTCATATTGCCACCATTTCACGCCATTACGGTAGTCGTACTGGAAGATGTGATGGTAGTTATGATAACCCTCACCCCAAGTGAAAATAGCTAAGACAAAGTTGTCACGTGCGGTATTTTCATCGGTATAAGGACGTTTGCCCCACATGTGGCAAAGCGAATTGATGAAGAAGGTCACATGGTGACTGATGATCAAACGCAATAAACCACCCAGTAAAATCACGCCCCAGATGTCGCCAGTCGCCCATCCGATTAAGCCCAGTACACCGACATGAACAGCGATGACCATTGGCACATAATATTTATGCTGGAACATCACCAGTTTGTCATTGAGCAAATCAGGGGCATTTTTAAAGTCAGGTTCAGATGGCGAGTGATCGCGAATCATCCAGCCCAAGTGTGCATACCAGAAACCACGTTTAATTGAATACGGGTCTTGATCGACATCATCGACATGGCGGTGATGGGTGCGGTGACCTGAAGCCCAGAACAAAATACTGTTCTGCACAGCAAAGGTACCGCCAATCATCAATAAAATTTTCAGCGGTAATGCCGCTTCATAAGCACGATGCGCCCAAAGACGATGATAACCAGCTGTAATGCCCAGGCTACTCAGCGCCAAAAGGAAGATCATGCTCACCCAAGCACTTACACTAAAATCATAATAATAAGCGTATAAAGGGATTAAAATAGCGGCAAGAATTGGTGTGCCAATTAAGGTAATGCTAGCAGTCCAGTTAATGGGTGCCTTTTTGAGTGGGGCGGAAGTCATATCCGTCAGCGCTCCTAATAACCTTGTTTGTACAAGATAATAAAACTAAACGAGATAGCAAAACCAATCATGACGATATATTGCTATTTTATCACTGATATTAGCATGCCCAAATCGATTAGCACTAGTATTATTGTACAGTTGTATCGGAAGAACAGTAACAGAATTCATTTGTAAATATGGTCAATGAATTAAAAGGTGAAATAAATCAATGTCTGAGCAAATTACCATGAAAAATCCCATTTTTTCTTTGAAGGCATTTTTTAACAAAACTTTAATCTTCTCTGCCGCTGTCATGCTTGCAGCCTGCCAAAGCCAACCGCAGCCCGCGCAAAAACATAGCTTGCAGCCAAAACGGGTGACACAGCCACCTGCCATGCAAGTCCGTAAAAGTACCGATGGTGTGCAAGATGTGGACTGGCAAATTACCACTATCCAAAGCAAGCGCGCGTTGTTCTTTAACCAGTATCCCGGTTTTCAGCTTAACTCGGTTTCCAAGATGGTGTCAGGGCATACCGGCTGCAACAATATTTATGGTCGTTATAAATATGATTTCAGCCAGCGTAAACTGGATTTTGATGTGATGGCACAGCATCAAAGCTGTAACCGCGCTTTGGCGCAAGAGGCAGATTTGATGGATGCGATTCAACGGGTTGAACGTTTCCAGCTGGATGGTGCAAACCTGTATTTATTAGATGCAAAAGGGCAACGTTTGATTCAGGCCCAGCGTAAGAAATAAAACAAAAGGCGGAATTTATTCCGCCTTTTCTTATTTAAAATGTTGCAACATGGTACTTGGAACATCGGTAATTAAACCTTGAATACCTAACTGCTGCAGGTGCTTGGCACGTTCAACCTCATTCACTGTCCAGACACTAATCTCAAGATTGGCCTGTTGGGTCCGTTCAATGATTTCATCTGTCGCCAAGGCATCTCCCCAGCCAATCTGACAGCAGCCATATTGCTGCGCT
Source organism: Acinetobacter sp. 'aerobic (ED)' (assembly GCF_904886855.1). Taxonomy (NCBI): domain Bacteria; kingdom Pseudomonadati; phylum Pseudomonadota; class Gammaproteobacteria; order Moraxellales; family Moraxellaceae; genus Acinetobacter; species Acinetobacter sp. 'aerobic (ED)'. The sequence goes on from NZ_CAJHGI010000005.1 coordinate 93,653, forward strand.
AGTTCAATCGCATATTCCCCAATTGGAATTTCAACCAATAATCCTCGCTTAAAATGACTTTGATGGCGCTGTAAGGCAGCTAAAATTTTGACATCAAAACTGGTAATGGTTGCGCTTTGCTCAAAACCTTTTAAATCTTGATGCAGTTGATAGACCAAGCGTTCAGCTGCTGCATCATCTGCAACGGCTTTAATTTCAACTTCGATATGTTCAAAGTCAGTGAGACACTCAAGAACATGGGGAAGGCTAGGGGTATATTCTTCAAAGGCCCATGCCTGCCATTGATGGCGATGATCGAATTGCTGAGCTTCGAATAAATTGCAGCTTTCAACCTGCTGGGAACGACCCGCAGTGCGTACAAAGTCATCATCATGGATCACGACCAGTTGATCATCTTTCAATTGGCGTACATCAAACTCGACTGCATGTACGCCTAAATCATGCAGATAACGAAAACCACCTAAAGTGTTTTCAGGAGCTTCACCACGCGCACCACGATGACCAATAATTCGCATTTGTCTCTGCCTATTGAAAAGTTATGCTTGATCGATACTGTCGTTAATATTCTTTTGCCATAGCACTTCACTACCACCTTCGGCGCGTTGTAAAGCTCGTGAGGCAACGAATAACCAGTCGGATAAGCGATTCAATAATTGTAGCGCAGTCGCCTGAATATTCTGGTCGCGATGATGTACCGACAATAACGCACGTTCTGCACGACGGCAGACGGCACGGGCTTGATGTGCATAACTGCAAGCCAAAGTGCCCGATGGTAAAATGAAGTCTTTTAACATCGGTAAAGACTCATTCATGTGGTCGATTTCTTTTTCCAGAAAGTCGATGCATACCGGTTGAAGCAGGTGATAGTTTGGAATACAGACTTCGCCACCTAGATCGAACAACCAGTGTTGGATCAGGCTTAAGCTTTTATCCCAATGCGCTTTAGTTTCAATTTGGCTGGCACTGATTTGTGCGCGCAGTACACCAATGGTTGCATTGAGTTCATCGACATCACCGAGAGCAGCAATGCGTAAATCATCTTTGGCAACACGTGAGCCATCTCCCAGACCTGTTGTGCCTGAGTCACCTGTACGTGTATAGATTTTACTTAAACGATGTCCCATAGTTCTGTTTCTCTGATCCTGAAAATAAAAAGGGGATAATGTCGGTCAGAACATTACCCCGAAACTGGAGTTAAGAAAATGTTTTTATTATTTTAGCGCAGGATTAATAACGGAATGTGACACCAGCAGAGGCTTGACGTCCACCGTTGATGTAGTACACGCCATTACCGTTATAAGCAGTTTTATAATTTACATCACCAATGTTCTCAATATTTGCAAAGAGTTTGATCATTGGGATAGGTTGCCAATACACGTTTACATTCGTGGTGACATAGCCAGGGGTAGTTGTTGGTGTTGTTGATGGCCAATCTGCAAAATCTTTTGAATTCGATTTCGCAATAACAGAAGCCGAAACACCATATTCTCCATCATCCCATCCCGTTGTAAGGGTTAGGCTTTGACGTGGGCGACGAGTTAGATCTTTTTTGGTTTCATCATCTTTTGCTTGTACATAAGCATAAGTTGTAGTTAAAAAGAGTTCATCTTGCTGCCATTTAAATGAAGCTTCGCCACCAGTAAAAGTTGCTTTATTAACATTGATCAACTTGCCTGCTTGAAAACTAATGAGGTTATCCACTTTATTGCGATAAATAGATAAGCCTAAGTCGATGTTGTGGTTTAACTTTTGATCTACACCAATTTCATAAGAAAAGCTTTCTTCTGGTTTTAAATCAGGATTTGCACCCCATGATAAGGCATATAAGTCATTGGTGGTTGGTGCACGGAAGGCAGAACCGACATTGGCATATACACTGGTAAGGGGTAATACTTGGTAGCGAATCGCCCCTTGACCAACGGTATGCGTACCAAATTTATCGTTGTCTTCAACACGAATACCCACTTGGGTGTCTAAGCCATTATGCTGATATTGATGTTGAGCAAAATAACCAATGGTATCTACGGATTCTTTATATTTGACGTCTTGTCCACCGTATAGATTTTTTGAGTAGACATCACCTTTAATATCTTTAAAGGTTGAACCAACTAAAATATTTTGGGCAGGCGTAATTTGCCATTTTGTGTAAAGTTCAGCTTCCTGAGTTGTACTATGTACGTAATCTGAAGAAGTATTTTGATCAATATTATCTTTATATTGCGAAAGACGGGCATGTACTGCAAGATTATCTAAAACATTGAGGCGACCTTTCATATTGATAGCTTCGTTTTTAAAGTCTTGAGAAACTAAGTTACCGTAATTATCGTAATCGCTATAGCCTTGGTTCTCACTATAATCAACAGAAGCCGCGTATTGTTCTTTATCTACTCCAACTTTTGCACTATAGCCTTTCTGATCAAAGCTCGCCTTTTTATTGTTTTTTGCATCAGTAACAGGCGTACCATCTGTTTCTAAGCGTTGTCCGCGAATTTGAGCATAAAAACCATTTTCAGCCAGGTCTGCGCCGACAACAGATTTATAGGTTTTATGTTCACCAATTTCACCTGTTACAAATGCAGAGGTTTTTTCAGGTGTTTTAGATATCAGTTGAACGACTCCACCAATTGCATCGGCACCATATAAAACAGAGGCTGGGCCTTTGAGAACTTCGATCTGTTTAATATCTGTAGTATCAATAAAAGGGAGCGATGCTGCACCTGAGGTATTTGAGTTTAGACGAACACCATCTCTTAAAAGCAAAGTGTGATTCGAGTTTGTACCACGTAAAAAAATAGAAGCAGCTTGTCCATAGCCGCCAGTTTGTACCATATTGATTGAAGCATCAGTTTGTAATAACTGAGGTAGAGATGCGATTGGTGATTGTTCCAGAATCTTAGGCTCAATAATATTGATACGTGCAGGAACATTTTCAATTTTCTGTTCACTACGAGATGCAGTCACGACAATCGTATCTAGCGTCGCAGTTTTATCGCTGGCTTGATCTTGAGCAAAAGCAGGTGAAGAAAACCCCATCGCAATAGCGATAGCACCAACTAAACGAGTCGGTTGTAAAACAGTAGACATGACGTCGCTCCAGACATTCACCCGTCGTGAATGATAATGTGGAAATAAACAACAAGCAGGTCTCCGGACTTCACTATAATCATCAAACAAATGATATTACTCATCATCTTCCCACATCGTTCCGATGCAGTGATTTGGCGTTAAGCTGGGATAAGTAATTCAGTGTTACCGTTGCGAGGGCAGTGCTGGAATTTCACCAACTTCCCTATAAGCAAAAGAAATTGCTTTAGACTTGTTGCAAGATTACGCAAAGTATAAAGTGTTAACGTTTCTTAAACAATTGCATTTCAGAATGAACTTTGCACAAAGTGAGTCAAATTGCATTACAATGCGAGAGCTTCAAAATATTCAGACTAGATTGGACAGCTCATGCGCCAAAGCCAGATGCGAACTCGCGCCAAGATTTGTGGAATTACCCGAATACAAGATATTCACGCCGTTGTACAATCTGGTGCAGATGCGATCGGCTTTGTTTTTTTCCCGCCAAGTCCGCGACATGTCAGTATTGAGCAGGCGCAAGCATTGGCAAAGCAGGTCCCGCCTTATGTACAGCTGGTCGGCTTATTTGTAAATGCAACTGCTGAAGAAATCCAGACGGTGCTTGATTCGGTTCCTCTGGATGTATTACAACTACATGGCGATGAAACGCCAGAACAATGCCAATTCATCGCAACGCAATGCAAACGTCGCTGGTATAAAGCGATTCAGGTCAAACCTGGTCTGGATGTGGTTGCTGAAATCCAGCGCTATCAAGTAGCGGGCGCCAGTGCAGTGTTATTAGATGCTTGGCATCCTGAGCTAAAAGGTGGGACAGGGCACAGTTTTGACTGGACGCAATTTCCCCAACTCGATATTCCACTCATCCTGGCCGGGGGCTTAACCCCTGAAAATGTCAGTGAAGCTATTGATACCACAGCTGCTTTTGCTGTGGATGTCAGCGGAGGCGTCGAGTCCGCAAAAGGTATAAAAGACCAACAACTCATTGAAAAATTTATGCAAGGAGTCCAACGTGGATCAGCAAAACTCTAATCAAGAAAATCAGGTGATTGATTACACCCAGTTTCCCGATGCGCAAGGGCATTTCGGTATTCATGGTGGACGTTTTGTATCAGAAACGCTGATGGCTGCACTTGAAGACCTCGAAAGTCTTTATGGTCGTATGAAGAATGATGCACAGTTTTTAGCAGAGTTTGACCGTGATCTTGCGTTCTATGTTGGTCGTCCGAGTCCGCTGTATTATGCCGAGCGATGGTCTCAGCACCTCGGCGGTGCGCAAATTTACCTGAAACGTGAAGACTTGAATCATACCGGTTCGCACAAGGTCAATAACACCATTGGTCAGGCTTTATTGGCAAAGTTGTCAGGTAAGAAACGCATCATTGCGGAAACAGGTGCAGGTCAGCATGGCGTGGCGACGGCAACCATTGCAGCACGTCTGGGTATGGAATGTGTCGTGTACATGGGTGCCGAAGACGTGAAACGTCAAGCCATGAATGTCTATCGTATGCGTTTGTTGGGCGCGACGGTGGTGCCCGTACAAAGTGGTTCAAAAACCTTGAAAGATGCCATGAATGAGGCGATGCGTGACTGGGTCACCAATGTTGACAGTACTTATTATGTAATTGGTACTGTGGCTGGTCCTCATCCATATCCGCAACTGGTTCGCGATTTCCAGTCGATTATTGGTCGTGAAGCGCGCCGTCAAATCCAGGAACAGGCAGGGCGTTTGCCAGATGCTTTGGTCGCTTGTGTTGGCGGTGGTTCAAATGCGATGGGCTTGTTCTATCCCTTCCTGAATGATCAAGATGTGAAAATGTACGGTGTTGAAGCCGCAGGTCATGGCATCGAAACAGGTAAACATTCTGCGCCGTTGAATGCAGGACATGTGGGGGTATTACACGGTAATCGTACTTATTTGATGTCGGATGAGCAAGGGCAGATCATTGAAACGCATAGTATTTCAGCTGGTCTGGACTATCCAGGCGTAGGTCCGGAACATAGTTTCCTCAAAGACATGAACCGTGTGGAATATGTGCCAATCAATGATGATGAGGCCTTACAAGGTTTCCGTGATCTCACCAAGATTGAAGGTATTATCCCAGCATTGGAAAGTTCACATGCGATGGCTTATGTCACTAAACTTGCACCAACCATGTCCAAAGATCAAATCATTATTGCGACAGTTTCAGGCCGTGGCGATAAAGACTTGATGACGGTTGCGCGTATTGATGGCGTGGAAATGGTGGATATGTAGGTCTTAAGATGCCAAGTCTGTTTATGGTGATGCTGGGTGGCCGTCATGCGCGTGCCAATACCGAAGTACATGATGTGGTGATGGCAATTGGTCATAGCTTGTCTGAGCTTACACCCCAGTTGAAACAGGCCTGGTTTGGTGAATTAAAAGGTTTGCATATTGATGCCTGGGCGCAGATTTCAGGTGTGCAGTCGCAAGGTGTGAATTATCAGATCCAGTTTTCTGATGCGGCACCATCAGCATCAGATAAAAAGCTGTACTTGATTAATCTGGGCGGCTATACGCCAAATATTTTTGGTGAATTGCATAGCTATCATCTTGTCGTTGCAGCTGATGCAGTGGCGGCAAAACAGTTGGGCAAACAGTTCATTGAACAACACTGGCATAAGCCACATACCGATCGTGTAGTGGATGTCGATGATTGCATTCCGATAGATCATATCGCAGGGCGTTATATCCATTTGGTTCAAGGTGAATTTAGTCCGATGATTTGGGAAAATACTTATCTCACCTTAGCTTAAGCATGATTTTAGAAAAGAAATAGGGAAGCAATTGCTTCCCTGTTTTTATTTAGGATCTGATTAAGGTGTGACTTTGATTCGATCAGTTTTAGGTGCGGTCAGAGGAGAATGCTGAGCCACATATTGTTCTAGGGCATCAATATCTTGTCCGCCACCAACTGGATTTTTACCTTGTTTTAATACCGTGAAGTTATCACCACCATCGGCAAGGAAGCTGTTTACAGTTACACGGTAAACCTTGTTATCATCCAGCGCTTGTCCTGCAACCAAGATATTGCTGGCGCGTGGTGAAGCCGAGTTGTCTTTCTTATAGGTATAACTGAACTCTTTTGATGGCTGCAAGATACGTACCGTGGCTGCATTGGCACCTGACCATTGTTGCTCAAGCACATCACGAATCTGTTTGCCTGTCAGACTTAATGTCACAATCGAGTTGCCAAATGGCTGCACGGTAAAGACATCACCAAAGGTAATCTGATTATTGGTATTGACCAGTAAATCGGCGCGTACACCGCCCGGATTCATCAGGGTAAAGTCAGAACCTTGATTGCTTGCAGTGAGTGCCATGGCCTGTTGTGCATCGGCAATTAAATTACCCAGAGCACTTTCACCACTTTCGGTGGCATTACGATTAATCACACCATCTGCCGTACCGACAACACGGGCTGAAATGCTGGTCACGGCTTGACGATATTTATCCAGAATGGCTTCAATGCTTGGGGTTTTATTGAATTTCTCGTATAGATCCGTCAAGTTCACTGTGGTTGAGCCCGAGGTATAGGCTTCACTTTGAATCGGAACCTGTTTGGCATCTTTCTTAATCACATCACCTGTTTTGCCATCCAGTTCTAATTGAATATTGGTAATGGCGGTACCGTATTGTCCGGCAGAGGTGAGCAGGAACGGTTTTTGCGGATTCTTGGTCGAGTAATCACAAATATAAGATTGATGGGTATGTCCAGAAACCACTACATCAACTGCAGGATCTAGGCGATCGAGGATACCGAGTAATGGACCGCTAAGGCCATCACAAGTTTTCTTATTAAATTTGGTACTTGGTGCGACGCCTTCATGTACTACCACCACAATCGCTTCAATGCCTTGTTTCTTTAACTCTGGAATCAAGGCATTAACCGTATCGGCTTCATCGTTAAAGTTAACGTCTTTAATACCCGCAGCCGAGACAATGCTGGGTGTCGCTTTCAGGGTCATACCGATAAAGGCTACCGGAATGCCACCATAGCTTTTGACTTTATAGGCAGGGAATAAGGTTTTGTTGGGATCAGCCTTCATCGAGACATTGGCAGCCAGGAAGTTAAACTTGGCACCCTCAAATTTTGGATTGATCTGGCAGGGTTTGGTACTGGTATATTGCTGACAGCCACCATTCTGCAAGCGACGTAATTCATCGGTACCCCGGTCAAATTCATGATTGCCGACTGCGTTAAAATCGATCTGAATATCATTCATGGTTTCAATGGTCGGCTCATCCAAAAACAGGGATGAGGTCAGTGGTGAGGCACTAATCAGGTCACCTGCCGAAACGACCGCATTATTTGGATATTGCACGCGTAATTTTTTAATCGCATCGGCAAAATAACTGACGCCCCCGACAGGAATACGTACCGTTTTGCTACTGTCATTTGGGTCATCTGCTTCTATAAAGCGTTTAGGTGGTTCAAGGTTACCGTGAAAGTCATTAAACGCAAGAATGTTGATATTTTGATTTTTGCGTTGAACCGTTGACGTTCCATCATTATCGTCATGATCATTACAGGCCGTTAACGCCAGCATCATCAGACAGAGAACTTTGGCTTTTAATAACTGTTGAGTCATCATTGTTTTTGATCGGGTGGTATAAGATTGTTTTTAAAAATAAAACTTCTGTATGAATGTTTGATGAAATTATGAGCTAGAATCATTTGGCAAGCACTTGGATTGAGCGCTAAGAACTACGGTGCAGTTATCATTTTTACAGATAAAACGATTAGCAAATTTGTCCACTTAAGCTTTATGATTGAAGCAGTTGCAAACCCGTACTCATGGAATGAAAGAATGGATTTGATACAAACCAATGGTCAGCCACGTTATGGACGTTTTGATCAGGTACCCTCAAGGATTAATCTGGATGACTATATTTATAAAACGCCTTATGGACAGGTATTAACTGGCTGGCGCAAGCAACTGAAATATAAAAAATTTAAATTCTGTGGCTTGCAACATGAGCATTACAGCATTGGTGTGGCAATTGTCGACCTATCCTGGGCTGGGCATGCGTTCTTTTATATTTATGATCACCAGACTAAAAAGGTGATTGAGTGGAATGCGATTCAACCTTTGGCATTCAAAACACAATTGGATGAGCAGCCGTTATTTAGTCAAAGTTCGTTCAAAAAATCAGCCTATCAATTCGATATGCAGCATGCCAATGGCGTGCGTTATATTCAGGTCAGCAAACATGGTGAGATCCAGCTAAAAGCCCGGATTTTTTGTGCAGGGACCGATGCCTTAAGTTTATGTAGCCCGACCGGGATTAATGGCTGGACCTATACCCAGAAGCAAACCACATTAGCGGTTGAGGGCTTTTTCATTAGTCCAGCTCAGCAAAAGATTGAATTTAATGCTTATAGTCTTGCGGCTTTGGATGATACCTGTGGCTTTCTGCGCCCTGAAACAGCCTGGTTCTGGTTGTCTTGCCAGTTCCGTGATGCACAAGACCGTCGTATTGGTATCAATCTGGCATCAGGCGTCAATGAAAGTTTTGGCAACGAAAATGCCTTGTGGGTGAATGGCCGTTTATATCCGCTGACAGATGCTTTATTTGAGCAAAAGAATGAAAATACCTGGTCGATTCGTTCTTTGGGTGGATGTTTAAATCTGGTGGTTGAAACAGGCTGGTGCCGGTTTGAAAATATTAATCTGCGTATGATTGGCAGCCAGTTTAATCAATGGCAGGCTAAAGTCAGTGGAACGATTGCCCATGAACAGGTTGAATTGGTGGCATTAGATAATGAATATGGCTTATTAGAACAGCATTATGCAAAGTGGTGATGCTGAAAATAAAAATCCCCTCAATTGCAAGGGGATTTCTTTAGATTAGATTAATGAACTAAAGTCCCGCTTGCCAGAACGCTTCACCTGCTGCAATCGGATCATTGGTCTTAGCTAAAGTATCAATCCAGACATCATACTGGCGAATCACCGGATGTTGATTTGGATGGAAATCCTTTTTAAACCAGTCACTATATTGCGCTCTTTTCGCAGTCAAAATACCGTTGCGACCAAAGAACCACGGCAAGCCTTTACGCGCCATATCAAAACGTTGTCTTAAGCTAAAACCATCGGTTTTGAGCATCACATCAGTACGATACAGGGTAAAACCAAACATCATCACTGTGGTAAAGACCAAGGCAAAGCGACGGGTTGCTTCCGGGACTTCACCGACTTCACGCATCACATCAAAAGCCACATCGCGATGTTCCATTTCTTCAATGGCATGCCAGGCAAACAGCGCACGTACAAAAGGATCTGCTTCTGCCAAGGTTTCTTTTTTACTATAGAAGGTATCTGCCATCAGTGCGGTTAAATGCTCGGCAGCTGCGGTCATGGCAATATTGTATTGAGGAGAGCGATTCTTCAGTTCAAAGCGAAAGATTTTCTTTAAGCGGGTGGTGAACTGCTCCACAGGCATCCCTTGATCTTTCATGATCTGGTTCATTTTATCATGCGCGATACCATGCTGTGCTTCCTGCCGAATAAAATCAGCGACACGTTCCTGCAAGTCTGGATCATCAATTTTGTCTCGGAATAAACGGACGCATTCAATAAAATAACGCTCGCCATCGGGGAAGGTCAGGCTGAGGGCATCAAACATACGGGTACGGAATGGGTCGCCACCGAACCAGAAGCGGGGTGCCTGCTCGAGATGGAAGTCCAGTTTGGTTCTGACCACGGGATCAACTTGATAGGAAACATGTGCATTCATCTTTGCTATTCCTTGTTTTTCTTCATGTCGCCAGTATGGAAAAAGTCCGATGAAATGTTTTGACAGTTACAGCCAATTTTTATACAAATAACGACAGCTCAGGATGAGGTTGGCCCATGTCCGTTAAAATAATCATTGGATATTTACGTTTGTTGAATCGCGTTTTGCAACAGGAACAAATTGATTTGTCTAAAGTTGTTGCGCCTGAACTTTGGCAAGCCTTTCAGGCCTGTCTGGAAAATCCGGATGAGCGTGACTTTGATGTCGAACGTTATGCATTGTTGTTACAGGCAGCTCAAGCACATTTTACCCGTCCGATTACTTTAGTTTTGGCTGAACATGCAAATTTGCAGGATTTGGGCTTGATGGGTTATCTGGCCTCAACCAGTATGGATCTCCAGCAGGCACTTCAACTCTTGCAACGATACTACTCGCTGGTGTTTAAACAAACCAATCTGGAACAGCTCGATGTCCAGCAGTTTCCTGATTACATCCAGATTGTCTGGGGCGCATCTTATTGCGACTATCGGGAAATGTATGAGCTGAATCTGGCCTTGATCTTTAAAATCGCGCAATCGATAGTGCAGGATGCTCTAGTGCCACCGCAGATGATCCAGTTTGGTTATGCCCCGCATACGGCACTGTATCATTTTGAAAAATTCTATGGTTGTCCGATTCAGATTCAGCAGGGCCAATATGCGATCCGCTTTTCCAATCAGGTTTTAAAGGCAAAAAGTATTGCGGCAGACCAGCAACTGAATCAGGTTTTGTCTACTCAGGCACAGCATTCATTGAACAGTGTCAGCTCGTTTGAGGTTCAGCAACAGCAATTTAGACAAAAAATCCATAGCTTGATTGAACAGGGCTTAGTGCAGCAGGAAGAGGTATTGCAAAGTTATGTGGCGAAGCGTTTGCATTGTTCGGAACGGACACTTCAACGTCAGTTGAAGGCTTATGAATTGAATTTTCAGGATGTGCTGGATCAGTATCGTCTAGAACAGAGCAAGCTGTATCTGCAACAAGGTAAGTCTTTGTCTGAGATTGCGGAGCGGCTGAATTATGCAGATCAGAGTGCGTTTGGACGGGCATTTAAGCGTTGGACAGGCGTTACACCCAAGCAGTTTTTAAAATCTCTGTAGATTTTAGATCAAGCTTTTAATTAATAAGTGTTTAGCTAAGGTAGTTTAATTTATAAACAAACAAATGGGTTTGATATTTTCCTTACTTTTCAGGGATGAAAAGTAACAAAAATCCTCTGTTGGGCTGACGCTACGTCCTGAGCAAATTTTAAAGCCCTGCTTTGAAATGCAGCACAAGGCTAGTCCAACGGGCGACATCCATGTCGCCTACCACGATAGTAGATACTTGTCTAAATTGAAGCGTTATTGAGAGTGGGATTTGAGCAGTAATTCAATCTTCTACGGTTTTTTTAAACGCGGATAATTAAAGACAATGGCAAGCACCGCACAAACCGCAAGAATCCAGCAATAGTAGATATTGCCAATTAATTCAACCGGAGAAAGTTTGGCAATCGAACAGGCCAACAGTAACTGCGCTCCATAAGGAATCATGCCTTGAACCACACAAGAAAAAATATCCAGTAAAGCTGCACTCCGTTTAGGATCTACGCCGTATTCTCTAGCCACTTCACGCGCCATATCGCCCGATAAAATAATCGCAACGGTATTGTTGGCCACAAATAGATTCGAGAAGACCACCAGAAAACTAATACCGAATTCACCAGCACGCTGTTTACCGAATTTAAATAGGCGGGTAATCGCATAAATGCGTTGAATCAGCCACTGCAATCCGCCTTGTTTTTGCATCAGGGCGGACAGACCACCCAGCAACATGGAAAGTAATGCCACCTCAAACATGCCGACAAAGCCGTCATAAATCGCACTATTCAGCTTGAGCACATCAAAATCCGGTTTTTCAAGCAGCCCCATCAGACCCGATAAAATCACACCGATCATTAGCACTGCCAAAACATGCAGACGGGTAAAAGCAAGAAAGAACACCGCCAGATAAGGCAGAATCAGCCAGAGATCATAAGGCTTGGATTGAATGGCTTCTGCCTGATGGCTCATGGAAATATAAACCATTAAGGTGATGACGGCAGCGGGAAGTGCAATCCAGACATTGACCCGAAATTTATCTCTGAGTTCAACATTCTGACTACGGGTAGCTGCAATGGTGGTATCCGAGATCATGGATAGATTATCACCAAACATGGCGCCACCAACCACCGCACCAATGGCATAGACCGGCGCAATATCAGTCGCTTGAGCAAAACCAAAGGCAATGGGCGCACAGGCTGCAATGGTGCCCATCGAGGTACCCATGGCCGTAGCAATAAAAGCGGCAATGATAAACAGCATGGGTAAGACAAATTCTGGCGAAATAAGCGAAAGTCCTAACTGTACCGTCGCATCGACGCTGCCAATGGCACTGGAAACACTGGCAAAGGCACCTGCCAGCATAAACACCATAAACATCAGAATCAGATTCGGGTGACTGGCACCTTGCAGGAATTCTTCAATCGCTGTATTGAGTTTCTGTTTATACAGTAAAAGTGCGAGAATCACCGCAGGTATTGCAGCCACAGGCGCTTTAACCTGATAAAAGGCGAATTCAGTTCCGATCATTGAATGATAAAGACCACTCCCAAGAAAGATGATCAAAAATACCAATAGCGGCAGCAAAGCAAGGGCATTGCTTTGTACTTTTTCGGGAGAGTGGGCAGACATAAAATAAAAAGGAAACTTAAAAATTTCGGCTAGTATAAAGGAGCTTGGCGAAATTCTAAAATGCTAAGCGATCAGCCTGAAATTAGGAATCTTTGATCATTGAGAAAAAACTCAAAATATAGATAAATGTAGCAGAGGAGTTGTAAGTCGCAGGATTCGCTGTCGCATTCACGTCAAACTCTGTTCAATGAACAAAAAATAGCGTTACAATGCAGTGTTTTTAAATGACCACAAACAACTCCTTAATTTATATAAATCAGGAAAGCATAATCCTATGTCACGTCTTGCCACTCGTTTTGAACAGCTTAAATCTCAGCAACGTAAAGCGCTTGTTTCTTATGTAATGGCAGGTGACCCGCATCCACAAGTCACTGTTCCATTGCTTCATCAAATGGTTGAGGCAGGGGTTGATGTTATTGAACTGGGTCTTCCGTTCTCTGACCCGATGGCAGATGGTCCTGTAATTGCTTTGGCAGCTGAGCGTGCTCTGGCAGGTGGAACCAATACTTTAGATGCATTGGATATGGTGAAAGCTTTTCGCGAAAAAGATCAAACGACACCGGTTGTTTTAATGGGCTATTTAAATCCTGTTGAAGTGATTGGTTATGAAAAGTTTGTGACTTATGCGAAAGACTGTGGTGTTGATGGCGTACTTCTGGTGGACTTACCACCTGAAGCATCTCAGCAATTAGGTGAAGTTCTTAAACAAAATGGAATGGATCAGATTTTCTTGCTTGCGCCAACCTCAACCGACCAGCGTATTCAACATGTGGTCAATCAGGCAAGTGGTTTTGTCTACTACGTGTCACTCAAAGGTGTGACGGGTGCAGCAACCCTAGATACTGCTGAAGCAGCAGCGCGTATTGCAAAAATTAAATCTAAAACCAGTGTACCAGTCGGTGTTGGTTTCGGAATTAGTGATGCGGCGTCTGCAAAAGCGGTGGGTCAGGTTGCCGATGCCGTGATTGTGGGAAGTGCTTTCGTTAAATCTTTTGCGACATTGCCAGCAGATCAAGCTGCGCAACAGACGGTGAATAAAGTGAAGGAGCTTCGAGCTGCGCTCGATGAGTTAGTATGAGTCAAGAGTTAACATCAGGGAAGGTTCTTAACCCTTCAACCCCTTGGACTGAGCGTCATGTACCTGGTATTCAGGTGGCAGATCAACAGCAAACGTTTAAAGCGACCTTTACTGAGCCTACGATTGAATGTCCTGAGTGCCATGCACTGGTGACACGTACTGCCATGTCATTTAATGCCTATGTCTGTCCTCAGTGTGATGAGCACCTGCGTATGCGTGCGCGTGATCGTTTGAACTGGTTCTTTGATCAGGTCAATGGTGAGTTAGGTCAGGAATTTAATGCCAAAGATCCATTAAAGTTTGTGGACAGCAAACCTTATCCAGATCGTATGCGCGAAGCGCAAGACAAAACGGGTGAGACAGAAGCACTTGTGGTAATGCAAGGTTCGCTTAAAGGTTTAGACCTTGTTGCCTGTGCCTTTGATTTTGATTTCATGGGCGGTTCAATGGGCACGGTTGTGGGCGACCGTTTTGTTCAGGCGGCTGAACGTGCCATTGCTTTACACCAGCCGATGATCTGTTTTGCAGCCTCAGGCGGTGCACGTATGCAGGAAGGTATGTTGTCCCTGATGCAAATGGCGCGTACTGCAGCAGCCATCCAGAAAATGAAAGAAGCACGTGTGCCTTATGTAGTGGTGTTAACTCATCCAGTTTATGGTGGTGTAACGGCTTCATTGGCCATGTTAGGTGATGTACATATCGCTGAACCGAAGGCGATGATTGGCTTTGCCGGTAAGCGTGTAATTGAACAAACCGTACGTGAGAAACTGGAAGAACCGTTCCAGCGTGCAGAATATTTGCTTGATCATGGTGTGGTCGATCAAATTGTTCATCGTCATGCATTACGTGATACTGTATACAGACTTGTTGCAAAACTGATGAACTTACCTTGAAACCGCACGCTCCACATTCAACGGATACATTAACAACATGGCTCGATTATTGGGGCCATGTTCATGTTACAGGCATTGATTTAGGTTTAGAACGCGTTATTCCTGTGGCTGAAAAGCTGGGTGTGATGCAACCTGAGGCGAAAGTATTTACTGTCGCAGGTACGAATGGTAAAGGCTCAACCACGACAACTTTAGCTGCAATTTTAAATGCACAAGGTTATAAGGTGGGCCTGTATCAGTCACCGCATATTTACCGTTTTAACGAGCGCGTAAAACTGGCGGGTGCCGAGGTAGATGATCAGCGTCTGATAGGTGCTTTTGTACAGGTCGATCAGGCTCGCCGTGAATGTGGATTAAGCCTTTCTTTTTTTGAAGCAACCACTTTGGCTGCTTTTGTCATTTTTAAACAGCAACAATGTGATGTCTGGGTACTTGAAGTCGGACTGGGTGGTCGTCTTGATGTAGTCAACGTGATTGATCCAGACATTGCTGTGATTACCAATATTGGTTTAGACCATGTCGACTGGCTCGGTGATACGGTCGAAAAAATTGCCTTCGAGAAAGCAGGGATTATTCGTCCGAATATTCCGGTGGTTTTTGCCGGGCAACAGCAACTTCCACAAGCCATTCAAGATAAGGTGGCTGAAACACAAGCCCAGTTATATACACTTAATCAAGATTATTTCTATCAGCTGGATGAAAATGGGCAAACATGGTCATTTGCATCTTCTGGTAGCACCTTAAAGCTTCCTGTTGGTCAGCTGGCTTTGGATAATATTTCAACTGCGGTTGCTGCTGTACTGGTGAGTGGAATAGACATTTCACAACAAGCCATTGCAACGGGTATTCAGCAGGCACGCCTACAAGGCCGTTTTGAAATCAGACAAATTCAGAATAGAACCGTTATTTTTGATGCGGGGCACAATGCCCATGGTGTCGAATTTTTGTTGAAGCAGTTGCGAAAATTCCTAAAATACAATAAACAGTACACAGAAGTTGTTGCAGTATTTTCAATGTTGGCAGATAAAGACATTCCATCTGTCACTGATTTACTAAAAACAACAGTAAAAGATTGGTTTATTGCTAATTTAGATGTGCCTAGAGCCGCACCAGTGCAACAGATTCAAGATGCATTGCAAGGGCAACAGGTCCATGAGTTCGGCAGTATCCAGCAAGCGTTTGAAACTGTGCTGAAACAAGGTAATAACAATCAGCTGATTTTAGTCTGTGGTTCGTTTCATACTTTAGAAGCGGTCTGGGAGTATTTAGAAGAATGTCGATGAATAACAAACAACGTTGGATGGGTGGCGTTGTTCTATTAGGAGGTGGTGTTTTATTGGCCGCACTGCTTCTTAAAGGTAATGAAGAAATAGAGCAAGATCATACGCAAGCTACCGTTACTCATCCTATTCCCAAAACAGCCACTAAGCCAAAAACTGCTCAGCCTGCCCAAGAGAGTGAAATGGTTTCATTACAACCTTTGGCGGTTGATGTTGAAACAGAAAAACGTTTGCTTGAAGAACAACGTCGCTCTCGTGAAAAAGCAGTTGCTGAACAAGAGGCACGTGCAGCTGAATTTTTAAAAATGCAGCAGCAAGCAGAAGCAGCTGCAGCGCGTAAAGCGGCTGAAGAATACGCGGCAATCAATGCACGTCGCACCGCTGCACAAGAAAGTTCAGACAATATCCCGCCTGAACTGGTTGAAGATGAAAAAGCTAAGGCAAAACGATTGGCTGAAGACAAACGCAAAGCGGATGAAAAGAAGCGAGCGGAACAGTTAAAAGCAGACCAGCAAAAGACGACTGATGCTGATAAAAAGCTAGCGGAAGATAAACGTAAAGCAGAAGCAGCAAAGAAAGCGGAAGCTGATCGCAAAGCTGCGGAAGACAAACGTAAGGCAGATGCAGACAAGAAAGCTGCTGAAGACAAGCGTAAAGCAGAAGCGGATAAAAAAGCTGCCGAAGATAAACGTAAAGCTGAAGCAGACAAGAAAGCTGCGGAAGACAAACGTAAGGCCGAGGCGGATAAGAAAGCCGCTGAAGATAAACGTAAGGCAGATGCAGACAAGAAAGCTGCTGAAGATAAGCGTAAGGCAGAAGCTGAAAAGAAAGCCGAAGCTGAAAAAGCCCGTGACCTGATGGAAAACGGCGATAAAAAATGGATGGTACAAGTAGCACTGGCGGCTAATCAGGCCAATGCAGATGCCGTGGTATCGAAATTACGTGCTAAAGGCTATAAGGTAACCACTAGCCCGACCTCTAAAGGTATTCGGATCATGGTTGGTCCAGCCAAAGACCGTGATACTGCGGATACGACCCGTAAGAAAATTACCACTGATGATAGTCTGAATATGAAATCAGCCTGGGTAATTGACTGGGTGCCACTCGACCAGCGTTAAATGAAACCCTTTTGATGGGATGCTATGAAGATGGGTTCGACAGTTGCTGTTGAATCCATTTTACATTTTCAGGGCTCAGCAAATGCTCGATATTCTTCCAGATCACATGAAAACCATAGCCACCTTGTTTCATTTCTTTTACCGCATCTTCAATTGACCAGTGTTCAAAAATAATGCGATACATGGCAATGGTCGCACCTGTACGGTCTGAACCATGATAGCAATGGATTAAAACTTTTTGATTGTTCTGTTTGGCAGTTTGAATGGCACGCATCGCTTGTAATAAGTCTTCGCGATTGATCGCCCAGGTATAAATCGGGATATGGACCAGATTAAATGGCTGGTCTTTAAGCACCTTGGCATCGTCATTGCGTGCACGAAGGTTGATCACCGTATCAATATTGTACTGTTTTAAGCTTGGAATTAACTGATTGCTCGGCTGTTCACTACGAAACACATCACTGCTGATCTGATAAAAATTATGGGTGTGTGAGATCAGTGTTCCCCAATTTTCAGGGCGTTGTTCATCATCCAGACCTGGATGTTTGATACAGCCACCGATACTGAGGCAGGAAGTGACTGTAAGCGCGATGAGTGCTTTTTTCATAAGATAGCTTGATAGCGACTGAATTCAACGGGATCGTGTGCACAAATTAACTCAATCTTGGGTTCATGTTGAGCCAGATATTGTAAGCGTTTCAGGTTATGCAAACGCTGCTGGTTATCTTCAGCCAATAAACGTTCGGTAAGATCGAGCGCTCTGAGTTTATGTTTAGGATTGAGTTCCAGATGAGAAAAGTAGGCATCACCACAGAATAGAATCCAGCCGTCCTGTTTTTTTATTGCAATGCCAGTGTGTCCAAGTGTATGTCCGAGCAACGGCACCATTAAAATTTCATCCTGAAACAACGGGAGGCCTTTTACGCGCTGGAGATTAAACCATTCTTCACCATCGTTATGTTCTGCAAAGCTCCAATGTCGATGCTGTTTAAACTGCGCGGTTTTATAACGTAGTTTGCCTTTGCCAGATAAAGTCTGGGTTGCATTAAATTCAGTGGCCAGCACATGCACGGTTGCATGGGGAAAATCAGAGATGCCGCCTGCATGGTCAAAATCCAGATGGCTCACAAAAATATGTTTTACCTCATTGGGACTAAAACCGAGTTGCTGAATCTGTTGAATGGCACTGAGTTTCAAGTTTGGCACGATAGAACCAAATTGTGTCAGTAAACTGCCAAGGCGCTGTTCGGTATGTAAATAGTCTTGCAGGCCTAAACCGGTATCAATCAATACCAATCCCCGATCAGTTTCAATCAACAGGCAATGACAGACCAGATGGGCTTTCCAGCCTTTTTGTCCAAATAAAGGCGCGCAGACAGGGCAGAAGCTGCCACAATGCAGGTGATGAATGTTATAGATCATGATGATTTTTATTGTGTTCCGGATCGAATTATTTTTATAACGTATCGATTCAGAAATACCAAAACAAATTTGAATCAGACCGAAAAAAGCCTATCGCTGAGATAGGCTTGATATTTTGTCTTGTATTGCGATCTTGCGAAGCTTTAGTCGCTTCTCAGGAATGAGCGTTGCTGGTCTTTATGGCTACGCACTTCGTTTGTCTTGCGCTTCGCTTGAAGCCTTTAATCGGCTTCAATCTTGCTCAGGCTGGGGCGTGAGTCTTAAATACGGTTTGACGGCTTTATAGCCTTTCGGGAAGCGTTGTTTGATTTCTTCCTCATCCTTTAATGACGGCACAATCACCACATCTTCGCCTTGTTGCCAGTTTGCGGGTGTCGCGACTTTATGGTTGTCGGTAAGTTGCAGTGAGTCGATCACGCGCAATACTTCATTAAAATTACGGCCTGTTGATGCCGGATAGGTAATGATCAAACGCACTTTTTTATTCGGATCAATAATGACCAATGAGCGAACGGTTAAGGTTTCACTGGCATTGGGATGAATAAATCCATAAAGTTCAGACACTTTTCGGTCTTTATCCGCAATGATGGGGAAATTCACCGTGGTATTCTGGGTTTCGTTAATATCCTGAATCCAGCCTTTATGCGATTCAACATCGTCAACCGAAAGGGCAATCGCTTTAACACCACGCTTGTCAAATTCATCTTTCAGTTTGGCGGTATAACCCAGTTCGGTGGTGCAGACTGGCGTATAATCTGCTGGATGGGAAAATAGAATACCCCAGCTATCGCCTAAAAAGTCATAAAAATCAATGTTACCTTCACTAGATTCTTGCTGGAAATTTGGCGCGGTATCGCCTAAACGTAATGTCATGATGAGTCCTCTATACTTTTTTCTATGTCGTTTCTCTATTCAATATGCAGCATTCACTTTATAAATAAAATTATTGTTTTTGTATTTTGTTATGAACTTTTGAGATATCTCTTAGGGATCTTGTTAAAAAATGATCGGAAATTCACATTCAGGTCGATGTAAGTTTAAGGCAAATTTGCTACATTAACGCATCTTTACTGGTGTGATGTCAGAATCGCCTCGCAGATTTTTTTACCTGTTTGGATGCAAAGCACTTGTAGTTCTTATTTCTGACTCCATAATAACAGCTAAGAAAAAATTAACCGACCTAAGGTTTGTTGTTATTGACGAACCTTATAACAAACAGGATTAGAGAGTTTATTCATGTTGGCAAGTCTGATCGGAGGTATCTTCGGTACAAAAAATGAGCGCGAGCTCAAACGCATGCGTAAAATTGTTGAACAAATTAATGCGCTTGAACCGACGATATCTGCTCTTAACGATGCAGACCTCTCTGCAAAAACTCCAGAATTCAAACAACGTTTTAGTAATGGCGAAAGTTTAGATAAATTATTGCCAGAAGCGTTTGCTGTCTGCCGTGAAGCGGCAAAACGTGTCATGGGCATGCGTCACTACGATGTGCAGTTAATTGGTGGTATTACCTTGCACGAAGGTAAAATTGCCGAGATGCGTACCGGTGAAGGTAAAACCCTGATGGGTACTTTGGCGTGTTATCTCAATGCATTGAGTGGTCAAGGCGTTCATGTCATTACCGTAAACGATTACTTGGCGCAGCGTGATGCCGAGTTAAACCGTCCTTTATTCGAATTTTTAGGCTTGAGCATTGGTGTGATTTACTCCATGCAGATGCCTGATGAAAAGGCACAAGCCTATACTGCCGATATTACTTACGGGACCAACAACGAATTTGGTTTCGATTATCTGCGCGACAACATGGTGTTCTCGCTACAAGAGAAAAAACAACGTGGCTTAAGCTATGCCATCATCGATGAGGTCGATTCGATCCTGATTGATGAGGCGCGTACACCATTGATCATTTCTGGTCAAAGCGAAGACTCATCTCAGTTATACCAGCTGATCAACAGTATTCCGCCAACATTACGTCCACAGAAAGAAGAAAAAGTGGCAGATGGTGGACATTTCTGGGTAGATGAAAAGCAGCGTTCAGTGGAAATGACTGAAATCGGTTATGAAACGGTTGAACAGAAACTGATTGAAATGGGGCTGTTGGCAGAAGGTGAAAGCCTGTATTCAGCAACCAACCTGAATCTGGTTCACCATGTGACTGCTGCAATCCGTGCGCACTATTTGTACCAGAAGAATGTACATTACATTATCGGTATCAATCCGCAGACGCAAAAAGAAGAAGTGATTATTGTCGATGAGAGCACGGGTCGTACCATGCCGGGTCGTCGTTGGTCAGAAGGTTTGCATCAAGCGGTTGAAGCCAAAGAAAACATGGAAATTCAGCCGGAAAACCAGACACTGGCAACCACAACTTTCCAGAACTATTTCCGTCTGTATAAAAAGCTGTCAGGTATGACCGGTACTGCCGATACTGAAGCTTCGGAAATGAAAGAAATTTATGGTCTGGATGTGGTGATTATTCCAACCCACCGTCCAATGGTCCGTGTCGATCATAACGATTTAATCTATTTAAACCGTAATGGTAAATATACCGCGATTATTGAAGAAATTACCAAGATTCGTCAGCAGGGCGTTGCACCGATCCTGATCGGTACCGCGACGATTGAAGCCAGTGAAATTTTATCTGCCAAGTTATTACAGGCTGGTATTCATCATGAAGTCCTGAATGCGAAACAGCATGAGCGTGAAGCAGATATTATTGCGCAAGCAGGTAGTCCGAATGCGGTGACGATCGCAACCAACATGGCGGGCCGTGGTACCGATATTTTGCTGGGTGGTAACTGGAAAGCCAAGCTTGCCAAAATTGAAAATGCGACCGCTGAAGATGAAGCGCGTTTACAGGCCCAATGGGAAAAAGATCACGAAGACGTGTTAAGTTCTGGCGGTCTGCATATCATTGGTTCTGAGCGTCATGAATCACGTCGTATTGATAACCAGTTGCGTGGTCGTGCTGGTCGTCAGGGCGATCCGGGTGTATCTCGTTTCTATCTGTCGCTTGAAGATGATTTGATGCGTATCTTCGCGGGTGACCGTGTAGTTGCCATGATGCGTGCCATGGGCTTGCAAGAAAGCGAAGCGATTGAGCACAAGATGGTCAGCCGTTCGATTGAAAATGCACAACGTAAAGTTGAGGCACGTAACTTCGATATTCGTAAGAACCTGTTGAAGTACGATGACGTGAACAACGAACAACGTAAGATCATCTATTCGCAACGTGATGAAGTTCTGGCAGAAAGTACGCTACAAGACTATATCGAAGAAATGCATCACGAAGTGGTGAAAGGCCTAATTGCCAACTTTATTCCACCAGAGTCGATTCATGACCAGTGGGATATTGAAGGTCTGGAAGGGGCGTTACAGTCTGACTTGGGAATTGAGTTACCGGTACAGCAATGGTTAGACCAAGATCGCCGTTTAGACGAGGAAGGCCTGATTGAGCGTATTGCAGATGAAGTGATTACCCGTTATCGCCAACGTCGTGAGCAAATGGGAGATGAATCCGCAGCTATGCTGGAACGTCATTTCATGTTGAACTCGCTGGATCGTCATTGGAAAGATCATTTGGCGGCGATGGATTACTTGCGTCAAGGGATTCATTTACGTGGTTATGCACAAAAGAACCCTGAACAAGAATACAAGAAAGAAGCCTTCAACTTGTTCGTGAATATGCTGGGAATTATCAAGTCTGATGTGGTGACTGATTTATCTCGTGTTCATGTACCGACAGCTGAAGAATTGGCGGAGCTTGAAGCGCAGCAACAACGTCAGGCTGAATCAATGCGTCTTTCATTTGAACATGATGATGTCGATGGCTTAACCGGTGAAGTTACGGTTTCTGAGGAAACTGAAGGCTTTACCGACAATGCACCATTCCCGGTACCGGAAAGCCGTAATGCGCCGTGCCCATGTGGTTCAGGCTTAAAATACAAGCAATGTCACGGTAAAATCTAAATCCTGATTTTAGATTGAACGATGCTAAAAAAGCAGAGCCTGAGTCTCTGCTTTTTTTACGATAAATAACTTGAGTCAATGAGCGCTTTGTAGTTTCATTATTGAACTTACAGATCTTGATTGAATTCGCATTAAAAGCGGGAAGACAATGAAAAAACCATTACAACTTTTAATTTTGGCAAGTGCTGCAGTGTCAGGTTTTGCATTTGCAGCTGAAGCTCCACAAACCACGACTGTTGATAAAGTATTGGCAGCAAAAGGTACTAACACGGCAGAAGCGCAAGTCAAGCGTGAAGTGACGACTGTGGTTAGCCCGCGTACCGGTATTCGCTATACCTTAGGCGAAACAGGTAACCGTCCAATCGTATTGCAAACTGCAGCAATTGCACCAGCGAACTCTGCCAACATCAATCGTATCGTGGCATCAAACCCGGCATTATCTGCAAAAAGCCAAGAGAAAGCGAAGATTGCTTTAATTGGTGAAACTGCAGTTCAGGCGGCGAATGCGGCTGCTGCACAAACTGCGGGCACCCAAACAGCTCAGGCGATTCAATAAGCAGTCGCTGCGGAATAAAAAAAGAGATGCAATCGCATCTCTTTTTTTATGGCTAAACCAACAGCTTTATAGAAAACTTGGCAGCAGGATCAGGCCAATAATAATCGCAAATAACAACCACTTTGAAGCATAGTACAGTGGACGATTACGTTCTTTTAAACCACGACCGTAATGATGTACCGCATAGCCATATTTGAAAATACGGTTGATGAAACCGGTCTTGTCTTGGTCATCATTGGGTGAGCTTGCAGCTGACATGACATTACGGCCAAACCAGTGGTTGAACTTTTGTGCCCAGCCCCATTTCATTGGTCGTTCAATATCACAGAACAGGATAATGCGCGTTTCATCGGTCTTATTCTCAGCCCAGTGCACGAAGGTCTCGTCAAATACAGTGGCTTCACCATCTCTCCAGCTATAACGCTCCTGATCAACCTCAATAAAGCAGTCATCGCTATTCGGAGTCACCAAGCCAAGATGATAGCGTACCGAACCGGCATAAGGATCACGGTGCTTACCCAGATAACTTCCAGAAGGAAGCTCTGTGAACATCGCCGCTTTCACTGAGGGAATGCTTTCCAGTAGTGCTACGGTTTTGGGACAGAGTTGTTGTGCTGACGGATGACTATCTTGATACCATTTCAGATAAAAGCGTTTCCAGCCACGTTTAAAGAAGGTGTTAAAGCCCGCATCATTATTTTTTTCAGAAGCTTTAATCTGGTTCTGTAGCTGAATGGCTTCCTCGCGAATCACCTGCCAGTTATCTTGCAGTGGTTTGAGTTCAGGGAACTGCGCCACATCAAAGAAAGGTTGGTTCGGCAATTTGGAAAAGCCCGTCATAAACATGTTGATCGGCGCTAAAAATGTCGAATGGTCAAATAATTGTCGAGATGCTTTTAAGCGCTCTTTACCACGTAAATAGGTATATAAGAAGCTGATTAAAAATACGGCAACGATAATCACTGCGTACATAACACAATCGTCTAAGAAAAAATAAAGGCGGTTATTTTAGCACAAAAAATATTTGGAAGAATGCAGTTGCAAAAGCAACTTTATAAGATAAAAGATCATAAATTGAATGGTATTTCAGATGATCTGGATCAGTTATTTACAGATCATCTGAAATTCAGTGCTTAAATCTGATTATTTACATCATCATGTTTGGTTTCACGAATCAGTAAAAAGGCGATTAAAGACAGGATCGACGCACAGCTGAGATATAGGCCCACTGCACCCAGTCCATAACTTTCAGCCAGTTTGGTCGCAATATAAGGAGCAAAAGAGGCACCGAAAATACCTGCCAGATTAAAGGTTAATGCAGAGCCGGTATAACGGACCGAGATGGGAAAAATCTCTGACAGTACGGTACCAATTGGTCCATAGGTTAAACCCATAATCGCAAGACCGATACACAGGAACAAGAACACCAGCAGTGGATTACCTGAGCCTAATAACGGTGCAAAGCAAAGTCCGAACAAGGCAGAAAGTACACAGACTGCAATCGAAGTGTTTTTACGGCCAAACTTCTCTGCAAAAATCGCAGAGAGGGGAATAAAGGCAGCAAAACATAAGGTTGCGAACAGTTGTAACACCAGAAACTCACCGCGCGCATAACCGAGTTTGGTGGTGCCCCAGTTCAAGGCAAAAACCGTGGTGAGATAAAACACCACAAAGGTACAGATGGCGGCGATAGTACCCAGGATTAACATGGGCAAATGTTTGGTCATGACTTCCTTGAAAGGTACATTGACTTCTTTTTGCTTATTCAAGACTTTCTGGAAGGCCGGTGTTTCATGCAGCTTTAAACGGATGTACAAGCCAACCAAGACCAAGATTGCACTGGCAATAAATGGAATACGCCAGCCCCAGGTCATGAACGCCTGTTCTGTCATAAAGGCATTCAGCAGTAAAAATGAACCTGTAGCAAGGATAAAACCGATCGGTGCACCGAGTTGCGGGAACATGCCATACCAGGCACGTTTGCCTTCTGGTGCATTCTCCGTAGCGAGCAATACGGCACCGCTCCATTCACCACCCAGACCTAAACCTTGTCCTAGACGGCATAAGGCGAGCAGGAGCGGGGCTGCAAGACCAATCTGCGCATAAGTCGGTAACAGACCGATACACACTGTTGAAATTCCCATGGTCAGCAAGGCAGCCACCAAGGTTGCTTTACGGCCGATCCGGTCACCGAGATGCCCAAACAGTGCTGCACCGATCGGGCGTGCAATAAAGGCGATGGCAAAGGTTGCCAGTGATTTTAGAACGGCAGCACCATCGCTACTTTCTGGAAAAAATAAATGTGGAAAAATGAGTACAGCGGCTGTGGCGTAGATATAAAAGTCAAAAAACTCAATCGTGGTACCGACAAGGCTGGCAAATAATACCCGTACTTTTGAATTGCTGGCCACTTCCGGGGTGGCAGTCGTAGTGCTTGACGACATACAAGACCTTCATGTTATTCGTTCAAGAAACAGAAGACTGTCTTGAAAAATTCCTTTTGAATGTGCAGTTTTACTTAGAAAAACTGAATGCTATATAAGGACTTATAATACATAACAGTAGATTGCTAAAAAGTGTAATCCTGCCCCTAATAGCACAAAAACATGCCAAATTGCGTGGGTATATCTTACCTTTTTTAACGCATAAAACAATGTGCCGATGGTATAAGCCAATCCGCCTGCAATTAAGAGTTGTATCGCATCTTTGCTTAGATAACGCTGCATATCATCCATCACCAGAATGGCGAGCCAGCCCATCAACAGATAGGCTGCCAGAGAAATCTTCTGGAAGCGGTGAATAAAGACCAGCTTAAACAGGGTGCCGATCAGCGCTATGATCCATAGGGCAATCAGCAGGTAGTGAGCTTTGGAGGTGGGAATCGCAATACTCAAAAACGGGGTATAGGTACCTGCAATCAGATAATAAATTGCAGTATGATCCAGCTTTTTATACCAGTAGCGTTTACGTTCATCCACTGCAAAGTGATAAAGCATGGAACTGCTGAGTAGCAGTACCAGACTAAAGCCATAGACCCATAAACTCATCCACTGGCCTAAGGGCAGAGCATGGCCCTTAACGATTAGAAAAATGGAAGCAATCAAAGCAAGGACAGCGCCAAGTCCATGACTATAGGCATTGATCAGTTCTTCTTTGGGGTCATAATCCAGCAATGTTTTTGAGTTCATCAAGCGATCAGGTGCATAAAAATACAACTGTATCGTAATGCAATTTCCCTTTTAAAGTAAGACGCTTTAAAATTTAGTTTCTATTTGTCAGGTTTTCATTATGTTTGCGCCGAATTTTTCTTTTGAACAAGAACAGCAGTTTTTCTTGGATATCCAGCAATCTATTGAAAATAAAAGCTTTGATCGGCTCATTCTGAGTCAGTACAAAGGGGAGCTGGCACATTTAGAGAAAATCACTTTCCGTAGGATTGAACTGCAAGGACAGGCAATTTTGTCCTGTTTGTATCACCATACGACACAAGACATCACCAAAAACTATTCGATAAGTGAAGGTCTGGAAAAGATTGCTGAATTATTGGCACAATCTAAACAGGCCAATTTATTTACCTTGAATCAAGATATTCAGCTCAAGAAAAATAAAAAGAAAGCCATGTTGACCCACCAGAAAAAACAGGCAGCAACGGACAAGCTTGAACAACAGCAGCATAATCGTGAAAAGCAGCGTTATGTGCAACAGCAAAGCCTGTTCTTAAAACATCTTGGCATTACCGATGAAAAAGGGCAGATCGTGCCTAGCATGGCACGGAAATGGAAACAGATTAATAAATTTATTGAGATCTTTTCCAATGCCTATGAACAGATCGATGCTGCACAGCAGGAATTAAATATTGTCGATTTTGGTTCAGGTAAAGGTTATTTAACGTTTGCCCTATATGATTATTTGCAAGCACAGCAAAAGACGCCTTTAATCACTGGGGTGGAGCTGCGTTCCAATCTGGTGGAGTTCTGCCAGCATGTGGCTGATCAGGTCGGTTTTAATCATCTGGACTTTTTTGAAGGTGATGTTCGGAGCTATCAACCAGAAAAACTGGATGTGATGATTGCATTACATGCCTGTGATATTGCAACGGATTTTGCCATTCATACCGGGATTCGTCTCAATGCATCCATGATCATGTGCGCGCCGTGCTGTCATAAAGAGCTACGACCACAATTACAAAGTCCAGAGGTGTTACAGCCGATGCTTCAGTTCGGCATTCATGCCGGACAGCAGGCAGAAATGTTGACAGATAGCTTACGTGCCTTGTTGCTGAAAGCCTATGGTTATGAAACCAAGGTATTTGAGTTTGTATCTTTGGAACATACCAGCAAAAATAAAATGATTCTGGCGACCAAGCGCAAAGATATACAACAACCTGATGCTAAAATTATGCAGCAGATTCAAGCCTTAAAAGCGATGTATGGGATTGAGAAGCAAAGTCTGGAACTGTTATTGCAAGATCAGATGCCAGTCGAGAATATTGGCTGTAAGTGTTAATTAAAACAGAGAAAACGATGTATCAAGTCAAACAGGGCATTTGGGATCAATTACAGCAAGATGCGAAATTGATCCGGACATTGGTTTTTATTCAGGAACAAGGTATTGAGGAAGCAGATGAGTGGGATGAGCAAGATGCGATCTCACAACACTTTGTCCTTTATGATCAGGATCAGCCGATTGCGACAGCACGATTATTACAAAATAATAGTGTGGGGCGAGTTGCAGTACTGAAGGCTTATCGGGGGCAAGGTCTTGGCCAAATGATCATGCAAGAGATTCTGGCTTATGCACGACAGCAGCAGCGTGAATTTCTGCATCTATCCTCACAAGTGCATGCGATTTCATTTTATGAGCAGCTTGGATTTGCAGTACAAGGCAAGGCATATGATGAATGTGGTATTCCTCATATTGAAATGATCATGCCAATCACAGCAAAGAACTAAGCTGTCATTGGCATTCATTGATCTGATTACTGCTTAGATTGCTCCGCTACTTCGGAACTGGCCGGAGCAGCCTCTTCCTGAGCATGCGCTTTCTGTTGCTGTGCCTTGCGTTGCGCGCCAGGCATATAATCAGGTTCTTGGGTCATCGCTAAATAGAAAAAACTTAAAAAAATGGTACTGAGTACCCCAACAATGATGACAAATTTCCATCCCAATACGGTTTCATTTGAATGTTTTTGTGGGGATGGCTGCTTATTCATAATCAATTCCCAAATAAATAAAAAAATAAAAGCAGATTTTGCGCCTTTTTCGCTGCTGTTGCCAAGTCTAAAATAGCAATGTGAATTCTATTGAGTTAACGGGACAGTCTAAAAGGAAAATATTCGGGAGATATGAAGGATGGATCAACATGACCACGCTGATCCTGTCTTAGTATGAGATTTAAAGTTTGTTCCAGTCTTCGATGGCCTGTAAGCCAACATCTAAACCTACATCATAGCTATAACGGATTTTGGCCTTATTCTTGGTGAGTCGGCCTGCCATATTTTTCAGATCGGGTGGGCAGACTTCCAGAATTTTTTGTCCTGATGGGGTGCGCACAAACTGAACCGAATCATTATAACGTTGTGTTCTGGACAATAGGCTTTGTGCAAAGCCTTGATTTTGCTTGAATAGGTATTTTGCAAGGAACTGATCGCCTTTGCTGCCCGCTTTATAATAATTCTGGGGACGGGTTCGTACGACCATCAATTTGGAAACATCATGCTGTTGTGCTGCCCAAAGTACCGGCAAGGCGTCTGCTACACCGCCATCGAAATAAGGCTCTCCAAACACCTCAACGGCTTGGCGTGTCAGTACCGGAATGGAGCTAGAGGCTCTTAGACCATCCAGAATATTGTCTTTTGAAGCTTTAATATAGGTGGCCTCGCCGGTAATGGCGTGGGTGAGGACAATATAAAATTCAGGATGACTGGCAAATAAATGTGCCTGATTCAGTGGGTGTTCGCTTTCTACGACATCCCACATCCATTTTAAATCGAGCAGGTCACCGCCTTTGAAAAAACGGCCATAATGAATAAATTCTTTTCGAAGCGAATGATCTAAGTAGATCTGTAGGGTACGGCCTTGTTGTGCAGCCAGATAGTTGGCGACATTGGTTGAACCAGAAGAAACACCAACACAGAGATCGAAGGGATTAAATTGTTGCTGTAAAAATGCATCTAGGACACCGCTGGTGAATGCACCGCGCATTCCACCACCTTCAACAACCAGTGCCTGACGATTTTGTTGAAGCATTGAATATCTCGAATAATATGATAAATCCATGTTTTACACGGATTTATCATATTCCACAATAACACTTTAGTGATTGTGCTGGTGGTTTTCCATGCTAGTTTCAGACATCATGGATGATTGTGACATTTCAGACTGAGGCGCCACTTTATTTTTGTTCATCGGCATATAATCTGGTTCATTATTCATGGCTAAATAGAAAACCACCATAAAAATAAAGCTTAGAATACAGGTGATAATTAATGCTTTCCAACCCCACGGTGAGGTTTCTGGACAGAGTTTCTCAGACATAAGATAGTTCCAAAGGACAAAAAAATTAAAGCAAAACTGTTGGTGGTTATAGCATAAATCGTGATGTAATGCTCGAAAGTTTTACTGGCATGCCATTGAAAAAAGAAAAAAGCCCGTACAGACAACGAGTTCCATAAGGGCTGATCTGCAACGCAGAGAGCATAAAATTATTGAATGATTTCTTTTCTCTGCGCGAGGTCTTTTAAGCGTTGTGGTGGTGCAAAACGTTCACCATATTGGTCTGCCAGTTGTTGAGCACGCTGCAAGGATTGCTCAATCCCGTTTTGATTCAGGAATTGAATCGCTCCACCTGTCCACGGTGCAAAACCGATTCCAAAAATTGAACCGACATTGGCATCAATGACAGACTCTAAAACACCTTCTTCATAGCAACGTAAAGTATCCAGCGCCTGTACAAACAGGAAGCGGTCAATCATGTCCTGTTCCGAAATGCTGTTATCTTTCTGCCAACGGCTGAGTCCATCCCATAAATGCTTTTTGCCATTTTCAGGATAGTCGTAGAAACCGGCACCTGCTGCCTTACCTTTACGATTCAACTCGTGAATCATGGTATGCACCACGTCATCGACAGGGGTTTTCGGTAAATCTTTACCTTCAGCCTGTAAGGCTTTACGGGTTTCGCTAGCAACGTGTTCAGTCAAGCTTAAAGAGACTTCATCCTGAATCGCCAGTGGGCCAACCGGCATACCAGCTTTCAATGCTGCCATTTCAATTTTGGCTGGATGTACACCTTCTGCAAGTAAACGCATCCCTTCCTGAATAAAGGTTCCGAACACACGGCTGGTGAAGAAGCCACGACTGTCATTGACGACGATCGGCGTCTTGGCAATTTGCTGCACAAAGTCATAGGCTTTCGCCAAGGTATCCGCAGAAGTCTCTTTGCCTTTAATAATTTCAACCAGTTGCATCTTATCTACTGGACTAAAGAAGTGTAGGCCAATGAACTTCTGAGCATCTTTACTTGCTGTCGCCAAACCTGTGATTGGCAGGGTCGAGGTATTTGATGCAAAGATGCCCCCTTCAGCCAAATATTGTTCAGCTTCCTGAGTCACTTTGGCTTTTAATTCCTGATTCTCAAA
The DNA here is from genome assembly GCF_904886855.1 of Acinetobacter sp. 'aerobic (ED)'. Taxonomy (NCBI): domain Bacteria; kingdom Pseudomonadati; phylum Pseudomonadota; class Gammaproteobacteria; order Moraxellales; family Moraxellaceae; genus Acinetobacter; species Acinetobacter sp. 'aerobic (ED)'. Next base: position 124,202 of record NZ_CAJHGI010000005.1, read on the forward strand.
TACCGCTTCAATGATCAGATCACAGCCTTGCAGATCTGCTGCATCAGCGGTTGCCGTAATCAGCGCTAAAACCTGATCACGTTTTTCTGCGGTCATACGACCTTGAGAAACACGTTTGTCGAGAAGCTTTTGAGAGTAGGCTTTACCTTTCTCTGCATTTTCAACCGAGACATCTTTCAGGATCACAGGGATGCCTTTGATTGCCGTCGAGTAGGCAATGCCTGCACCCATCATCCCAGCACCCAATACACCGACTTTAGTGGCTTGCCATTTTGCAACATCCGCAGGACGACTCGCACCTGATTTGATTGCATTCAGACCATGCCAGAAGGTACCGATCATATTTTTGGAAACTTGGCCCACAGTAAGCTGGGTAAAGTAACGCGATTCGATACGTAAAGCGGTATCGACGTCGACTTGTGCACCTTCAACAGCTGCCGCCATGATCGCTTCAGGCGCAGGGTAGCAACCTTTGGTTTTATCACGTAGCATCGCAGGCGCAATGGCAAGTACTTGTGCTACAGCAGGGGTTTTCGGATCGCCACCCGGAATTTTGTAACCTTTAACATCAAAAGGTTGCTGTGACTTTGGATTGGCTTTGACCCAGGCAATCGCCTTATCTAACAGCTCTTGCTCATTCTCGGCGGTGTCATGTACCAAACCGAGTGATTTTGCTTTATCGACACCAAATTGCTTGCCTTCCATGAGGAACGGAAATGCATTTTGCAGGCCAAGTAAACGTACCATACGCACGATACCACCACCACCTGGCAGCAAGCCTAAAGTGACTTCAGGCAAACCAAATTTGGTTTTTGGATCATTGATGGCAATACGGTAATGACAGCCTAGAGCAATTTCCCAACCGCCACCGAGCGCCGTACCATTTAAGGCAGCAACAACAGGTACACCTAAAGTTTCAATCGCACGTAAGTCACCCTTGAGCTCTTCAATCATCTTGAAAAATTCAGTGGCATGTTCAGGCTGAACCTGAATCAGTTCATCCAGGTCTCCACCGGCAAAAAAGGTTTTCTTGGCAGAACGGAAAATAATGCCTTTCAGATCAGTTTCTATTTTGAGCTTTTGACTGACGTCTTGAAGTGACTCTCGGAATTCTGTATTCATGGTGTTGGCAGATTGACCCGATGAGTCAAGGGTAAGAATTACAATATTGTCAGCGTTTTTTTCGTATTTAATAGCGCTCATGTTGTGCTCCTTACACCAACTCAATAATGGTGGCGATCCCCATTCCACCACCGACACACAATGTGGCCAAACCACGTTTTTTACCTTGACGCTCTAATTCATCCAGCAAGGTGCCTAAAATCATGGCACCCGTTGCACCGAGTGGATGACCCATCGCAATTGCACCGCCATTCACATTGACTTTCTCGGCTGGAACCTTGAGCTCATTGATAAAACGCATCACTACGGCAGCAAAGGCTTCGTTCACTTCAAACAGGTCAATATCATCAATCGTTAAGCCTGCTTTGGCCAAGGCTTTACGCGCAGCAGGCGCAGGACCTGTCAGCATAATGGTTGGATCGGTACCGACCAATGCTGTTGCCAATACTTTGGCACGTGGTTTTAAGCCTTGTTCTTTCACTGCTTTTTCAGAAGCCAGTAACACTACTGCAGCTCCATCGACGATGCCTGAGGAGTTACCTGCATGATGCACATGGTTAATTTTCTGTGCTTCTGGGTACTTCTGTAAGGCAACGGCATCAAAGCCCATTTGTCCCATCATTTCAAAGCTGGCATTCAGTTTTGCCAAACCTTCAACGGTGGTATTGCCTTTAATAAATTCATCTTTTTCCAAGATCAGTACACCTGAATGATCTTTGACAGGCACCACTGATTTATCGAAATATCCCTTTGCTTGAGCTGCAGCTGCTTTTTGTTGTGAACCGACTGCAAACGCATCGACATCTTCACGACTATAACCATCTAAAGTGGCAATTAAATCTGCCCCAACACCTTGTGGTACAAAAGACGACTTTAAGTTGGTTTCAGGATCAAGTGCCCAAGGACCGCCATCAGAACCCATTGGAATACGAGACATCGATTCCACACCACCTGCAACGACTACATCTTCCCAACCAGAACGGACTTTTTGTGCGGCCAAGTTGACAGCTTCTAAACCAGATGCACAGAAACGGTTAATTTGCACGCCAGCAACATCATCATTCCAGCCCGCTGCAATCGCTGCGGTTTTAGCAATATCACCGCCTTGGTCTGCAATAGGCGTGACACAGCCTAAAACGATATCATCTACTTTTGACGTGTCGAGTTGATGGCGTTGTTGTAATTCATTCAGTAATGATGTGAGTAAAGTAATCGGTTTGACTTCATGCAGTGAGCCATCTTTTTTTCCTTTTCCGCGTGGCGTGCGAATGGCATCAATAATGTAGGCCTCGCTCATAGGTTTTCCTTGTATCACCTTAAAATTGTTGTTTATCGAGTGTACTCAATTTAAAGGTCAGTGCAATGATGATAAACGTTGGCAAGTTTGATGTTTTTCGCCAATTTGACGACTTGATTGAAAAATAGATTCATCAGTACACTAACCGACCATAAATAAAATATATTGATTAAATGAAATTCATTAATATTATTGGTACCACAGGTTCTGGCAAATCTACACTAGCCCGACAATTGGCCGAAAAAACAAAATTACAAAACATCGAACTTGATAATTTACTCTGGCTGGATGATTGGCAAGAATCGCCAAATGATGCTTTATTTCTGAAGCTAAAAATCGCGATGGAAAATGCTGAGACTGGGTGGGTCATTGACGGGCTTTATACCCCTACTATTCCAATGATTATGGAAAAGGTAGATACCGTTATCTGGCTTGATTATGCCTTTCACATCAATTTATATCGTTTGAGTAAGCGTACATTCGGGCGTGTGATTAGCAGGAAAAAGTTATGGGAAAACTCGAATAATCGGGAAAGTTTAAAATTGATGCTATCTAAAGAATCTATTTTTATCTGGCTCATCAAATCGTATCCTAAAAATCGAAAGAAATATCTCGACTTAATGCAAAATCCAGCTTATCAGCTTATCAGCATATCCAGTTTATTCATCTGACTTCGCTAAAACAGGCCGCAATATTTTTAAAGCAGATAAAGCCGACACCATGACAGCCATTAAAACCAAAGCACTCTGTATTTTTCGATATCAAGATAAGGTTTTATTGTCACAAGGCTATGACCCAAGTAAAGATGAAATCTATTTTAGGCCAATCGGTGGTGGTATTGAGTTTGGGGAAACATCTACACAGGCAATTGCACGAGAAGTTTTAGAAGAAATTCAACAGCAGATTTGCAAAACCAAATTATTAGGTGTGTTGGAGAATTTATTCACTTTCGATGGACAGCAAGGTCATGAAATTGTTTTCGTATATGAGGCTGAATTTATAGACTCACATATCTATAAGCAACATCACATACAGGGTTGCGAAACCAATGGACATACCTATATCGCACAGTGGTTGAGTCGAGAACAAATCGCACTCAATCAATATCCAGTTTATCCAAAAGGCATTGAACAATGGTTATTCAATGTGTAGTTTAACTCAAGCTTGAGTTTATGGACTCATTCGATAAATCTAAATGAAAGAATTGGTTGTAGGGTGATTCGTTATATTCTGCGAAAGCAGCACCTTCAACAAAACCAAACTTCTTATAAAGTTTGATTGCGGCATCAAAGTGAACGTCTTTTCCTGTTTCTAAGCTCACTCTTTGATAGTGACGTTGCTGAGCGAGTTTTAATAAAAATTCAAGTAGTTGTGCTGCGACGCCTTGACGTAAATGATCAGGATGCGTCCGCATAGACTTGATTTCTGCATGGCCGGGTGTCAGCTCTTGGATTGCGCCACAGCCCAGTAATTGATCATCATTCCATAAGGTATAAAAACTAATTGAATCTTTTTGCAAGCTACTGAGGTCTAATGCAAAACTATGTTCAAGTGGGGTGTTTTGATGCAGGCCATGCAAATGGATATGAATGAGATTTTGGACTTGTGAGTGAGAGAAGTCAGCTTTTTTTATGATCATTGTTGTTCAAGCTTATCGTAAAATTAAGCTTATTTTTTACCATAGTTTTAAACGAGCGTTCAACAATCTCTAGTTGAACACTCGAATGAAAAATTAGTTGTGATGGCCGTGCAATTGACGATATAAACCAGGGGTGACACCTGTCCATTTCTTAAAGGCACGGTGGAAGGTACTGGTTTCACTAAAGCCCACTTGTTGCGCTACATCTTCCAGTGTCAGATTTGGCGTCAACAATAAATGAATCGCTGCATCACGACGCAAGGCATCTTTAACCCCTTGGTAGCTCTTACCTTCGGCAGCCAAACGGCGACGCAACGTTTGCGGTGACAAGTACAACATTGCAGCAACATCATTAAGCGTTGGCATTTCTTCGCCAATCTGGCTCTTTAATACATCACGAATACGTGAAGTAAGTGAGTTGGTGTTTTTGAATTTTACTAACAGTTGTGCAGGTGCAGCTTTCAAGAATTCTTCTAAAGTCTTTTCATCCTGACGGATTGGGAGATCAAGATAATCCGCAGCAAAAGTAATTTCGGTACGTGGCGCATCAAACTGCATGACCGGAGCGAAGAACAATGCATCATATTCATCGGCATGGCTTGGACGTTCATAACCAAAATGAACACGTTCTAAAGGAAGACGGCGTTCGATTAACCATGAAGCCAGACCGTGCCAGATCATTAGCATGCTTTCAGTAATAAAATGATCCGGATCTAAAGCTTTAGGGATATGCGGAACCAAACGGGCTTCATGCTTGTCACGTTCCAGGCTCACCGCCCACTCGTCGCCAAACAACTTATAAAATTGTGATGAAAGTTCCAGTGCCTGTCCAAGCGTCTTGGAATGAATAATCAATTGACACATGATGGCAAAAGTACCAAGACGGCGTGGTTGTACATCAAAACCGACATGTTCGTCTTGAGTAACCATCCATAACATCTTGATAAAACGGGTGTACTGCTCTGGAGAGATTCGAGCTTTCGGTTGGCGCAGTAACTCTGCTTCTATACCGACATGTGAAAGTAACGTTTCAACGTCCATGCCTAGGCGTTTAACACCTGTTAAAGCCGCATTCACGAAGTGGATGCTGATCGTATCACGGCTCATATTGAATCCTTCAGTTTCTTTACTATTCACGATAATTGACCTAAATAACCGTCTAAAATAAAAAGGGCTTGTTGGTTGATCAGATATAGCTGCGACAATAGACATTTTTTAGATGATACAAGGCATGGCTTGTGAAGTTTAGTACTTCTAAATGAGCATGACATAACGCAGTAGCATCAAAAAATGCCTTTGTCCCGTAGGGTTGTGGCAAAAATTTCCTCATCCATCGTTATGAAACTCGGAAATGAATTATCATTCCTGTCGTTTCATGTCTCGTCTGATAAAATTTTTGCTAACAACGCAACATATATATGATCAATTAACAAGCCCTATGGCAATTGACAAGAAAAATAATTGCGCCTTGTATACATGTTAAATTGCCGAAACTATCAAGGTAAATGGCTGAACATGACATTGTTTTTGTGTTTATCCACACCTAGTATAAAAGAAAATTTGAACAAATTGAGTAAAAATTATCATGCCATCTGCTCTAAAGGGATTGAAAGTCCTCGATTTTTCTACTTTATTACCAGGACCATTTGCCAGTATGTACCTTGCCGACATGGGTGCAGAAGTTATCCATATTGAATCTCCAACACGTCCCGATCTGATAAGGATTATGCCACCCTATGCGAATGGTCAGGCCACTGCACATAGTTATCTCAATCGAAACAAGCAGTCAATCGCACTCGATCTAAAAGATGCCGCCAATATTGAACTGATCAAAGCTAAAATTTCAGAGTTTGATATTGTGCTGGAGCAGTTCCGTCCCGATGTGATGCGCCGTTTAGGCTTGGACTATGAGACCCTGGCTGAGATTAATCCAAGATTGATCTATTGCTCAATTACCGGCTATGGTCAGACAGGCGCCTATAAAGATCGGGCCGGTCATGACATTAACTATTTAGCCTTGGCGGGTGTTTCTGGGCATAGTGGACGTCAGGATAGTGGGCCACCGCCTTTAGGAATTCAGATTGCCGATGTCGCAGGCGGTTCTTTGCATGCCGTGATTGGCATTCTTGCCGCCGTAGTTGAGCGTCAACGCAGTGGCTTGGGACAGTATATTGATATTTCCATGACCGATTGTGTCGCGAGTCTGAATAGTATGGCCGCATCCGCCAGTCTGGCCGGGCAGACTGCACAGGCGCCTGAAGCTGGCATGCTTAATGGTGCGAGTTTCTACGACTATTATGAAACTAAAGATGGGCGTTATTTCTCGGTTGGAAGTTTAGAGCCTCAGTTTATGGCGGGTTTGGCTGCTGCTTTAGACTTACCCGTACTGTTAGCCAAAGGTGCCTCTTTTGATCCTGAAGACCGTCAAATGGTCAAACAGGCTCTACAGGACAAGTTTAAAACCCGGAATTTCTCAGAATGGCAACATCTGTTCCAGAGTCTGGATATTTGTGTGGAACCGGTACTCAGTCTGGATGAAGCATTGGCCTCGCCAATGGCCCAACAACGCGGCTGGGTGGTGGATGTGCCTTTATCTGGAAATACTTCACAAACTGAGCCACAGTTGGCCTGTCCGATCAAGTTTTCCCGTTCTCAAATGAAGTATGCCTTTATCGGGCAGGGACTGGGCGAGGGTAAGTGGTAGAAAATATGTGCGACTAATCACTGATTGTTAAAATATTGTACAGTTTGTTAACATTTTGAATAAGTTGTAATTTAAAAATAAGAGTAACCTTTTATACACAATAACATAAAAGGTTACGTAAACATGACAATCTCTAAGTCTTTGATTGTTTCTTGTTTATCCGTTCTATCATTGAGTCTTTTTGCACATCAAACTCAAGCCGCTTCTGCAGCCTTTGACCCAAATGGTCAATGGCTGTTTGGTGATTGGAACGGTCAACGCACGGCGTTGCAAGAACAGGGTTACAAATTTTCTGCTGATTACACGGGTGAATTTGCAGGGGTTTTAGATTCTAAACAGCACTCAAGCCATGGCAGTGAATTCACTGGACAACTGGCTTTGGGTACCAACTTCGACCTGAATAAAATTTTAGGTTGGCAAGATACTGAGGCACAGATCACAGTCACTTACCGTGATGGTCAGTCTTTGTCACAAACTGCAGAGGGTTTACAAGGCCACCAGAGTTCTGTACAGGAAGTCTGGGGTCGTGGTCAAACTTGGCGCCTGACGGATCTCTGGATCAAAAAGAAATTTTTAGATCAGGCCTTGGATATTAAAGTCGGTCGTTTTGGTGAAGGTGAAGATTTCAACAGCTTTGCCTGTGACTTCCAGAACCTGGCTTTATGTGGTTCGCAGGTCGGTAACTGGGTCGGCGATCAATGGTACAACTGGCCAGTTAGCCAGTGGGCATTACGTGTCAAATACAACTTGCAGCCTGACCTGTATGCACAAATCGGGGCGTACGAATACAACCCTGAAAACTTGCAGCGTGGTAAAGGTTTCAATTTAAGTACGGATGGTTCACGTGGTGCGATTATCCCGGCTGAAGTGGTGTGGACACCAAAACTCGGTGCATTGTCTTTACCTGGCGAATACCGTTTTGGCTACTACTACAGTACTGCTGATGCCGCAGAAATTGAAAATCCTACCAAGACTGGACACAAACAAGGTGGCTGGTTCACCGTAAAACAACAGTTAACCCGTCATGATGGTCAGTCGGATCGTGGTTTAACTGGTTTCGTCAATGTCACGGTACATGATTCCAAAACCAATGCAGTTAAAGACATGCAAAATGTCGGTCTGATCTATAAAGGTTTACTGGACCAGCGTCCGCAAGACGAACTGGCTTTGGGTGTCGCACGTATCCATGCCAATGATGAAAATAACAGTTTGCTGGATGAAGAGTACAACACCGAGTTGTATTACGGCATTCATGCCACCAACTGGCTCACCATCCGTCCAAATATTCAATATGTACACCATGTGGGCGCATTGAAAGATGGCGATAAAACCTGGGTGGGCGGCATCAAGTTCCAAACCATTTTCTAATTTCGGTACTCGAGCAATTTTGCAGATGGCGTTCATAAAACGGACTGTATCTGCAAAATACTTGTTGTGATTTGAACTCGACCATCCAGTCGATCATGTCTGCGCTGGATGGATCTACAAATACAAAAGATGCAAGGTGATCTTATGAATCAATCTGCTTCAAAATCTGGGCTTAGAACCTTGACGGTGATCATTATCGCCCTCATTGCGTTGTTCTTGCTCATCGGCGGTATCTGGCTTGCTGCAATCGGCGGGTCTTTTTATTATGTAGTTGCAGGTGTGCTGTTGCTGATTGTGGCAGTACAACTTTATAAACGCGCTTCAGGCCCGTTATGGGTTTATGCTGCCCTTATGCTCGGAAGTGTGATCTGGGGTATCTGGGAAGTGGGTACAGACTTCTGGGCACTGGCACCACGTCTTGATATTCTGGGTATTCTCGGTCTCTGGTTACTCATTCCTGCAGTGACACGTGGTATTGATAATCTGGCATCAAGCAAGGTGGCATTATCATCAACCTTAGCAATTGCGATTGTGGTGATGGTGTACTCAATCTTCAATGATCCTCAGGAAATCAATGGCGTCATCCAGACACCACAACCTGCGCAAGCGAAAGCGGTTGACGGGATTGCACCTGAAGACTGGCCTGCATATGGTCGTAGTCAGGGGGGCGAGCGCTATTCTCCATTGACCCAGATCAATGATAAAAACGTCAAAGACCTGAAGGTAGCGTGGACCTTACGTACCGGTGATTTCAGAACTGAAAATGACTCAGGTGAAACCACCAATCAGGTCACGCCAATCAAGATTGGCAATAACATGTTTATCTGTACGCCACATCAGCATCTGATCTCGATTGACCCGGCAACAGGTAAGGAAAAATGGCGTTTTGATCCTAAACTCAAAACCGATAAAACCTTCCAGCATTTAACCTGTCGTGGTGTGATGTACTACGATGCTGCCAATACCACTGAATTTGCAACCAGTTTACAGACGAAGAAGTCGGCCTCTACCGAGTGTCCACGTAAAGTCTTCGTTCCGGTTAACGATGGTCGTTTAGTCGCAGTGAATGCAGATACCGGTAAGGCATGTTCTGACTTTGGTCAAAATGGTGAAGTGAACTTGCAAGAGTTCATGCCATATGCATATCCAGGTGGTTATAACCCGACATCGCCAGGTGTAGTATCTGGTACCACTGTCGTGATTGCAGGTTCAGTAACGGATAACTATTCGAGCAAAGAACCTTCTGGTGTGATTCGTGGTTATGACGTCAATACCGGTAAGCTGTTATGGGTATTTGATACGGGTGCTGCTGATCCAAATGCAATGCCTGGTCAAGACACGACTTTTGTGCATAACTCACCAAATGCGTGGGCACCGTTGGCCTACGATCCTAAACTGGACATTGTTTATGTACCGACAGGTGTAGGTACGCCAGATATCTGGGGCGGTGACCGTACCGAACTGAAAGAGCGTTATGCCAACTCAATGCTGGCGATTAATGCCACCACAGGTAAACTGGTTTGGCATTTCCAGACCACACATCATGACTTGTGGGATATGGATGTTCCATCACAACCTTCATTGGCGGATATTCAGGATAAATCGGGGCAAACTGTGCCAGCGATTTATGTCTTGACCAAAACAGGCAATGCCTTTGTTTTAGATCGCCGAAATGGTCAGCCAATTGTACCGATCACTGAAAAACCGGTACCACAAACCGTGAAGTGGGGACCACAGACCAAAGGTGAGTTCTATTCAAAAACCCAACCTTTCTCTGACCTTAACTTAGCACCGAAAGACAAGTTAACCGATAAGGACATGTGGGGTGCCACCATGTTTGACCAGTTAATGTGTCGTGTGAAATTTAAACGTCTCAATTATGACGGTATCTATACGCCACCTTCTGAAAACGGAACATTAGTTTTCCCTGGTAACCTCGGTGTATTCGAGTGGGGCGGTATGTCTGTGAATGCAGACCGTCAGGTCGCCGTCATGAATCCGATTGGCCTGCCATTTGTCAGCCGTTTGGTTCCTGCGGATCCAAACCGTCCTCAAACCGCGAAAGGAGCGGGTACAGAACAAGGCATGCAACCGATGTATGGTACGCCATATGGGGTTGAAATCAGTCCGTTCTTGTCACCATTCGGTTTACCGTGTAAACAACCGGGCTGGGGCTATGTGGCGGGTGTGGATTTGAAAACCCATGATGTCGTCTGGAAAAAACGTATCGGGACCATCCGTGACAGCTTGCCAAATCTATTCCAGTTGCCAGCAGTGAAAATTGGGGTACCGGGTCTAGGTGGTTCAATCTCGACTGCCGGTAACGTGATGTTTGTGGGTGCAACCCAAGATAACTACATCCGTGCCTTCAATGTTTCAAATGGTGACAAGTTATGGGAAGCACGTTTACCAGCCGGTGGACAGGCAACACCAATGACTTATGAAGCCAATGGTAAACAGTATGTGGTGATTATGGCCGGTGGACATGGTTCATTTGGTACCAAAATGGGTGATTATTTAGTTGCTTATGCTTTGCCAGATAAGAACTAATTTCATTTAGAAATCATCTTAAAAAGCCCGGATTCGTCTGGGCTTTTTCTTTTTATGGCAATTAGATAGGCTTATCAATAAAACCGTTATTAAATATGCAAAAAAAGCATTTTGTTGATGAATGAAAGCTCGCTATGCTAGTCGCCTTTATAATGAATGACTAGCCATACGCCATGTATTTATATACGGATTTCGATCAACAACTGATTAACCAACGTGTTGCTCAGTTTCGTGATCAGACAGAACGCTATTTAGCAGGAAAATTAACAGAAGACGAATATCGTCCACTACGTTTGCAAAATGGTTTATACGTGCAACGTTATGCGCCAATGCTCCGTATCGCTGTGCCGTATGGCTTGATGAATACCAAACAACTCAGAAAAATTGCTGAAATTGCGACGGAATATGACCGCGGTTATGCCCACGTTTCTACCCGTCAAAATATTCAGTTGAACTGGCCTGCATTAGAAAATGTGCCTGATATTCTGGCTGAACTGGCCACAGTGCAAATGCATGCGGTACAAACTTCGGGTAACTGTATCCGTAATACCACCACAGATCAGTTTGCGGGTGTTGTAGCAGGCGAGATTGCCGATCCACGTCCGACCTGTGAGTTGATTCGTCAGTGGAGTACCTTCCATCCTGAATTTGCCTTCTTGCCACGTAAGTTCAAGATTGCAGTATCTGCCTTGCAAGAGAAAGACCGTGCTGCAACAGCATTCCATGATATCGGTGTTTATCTGGTGCGTAATGATGCGGGTGAAATGGGCTATAAAATCATGGCAGGTGGTGGTTTGGGCCGTACCCCGATCATTGGTAGCGTGATTCGTGAATTCTTGCCGCGAGAAGATCTGATTGCCTATCTTGAAGCGACCTTACGTGTTTATAACTTGCATGGCCGTCGTGACAACAAATATAAAGCACGTATCAAGATTCTGGTAAAAGCATTAACACCAGAAGTATTTGCGCAAAAAGTTGAAGCTGAATTTGAACACACTCGTGAAGCGTTAAAGATTCAACCTGAAATCCTGAAAAAAATGGATGAAGAATTTACGCCATTTGATTATCAGGATCTGGAAGATCAAGACTTCACAGCGCTGTTTGCCGAGCATCCGAAATTCAAACAGTGGTTTAACGTCAATACCAATGCACATAAAGTGAAAGGCTATCGTATTGTTACGATTTCCTTGAAACGTGCAGGGGTTGCGCCTGGTGATGTTACTTCTGAAGAAATGAACTTAATCGCAGACTTGGCGGATAAGTACACCTTTGGTGAGTTCCGTACCACGCACGAACAAAATATTTCATTGGTGGACGTACCACAGAAAGATTTATTTGAATTGTGGCAAACCCTTGAACATCACAACATGGCGCGTGCGCATATCGGCTTTATTACCGATATCATCTGCTGCCCGGGTGGGGATTTCTGTTCATTGGCCAATGCCAAATCAATTCCAATTTCAGAAGCAATTAGCCGTCGTTTTGAAGATTTAGATACCATTTACAATCTTGGCGAGCTTGACCTGAATATCTCGGGCTGTATGAATGCCTGTGGTCATCACCATGTCGGCAATATCGGTATTCTCGGTGTTGATAAAAAAGGTGCTGAGTTCTATCAAATCACTTTAGGTGGTCATGCAGATCATGATGCCTCTTTAGGCGATATCTTGGGGCCATCCTTTGCTGCAGATGCGGTACCTGATGTGATTGAGGAAATCCTGAATACTTACCTTGATTTGCGTAATGAAGGTGAGCGTTTTATTGATACCTATCGCCGTGTTGGCATTCAACCATTCAAGGAGCGTGCTTATGCTTAATACATCGCTACAAGTGCTGTCTAAAGATGGCACGATTGCAGACAATACCTATCAGGTCATTGCAGAAGATGGTACGCTTCCTCAAGGTGATGTGGTATTAACTACGGCACAACTTGATCAATTGGCACAGGTACAGGGCAAAAAAGCGTTGTACATTACCGTGAATGATTCTCCTGAAACCCATCAGTTTCCGTTAAATGAATTTGATGCGATCTTTATTGAGTTTGCCGGTTTTAATGATGGCCGTGGTTATTCATTTGCGGCCTTATTGCGCCGTCAGGGTTACCAAGGTGAGTTACGTGCGGTCGGTGATATCTTCAAGGATGTTTTAAATTATTTAAAACGTTCTGGCTTTGACACCTTTGTGGTGAAAGAAGGTAAGGACATTCATGAAGCCGCTGCGGGTCTTCAGGACTTTACCAACCCTTATCAGGCTTCAACTGCCGTGCCGCAAGCAAGTTATCAGACCGGGGCTTAAGCCTTCTGTAATAAAAAAGCTGAACTCTGGTTCAGCTTTTTTATTTTCTCAAGCTTATTCATCCAGCTGACAATTGATCATCCATTTGATCCCGAACTGATCGGTAAAAGCACCGTAGAGTGCACCCCAGAAGGTTTTTTCCAAGGGCATTTCAACTTGACCATTGACCGATAAGGCATCGAAAAGTCTTTGTGCATCCTCAAGTTCATCTGGGTCGAGGTTAATTGAAATATAGTGATTGTTGCCTTGGGTAAACACACTATGCGGGGCACAGAATTGGTCGTTAACATCTGAGGCCATCAATACCGTAAATTCATTGATCGGTAAAGAAACATGCAGAATCAGGTTCTTATCGGCTTCGGAAAGTGAGACTCCTTCTGTGGGTGGCATATCACCATAACGGCTGAGCATGGCAAACTCACCGCCAAATACCGATTTATAAAAATTAAACGCCTGTTCGGTTTGTCCTTTGAAATTTAAATAATGATTCAGTTGCATGGGGGACGTCCTGTTGTTTTTTTATACACAGCATAACTTATCGGGAATTTAACAATGGGTGCATTATTTTTTGTAATTGCCAAAACAAAAAATCCTGCACTGGACAGGATTTTTCAGCTAAACGATCGAGCCTTAGATCAATTCAATCGCAACTGCAGTTGCTTCACCACCACCGATACAGAGTGCTGCAACACCTTTTTTACCGCCTGTGCGTTTAAGGGCATGAATCAAGGTGAGGATGATACGAGAACCTGTAGAACCAACAGGGTGACCTAATGCACAAGCACCACCATTGATATTCACTTTTTCTGCATCCAGTTTGAAATCATCAATTGGGCACATGGTCACCATCGCAAATGCTTCATTGATTTCCCAAAGGTCAACCTCTTGTGCATCCCAGCCCGCTTTCTTCAATACTTTTTCGATTGCACCGACAGGGGCAATGGTAAATTCAGAAGGGTGCTGTGAGTTAGACGCTGTGGCAATAATTTTTGCCAAAGGTTGTAAACCACGTTGTGCCGCAACTTCGCTTGAAGTAAGGACCAGTGCAGAGGCACCATCAGAAATCGAGCTTGCATTCGCTGCGGTAATAGTACCGTCTTTTGCAAAAGCTGGTTTAAGCGACGGGATTTTATCAATTTTTGCACTTAATGGTTGTTCATCCTGATCAACAACCACATCACCTTTACGGGTAGAAACCGTTACAGGGACGATCTCGTCTTTAAAGTAGCCTTCAGTAATCGCTTTCTGTGCACGATGTAAAGAACGGATCGCGAAATCGTCCATTTGTTCACGAGTATAGTGACGTTGATTTGCCATGTCCTGAGCAAATGAACCCATTAACCGACCTGTTTCTGCATCTTCAAGACCATCAAGGAACATATGATCCTTGATTTCACCATGGCCCATACGATAGCCGCCGCGTGCTTTAGGTAATACATAAGGCGCATTGGTCATTGATTCCATACCACCCGCAACCACAATCTCGGCACTACCGGCCTTGATCATGTCTGCTGCCTGCATTACTGCTTTCATGCCAGAACCACAAAGCTTGTTGATGGTGACTGCACCAGTAGAGTCTGGTAAACCGGCTTTACGCATAGCCTGACGAGCTGGACCTTGTTTGAGGCCAGCAGGTAATACACAACCCATGATGACTTCTTCTACATCAGTTGGTTGTACGCCAGAACGAGCAATAGCTTCTTTAATCGTTACAGCACCTAACTCAGGCGCTGTTACACCTGATAATGCACCTTGGAAGCCGCCCATTGCAGTACGAGCGCCATTAACAATTACGATGTCAGTCATTATGTGTCTCCACACTTATAATTTATAAAAAATGTTCCAAACTTAAGCAGTATATTAAAAAAACAACCGGAATAAAGTGTTTTACTTTTTTTAAGCTAGACTGAGGAGTTTTTAACAGCTGTATATTTTCTCAAAGCGGATATTGCCCATGCGGCTTAAGCGTATTTTAGTATGGTAGTCAGGCGAAGTTGAACAGTAAGTAAAACTGCCATTTGCAGCAAAGGGCAGTCCATTTTCACCCTGAAAAATGATTGCATTGGGAGTAGAGCCAAAAGCACTGTAATGCAGATCACCATATTTAAGCTTTAGGGCAACCGCAAAGAGCAAGACTTCGTTCTGATCTCGTTCCCTATTGCGGTTGCTATCTATAAATCCGATAAAGCCCTGATTCCAGTCTCTGCCACACTCACTTAAATCATTGCTTGGGCAGAGCATCACATTTTTATGATAAAGCAGTGCATCGGTTTTTGCTTTTTGTATATGAATTGTGAGGTTTCTTTTTAAGTAATTGGCTTCACTTGAAACCATTAAGTCGCGAAAATGTGGTAGGGCCATAAAGGTGAGAATCGCCAGAATACTGATCACGGTAAGCAATTCACTTAATGTAAATCCATGTGGTCTAAACATGTTTTTCCTGTCTATTTTTATTAACTTTTTTATTAACAATATGTTAAGGTTGCTTCCTATTTGTGATGGTGAAAATAACTAACAAATAAGTTAAATAATACTTAAGCATAGATTCATAGACAGTAATCTATTAGAAGCTGTATGAAAATTGAAAATTTACGGAACTACAACGGAAATTGTAAGCAATTTTGTCAATAATTTACGAGGTTAAAGTTATCAAGCACTTGGAAAATTCATCAAGTGTTTGTATGATTCAAAGTGAAGTGAATGGCTGAAAATAATGTTGTAGAACATTAATGTTCTCAGTACGAAAAATCATAGGCTGAGCTTACACAACAAACAATTGTTATCTCTGGAGGATATCCATGAAATTGAGTCGTATTGCACTTGCTATGCTTGTTGCTGCTCCTTTAGCTGCTGCTAATGCTGGCGTAACAGTAACTCCATTAATGCTTGGTTACACATTCCAAGACACTAAACACAACAACAGTGTTGAGAATTTAACTAACAGTGCAGAAATCCAAGACGACTTGTTCGTTGGTGCTGCATTAGGTATTGAATTAACACCTTGGTTAGGTTTTGAAGCTGAATACAACCAAGTTAAAGGTGATGTTGACGGCGCTACTCCTAATGCTGAATACAAGCAACAACAAATCAACGGTAACTTCTACGTTACTTCTGATTTGATCACTAAAAACTATGACAGCAAAATCAAGCCATATGTATTATTAGGTGCTGGTCACTACAAATACAAGTTTGAAGATGCTAGCGCTGCTGAATTAGGTCGTGCAGGTCGTGGCTTGAAAGAAGAAGGTACTTTAGGTAATGCTGGTTTTGGTGCTTTCTGGCGCTTGAACGATGCTTTGTCTCTTCGTACAGAAGCTCGTGGTACTTATAACATCGATGAAGATTTCTGGAACTACACAGCACTTGCTGGTTTGAACGTTGTTCTTGGTGGTCACTTGAAACCTGCTGCGCCAGTAGTAGAAGTTGCTCCGGTTGAACCAACTCCAGTTGCTCCACAACCACAAGAGTTGACTGAAGACCTTAACATGGAACTTCGTGTGTTCTTTGATACCAACAAGTCTGATATCAAACCACAATACAAGTCTGAAATTGCGAAAGTTGCAGAGAAGTTAGCTGAATACCCGAATGCGACTGCTCGTATCGAAGGTCACACAGATAACACTGGTCCACGTAAGTTAAACGAACGTTTATCTTTAGCGCGTGCTAACTCTGTTAAATCTTCACTTGTAAATGAATACAACGTTGATGCATCTCGTTTGTCAACTCAAGGTTTCGCTTGGGATCAACCGATTGCTGACAACAAAACTAAAGAAGGTCGTGCTATGAACCGTCGCGTATTCGCTGCGATTTCTGGTAGCCGTACTGTTCTTGTACAACCAGGTCAACAAGCTCAATAATTTGAGTTTTTGAGCTGAATAAAAAGCGACTCGTCAGAGTCGCTTTTTTTATACTGAAAAAAGTTATTTCACGTTGATGAGTAAAGTAGGGCCTCATATTCTAAAAGTAAATCTGGATAGCTGGGCTCTACTGCGAATATCGTGTTGGAATTATTTAGCTTTCTTGAAAAGATTTTGATAGCTTGTTAAAATTTTGATTAAAAAGTGATAAGCTCTCACAGCTTTGTTAGATATTGTTAAATTTAGAATTTTCTAAGTTTTTTGAAGAGAGATACGTCTTTTTGGTGGTACCCTGAGCAAATGTTACTAAATACTTGGAAAATTGGTCAGGTATTTGTATGATTTAAGCTAAGGTGAATGACTGAAAAAGATATAACAAAACTATTTCTCAGCATTCAAAAAAGTTATTCGCGTTTACAGAACAAACAATTTTTTGTTTTTGGAGGATATCCATGAAATTAAGTCGTATCGCACTTGCTCTGCTTGTTGCTGCCCCTATGGCTGCTGCAAATGCAGGCGTAACAGTCACTCCTTTAATGCTGGGTTATACGATGTTCGATACTGAACATAACAACCGTGGTGATAAAGGTCAATTAACCCCAGGCGCAGAGTTAGATGACGATTTATTCGTTGGTGCTGCACTTGGTGTGGAAATTACACCTTGGTTAGGCGCAGAAGTTGAATATAGCCAGATTAAAGGCGATACCAGCACCAATAATGACTATAAAGGTCGTAACATTGCTGGTAATGCTTATGTGACTTCAGACTTGATCACTAAGAACTACGATAGCAAAATCAAACCATACGTATTAGCGGGTGCTGGTCACTACAAATACGAAGGTGATGACATCTATGGTGGCAAGCAAGAAGGTACCTTGGCAAATGCTGGTGGTGGTGTGTTCTGGCGCTTGAACGATGCTTTGTCTCTACGTACAGAAGCACGTGGTACTTACCATTTTGATGAAAAATTCTGGAACTACACAGCGCTTGCTGGTTTGAACGTGGTTCTTGGTGGTCACTTGAAACCTGCTGCACCAGTAGTAGAAGTTGCTCCGGTTGAGCCAACACCAGTTGCGCCACAACCACAAGAGTTGACTGAAGACCTAAACATGGAACTCCGTGTATTCTTCGATACCAACAAGTCTGACATCAAGCCGCAATACAAAACTGAGATTGCGAAAGTTGCAGAGAAGTTAGCTGAGTACCCGAATGCGACTGCTCGTATCGAAGGTCACACTGATAACACTGGTCCACGTAAGTTAAACGAACGTTTATCTTTGGCGCGTGCTAACTCGGTTAAATCTTCACTGGTAAATGAATACAATGTTGATGCATCTCGTTTGTCAACTCAAGGTTTCGCTTGGGATCAACCGGTTGCTGACAACAAAACTAAAGAAGGCCGTGCGATGAACCGCCGCGTATTCGCTGCGATTACTGGTAGCCGTACTGTTCTTGTACAACCAGGTCAGCAAGCTCAATAATTTGAGTGTGTTTACTGAATAAAAAAAGCGACTCGTCAGAGTCGCTTTTTTTATGAACATAAGTTTTTCTGTAGGGTTGATGTAAAAGAAAGGACTTCCTTCTTAAAAAACAGAATAATCTTGATTAAATAATGAGGGTATCGTGAGGATTGTTTAGTTTTATTGAAAAGATTTTGACAACTGGTTAATATTTTGATTAAAAAGTGATAAGCTCTCACTGCTTTGTTGGAGGCTGCTAAGTTAGAATTTTTGGGAGAGAAATAAGTCGTTTTCAGTGACTGCTAAATAAAATGATAAGAAGTACTGAAGAGATATTCAGTATTCACTTAATTGCATATAAAGCGCATTGCTGAAAAGGTACAACAAGACTATTTCTTGGTATTCAAAAGCTATTAGGGTTTACAGAACAAACAATTTTTGTTTTTGGAGAATATTTATGAAATTGAGTCGTATCGCACTTGCTCTGCTTGTTGCTGCTCCTTTGGCTGCTGCAAATGCAGGCGTAACAGTCACTCCTTTAATGCTGGGTTATACCATGTTCGATACTGAACATAACAACCGTGGTGATAAAGGTCAATTAACCCCAGGCGCAGAGTTAGATGACGATTTATTCGTTGGTGCTGCACTTGGCGTAGAAATTACACCTTGGTTAGGCGCAGAAGTTGAATATAGCCAGATTAAAGGTGATACCAGCACCAATAACGATTATAAAGGTCGTAACATTGCAGGTAATGCTTATGTGACTTCTGATTTGATCACTAAGAACTACGATAGCAAAATCAAACCATACGTATTAGCGGGTGCTGGTCACTACAAATACGAAGGTGATGACATCTATGGTGGCAAACAAGAAGGTACATTGGCAAATGCTGGTGGTGGTGTGTTCTGGCGTTTGAACGATGCTTTGTCTCTTCGTACAGAAGCACGTGGTACTTACCACTTTGATGAAAAATTCTGGAACTACACAGCGCTTGCTGGCTTAAACGTCGTTCTTGGTGGTCACTTGAAACCTGCTGCACCAGTGGTAGAAGTTGCGCCAGTTGAACCAACGCCAGTCACTCCGCCACCACAAGAGTTGACTGAAGACCTGAACATGGAACTCCGTGTATTCTTCGATACCAACAAGTCGACGATCAAGCCACAATACAAAACTGAGATTGCTCAGGTTGCTGCAAAAATGGCTGAATACCCGAATGCGACTGCTCGTATTGAAGGTCACACAGATAACACTGGTCCACGTAAGTTAAACGAACGTTTATCTTTGGCACGTGCTAACTCAGTTAAGGCTTCACTGGTAAATGAATACAATGTTGACGCATCCCGTTTGTCGACTCAAGGCTTCGCTTGGGATCAGCCGATTGCGGATAACAAAACTAAAGAAGGCCGTGCGATGAACCGTCGTGTATTTGCGACCATTTCTGGCAGCCGTACTGTTCAAGTACAACCAGGTCAGCAAGCTCAATAATTTGAGTGGGTTTACTGAATAAAAAAAAGCGACACGTCAGAGTCGCTTTTTTGTTGGGTTGTGGTCTGATCATAATAAAAATTAAACATGTAGAATACTCCTGCGTTGCTATTGAAAATACTAAGTTTATTTAATAGGGTGTTACCAGATTTGCTTTTTGAGTTGCTGTTTGGCCTCTTGTCTATCACGACGATGTTGTGCTCGTGGTTTTTCAGTTTCATGCACACCACCTTTATGCAATAAAGGTGAGAGTGCGACAGGATTACGTGCTTTAATTTTCGGCATGGCTTTCAGTTTCATAGTATTAACCTTTAATACATAAAATTTGCTTGAGAGTGTGCACGACCTCGATCAAATCTGACTGGTTTGCCATCACCTGATCAATGTCTTTATATGCACCGGGTATTTCATCAATAACGCCACTATCTTTTCGGCATTCGATGCCTTGTGTTTGCTGAATCAGGTCATCCTGGCTAAATAGAAGTTTGGCTTTATTACGACTCATTTTTCGTCCTGCGCCATGTGAACATGAGCAGAAAGATTCGGGATTGGCCTTGCCTTTAACAATGTAAGAGCGAGCCCCCATCGAGCCTGGAATAATACCTAACTCATCTAGTCCAGCTCGAATGGCGCCTTTACGGGTAATCAGCAAATCTTCGCCATAATGATTTTCTCGGCTGACATAGTTATGATGACAGTTAATGGCCTCTTTGGTCATTTGAAATGGAGGTAGCAGGGGGCGGATTGCTTCTAAAATCAGACGCATCATTTCACGTCTATTCTCAAAAGCATATTCCTGGGCCCATTCAACTGCCTCAACATAATCATTAAAGCTATTTGAACCTTCCGCAAAATAGCTCAAATCTTTATCGGGTACATGCCCAAAACGATGTTGCGCTTCTTTCTTTGCCAGTTCAATGAAGTAGGTGCCAATCACATTGCCTAAGCCACGGCTACCGGAATGTAGCATTACCCAGACTTCCTGATTTTCATCCAGACAGAGTTCAATAAAGTGATTGCCTCCACCTAAAGTACCAAGCTGTTTTTGCCAGGTGGCATCAAATTTCCTGAGCATGCGCACTAGGCCTGGATGCTTTTTAATGATGGGTTGTAAGCGTTTTTCAAGCGGGATAATGCTTGATGCTTTCGCTTTGACCTGTTTATGCAATTCAAAGCCCACTGGCACTTTGCGTTCAATGGCATGACGTAACGGTGCAAGATTGTCCGGAAGCTGTGAAGCTTTCAGATTGAGTTTGATGGCATTCATGCCACAACCAATATCTACGCCGACTGCAGCTGGAATGATGGCATTTTTCGTGGGAATCACGCTACCAACCATTGCACCTTTACCGACATGTACGTCAGGCATCACTGCAATATGTGAATAAACAAATTGCAATTGTGCCATTTTTTTCAATTGTTCAATACTTTCGCTATCAATATCGTTGGTGAAGATTTTCACTGGAACGCCATAAGCAGCATCAGCATTAAGTATTTTTTGTATGCCCATTTTCTTGTCTCGGGATATTTTAGTTTTTCGTCCGAACAGGCATAAAAAAACCCAGCGAATGCCAGGTTAAATAGAGCATTCGGACAAGTGATCAATCGATTTGTACACTTGTCCGTGAGTCGACAGTGCCAAATCTTATCGTGTAGTTCCTGATTGTAATGGCATGCTGTCGTCCTCCTATTGTGTGGTGCCGTTGAAAATATGAGCGGAATTTTACTCATATTTTCATTCGGGTCAAGTGAAAAGTGTTTTTTTATTCGCCTTCTTTCACATTCATGTCTTTATAGGCAATCAGTTTGGTCTTGTGTTTCCACTTATACCCTAGCCAGATCACCAAGAATAATGGAATACTGATATAGGTTGAAACTAGGCCTAACCAGTCAATTTTACCACCCAGCAGGGCTTGATAGTTTTGACCCAAGATAATGATTGAACAAAGAATAAATGCAAACCAGGGTGCGAATGGGAAGAATTTGGCACGATAAGCCAGATCTTCAACCTTATAACCCTGAGCAATATAACCTTTACGGAAACGGTAGTGTGAAATTGCAATCCCTAACCAGACAATGAAACCACACATTCCGGACATGTTGAGTAGCCAGTTAAAGACCTGTTTCTCGCCGATAAAGGTAGTCAGGAAGCACAACGCTGCAACCGCAGTCGTCGCATAGAGTGCATTCATAGGTACGCCACGACCATCCAGTCTGGAGAACCACTTCGGTGCACGACCTTCTTTGGCCATATCAAATAACATACGGGTAGAAGAGTACATGCCTGAGTTACCCGCAGACAGAATTGCGCTGAGAATCACCGCATTCATCAAGCTTGCTGCAAAAGCAAAACCTGCTTTTTCATACAATAACGTGAATGGTGAAAGCGCAATATCTTCACTTTGTGCTGCTTTTAACAACAGTGGATCATCATAGCTGACTAATGTGCCGATGATGAAAATACACAGGATATAGAACAGTAGGATACGCCAGAAGATTTGTTTGATTGCCAATGGAATGGTTTTTTTCGGATCTTTGGATTCACCTGCGGCAACCCCAACCATTTCAGTGCCCTGAAAAGAGAATCCGGCAATCATGGCAACACCAATCAGAGCCTGGAATCCACCAACAAAAGGGGCTTCCTTATACGTCCAGTGTTGAAATACCGATACATTGGGTGTCATCATGATTTTGGCAATCATCCAGATCCCGATGACAATAAACACGATAATGGCAACCACCTTGATCAAAGAGAATAGGAATTCACTTTCACCAAAGCCTTTGACGGTTAATGCATTGATTCCGAAAATAATCGCAAGGAAGATCGCACTCCAGTAGAACCCAGGAATATCGGGGAACCAGAACTTCATGATGAACTGCACTGCAACCAGTTCAAACGCCACGGTAATGGCCCAGTTGTACCAGTAGTTCCAACCCAAGGCAAAACCAAAGCCATCTTCGACATAACGGCTACCATAGGTAAAGAAGGCACCAGAGGTTGGATTATGCGTGGCTAACTCACCTAAGCTGGTCATCAAGAAATAAATCATGATACCGATCAGGGCATAAGCCAGTAACGCACCACCAGGACCTGCATTGGCAATGGTTGAACCTGAAGCGAGGAATAAGCCTGTGCCGATCGATCCACCAATGGCAATCATGTTCAGGTGACGTGCCCCGAGCTTACGCTGTAGGTGTTGAGGAGCAGATGTATCGCTCATAAAAATTCCTTAAAATGTTTATTTTGCACAGGCATATAACACCTTGAATCCTTGTTGATCAGCTTTCACCATACATTGACCAAAACTTTGTTCAATGAGAGGGGGATAGTTCAGAAAACGGTTTGCCACGATCCATAATTCACCTGAATTTTTCAGGTGTACGCTCGCAAGCTGGCAAAGTTCTTCACTTGCATCGTAATTGGTATGAATCCCCTGATGAAAAGGTGGATTGCTTACGATAGCGTCCAGATCTTTGGGCGCATCTCTAAAACCTGTTACTGGTTGTAGAGTTAACTGGTTGAGATCCAGATTGTTTTTCTGGAAAGTCAGTTCAGTTGAACGTAAAGCAAATGCATCAACATCAAGTGCAAAAATTTGCTGGTTCGGATTTAGCTTGGCTAAATAAGCGCTAATAATTCCAGCACCACAACCAAAGTCGGCAATCTTACCTGATTTTACTTGACTAAGGTAAGGGACTAAGACGGCTGTTCCGACATCTAAATGATCCTGACTAAACACACCCGGTAGGGCACAGACCTTTAATTGATCCTGATCTATTTGAACTGTATAGCTTTTTAACCAATGTTCAAGTGGTTTCAACTGCTCAGTTTTTTCGATCTTCATTTGCCAGAACTGGCAATGACGTGCGCTATCCAGCTTCAGTGTTTTGCCATAGAGCTGTAATTGTTTGGCTGCACGTTCTACGCCGCCTTTTTTTTCACCGACCAGAAAGACATTCTGCCCAAGTTTTAGGTGGCTGACCACAACATGCAGAATATAATTCAGTAACTCTTTTGATTTGGGTACAAAAATAACCACCTGATCAAAGCTGGCTTGCGGAAACTCAACCGAAAAATGTGAGTGAATGCCGGTATTTTGAAAAGCCTGATGATCAGCATAATTCCAGCTCCAAACCGATGCCTGGACTTGCTCTGGTAAGTTTTTTGCGAGTTGATCATTGGGTGCATTAATCAGTAAGACTTGCCCCTTTAAATAATCTTGCTGTCTGATGACAACTTCACTACGTGGATCCATTTTGATCTCTCATCAAAAACAAAGCCCAGTCGTGAAACTGGGCACTTGACGTTATTTGTGAATTACTTATGTGTTTCGGGTAAAACAATATTTAAAATCAAGGCTGCAATACCGCCTGTTGCCACACCTGAGCTAAAAATATTTTTAAATAACTCGGGCAAGTGTTCAAGGATTTGAGGGACTTGAGCAACACCGAGGCCGAGCGCAAGTGAAATGGCAATAATCAGCAGGGCACGACGATCAAGGTGAATACTTGAAAGAATATTGATCCCGGAAGCGGCAACAGCACCAAACATGACCATCACAGCGCCACCCAATACGGCTTGTGGTACCGCTTGAATCACGGCAGCAACAGCAGGGAACAGTCCTAAGATAATCAGTAATACTGCAATCCAGATCCCGACATAACGACTTGCCACACCTGTCAGCTGAATCACACCATTGTTTTGTGCAAACACGGAACTTGGGAAGGTGTTGAAGATCCCCGCCAGAAAGGAGTTTGCGCCATTAACCAGTACGCCACCTTTAATGCGTTGCATCCAGACCGGACCATCAACAGGCTGATTAGAAATTTTACTGGTCGCCGTGACATCACCAATGGCTTCGAGTGAAGTGACA
Source organism: Acinetobacter sp. 'aerobic (ED)' (assembly GCF_904886855.1). Classification (NCBI taxonomy): domain Bacteria; kingdom Pseudomonadati; phylum Pseudomonadota; class Gammaproteobacteria; order Moraxellales; family Moraxellaceae; genus Acinetobacter; species Acinetobacter sp. 'aerobic (ED)'. Next base: position 148,854 of record NZ_CAJHGI010000005.1, read on the forward strand.
AGGTAAATGAAGGCCATTGGAATGAATAAGCTCCAGGAGAAGCTTAATCCAAAATGCATTGGTGTTGGAATTTGAACTAAAGGCGCATCCTGCAGTACGGAAAAGTTTAAATGTCCCATGAAGCCGGCAAGGATGTAACCAATCACCAAAGCAATCAGAATGGCTGAACTTTTGACCCAGATAATCCGAATACGATTCAGCAGGATAATAATGGCCAGCACGCTACATGACATGATCAGGTTATCGGTATTGGCAAAGGTATTGTCCTGCATGGCCGTATAACCACCACCCATGCTGATCAGTCCTTCTTTAATCAAGGTTAAACCAATCAGAAGCACGACAATGCCTGTCACCAGAGGGGTGATCAGCTTTTTCACCCACGGCAAAATTCGGGAGACGCCCATTTCAATAAACGAACCTGCGATGACCACACCAAAAATGGCAGCCATTACTTGTTCAACTGGGGTGCCTGCCGCAACCATTGCACTTCCAATACCGATGATCGGTCCGATAAAGTTAAAACTGGTACCCTGAACAATCAAAAGTCCTGCACCAAATGGGCCAACTTTTTTGCATTGTAAAAAGGTTGCGATACCCGAGATGATTAAAGACATGGACAAGATCATATTGGTGTCTTCGCGAGAGACGCCAAGTGCCAGACAAATCAGCAGTCCAGGGGTCACAATCGGGACTAAAATCGCCAAAAGATGCTGTAAAGCGGCTAAAAATGCAACAAAAGGTTTCGGTCGATCATTGAGTCCGTAGACCAGATCAAGCTGCTGCTGAGGTTGTGAATTCGACATGGGAGTATAAAAAGCGAGAGGCATTAGCGCGATATTCTAATAGAGTTAGCTCGCTTTACCAACGATTCAATGTCACTTCGTCAGAAAAAAAGTGCACTGTCAATAAACTGTCACTACTAAACTGTAGTATTTTTCTGTATAATTTGCCCTCAAATTTAAAGCGTATCGAATTACATGTCAGATATTAAAACTCTCCGTAACATTGCCATTATTGCGCACGTCGATCATGGTAAGACGACTCTAGTCGACAAACTTTTACAACAATCAGGTGCTCTTGGTGATCGCGCAGGCGAGATTGAACGTGTTATGGATTCTAACGCGCTTGAGTCTGAACGTGGTATTACCATTCTTGCAAAAAACACTGCAATCAAATGGTTAGATGCACGTACAAACACCGAATACCGCATTAACATCGTCGACACCCCGGGACACGCCGACTTCGGTGGTGAAGTGGAACGTGTAATGTCGATGGTTGACTGTGTATTGCTTCTTGTTGACTCACAAGAAGGTCCAATGCCACAAACGCGTTTCGTAACGCAAAAAGCGTTCGCGCGTGGTTTAAAACCAATCGTGATTATCAACAAAGTCGACAAGCCAAGCGCGCGTCCAGACTGGGTTATCGATCAAGTTTTTGATTTGTTTGATAACTTAGGCGGTACTGACGAGCAGTTAGACTTCCCGGTTGTTTATGCTTCTGGTCTTCGTGGTGTTGCAGGTCCTTCACCAGAAGAATTAGCGGAAGATATGACGCCGTTGTTCCAAACGATTGTAGATGTCGTTGAACCACCAGCAGTTGACGTTGATGGTCCTTTCCAGATGCAGATTTCATCACTTGACTATAACAGTTTCGTAGGTGTTATCGGTGTTGGCCGTATCCAGCGTGGTTCAGTGAAATTAAATACACCTGTTACTGTTATCGATAAAGATGGCAATACACGTAACGGCCGTATCTTAAAAATCATGGGTTACCATGGTTTAGAGCGTGTTGATGTTGAATCAGCTTCAGCTGGTGACATTATCTGTATTACGGGTATTGATGCACTCAACATTTCTGACACGATTTGTGATCCTAAAAATGTTGAAGCATTACCAGCATTGTCTGTAGATGAACCAACTGTATCGATGACTTTCCAAGTAAACAACTCACCGTTTGCTGGTAAAGAAGGTAAGTTCGTCACTTCACGTAACATCCGTGAACGTCTTGACCGTGAATTGATTCATAACGTAGCACTTCGTGTTGAAGATACTGACAGTCCAGACCGTTTCAAGGTTTCAGGCCGTGGTGAACTTCACCTTTCAGTTTTAATTGAAAACATGCGTCGTGAAGGCTTCGAAATGGGCGTATCACGTCCACAAGTGATCATGAAAGAAATCGATGGCGAAAAACAAGAGCCATACGAAAACGTAACGTTTGACGTTGAAGAACAGCATCAAGGTTCTGTAATGGAACAAATGGGCTTCCGTAAAGGCGAAATGACCAATATGGAAGTTGACGGTAAAGGCCGTATCCGTATTGAAGCAACTGTACCTTCACGTGGCTTGATTGGTTTCCGTTCTGAATTCCTGACTATGACTTCAGGTACAGGGATCATGACCTCAAGCTTCTCGCACTACGGTCCGGCAAAAGCAGGTACTGTTGCGAAACGTCAAAATGGTGTGTTGATTTCTATGGTTCAAGGTACTTGCTTGGGCTATGCATTATTCACACTTCAAGACCGTGGTCGTTTATTCGCTAAGCCACAGTTAGAAGTGTATGAAGGTATGATCATTGGTATTAACTCGCGTTCTGACGATATGGTTGTAAACCCAACCAAAGCGAAGCAGTTAACTAACGTTCGTGCATCAGGTACTGATGAAGCTTTAACTTTAACCCCTGCAATGGAATATACGCTTGAACAAGCGCTTGAATTCATTCAGGATGATGAGTTAGTTGAAGTAACACCAAAATCGATTCGTATCCGTAAGCGTTACTTAACTGAAAACGAACGTAAGCGTAATCGTGATAAATAATTTTTCTTCACTGAAAAATGACAAAACCGCTAAATTTATTTAGCGGTTTTTTATTGCATAAATTCAAGGGGAAGAACATGCTTAAGGACATATTTTTATGAAAATAAAAAGTGTTGTTAAAGTGTGAAATAGCTTTCTTTTTTTGATAAAAATATTAAATTACCAACATTATTGGAATAACTGCGCCTGTGTAATAAACAATGCCAAAACAGGGCGTGATCAAGTTCGACTCTGGAGAGTAATAGATGAGTATTATTAAAGAATTTAAAGAATTTGCAATCAAAGGCAATATGATGGATTTAGCGATTGGTGTCATCATTGGTGGTGCTTTCGGTAAAATCATTGATTCATTGGTGAAAGATATCGTAATGCCTGTGATTTCATGGATCTTGGGCGGTGAAGTGGATTACACCAACTGGTTCCTGATTCTCGGGGATAATCCAACTAACATCACTACGCTCAAAGCGGCACAAGATGCTGGCTTGAATGTATTTGCCTATGGTAACTTCCTCACCATCTTGATTAACTTCCTGCTTTTAGCCTGGGTCGTGTTCTTGCTGGTGAAAGTCATGAACCGTATCCGCAAGCAAGAAGAAGCTGCGCCTGAGCCAGAGGCGATTCCTGAAGATGTGCAATTGTTACGTGAAATCCGTGATGAATTGAAAAAACAAGGCTGATCATTCAGCTGATGTAGAAAAACGGTATCCTTGATGCCGTTTTTTATTGTCTGTAAAAAGAGACGAGTAACTTGCACGATTTCATTTTAAGATGCTGTGCAGATTGAGGGGGAAAATTGATGAATCGATTATTTGTATACGGCACCTTATGCCCAAATCGCGAAAATGCACATATTTTGGGAGGGATTGGTGGAGACTGGCAACCTGCTACGGTGCGTGGCACCATTCATATACTAGACTGGGGGCCTGATCAGGGGCTACCGGCAATTGTCTTAAATCCGCAGGATTCCCTGGTTGAAGGATATCTGTTTAGTACGGAAAAACTTGAGCAAAACTGGCAAATGCTGGATGAGTTTGAAGGCATGCAGTATGAGAGAGTACAGACTGAAGTCCAGCTGGCGACAGGTGAGCCAACCACCGCATGGACCTATGTCATGAAAGAGCGAGCAAAACCTGAATAAAGAATGAGCTTACCATGGGGTTTAAGCTCGATCTGCTTACCTTAAATTGCCCATCCGGAATTTAACTTCGACCAGATGAAAACCAAACTGGCTTTTTACCGGACCATGTAACACACGTTCTGCTGCGGTAAATACCAGTTTGTCGATGACAGGAACCAGCTGTCCTTTTCTGATTTCACCGAGCTCGCCCCCACGTTTGGCAGAGTTGCAGGTCGAATATTGCTTGGCAATTTTGGCAAAATCAGCACCCGACTGAATACGCTTTTTCAGCTGTTCAGCCACATCTTTATCTTTTACGAGAATATGTCGAACAATTGCAGTTTGCATGAGGTTGTTCTCCTTTAATAGCACTTAAATCATTTAGGCTTTGTTGCGTTTTAAAGGCTGGCATTGTGGGCAGAATACACTGGCACGTTGACCGAGCTTTAGATTTTCCAAGGTAGTCTCGCAATTGACGCACATTTCCCCAGCACGGCCATAGGCCAGTAAGGTTTGCTGGAAATAGCCATTTTCACCCATCGCATTGGTGTAATCACGCAAAGTTGAACCACCTAATTCAATGGCTTGTTTTAAGATGCGTTTCACTTCAACCACCAGCTTTTCCACTTGTAGTTTGCTTAAAGTCGAAGCGGGTTGTGCCGGGTGCACACCAATGTTGAAAAGACTTTCTGTTGCATAAATATTGCCAACACCGACCACCACATGGTTATCCATTAAAGCAATTTTAATGCCGACATTTTTTTTACTCAGCTTTTCGCGCAAATAGGCGGCGTTAAAATCATCACTGAGCGGCTCCGGTCCAAGCGGATCAATCAGCTTGCCCTGATGATGCTGATCAAGCCAGAGAATACAACCGAAGCGACGTGGATCATGGTAGCGAAGCTGCTGGTCTTCAAAATCGATGATCAGATGATCATGCTTCCTCAATTCCTCATTCGGCTGGCATAGACGGAAACTGCCGGACATGCCCAGATGCCAAAGCATCTGATCCTGTTCAAATTCGGCCAGAATATATTTAGAACGACGCTTAAGACCGACCAAACGTTGCCCAACCAGTTTGTCCAGATCATTTGGAATAGGCCAGCGTAAGCTCGGGTTCAAGACTTTAACCGCTTGAACGCGTTGCTCTAGAAGGGGGAGTAAACTGGTTTTGGTTGTTTCGACTTCGGGTAACTCAGGCATCGCCAACTCGCAGAATGAACAGATATACTGGATGAATCAAGTATAACGTGTGCTATGGATTATTTCAGAGATCACTATGTCAGATATTTTACCATTAAGCTGGTTTCAACGTGAAACCTCGGAAGTGGCCTATGACTTAATTGGTTGCGTCTTGTGTAAGCGGCAACCTGATGGCCAAGTCATCCGCTGTATCATTACCGAAACAGAAGCTTATTTGGGCGTTCGTGATAAGGCCTGTCATAGCTACAATGATAAGCGGACAGCCCGCACAGAAGTGATGTATCGACCTGGTGGCACGATTTATGTCTATTTAATTTATGGCATGTATGAAATGCTCAATCTGATTACTCAGACCGAAAGCATCCCGGAAGGAGTGATGATTCGTTCTGCATTTTTAAAAGACGCTTCCACTAAAAAGCAATATCAGCTTTTGGCTGGACCAGGTAAATTGACGCGTTATTTAGGCATTGACCGAACCTTAAAAGGGCAATGCTTGGGGGAAGAGTCGGGCTTGTGGGTGAAAGCAGCAACGACACAACCGGAAGTGATATTAACGCCCCGTATAGGAATTGATTACGCCGAAGAAGCTAAAGACTGGCCTGAACGATATTGCTGGAAAGATCATCCTTCGTTGAGCCGATAACCTTACGGGTAGATCATTTTTTAGTAAATGATGCCGTATTTTCCAGATTTACCGTTCTCCGGATTGAATTCAAAGTCCAAACCAGGCACTGCTTTTTGTTATCATAACTCCCATATAAATAAAGGAAATAAGCATGTCCTTATTACGTTTAAACCGACTTCATTACGGTATTTTGATGAGTATGGGCTGCATTTCTAGCCCGCTTGTTTGGGCCGAAGCGTTGGCTCAAGAGGTAGCGGTATTACCGACCCTACGTGTCGAAGCAACACGTACCGATACCACCTATATGCAAACACCTGCCTCCATTTTTAGGACCGATATGCCTAAAAATGATCAGTCCGCTCAGGTTAATTTAACTGAAGTGGTTAAGGGCATTCCAAGTGTTCAGTTACGTAACCGGGAAAATTATGCACAAGATTTGCAGCTCTCGATGCGTGGTTTTGGTGCACGTTCAACCTTTGGTGTGCGCGGCATCCGCTTATATACTGATGGCATTCCAGCAACCATGCCGGATGGTCAAGGTCAAACTTCAAATATTGATTTGGGTAGCCTGAGTCATCTTGAGGTCTTAACCGGCCCATTTTCTTCTCTTTATGGAAACTCTTCTGGTGGCGCGATATTAGCCACAACGCGAGAGGGACAGGGCAAAGATTCGATTGAGATGAGCTATGCGGGTGGTAGCCACAATAAAAATCGTGCAGGTCTCGTGTTACAGGGCGGTGCCAAAAACCAGAATGAACCGAGCTATATCGTCAGCTCTTCTTATTTTGATACCGATGGTTTTCGTGACCATAGTGGTGCCAATAAAGTTTTAAGTAATGCCAAGCTGACATGGGATCTCGACGATGGCAGTAAGGTCAATTGGGTCACCAACTATGTCAAGATCGATGCAGATGATCCGGGGGGGTTAACCCGTGCAGATTGGGAGAAAAATCCGAAACAGGTCGCTAAAAATGTGCTGGATTACAATGCTCGCAAAACAATTGATCAGACCCAGATAGGTTTGACTTGGTCAAAACCCATCAATGATCAAAATGAATTGTATGCGATGACTTATATTGGGCAACGTCAGGTAACACAATACCAGTCTATTCCAGATACGGTACAGAAGAATCCCAATACGCCCTATCAAGCTGGTGGCGTAATTGACTTCAAACGTGATTATTATGGGGCTGACTTCCGCTGGACTGGAAAAGATTTATTACCGAATACCCAATTTAGTGCAGGGGTAGCGATTGATGCAATGAATGAAGACCGTCAAGGCTACCAAAACTTTAATGATGCAGGTGATAAAGGGGTGAAAGGTGCTTTGCGCCGTGATGAACGTAATACTTTGTGGAATGTTGATCCCTATCTACAAGCATCGTGGTCTTTTTTACCCAGCATGCGTTTAGATACAGGGCTACGTTATAGCAATGTGCACTACAAATCAAAAGATCATTATATCGTTGGTTTGAACGGTGATAACAGCGGTAAGACAACTTATGAAGAAGTATTGCCTTCGGTTGCATTAAGCTGGCAAATCATTCCGGAAGTTCTGGCTTATGCGAGCTATGCCAAAGGTTTTGAAACACCGACCTTTACTGAAATGGCTTATCCTGCACAAGGTGGTGCCAGTACGCTCGACTTAAAACCATCAAAAAGTGATAACTATGAACTCGGTTTAAAATCTTCCAATACGCTGGGTGATTTTAACTTGGCGACCTTCTATATCGAAACCAAAGATGACATCGTCGCAGCCGAAAGCATGGGCGGGCGCGCGACATTCCGTAATGCGGATAAAACCCTGCGTAAAGGTGTTGAATTTGCATGGAATAAGAAGCTTTGGAAAGATTTAGCCGTGAATGCCAGTTATGCCTATCTCGATGCAACTTTTGATTCGAAAGTACCTGCTGCTGGGAAGATTGCAGAAATTCCAGAAGGCAATGCAATTCCTGGAATTGCCAAGAATCAAGCCTTTATTGGCGTAGTGTGGCAGCCAGAGCAAGGTTTCTATGCAGGACTTGATACTCAGTTTATGGATAAGGTCTATGTCAATGATATCAATAGTGATGCTGCTGCAAGCTATACCGTGGCATCGATCTATACGGGTTATGCATGGAAATATGCTGATTGGGGCATTAATGGCTTTGCGCGCGTAGATAATCTGTTCGATAAAAACTATGCAGGCTCAGTGATTGTCAACGAAGGAAGCAGCCGTTTCTTTGAACCTGCCGATGGTCGTAACTGGAGTGCGGGAATTAAAGTAAGCAAGCAATTTTAAGGAGCGTTCAGCAGCACTTGGGTGGTAAAGTGCTGCTGCATAAATTATTTTTTAGGTGTCTGAGCTGCCGCAGCTTTTTTCGCAGCAATGGCTTCATCAACTTTAGCTAAAGACTCTTTTGCATTCGGATAATTCTGTTTAGCTAGGCCACTGAAAATTGATCTGGATTCCTCCAGATTTTGTGTAACAATCCCGCCATTCGCTAGCATATTTCCTAATACCATTAGAGAAGGCGCGTATCCTTTTTTCGCTAAATCTTTAAGCGTTTCAACTGCCTGTTGTTGCATAAATGGATTTTTGTTCTTTACCCCCAAGCTCAAATCATAAATCGCTTTTAAATGCACAGCTGGGTAATAGTTCTTTCTTAACAACGGTAATAGTTTCTGCACAGCCATCTGGTCATATTCAGGTTTACCTTGTCTGAATAATATATTTGCAGATTCAACAATCGCTTCTTCTGAACCTTGATTCGAAGCTTTATCCAAATACTCTTTATATTTCTGATCGCTTTTTGCAACACCTAAATCACCCGTGTGATAGAGCTGGGCAAGTGTGAAACTGGCTTTGCCATAGCCTTTGTTAGATGCATCCTGATAGTATTGCAAAGCTTTTCTATCTTCCTTACTTGTTCCTTGTCCCATCTGGTGCATATAACCAAGGTTATAAATCGCTTGGGTATTTCCTGTATCTGCCAGACGGTGCATTTCCTGAAAGGCAGCATTGTAGTCTTTTGCTTCATAGAGTTGAGTGGCTTTTGCAAACACATCAGTGGTAGCATTTTTACTATCAGCGGCGAAGGTAGTATGACTTGCAAGGGTGATTAAACTCGCAATGAGCAATTTTTTCATCTTTATTTTTCCTTTCTCATGTTGATCTGCTTTCATCCTTTGCATAGCAGAACTCAATATGCTGTTGTCATCATAAAAGCTTGCGGAAAAATGTAAATAAGGAATTTGTATAAATCTTGGCAGGGGAAAAAGCGGTTTTTGATCTGTGTTTTTTTATAATTTATTTAAAATCAAATATGTATGATTAATATTTTAAAGAATGGCTTGCAACTCCTTGCTGGCAAAAGAGTCAACAAGCCTCCATATTTTATCTTTATTTCTTCGTACTCGCTTCTTTCAAAAGCTGTTCAATCTGCTCAGCATTTTGTGGGCTACCTGAGAGTCTCATTCCGTTTTGCAGGAATAAAGTCGGTGTGCCATCAATCTGCAGCTTTTGTCCTAATGCCAGATTCTTCTGTATCGGTGTTTCACATTGGGTCGTGCTTTTTGGGGCTTTACGGTGCAACATGTAATCTTCCCAAGCTTCATATTGATTTTTTGAGCACCAGATTTTATTGGCCACCGCTTCGGCTTGAGGATGTAATTTTTTTAGCGGGAACAGGAACAGATAGACGGTGACATTATCCACCGAAGTCATATGTTGCTCGAGCTTTTGGCAGTAAGGACAATCCGGATCACTAAACACATAGAGTGTACGTTCGCCTTTACCTTTAACATATTTAATCGCCTGATCAAGCGGCAGTTGCTTGATATCAATCTTGCTTAACTCGGCTAAGCGGTCCTCGGTCAAATTCTTTTTGTTTTGAACATCCAGTAAGTTACCGAAAAAAAGATATTTGGCTGTTTCATCGGTATAGATAATCTTACCCGCCGCATAAACCTCATAAATACCCGGTAACGGGGAGGGGCTAACTGATTTAACAGCAATCTCTGGATAATTTTTTTTGAAGTTTTGCTCGAGGGTTTTACTGTCCGCATGCACGGTTTGCAAACCGATCAGACTCAAGGTGAGTGCTGACAGCAGTGTTTTGATCATTATTTTCATTAGAAATCAGTCGAGTTAAGGATAGATGAACAATAACGCTCATTTCTATTTTCGACAAGAACGGGATTTCAACTTTATTTTAAATAGGGCAACAATGCGAATTGTAGCAACTCAATCAGCTCAGGGTCCATATATTGATAGTCGTCAGGGATGTCGAGGACAAAGACTTTTTTATGTTGTAGTTGTTTTGAGAACTTTTCTTTAATTTGTTGCTTATGCCGGGATTCCATTACAAAAATTTGATCGGCCCAAGCAATGTCTCTAACTGAAATAGTATGTTTAGCGTGGCGACTGGTCCCTGCTGAACGGGTATGTAGACCATACCCTTGAGCGAAAATCCGTTCAGCTGTTGGACTGCGCCATTGATTACGACTGCAAATAAAGAGGGTGTTCAGTAGCTTAAATCCAATAATTGAAATGGGCTTCACGTAAAAATTTTGCTTTGGAAATTCGAGGGTATTCGATTCCTAATTGTTTGGCACGTGCAAGTTTATCTTGTCGTGTATAGAGATATTTCCATTGTTTAGTCGGTCTCCAGCAAAGTGAAGTATGCCGACAGTCTCGCCCACGAAATAGAAATTTTTGTTTACGACGCCATGCGCGATTACGTTGTTGTGATAAATCATCCATATTAAAAAACTCATGAGTTGATCGGGTTCAGCAGCCGCGATAACACATGAGTTTTCAATATAAGACTAAAGCTTAATTTTTACAAGTGACTAGCTTGGACGCGCCACATCACCATTCAATGCTTCAGGCAAGTCCAGAACAGTCACGCCAAGTTCTGTCAGTGCAGCAGGTTTGGCAATCACAAGCGCGAGATAGCCATCTTCAAATGCAACACTATTGACCACTTCAACATCTTTGCTCAGTTGGGTGGCTGGCGCTGGCACATCTGCTTGAGCCTGGATCAGGTGTAACCAGTGTTTTGGTTTTGCTTTAAACCAAAGACGCGCTACGATTTCCTGACCGAGATAACAGCCTTTATCGAAATGTACGCCATCGCGTTGATGCAGGCGTAATTCTTGTGGCTGGAACAGATGTTCGGTATTTTGCTGAATCCAGGCCTGTCCAGATTGAATCGCTTGAATTTGCCAAGTATTGATATCAGTTTCTGTTGAAGAAAACTCGGTTTGAATACCATTGACTGCTGGAAAAACTGGACCTGTTTGTTCTAGTTTCATTTTGGAAAAAGCACCAAACTTTTTAATATGTTTGGCAAATTCTTCGGCTTGGTCTTGCGTGGTCACTAACTCAAAACTTTCTGGATTTAATCGTTTAATCCATAGACCAAAATGAATACGTCCTTTTAAATCACAAATAGCAGTATAGCGACTTTCATTTTCTGGTATGCGTTCAACGTGAATGGTGACTTGGCCTTGTAGAAATTTTTGTGCATCTACACCATTTAAGCTAAAAGCAGTAAAAGCAAGCTGACTCATAGATCAATCCTAAGCTGCATTCTGATCACTAAAATATGGACTGTTATTTTGCGCCATTTTTCACAAAAAAGCAGCTTTAGATTGTCGATAATCGTGCTCAAATGAAAGATCAGTGGCATCGCATTCGCCTGCCAAGTCGCTATGATAAATCGACCAAACACAATGAGCGTGACATGGGAGAATAATAATGACTGGAACAGTAAAACTACATCGCGTATTGAGTGCGCCTCCAGCGCGTGTTTTTAAAGCCTTTCTTGATCCGGATGCCTTGGTCAAATGGTTACCACCGCATGGATTTACCGCAAAAGTTCATCATCTCGATCCACAGGAAGGTGGAACGTATAAAATGTCCTTTACCAATTTTTCCACAGGTCAAACGCATGGCTTTGGAGGCAAATATATTAAAATTGTCCCGAATGAGCTGCTGCGTTATACCGACAAATTCGACGATCCAAACTTACCCGGTGATATTCAGGTCACGATTGAGCTCAAAGCCGTTATGGTTGGCACAGAGGTGCATATTACTCAGGAGGGAATTCCTTATGTAATTCCTGTAGAAGCCTGTTATCTGGGCTGGCAAGAATCCTTGTATTTATTGGGCCTGTTGGTTCAAGCGGAAATACCTGACGAATAAAGACTTTCGTTAAGTAAAATCGGGTGAGTGAGAAAAACAAAAAAATATTGGATGAATAATTAAATTGGGGAATCAAATGTCTGAACAAGCAATTGTTAAAGGACGAGAGCAGCTTGCGCGTGTTGCCATGCGGGCTGCTTTAGAAAATCAGCAGGCAGAAGAGAGTGTGGAGTTATTTATCCAGCACCATGTTGAAGAAATTGAGCCAGAGTATTGGAAAAAATATTCTGGAAGCGCTGTACCTACACCATTACAGGTGCTGGATTTATTGGTGTTGGCCGATTCATGGCAAAGTGATGAGATTGAGAGCCGTGAAATGCTGGATTTCACTTTACCCGATGAGATAACCCAGTATGTGATTTGTGTCAGCTTTGATGCACAAGGTCAGGTGATTGATATTTGCATGGAAAGCTAAACAGACTTCCAATAGGAGAAAAAAGTGCTGATTGCAATAAAACGTATTTATGATCCTGTTGCAGCAACTGACGGCCAGCGTGTGCTGGTTGATCGGTTGTGGCCACGCGGGATTTCAAAAGAGCGGGCACATCTGGACTTGTGGTTAAAAGAAATTGCACCGTCTACTGAGTTAAGAAAAGCGTTTTGTCATCAGGCCGAGCATTGGTTAAGTTTTCAGAAAGGTTATTATCAGGAGCTGCAAGGTAATCCACATGTGGAACAACTCAGGCAGATGGCTGAAAATCAACAGTTAACCCTGATTTATGCAGCTCAAGATCCTGAGTTAAATCATGCGCTGGTGTTAAAGAATTATTTGCTTGGCAAGGACATTCAACCTTAAAGTTTTGAAAAAAGGCGTCTATCCCGCATAATAGCCTTTTTGAGATTTTTTTATGTCTTTTCCAAATTGCCCACAATGCCAATCAGAATATACCTATCAAGATGGCGATTTATTGATTTGCCCGGAGTGCTCACACGAGTGGAAAGAAGGCGAGACACAGGCTGCTGAAGTACAAGACATTATTAAAGATGCAAATGGCAATGTGTTGGCTGATGGGGATAGCGTCACGGTTGTTAAGGATTTGAAAATCAAGGGCTCATCTTCTGTGGTTAAAGTCGGGACCAAAGTAAAAAGCATTCGTTTAGTACCAGATGCAAGCGATGGTCATAATATTGATTGTAAAATTGATGGCGTTGGCGCAATGAAACTGAAGTCTGAGTTTGTGAAAAAAGTTTAATCAAATAACTTGGAAAGGAGCATGTAAATGCTCCTTTTTTTTATTTACATTATTTACCAAATTTGAACAAAAATTAATCTTCTTAAACGGCAATTGCTGATCTATATTGGATGAGATAACAATCAAAACGTAACTCCAATAAATAGAGGTCCTTATGGCAGGATGGTTCGAAGTAAGTCAGGCAAGTGATGGGCAATACCGTTTTACACTTAAGGCAGGAAATGGTGAGCCAGTTTTAAATAGTGAATTATATAAAACCAAAGCAGCGGCAATGAATGGCATTGCATCTGTTCAGAAAAACAGTCCGGATGATGGCCGTTATGAGCGTTTAACGTCGAAAAATGACAAGCCTTATTTTAATTTAAAAGCAGCGAATCATCAGGTGATCGGGAGTAGCCAGCTGTATGCAAGTGAGCAGTCACGTGACAAGGGCATTGAATCTGTCAAAAATAATGGCCCCTCTGAGACGGTAAAAGATTTAACCGTATAATTGAGCCATAAAAAAGCCGTTTAAATTAAACGGCTTTTTTACATCTGTTAGTCAGATTAACGGACCAGTTTTGCCATTAATTCTTCTTTGTTCAGATTGCTTGCTTCGGCATCGCGACGGCCTTTGTATTCGAAAGTGCCTGCATCCAGACCTTTTTCACCAATCACGATACGATGTGGAATCCCCATCAATTCAAGATCAGAGAATTTCACCCCTGGACGTTCATTACGGTCATCCAGTAGTACGTCGTAACCTTGTGCCTGTAATTCCGCATACAGTGCTTCAGCTGCTTCGAGGGTACGCGGTGACTTGTGTGCATTCATTGGTACAATTGCCACTTCAAACGGTGCAATTGCTTGTGGCCAGATAATGCCTTTATCATCGAAGTTTTGTTCAATCGCCGCAGCTACTACACGTGTTACACCAATGCCATAACAACCCATGGTCACGGTTAATGGCTTGCCATCTTCACCCAATACTTTACAGTTTAAGGCTTCTGAATATTTGGTGCCGAGCTGGAAGATATGACCGACTTCAATACCACGTTTGATCTGAAGTGTACCTTTACCATCTGGAGATGGATCGCCTTCAACCACATTACGTAAGTCAAATACTTCTGTGAATTTGGCATCACGATCCCAGTTGACACCGGTCGCATGTTTGTCCACTTCATTGGCACCGGCAACAAAATCAGCCAATACCGATGCGGCACGATCGACAATCACGGTTAAGCCTTTTTCAACCAGACCTTGTGGGCCACAGAAACCAGCAGTCAAACCATGTTCTTGTAACTGTGCTTCAGTTGCAAAAGTTAAAGGTGCAGCAATTAACGGATGTTTTTCAGCTTTAATATCATTTAGCTCATGGTCACCGCGCAAGAACAGGGCAACCACTGGTGTATTGCCTTTTTCATCGGTTGGGCCTTGTACCAGTAGCGCTTTGACTGACTGCTTGGCATCTGCATTCAGGAACTGACAAACATCTGCAATGGTTTTCTGATTTGGTGTGTCGACAAGCGTATAAGCTTGAGTCGCGGCAGCACGTTCGCCCACCAGAACCGCTTCAGCCATTTCAACATTGGCTGCATAATCAGAGTCAGTCGAGAACGCGATATCGTCTTCGCCGCTGGCTGCCAGTACATGGAACTCATGTGAAGCTGAACCACCAATTGAACCAGTATCTGCCTGTACTGGACGGAAATCCAGACCTAAGCGGGTAAAGATACGGCTGTAGGTGTCATACATCACATCATAGGTTTCTTGCAATGACGCCTGATCGGTATGGAATGAATAGGCATCTTTCATGATGAATTCACGCGAGCGCATCACCCCGAAACGTGGACGAATTTCGTCACGGAATTTGGTTTGGATCTGATAGAAATTCAGCGGTAATTGCTTATAACTTTTCAGTTCATTACGAGCTAAATCGGTAATCACTTCTTCATGGGTTGGGCCCAGTACGAACGGATTATCGTGACGATCTTTAAAGCGTAATAATTCTGGACCGTACTGTTCAAAACGGCCTGATTCTTCCCACAATGCAGCAGGTTGTGTCACCGGCATAAAGACTTCTAATGCACCTGAACGGTTCATTTCTTCGCGCACAATGGCATCGACTTTCTTTAAAACGCGCGTTCCCATGGGCAACCAAGAGTATAAGCCAGAAGCGAGTTTACGAATCATCCCCGCACGTAACATGAGCTGGTGTGAAATGACCTCAGCATCATTTGGGGTTTCTCTTAACGTTGCAAATAAAAAGCGGCTTGCGCGCATGGAAACTGTCCTAAAGTTAAGTGTTATTTAAAAGATGCTACAACAAGGAGCAAAAATAATCGGCTCACTTTGAGCTGCTGGCATTATGACATGAATCATTCAATTTAGCGCAGTATAAAGCACTGCAATGTATGTAAATGTTGAAAATCTAGGGTTATTTAGCAGAGCAAAGGGAGAGGTTAAAGCAGTCATATGGGGCTTTTAAAGACTGATTTTTATTGTAATGTGTTTAAACGGGTGATGATATCGGCATATTCTGCCTCGGTTTTGTGGTAGGCATTGCGCAGGCTTTCTACGGTTTTTTTGACGTTCTCAATATTTTTGGAATTATTGTCCAGATTACTTTTTAACTGGGCTGGCAGCATTTCACCTTTACGATGGTAATCCATTTCCTGACGCTTGAAAGCGATTTTATCTTTTTGCAGTTGCTGTAATTGTTCTTGTTGATAATTGAGCTGTTTTTTTAGGTTTGCCAAAATCTGGTCACGTTTTGCCGTCGCAATTTGCGGGTTGCCATAGGCACGTTTTAATCTTAGATCCTGTTCACGACGACGGGCAACCGATTCACGTTGAGCCGACTGTTGTGCATCCGCAGCAGCATTATAAGGATGGTTGCGCTTCATCACCTGCATATTGCGGTCCAGCGCTTCATACCCATAACGGATATGTTCAGGGGTGACCGAAGTGCTGACATTGGCTACGCCGTTCTTGTCGTAATAACGATACCAGGTGGCCTTGGAAGACTCTATTCCGGCAAAACAGGCGCTGGACACAAAGCATATAAAAAATGAGCAGATGTAAGTACGAGCAATCGTGCTAAAGTGACGAATGCGGAAACCGCACTTTAACGAACCAGTCATTACATTCCCCGAAAAAAAGTTAATTAAATCACTTATTTTTAAATAATAATCAGTTGTATATTAGTGCTAATTTAGACAATTAAAAATACTTATTCGGCAAAAAAATTAGGAATTTAATTAAAAGTGTGACCTGTTTAGGATTGTGTAGCGAAACTGATAGGTTGGTTCAAAAAACTTCATTGATAATGCAAGTAAAGATATGTTAAAAATATCAACTGATCTGTATAAAACAAATTAAACCAACCATAATTTGTATTGAGTATTGGGGCAGGACAATAAATGGAAGATAAATTTCAGAATTTAAAGGTGATGGTGATTGACGATTCCAAAACGATTCGTCGTACAGCTGAAACGTTATTGCAACGTGAAGGCTGTGAAGTCATTACGGCGGTTGATGGCTTTGAAGCATTGTCAAAAATTGCAGAAGCTAATCCGGATATCGTTTTTGTTGACATCATGATGCCTCGTTTAGACGGTTACCAAACCTGCGCATTAATCAAAAATTCACTAAATTACCAGAATATTCCAGTCATTATGTTATCAAGCAAAGACGGTTTGTTTGATCAGGCGAAAGGCCGTGTCGTGGGTTCGGATGAATATTTAACCAAGCCATTCAGTAAAGATGAGTTGTTAAACGCGATTCGCAACCACGTTAGCGCATAAAATTAAAGATTGAGGAAAAAATGGCTCGCATACTTATTGTAGATGATTCACCTACTGAAACTTTTCGCTTTAGAGAAATTTTAACCAAGCATGGTTATGACGTTATTGAAGCAACCAATGGCGCAGATGGGGTGACCTTGGCACAAGCAGAATTACCTGACCTGGTGCTGATGGATGTGGTGATGCCGGGCATGAATGGTTTTCAGGCCACACGCCAGATCAGTAAAGGCAAGGACACACAGCATATTCCGGTTGTGATTGTCAGTACCAAAGATCAGGCCACGGACCGTGTCTGGGGGAAACGTCAGGGTGCATGCGACTATTTGACCAAACCTGTCGATGAACAACAGCTGATTGATGTGATTAAACAACTATTAAGTTAATTTCGCTCAATCTGAGCCTTCTCATTATTCAATACGGGATAGGGTATGGCAGCAAATGGATTTATCGAATTGCTTCGCTTATCCAAGCGAGGCAATAAGCAATACACTTCAACTCAAAACGAAACTCACCGCTGGTCGGGCATCGCATTTGAGATGTTGGGGCAATATTTTGTTGCGCCATTGGGGGAAATTTCCGAGGTGATTTATCCTCCGAAATATACACCAGTACCAAATACCCAGGCGTGGGTACGTGGTTTGGCCAATATTCGTGGAAGACTGCTTTCAGTTTCTGATTTGACACATTTTATTTCAGGACAAAGAAGCCAGTTTTCTCCGACGCAAAAAGTGATTTGTATTAGCCATCAAGATCATTATGTGGGGTTGGTCGTTGATCAGGTTTTGGGGATTCAGCACTTTAATAAAAAGAGTTTTTTCTCTCAAAATAATGATCTGGACCATAAGTTAAAAGACTATTGTCAAGGTCATTTCCACCAGCATAATCAACAATGGCATGTGTTCTTATTGAGTCGGTTATTAAAAAATCCTCAATACATGAATGCATCAATAAAATTTATAAACTAATTTAATGCGCTACGGAACATAAAGGCGTATTTCGGGGAGAAGCTGATATGGGCTTTAAACTTAAAAAAAAGAATGGTAGTGATAGTGCGGGGCTGAAAAAGGGAGGCGCGTTCCTGGATAATATACGAACGCAACTCGATCAGTTTTCCCGTTTATTCGGTGAAAGTGAGAAATCTAAACCGATTATCTATCGTGCTTTAATTGCTTTGGCCCTTGCAGTCATCCTCTTAATCTACTTGTTCGTTAGTGTGCCGCGTTCAAACCAGTTAACCCGAAGTCTGGGTGAGTTGCGTCTGTTGTCGCAAACCATTTCGCGTCAGGCCACCGAAGCGACTGCTTCTGGTAAACCTGAAGAGATGAAAAAGCTGGTTGAGTCAGAAAAGCAATTTACCGAAAACCTGGAAACGGTTGAAAGTGTTTATGGTAAAGGTTCTGATGAATACAAGAAAGTGAGCGAACTTTGGAGCGGCATTTCCAAGAACATTGACTTGATTGCTTCACAACAGAAAGTCATTAACCAGCTTTATGATACCAACATTGCGATTAGCGATACCATCCCCGAGATTCAGGCTGAATATAACCTGATGGTGGACCAGATGGTGCGTGAGAACATGCCGAGTAGTCAGGTAATTATCACCAAGAACCAGGTCTTTATTGCGGAACGTATTTTACGTTCGATCAACTCGGTGCTGGTCGGTACAGATAACTCTAGTGTTTCTGCAAATGACTTCGGTGCCGATATTGATACCTTCGGTGTGTATTTAAATGCCCAATTAAACGGTAGCTCTGAACTGGGTGTAGACCGTATCAGCTCGGCTGCCTTACGTGAATCTGTGGACAGCATTAAGTCTGACTATGATGCCGTGTTGAAATCAGCAGCGGCAACGGTATTGCAAAACGCCAACCAGATCGTGCGTGTTCGTCAGGCCTCTTCACAAATCTTTTCGCAGTCTGATGCACTGTTAAATTCACTCAATGATTTGTCCAATAAAGCGGAAGGCGGCTGGGGTAATGTCATTGCCGGTATCGTACTGATTGGTGCTTTAGGTCTGTTGGTCTTCTCTGCACTGCAATTACTGGCTTTACGTAGTAATACCGATAAAGAGCGTGTCACCCGTTTACAAGACGAATATGACCGTAACCAGAATGCGATTTTACGTTTACTCGATGAAATCGCGGACTTGGCAGATGGTGACTTACGTTCTTATGCAACAGTATCGGAAGATTTTACTGGTGCCATTGCCGACTCGATTAACTTTGCGATCGATCAGTTACGAGACCTGGTATCGCGAATCACCGATACCTCGCAAGAAGTGGCACGCTATACCCAAGATACCCAGAACATTACCAACCAGTTAGCTGAAGCTTCTGAACATCAGGCGCAAGAAATTGCGGGTGCATCCGCAGCCATGAACGAAATGGCACTGTCGATTGACCAGGTATCTGCCAACGCATCTGAATCTGCTGATGTAGCACAACGCTCAGTACAGATTGCGACCAATGGTGCGCAAGTGGTAAACCGTTCGATTGAAGGGATGGATCACATTCGTGAACAGATTCAGGAAACCTCGAAACGTATTAAACGTCTGGGTGAATCTTCTCAAGAGATTGGTAACATCGTCTCGTTGATTAACGATATTGCCGACCAAACCAACATCTTGGCATTAAACGCAGCGATCCAAGCATCGATGGCCGGTGAAGCAGGTCGTGGTTTCGCAGTCGTCGCCGATGAAGTACAGCGTCTTGCAGAACGTTCTGCATCAGCAACCAAACAGATTGAAAGTCTGGTGAAAACCATTCAAACCGATACCAATGAAGCCGTAATCTCAATGGAACAAACCACTTCCGAGGTGGTACGTGGTGCGAATCTGGCAAAAGATGCGGGGATTGCACTGGATGAGATTCAAACGGTATCGGGTGACTTGGCGAAACTGATTGCAAGCATTTCGGATGCGGCAAAACTTCAGTCTGCTTCTGCCAGTCATATTGCAACCACGATGAATGTCGTACAGGAAATTACCTCACAAACGACTACCGCTACGTTTGATACCGCACGCTCGGTTTCTGAGTTGGCAAACATGGCTGAATCGTTACGTGAATCAGTAACTGACTTTAAGTTACCTGAGTAAACCGAATTGGAAAGGCAGATGGGGGTGTCTGTCTTTCCATTTTAGATGTGTTGGATATCTCAACAAGGTGATGGCGCAGTGGAACTACATCTTGTCTGATAGATAGACGTAATTTTTACCCACATTTAGTGGATAAAAACGAAAGAAGCAGCTATGAAACAAATATTAAAAACGTTAGTTGAAACGATGACGCTTCCTGAAGACAGTTATCTTGAACAAGATGCAGAGATTCTTGAAATTTTTATTGAAGAATTGGATGAGATCTTTGTTGAGTTAGAACCATTACTTGTTCAATGGACAGAACAACCACATCAACAGAATGTGCTGAGCGATATTCGCCGTCATTTCCATACCTTAAAAGGCTCTGGAAGAATGGTCGGGGCGAAGTCGTCGGGTGAGCTGGCATGGACCGTTGAAGATACTTTAAATCGTGTGATTGCGGGCACGATTACCTTGAATGCTGATATTCAGCGATATGTACAGACGGTTTTTAATCTTTATCGTTTTAAACTGGCGCATGACTTTAAGGCGGTTCAGGCCCATCAGGTTGATTTTAAACCCTTGGTTTTACTTGGACAACAATTACAACAGCAGCAAAGTCCTGAACCTGCGCTGGCAGAGCTGTTAAATCTTGCCATTGATCTTAATCATGAACAGGTGTTGACTGGCCTTGAGCCAGGAGATGATGCTGCCGTTGAAACTGCTGCACAGGAACAAGAGCTACAGCAAGTTGAGTCTATCTCTGAGCTTGAAGGGATTGCGCCATTTGAAGATGAGGCCTTGGCCAAAGAAACCCTGGCCATTTTCCAGGAAGAGGCCGAAGAGCATCTGGCGACCATCAACCAGTTCTTACAAAATGATCGTCCAAGCAATGATCAATACAATACCCTGATTCGTGCATTGCACACCTTGCGTGGCAGTTCTGCCATGGCGCATGTCGATCATGTTTTTGAAGCCAGTTCAAAAGTTGAGAATCTGTTTAAAACCTTATTGCAGGAAGAACTGGACTCAAGTTCAGATGAGACGGCTTTGCTGACGCATTATGCACAGTTTGTCGGGGATTATTTACATACCTTGAAGCATGCAGGTAGCCCACAAAAGCTCAATGAAATTTATGAGACTTTTAATGTCGCTTGGGATGGTTATGATTTCCAGCTCGAAGAAAAGCATGGCGATGCAGTACGTCCTCAAGGTCTGGTATCTCAGTTAATTGAATTGGAAATTAATGACTTACTGGATGTCGAGTTTGATTTCGAGAAACGTGCACGGCATGAGTTCCCGCAATATGTCCAGTTATTGAGTCAGCAGGCAGAAATCCTGTTACAGCATACGCATCATCATGCAACGATTGGCATGTATCAGTACACCAGCTTGTTGCGTTCAAGCTATCAAGATCTTATTTTTAAACCAAGTTTACTCAATCTTGATTATGCTTTTGAACTTTACCATCAGGTGCATCAACAGTTTATCCAGTTGTTTGATACCTTGGCAGCTGGTCAGCGTGTCACTTTAACCAAAGCCCATGAGCGTGTCTTAAATGAACTGAGTTCATTTACCCAGCAAAATGTTGAGTCTGTGCCGCAAGAATCTGTGGATGTTGAGGCCCATACAGTTGAAGAAGCTTTGGTAATTGAACCACACGCAACGTCAAGCGCTGTGACTGACTTAGCTGCCCAGTTCGCACTGGATAAGCAACAGTTAAATGCAGATGAAGCCAACCGTGATTTTGATCCGGACTTGCTGGATATCTTCCTTGAAGAAGCAGATGAACTGCTTGCCGGGATTGATACTGATCTAAATACATGGGCGGTGAATCATAACAATGTGGATACCTTAAAGAATCTGATGCGTTATTTGCATACCTTGAAAGGGGGAGCAAATATGATTCAGGCTCCTCATATCGGTTTGATTGCGCATGAGCTGGAAAGCATTTATGAGAAGCTGATTAATCAGCAAATTCAAGCAACGCCGGCACTGATTGCCGTGATTCGTGCGGTACAGGATGATATTGCGGATCGTATCCAGATTATTCGTGATCAGCAGGTCGATTATCCTGCAACGCATGCCTTGGCCGTGTTACACAATCTTGGGAAAACTACGGTTACAGCGACGCAAGCAGACCTTACTTATGCGCCACAGCAGCCAGTACTTGAGACGATTGAAACAGAGAGTAATGAGCGCGCTGTTGAGACTGATATTTCGGAAACAGCAACCCCAGCCAATGCGACTGTCGATGTCACTGTATTTGCCGCACAACTGGCACTGGATCAGCAACAATTACAATCAGCAGCGTCCAATCGTGACTTCGATCCAGACTTGCTGGATATTTTCCTTGAAGAAGCCGATGAACTGCTTGCCGGAATTGATGCGGACTTAACTACTTGGACTGCCGATCATCACAATTTAAATGCGCTAAAAAATCTGATGCGTTATTTGCATACCCTGAAAGGTGGGGCAAATATGATTCAGGCGCCTCATATTGGCCTGATTGCGCATGAGCTGGAAAGTCTCTATGAAAAGCTGATCAATCAGCAGATTCAGGCAACACCACAACTGGTTGCGATTATTCGCTTAGTTCAGGATGATATTGCAGACCGGATTCAGACCATTCGCGATCAGCAAACCGATTATCCATCAACGCATGTGGTGCAGTTACTGCAACAGGCAGACCAAACGGTTGCATCTGCTACGTTCGAGCCTGTGCTTGAGCCGGTAGAGACCCTTGAAACAATTGAAGTGGATGTTGTTGAGGCCCAGTCAGAAGTACCTGAATTAGTTGAAGCTGAGCTTGATACGCAAACGCCGACCTTGCAGCCTGAAAGCAGTGGTGTTGCTTCGGATGAGATACGCGATACAACTTCAGCAACTCAAAGCGTTGAGACGGTGGCAGCGTCATTGGATGATGATGTTCGTTCGCTGGTGGAGCAGACTTTCCTGGAGGAAGCAGAAGAGTTACTGGAACAGGCTCAAAGCTTATTGAAGCAATGGTTTGAACAACGCAGTAATCGTAGTCTGCTGCTGCAGTTACAGCGTAATGCCCACAGTTTAAAAGGTGGCGCGCGCATGGCTGAGATGGATGCCATTGCCGTGATTGCCTACCATCTGGAAAATGCTTTTGAGCAGTTTGGTGTGCATCATTTCAATTCAAATGTATATGACAACTTACTCAATACCGCATTGGCATGGTTGCATGAGGCCATCTTTAAACGCCAATATGCCAATTTTGATGGGTTGAAACAAAGTCTGGAGAAGATGGAGTTTGTCGACGTTTCTGCACAGCTTCCTCAGAAACTTTCGGCGAGAGATATCTTCACACCTGAATATAGCATGGAGTTTGTTCAGGGCGATGGCACAGAACCGCCGTCAATGCTGGGTGAGTGGGAAACGACAGAGCGCATTGAGCAGAATAATGAGATGATTCGTGTCTCTGCAGATGTCATCGAGAAGATGATTGACCTGTCAGGGGAAAATGCGATTAACCGTTCACGTATCGAGATGGATCTGGGGCAACTCGGCGGTACGCTGACAGAAATGGAACTGGCGATCAAGCGTTTAGCCGATCAGTTACGTCGAATGGAAGGTGAGCTGGAAAGCCAGATTATTGCACGACATGGCGGGGAAGATGCGCGTTATGCCGACTTCGACCCATTGGAGATGGACCAGTATTCATCGCTGAACCAGTTGTCAAAATCACTGGCCGAGTCAGCTTCGGACTTGGTGGATTTCAAAACCACATTGTCTGAAAAGATTCGTGATACAGAAGGTTTGTTGCTGCAACAATCCCGTATTCAGGCTGAAATTCAAGAAAGCCTCATGCGTACCCGTCTGGTGCCCTTCTCACGCTTATTGCCGCGTTTACAACGTATCGTGCGCCAAACGGCTTCGGCATTGAACCGTCCAACTGAATTAGTGGTGAACAATACTGAAGGGGAATTGGACCGTAGTATTCTTGAACGTCTGGTGGCACCTTTTGAGCACATGTTGCGTAACGCGATTGACCATGGGATTGAAGATCGTGAACAGCGTTTACAGGCCAAGAAACCTGAAACCGGGCATATTGTCCTGAACATTGGCCGTCAAGGTACTGATGTTGTGGTGACTTTCAGTGATGATGGTAAGGGCATTGATGTCAACCGCATCAAGGAAAAAGCACTACAAACCGGTTTAATGACGCCAGATCAGAAGCTAGAACAGGAAGAGATTTTACAATTTATCTTCCATCCGGGTTTCAGTACTGCGGCTCAGGTCACGCAGATTTCTGGGCGTGGTGTCGGGCTGGATGTGGTACAAAGCGATATTAAAGCCCTAGGCGGCCATGTCAGTGTGGCGTCCACCTATGGCACAGGCACGACCTTTACCATCCGTGTTCCAACCACGGTTGCGGTCAGTGATGCCTTGATGGTTAAAGCAGGCGATCAACAGTTTGCATTCCCGCTGGCCCAGATCGACCGTATTGTGCGTATTTCACCTATGGCACTGGAACAATACTTTGACAGTCAGGACGACTATTTCACCATTGACCAGGAACGTTACCGTTTACGCTATCTTTCTGAGTTTGTGGCAGGCCAGCCAATACCGCGTTTGAGTGGCGTGGTGCATTCTTTACCGGTGTTGCTGATCAAAGGTGCCCAAGGCCAGACCACGGCATTACTGGTGGATCAGTTGATTGGTTCACGTGGTCAGATTGTGGTGAAACCGGTCGGACAGCAGTTCTCCAGTATTGGCGTGATTGCGGGTGCAACCATTCTGGGTGATGGTCAGGTCTGTTTGATTCTGGATGGTCAGAATATTGCACGACAAGCGCAGTCAACGGCACGTAGCAAGCAGGCTGATGAAAGCTATACTAAACAGCGTTATGATGAACGTCGCCTGATCATGATTGTCGATGACTCGGTCACCGTACGTAAGGTCACTTCGCGTCTGTTAGAGCGTCAGGGCTATGATGTGGTCACGGCCAAAGACGGTGTGGATGCGATGGAGCAGCTCGAAACAGTGAAACCTGATCTGATGCTACTGGATATTGAAATGCCGCGTATGGATGGTTTCGAGGTCACCAATCTGGTTCGACATCATGAATTGCACCGGGACTTGCCAATTATCATGATCACTTCACGTACCGGAGAGAAACATCGTGAACGCGCATTGTCACTCGGTGTAAGTCAATATATGGGTAAACCGTTCCAGGAAGAGGCTTTGCTGGAAAATATTGAAACTTTACTGGCTGTGCGCTAAGAGGTAGAAAAGAATGGTAAATAAAGGCGCAAACTCGGCATTGGGGCAGATTGACCAGCAAGAGTTACAACATTTAATTACGGTTTCAACCGGATTTATTGATGCCTACATTATTGAATGTCATCAAAAGGTTCCGATGCTGTTACCGCAAAATATCGTGTTGTCGGCAATGGATACCCAGACCAATGTTGAACATATTGAATGGCATGATTTAAAGCTGCCTGTGTACGCTGTAAATGATCCTGCACAGAAACAAGGCGTGGCGCTGGTGATCGAAGGTGAAGATGTATCGCAGCGTTTTGCCCTAGTCTGTAATGAAATGCCTGAGTCGATCCGTTTACGTATTTCGGAGATTGTCGATGAAGAACGGGACATCGATGATAAGACGGTCTTTCAATATGTGAAGATGGGGGAGAACAGGTTTTATGTCCCTCATCTGCAAAACATCCAAACCCAACTGGGGTTGTAATCAAAAAAGGAACTCATTGGAGTTCCTTTTTTATGTGTTCTCGCAATGTTTAAGCAAGTAGCTCTACTAAAATTTGCTCATAGATTTCAGCTAACGGTTCTAATTCTGCGACATTGACGTGTTCATTGATCTGATGGATGGTGGCATTCAATACACCCAGCTCAAGCACCTGTGCACCAGTTGGCGCGATAAAGCGGCCATCAGAGGTTCCACCGCTGGTTGAAAGTACGGTATCAACGCCAGTCACATTCTTAATCGCGGTTTTTGCTGCATTCACCAGCTCGCCTACCGGAGTCAGGAAGGGTAAACCAGACAAAGTCCACTGAATATCATAGTTGAGCTGATGTTTATCTAAAGTCTCAAGCACGCGTTGTTTCAGGATATCGGCGGTAACTTCAGTTGAATAACGGAAGTTAAAAGTCACTTTAAGCGTACCAGGAATCACATTGGTCGCACCTGTGCCTGCCTGAATATTGGAAATCTGGAAAGAAGTCGCAGGGAAATATTCATTGCCATTGTCCCAAACCGTTTCACACAGCTCATTAAGCGCTTTAGATGCAGTATGGATCGGGTTTTCAGCCAGATGCGGATAGGCCACATGGCCTTGTTTACCATGAACGGTTAAAACCGCATTCAACGAACCACGACGACCATTTTTAACAATATCACCCAACTGATGCGTGCTGGATGGTTCACCGACCAGACACCAGGTCATTTTTTCATTGCGCGCTTCCAGTGTTTCAACCACTTTAACGGTACCGTTAATCGATGGGCCTTCTTCATCCGAAGTGATTAAGAATGCAATTGAACCTTTATGGTTGGGATGTTTGGCAACAAAACGTTCCGATGCAACCACCATGGCCGCCAATGCAGTTTTCATATCGGCGGAGCCACGACCATAGAGTTTTCCATCACGAATACTCGGTAAAAACGGATCTGAATTCCATGCATCTAAATGACCGGTCGGCACCACGTCGGTATGGCCTGCAAAGCAGAATACCGGACTTTCAGTACCACGACGCGCCCATAAATTATCAACATCTTCGAAACGCATGTTTTCGATATTAAAGCCAATCTTTGCTAAGCGTTCGGCTATAATCTTCTGGCAATCATGGTCAACAGGAGTTACTGAAGGCTGGCGTAGGAGTTGTAAACTAAGTTCAAGCGTATCGGAATGGTTCATGCGGGATGTAGCTAAATCTGGTGAAATATGAACCGATATAATAGGGGAATCTGATGGAGAAAGGTATTAAAAATAAACCTTATCTAGTTCTAGATAAGGTTCGGTACAGCTTGCTCTAAAAAAATTACATTTTATCTTGAGTTTTTTCGGCGGTTTGAGAGACTTTATCACCCGCTTTAGATACATCCTGCCCAAAACCTTTAAATGTATTACAGCCAGTGAGAACAAAAGCAGTCATGATCGAAGCAACTAAGATTTTTTTCATCATCTTCTCCGTTTAAATGTAATTATGATGTACTTAAGAGGCTAAAAAAATTACTGCAAAATGAACATAAGGGTTTGATGGTAAATGTGTTATAAAATGTTATCTTAGCTATTAACAAGTGAATGAAGTAAAACTACATAAAAGTGAAGCCTGACGGTACATATAAAAACTTGGTGTGGCTGTAGGCTGATAATACAGACCATTGGTCCACCAGAGAGCGGGTTGTGAAGAAGCCTCCTGATCAGGACAGAGCCATTCATGTCTTTGCAAGCGATAATAAGGCGTACTTGGTATCTGAGTTCCCCATTGACCTAAACGCCGTGAAGTATTAATCCAGGATGGAAGACTTGATTTATCCTGTTGCGTAGGCAGGTACAGCTGACCTTTCATGACTGCAAACTTACGTTGAATGCGATGGTTGTTGGCTTCAGTAAACTGGAATTGACGTTCGGTAAAATGTTTGAGTTTGCGCTGTAAGGTATCTTGTCTGTTTAATCCAAACCATTGAGCCAGCGCCAGCTTTCCTTCGCCTAAATAATATTTTAAAGCCACTTCCCAATGTTCAACTTGTTGCGTTTCCTGATTGAGCAAAACAAAGTCCAGTTCACCTAAAGTCACCGCACCTGCAATTTTTTGAATGCTGTGTCCGAGCAACTGATAAGGATGGTAATCATCGTCCAGTAGCCAGAACCAGAGCAGGTTCTCAAATCGCAGGCCCAGTCGTGTGCTTTTGAGTTGAGCCAGAAAATCAATCAGTGGCTGAGGCTGCACATCCAGTTGCTTTAAACGTGATTCATAATTTTGATAATGGGTTTGCCAGATCGGGTCCGGATGTAATTCAAAATGATTTTTCAGGCTGAGATCGTCTGGAATATCTGCCAGAATATTCGGGCTGGCAATACAGAAGGCCAAATGCCGTACGATCGGATTGTTAAACTGTAACCACGGCTCAAAAAAACAAGGGGTGGTAAGCATTTTAGACATCAAGCCACTCAATCATGGAAATAATAGGTTAAGTTTAAGAAACCACAATAAAAACACTTTATACTAGCACGGTTGTAAACAGGTGTTGGTTAATTGCTCAATGAAAACTTTATTCTGGCGTAGTCTGGTCGTGATTTTTATTACGTTGGGAATCATTGGGGCAATTTTACCAGGCATGCCCACCACGGTTTTCCTGATTCTGGCTGCATGGGCGGCTTCCAAAGGCTGGCCGGAAATGGATGCCTGGTTATTAAATCACCCTAAATATGGACCGACTTTACGCAACTGGCGTGAACATGGCACAGTCCCGCGCAAGGCGAAATGGATTGCCAGTATCATGATGCTGCTTAGCGGTATTTTGATGCTGTTCACCAATGCACCGTTTTGGGTGAAAGTCTTTACCGATGTCACCATGTTTATCGTGGCTGTGTGGTTATGGTTACGCCCCGAGCCTGAGCGAGGATAAGCAAACTTAAAGCATTGCTTTAAGGATTTGCCCGAAGCGCAAGACGAGCGGCTATGCCGCGAGTGGCGAGTTGAGCAAAGTCAAGTAAGCTTTGCCCTGAGGAGTGATTAAAGCTTCGTAAGAAGATGAAAACCATATTCGAGTAAATGCATTAAGCAATCTTTATCTTAAGTCCCATCCAAAACATATCCGAATGACACGAACAAAGAACGAAACCAATATCTTCCAATGGTATTTTATTTTCCTACACCAACTTTAAGATTGATACATGACTAAAACTACTGAAAACTACAAGAAAAAAGACTTCATCTATGTTGAAATGAAGATGTTCTATCATCTATCGAGATAACAATGACCTATACCCTTGACCAGGCAGACATCATCATAGACTTGGCACAACAAACGCTACGTTTGCCGAAACAGAATAAATTCTATGTGATCTCTTCGGGCAAAAATGGTATTGGTGAACAGGAAAATAGTGGAAAGACCCCAAGAGGCTGGCATCAGGTTGCCCAAAAGGTTGGCGGCGATGCACCAAAAAATGCAGTATTTATTGCACGCCAACCGACGGGTGAGGTGTATGACTTACAATTAGCCCAGCAATTTCCTCAACGAGACTGGATCTTGTCGCGAATTTTATGGCTGGATGGTCTTGAAGAAGGCTTCAATCATGGGGAAGGGCACGATACCTTTAAGCGTTATATCTATATTCATGGTACACCGGATACAGAGCCAATGGGCATCCCGATGTCGCATGGTTGTATTCGAATGAAAAATGATGAAATTATCGAGCTATTTGAACTCGTTTCCGAACAGGCGCTGGTGTATATATCCGAACAAGCCTTAGAAAACGATATGTGAAAATGCAAATAAGTGCTTAAATAAAATACGAAAATATCAGTTTTTGCATGGAATCACTTATTTTTTAATCATTCGTACGGTTTTTTCAGAAAAGAATGGCAAAAGCGTTTGACAGGCTGTAAAGATTCTCTATAATGCACCTCACAAACGATGAAGACGTTAAGGGCGCTTAGCTCAGTTGGTAGAGCGTCTGCCTTACAAGCAGAATGTCGGCGGTTCGATCCCGTCAGCGCCCACCAAGCCTTTACGTTAAGACTCAAGTGCAGCGGTAGTTCAGTTGGTTAGAATACCGGCCTGTCACGCCGGGGGTCGCGGGTTCGAGCCCCGTCCGCTGCGCCACTTAAGTTTTAATAGTCGTTTGCTATAATTGCAAAATTATCGTGCAGCGGTAGTTCAGTTGGTTAGAATATCGGCCTGTCACGCCGAGGGTCGCGGGTTCGAGCCCCGTCCGCTGCGCCACTTTAAGATTGCAAGAATAGCTAGAGTTAAATAGATTAGAATTTATTTCTTTTATATTTAAACAAGTTTTAAAGCGATGCTTTAGATTTGTTACCTCGCTCAGGGCGCTTAGCTCAGTTGGTAGAGCGTCTGCCTTACAAGCAGAATGTCGGCGGTTCGATCCCGTCAGCGCCCACCATAATTTGTGACATTTACTTCTCTATGGAAGTAATACAGTGCAGCGGTAGTTCAGTTGGTTAGAATATCGGCCTGTCACGCCGAGGGTCGCGGGTTCGAGCCCCGTCCGCTGCGCCATTCTCTTGATTCCCTGTTCAAGAGGGTGATAATGTAAGACACTACGCACTCCGTTTGTCTTGCGTCATAAAAATTGATACTCAATCAATTTTTATTCCTCAGGGCGCTTAGCTCAGTTGGTAGAGCGTCTGCCTTACAAGCAGAATGTCGGCGGTTCGATCCCGTCAGCGCCCACCATATATCTTCCCCAATCTCATATCATTGTAATCAATACAAAGTTATTTTATGATTAGCATCAATAATGATTCTAATACGAAGTATTTTATGAGAAATCCTTATCAACGCAAGGCTGCGTCGAAATCTCAAGCTACATCTGCCAATTCTTCACTCAAAGACACTTACCGTCAGTTTATTCAAAACATTATTATGCAACGTCACGTGATAGCGCTCTATCATGACGGCTGGGCTTTATGCTCAACACCATCAGGTCAGCATGCATTATCGGTATGGCAAAATAAAAGCTTGGCGAAATTACTGATTAAAGACAATTGGGCACAATACGAAATTCAAGAAGTACCCTTGTTGGCTTTTATTGAGAAGATGATTCCATTTTTAAAAGAAAATAATACCATCTTATCTTTGGATTTAACCCCTGAAGGGAATAACCTTCTGGTTAGCCCCGATGCTTTATTATTAGATATTAAGAACTTTTTATACCAGATTTACTTACAACGACCCGATGTATTTGCTGAGTTAAAACTGCCGTTACCGCGTGATATTCGTTTACATCAGCCAGCTTCATCCTCATTGGAATAGTAAAGGGCTCAATCAATATTCATTCAGCAGCCAGCCACTGGCATAAGCAAAATATTCTCTTAACCAGGCGTTATAGCGTGTTGCCAATGGTGTAGTCGCTCCGAGCAGGGTAATATTACGATAGCCTTGTTTTCTAGCAATGGCAGCAGCTCTTAAGGTGTGGAAATCACTGGTGACAATTGCAATCGGTTGCTGGATATTGATGTGTTGGGCTTGTAATAAAGTTTGACTATTTTTAAGGTTTAGTTCAGTGCTGGTGCTTTTATCTTCCAGAATGATTTGTGACTTAGGAATATGGTAGTGCTGCTGTAAATAACCAGACATCACCATAGCTTCGCTTTCGGTTTCACCATAATCTATCCCACCTGTCAGCACCAGTTTTGCATCAGGCTGCGCTAAAGCTACAGGAGCCGCACGATCCAATCGTTTTGCCAGCGTCGCAGAAGGTTGTCCATTTTCTACGCCACTGCCCAAAACAATAATGGCTTTTACCGGTGCAACAGGTTGTGTTTCCGTACGATTATCCGCAAGGTAATCAAAGAAATAGCCTAAGCTGACCAACCATGCCCAGAAACACAGCCAGCCAAAACGCCACAGGCTATGCAGACGGAAGTGGTAGAAAAAGAAACGTTCAACATGATAATAAAAATAGGCATAAAGACAGAAAAACAGTCCGAGCAGTAGCGGGAGTACAGTACCAATATGAATCTTTTTAAAGGCAATCAGAATTGCGCCATCTAAGAACAGAACTGAACCGATAAGGGCTAAAGCAAGACGAATCCATAAACTTATTTGCATAATCTTAATTGTGTCGATTTGAACCGTGCTAAGTGTATGCAAAATTAAAAGAAAGGCAACACTGCGATTGTCTTATAAAAAAACGAGTGACTGGCACTCGTTTTTTTTAATGAGAAGGCTTAATACACATCTCGACGATAACGGCCTGCTTGACGTAATTCATCCAGTTTTTGTTCACCGAGAATATCTGTTAAAGCTTGGT
Organism: Acinetobacter sp. 'aerobic (ED)'; assembly: GCF_904886855.1. Lineage (NCBI taxonomy): Bacteria > Pseudomonadati > Pseudomonadota > Gammaproteobacteria > Moraxellales > Moraxellaceae > Acinetobacter > Acinetobacter sp. 'aerobic (ED)'. Next base: position 180,843 of record NZ_CAJHGI010000005.1, read on the forward strand.
CTACACCTGAGGCCATGCCTTCGATGCTACCACAGACATAAATCACCGCACCTTGCTCGACCCATTTTACTAACTCGTCGGCATTATTCCGTAGAATATCTTGTACATAGATACGCTGTTGCTGATCACGAGAGAAGGCCAGATCAAGTCGTTGCAATGTGCCCATATTTTTCCACGCTTCAATCGTTTCCTGATAGAAGAAATCATGTTCGCGTTGACGTTCACCAAAGATCAGCCAGTTGGCAGTGTAATTTTGTCGGTTACGCTGCTGTAACAGACTCATTAAACCCGCAATACCAGTACCGTTACCAATACATAGAATTGGACGGTTATCATCAATCAAATGGAATGACTCATTGGTACGGATACGTAAGGCAATCGGTTGTTTGAGTGGCGCATACTCGGTTAACCAGCCAGAACCCAAACCGAGTTGATGGTTATCATTATATTGTTGACGTACTACCAGTCTTAACAACTGTTGCGACGGGATACTGGCAATTGAATACTCACGCGTTGGCAAGGTTGGAAGCTGCGCCAGTAACTCTTCGATGCTATTGAAAGGTTGAGTTTCAACACGCAGGTTTTTATCCCATAGTACCTGTTCAACCGTCTGGTTGAGCGATTGCACAATAGTGTGTGTTGCAATCTGGTGTTTAGCTAAAAAGTTTTGGATCGCTATTGGGCTATTTGCTGGCTGAATTTCAGCAATATCACCGGCATGCCAAGTCATATCCGAAGCAGAGGTCAGTTCAATATTATAAGCCGCTTGACCTACACTATTTGGGTTGAGCAGGGTACGCGCACTTAACGTCCATTGATCAAAGACTTTCTCGATATTCATGGCATGTAATTCATGCTGGGTCACCACTGAAAGGGCTTGGTTCCAGCGCTGAATATCATGCGCATTGGCGTTATCTACTTCAATGAGATCAAAGAATGGCTGTGCCTGACATTGTTTTAACCATGCATCGACCGCATAACCGAAGCTGCAATAACTTTCTGGATATTCTTTGGAGCCCAGCGCAAGCACGGCATATTGCATCTGGCTGAGATCAGGCTTTTGCTGCATCAGTTTTTTGCTAAAACCTGAGGCGAGATCGGGTGCTTCACCAGTCCCGTAGGTACTGATCACAAATAAAACCTGTGCTGCCTGTAGCAGGTCCTGTTCAGTCAGTTGCTGGATCGGTTTTACGGTCGTTGGTTGTTGTGCTTCTTGCAGGCTCGTCGCTGTACGCCATGCCAGTTGCTCTGCTACACCGGTTTGAGAAGCATAAGTGATCAGCCAGGGTTGTGCATTCGGATCAATCTGTTGGGTGCTGAGGGATTGACGTGCAGCTTGGGTCAGCTTCTTCTGTTTACGGCGTTTTAAATATAACATCCAGCCGGTCACAAAAAACAGCGGCATGGTCAGTGACGCCAGCATGGCAATAAATTGATAGGTCGAACCAAAGAAACTGCCACGGTGTACAGGCAGCATACTGCTCATGATTTTTTCATTGAGCTTTTTATCTTCATACAGTTCAAGTTTTTCAAACTGTTGATCTTGGTAATTATAGATGGCTTGGTTACGTGCACGCTCATGTTGCGGAATCGCATCGACAAAAGACACTTCAACTTTGGCATCGTCACGCTTTGGAACAGTTAAGGTCAGGCTTGAATATTCGCGTCCGATTTGAGCATTGACGCCTGTCCAGCTCTGGGTCAGGATGCGATTGACCTGCTCGGTTGATAAAGCTTGTTGTTTATGCTTTTTATTTCCAGATTCATTGTGCTGTTGGTTACGTTGCGGTTGTTCAACCCCCATGACTTTGAACATCCCCGCACGCCACCAGTCATAGGACCAGTATAGGCCAGTACAGGCAAACAGCAGATAAAATATCACCACCCATGTGCCGACAACGGCATGTAAATCCCAGATGAAATTACGGCCTTTTAACTTGGGTTTAATGAAGAACCATTGTTTAAAGCTATGCTTCTTGGGAAAGCGTAAATACAGACCACTCAATACAAAGAAAATCAGCATCAGGGTAGAGGCACCAGTAATCTGTGCCCCAAATTCACCTGCCGTTAAATTACGGTGTAAACGTTGGATAAATTGCAACGTATCACGACCTTTAATATCAGGTAAAACTTCCGCTGTATATGGGTTGACCATCATGTTATAGCCACGGCGCGCACCTTCTTTTTTGATATTGACGGTGGAGGACGCAGCGGGATCAGCAGCGATGGTAATGCTGTTAATTTCAATTTGTGGTTGTTGTTGATTGAAATGTTGGTAGAGCTGGGCCGGAGTTAATTTGGGTGTTTGAGCCACTCCAACAACATAGCTGTCCTGATTGATCCATTTGAGGATTTGTGGCTCATATGAGTAAATCGCCCCTGTAACTCCCATTAAAGAGAGAATAAGCCCCGCGGTGATCCCTAAAAACCAGTGTATCTGGAAGAAAACTTTTTTAAACATGGTCAAAAAATGTAAATAGAGTGGAATTCATGTAAAAAATTATAACTCAAGAATAAGAATACAATGTGGATTTTGCAGGTAATATTGATTTTGATTCTCATTTATTTTATGGGCAATAAAAAACCTCTCATGGCGAGAGGTTCTTGTTCATCCGTGTCTTAAATCGATTTAGGCGCGCCTACAGTCTCATTTAAGTGCTTGCGAACGGTATTGAAAGAAAAGTTCTTTGAATCCATGCGCTTTGGCAAGATGTAAGCACCTTGTTGTTGTTCACCTTTAGGCGTTTTTACCTTGAAGTTCACCAGGATAAAGTCAGGAGAGCTATACCATTCATAGATATCTTTCCAGCCAATGGTGGCAGTACCTTCTTGTAGGCCCATTTTTTGGCGCATCACGATCCCGTGCGGTTGTACACCTAAACGTAAGCCTTTAATTTCCTGAACAGGGAATTCGGTCATCTTGCGTTTCACGTACCATTCCAGACCAAATTTCTTGATCAGATAAAACAGCACCACCCCTACAATCACCACCCAGCACAGTACGGTTGAGTAGGTTGAGTAATATTTAATAAGTCCTGCTGCAACCAAGGAAAGCACCACAAGTGCAATCATAATCATCCATGCTTTGCGGCTGAATTTGTTGGTACTACGCCAAATCATAAGTTGAGCTTGACGTTGTTCAGCTTCAGAAACTTCGTAAGGAACAGGTTGTAGCGTATAAGCGTATAGCGTTTTGGCGGTCATAGTGTAAAAAATGAGTCTAGAACTGGGTTAAGTTTAACACCTATTGGCATGCAAAGATATTATGCCAATGGCGAATGATTAGAGCGATGCATACTCGGTGCCGTCTTCATGGGGTTCATGACTCAAGCTTTGTTTCAGCATACTCAAACGGGTGAGTACGCCCAGCATCAGTGACAGTTGTTGTAAGATAATCAATGAATTCTGTTCATTTTCCTCATTGCGGCTTAAACGGTCACGAATGGCTTGCATCATATTCTGTGCGGATAAATCAGGCACTTCGTCTCTGAGTAACGCACCCTGAATATCATCCAGTGCCTGATCCAGTAAGGACAGCACTTCCTGATCTTCAATTTTTTCACGGTGCGCACCCAAGGCAGCGATATAACTTAAAAAGGTATGGCTGAGACAGAGAAATTCGAAGGCCAGACTTTTCTGGTTAACATCAATATTCGGTTCGGTGGCAATGGTTGAAATCAGTGATGCCACTTCTGCATCGGTATTATGGGCCGCCCGACGTACCACCCGATAATTCAGGGCATTATTACGACCATGATGATATTGCGCGACCACTTCGCTCAGGTATTGACATTGGGCCTGTAAAGAACGGCGGATCGAGCGGGGCAGTCTACGGAACTTCCAGTCCGGCCAGATAAAACTCACACCAAACCAGGCCAGCGCGCAACCGAGCACGGTATCAATAAAGCGGGGAAAACCTGCTGCAAAGGCAGAGCCATCCAGATTGAAATTGATGAGCGCCAGAATGGTAATAAAGGCAGTGGCTTGTGCATATTGCTTACTGCGCAGTTCTAAAAATAGCACACCACTCAGCACCAGCATGACCAGTTGTCCTTCAATTGAAGGAATAAAGTAGATAATCGCAAGACCGACAATAATACCAACCAATGTACCGATAATCCGTAAATAGAGGCGGCGCTTGGTGGCGTTAAAATTCGGCTGGCAGACGAACAGCGCCGTTAACATGATCCAGTAACCGTATGCGATATCGGTCATCTGGATAAACACATAGCCAATAAATAGCACAATGGATAAACGTACAGCATGACGGAACAATACCGATTCAGGAGAAAGATGCTGTTTTACACGGACAATAATGTCATTCCAGCCTTTGAGATCATCATCTTTCAGTTGGCTTTCTGCATGCTGGGCATTGATCTTTTGCAGATTGCGTTCGGTTTCCAGATTCTGTAATTGCGCATCAATCGATTTCAGGTTCTGATACAGCGCAAACAGGGCATTAATCCGCACCTGATCATAATGCCCATCTTGCCGCAACTTTTCCAGAGAGGTGCGTAAATTTTCAAAACTATGCTTAAAGCGTTTGTTATGCACATAACGGGTACGACTTAAAATCGATTGAGATAGATCCTGACAGGCTTTGCCCTGAATCGACAGGATGCGCTGGAAGCGGAACAGGATGTCGCTATGCTGGAACACTTTGGCCAGTTTCTGATAATCAATATGCGCTGAATCGGCACGTTCATGAATATCTTGCGCCACAAAATAATATTGCAGGCTGCGTCGGGTATCTTTTTGGCCGCGGTCACCTTTGAGCCGGGTTAACAAGGACATGCGCAGATCATTAAAGATCGCCACCAGCTTGCCATTTTCCATGGCAATATCAATCATGCTTTGTTGATAACTGGATGGGGTCATGTCGACATCAAACAGGTTGGACTTGGCAAACAGGAAACTTCCCAGCGCCGAATAAGATGCCGAAAGCTGATCCCGGACTTTTCGTACCGGGAACAGCAGGAAACTGATGGTAGAGAGTAGGCCATACCAGGCCGCACCTGCAACCAGAAGCGCGGGTTGAACATACCATTGCTCAAATAAATGTACGCCTAGCATGGTATAGACGGAAGTCACCAGACAGCCGTACGCAATGGTGGCATAACGTCTTCCCAGCGAGCCAAGCAAGATCCAGCCGATACAGGAAGCAATCAGGCCGATTGCAAAGGCAACCGGATAAGGGAATAACAGTTGAACCGATGCAGCGGTGATAAAAAATCCGATATAGGTATAAATCAGATTCATGATGCGCACAGAAAAGCGGTCATCAATATCACTAATCGCGGCAGCAACCACACCGAGGGTTAAGGGAATGGTGGCGAGTTGATAATCGAGTAAATAAGGAACGAAAGCTGTTCCGGTAAAGGCAATCAGCATACGCACGTTATACATCAACGTGGTGTTATAGGTTGTTTGTTTTAAACGTCCGAACCAAGGATTCAAGGGTTGTCCTTCTTATATTCTACAATTGAATTTTCATCGTGGCTGTTCACAGGGGTTAAAGTGTTCGCAGACGTTAATATTATGCACAAAACTGATGGGGATGCTAAGCTTAGAATATTCCAAAATTTGTTAAAGTGGGGCAGTATGCAGGCCGAGCAAACCAATCAACGTCAATATTCAACAGCATGGATTATGTTGCTTGCTTTGTTAACTGCGTTAGGGCCGTTATCGATTGATATGTATTTACCCGCATTGCCGCAAATGGCCGATGAATTTGGGGTAAGTACACAAATGGTTGCCAATACCTTGCCTGCCTATTTCTTGGGTCTGGCAATGGGTCAACTGATTTATGGTCCGGTCAGTGACCGGATTGGGCGTAAAAAGCCGCTTTATTTTGGCTTGGCACTATATGCCATCGCCAGTCTGGCGTGTGTCTTTGCAAGCAATGAATGGGCCTTGATCGCAGCCCGTATTTTCCAAGCTTTGGGCGGCTGTGTTGGGGTTGTAATGGCGCGTGCTGCAATCCGTGACCGTCTGGATATGCAGGGTTCTGCACAGGCATTTTCCAGCATGATGATTGTGATGGGACTGGCGCCCATTCTGGCACCCATCTTTGGGGCATGGATTCTCAACTTTTTTCCGTGGCAAGCGATTTTCATTACCTTGGCGCTGATTGGGGTAATGTGCTGGCTCTGTGTGCATTTCTTCTTTAAAGAATCTTTGCCGGTTGAGCGCCGTTTAAAATTATCGGTCTATCAGGTGACCACCCTATATGCGGCGATCTTAAAAGATGAGAGTTTCCGTGTGCCGATGTTTGCAGGCTGCTTAACCGGTGCGGCCTTATTCTGTTATATCAGCTCGGCTTCTGCGGTTTTTATGGGACAGTATGGCTTATCTCAGCAACATTTCTCTTATGCCTTTGCCTTAAATGCAGCAGGCATCATGCTGATGTCTTCGATTAATAAACACCTGAATACCCGTATGGGCATTTACCAGCGTTTAAAACTGGGAGGCGCGATTCAGTGTTTTGGAGCCTTGATTGTACTAGGCGCAGGGCTGATGGCAGATGCACCTCTAGCCTTACTGATGCCGGGCTTGTTTTTGGTGGTCTCTGGGATTGGTTTAACCGGGCCGAATGCCATGGCTTTAGCCATGTCTCAACAGGGCGCGCGTGCAGGTACAGCCAGTGCAATTATGGGCAGTATGCAATTTGCCTGTGGTCTACTGGCCGGGATCATCCTGAATTTCCTGTTCTGGAAAGCGTCCCTGAATATGGGCATTATGATGTTGTTATTTACCAGTGCTGGTTTCTTTGCCATCTTAAAAGTCGGTAAACAACAAAGCAGTATCTCTGGTTAAAGAAATACTGCGGCATCTCGGATGGTTTAATCTAGAAATACGGTGAAGTTTTCAACCGGTTCACGCGGGGTAATGAAGGTGTTGACGATATGGTCAGGGTCGGCATAACCCAAGGCAATGGTACACACCAGTTCTTCATCTTCTGGCGCGCCCAGAATATCCAGAACGATTGGGTGGAAATGATTCCAGGCTGCTTGCGGGCAGGTATCCAGACCACGGGCCTTGGCGGCCACCATGACATTTTGCAACATCATTGAAATATCCATTTTTGAACCGATGCCCATGATTTTATTCACGGTAAAATACAGGGCGACCGGCGCATCAAATAGCTGGAAGTTACGCAGCTGTTGCGCTGCCATTTTCTCTTTTTCACCTTTCTGGATGCCCAGCAAGCCATAGAGACCCCAGCCATTGGCACGACGACGATCGATAAATGGTGAAATCCAGGTTTCAGGGTAGTAGGCAAAGGTCTCCTGATATTGTGCGGTCAGTTCTGGTTTTTGTAGAAGTTCGATTTGTGCAGCGCAGACACGGTCAATCATTTCGGCACGTTTTTGTCCTGTGACCACATAGACTTTCCAGGGCTGGACATTGGTCCCCGAAGGGGCACGGCTGGCGACAGTCAGGATGTCTTTAATGGTTTGGGTGTCCACAGGGGTATCTAAAAATGCACGTACCGAATGACGAGAGGTGATGGCCTCGTCCACCAGGCGGACTTGTTCCGTGTTCATGAAAACTCCTAACATTTTGATCTTCTAATGACAGGAGAATATAAATCAATAAATGTTTTTTGTTGCGGATTTTTCAGGTATAAATATAGGGTTGCATAAAAAATACGCAAAAAAATTAGAGGATTAACACTAATTGTTGTGAGTTTTCTATCTTTTGTTAGGTTTGTGTGAAAAATAATTCTATAAGTAACATAATGAAATCGAAATAATATTTATGCCTACTCAATGGAATCAATAAAACTCTTTAAATAAAAAGTACACACAATATCCGAAATTTATGCATAATACGCCCTTTTTAAAAATGATTAGACTTTCCTTGCTGAATGGCTAAGGGGGAATTTTCTATTTTAAAGACAGCTTGAATTTATCCAATTCAATCTCTGTGGGAAATGTTGAAATATACACTATATACAAGGAGCTTCTCATGAGTTTATCTCTCATCCGTAAGCCGTTCGTAATGCAAGGATTAGCAATCACAGTTGCTGCCTTAATGATGAACAGTACACACGCTGCCAGCGAGCAAGAACAGATTCAGCAACTTCGCGATGAAGTCAAGGAATTAAGAGCTTTATTACAGCAATATGTTCCCCAGGCAAAACAACAAAATGATGCCGCTCAAGTTGCCGTCGCCCCTGCAACTGCAGTAGCTGCAACCAATAATCAAAATACAGCAGCGGTAGTCACAACCGCTGCCCCGAAAAAATCTCCATTAAATTTTAGCACTGCTTCTGGTGCGGAAGTAAAACTGTACGGTTTCTTGCGTGGTGACGCGTCTTATCAGGCAAAAGGTGGTGACGGTATTTTTAACCGCATCAATAAGGTTGATCTGGAAGGTGCTGAAAAGAACAGTGACCGTTTCTATAGCACTGCAACCGTGACCCGTCTTGGTCTTGATTTTAAAGCACCGGTTGAAGGCGCTGACGTTGGCGGTAAGTTAGAAGTGGACTTCCGTGGGGGTAGCAGCAATGACACCATTCGTATCCGTCATGCTTATATGACTTATAACGACTGGCTATTTGGTCAAACTACATCGACCTTCCTGGCCACAGATTTGCAACCGGAAATGCTGGACTTTAACTCGCCACTTGGGATTGGTACCTACCGTACACCTATGGTTCGTTATAGTGGCAAGTTCACACCAGAAACCAGCTATGCGGTTGCTTTAGAAAAAGGCAATGATGATAACCGTGCGCCATCCTTAACCTCAAAAGTAAAATATGATTTTGCTGAAGGCAAGGGAACCACCTCTGCACGTGCCTTGTTGACAGAAGCACGCAGTAAAGCGACCTACGACAACAACAATAACCGCATCAATTCAGGCGAAGCTGAACTGGGTTGGGGGGTTGCTGTGGGTACAAAATATAAATTCACAGATTCATTACAGGCCATGATTGACTATTCGCATGTTAAAGGCGATAGCAAATTCCTGTTGTATACCAACAATGCCTTCAATGTAAATCCAAATAATTTTGATTTGAATCTGAATGAATTTGATGCAGTGACAGTCGGTACAACCTATCAGATTAACCCGAAATTACGTAGTACTTTGGCCTATGGCGCCATGTTTGCAGATGACAGCAATGACTTTGCAAAACAGGCCGTGGTTGCAAAAGACACCGCCCAGAACAAAACCCTGCAACAGGGCTGGTGGAATATCATGTATTCACCAGTAACACCGATTACGTTCGGTCTGGAATATATCTACGGTGAGCGTAAAACCTTTGACGGGCAAAAAGGTAAAGATAATCGTGTAGGAGCAATGGCTCGCTATAATTTCTAAGCCATTTCAACCCGCTGATGCAAATCATCCGTGAAAACTGAATCACCATAACTTGCAAAGGTTCTCACATTGAACTGTATGCTTTTTATAAAGTTGATTGAGTTTTCACTCATTTTTAGAGTTACTATTTTGGCAGTTTTAAAGGGGCTACCCGCCGTCAGATGAACTACCAAGATAAACGGAAGAAGATATGGAATTTACTTTTAATGGTTTTTATACCCTGATTTCAGCCGTTATCGTGTTGTTATTAGGGCGTTTGCTCGTTAATAAAATTGATTTCTTAAGACGCTATAACATTCCCGAGCCGGTTGCTGGTGGTCTGGTTGCGGCCGTAGTTTCACTACTGGTGCATTCGCTTTGGGGTTATAGCATTGTCTTTAGTAGCGAGTTACAAACCAGTTTTATGTTGATCTTCTTTGCTTCGATTGGTTTAAGTGCCAATTTCCTGAAGCTTAGAGAAGGCGGTATCGGCTTGGTGATCTTCCTGGTCTGTGTTGCATCTTTCATTGTGGTACAGAACGCGGTCGGTATGAGTCTGGCAACCTTGCTCGGTATTGATCCGCTGGTGGGCCTGATTGCAGGTTCAATCACCCTGACCGGTGGTCATGGTACAGCAGGGGCATGGGGCGAAATTCTTGAAACCCAGCACGGGATTCAAGGTGCTTTAGCTTTAGGTATGGCGAGTGCAACTTTTGGTCTGATCATCGGGGGTATTATCGGTGGTCCTTTAGCGAAATTGTTAATTAACCGTTATAGCCTTGCTCAAGCGCAGACACCGGCTGAGATCAAAAACCGTGATACGCATCTAGATCAGCATCCTGACGAGCTGGCACCATTTGAAAATCCACATCAAGTCCGTTTAATCACTGCTGATAATGCCATTACCACTTTGGGTATGTTTGCTGCGTGTCTTGCATTTGCAGAGTTCATGACCGGATTCAGTAAGGGCACATGGTTCGAGCTACCAACCTTTGTCTGGGCGCTTGGCGGCGGTGTGATTTTACGTAACATCCTCGAAAGCGTATTAAAGGTAGATATCTTTGATCGTGCTATTGACGTGTTTGGTAATGCATCATTGTCACTTTATCTGGCAATGGCGTTGCTGTCGCTCAAATTATGGCAGCTGGCTGATCTTGCTGGACCGCTCGTTGTCATTTTAGGTGCGCAAACCATTACCATGGCATTGTATGCAGCATTCATTACTTTCCGTGTGATGGGTAAAAACTACGATGCGGCTGTATTGGCTGCAGGTCACTGTGGTTTTGGTATGGGGGCAACACCAACTGCGGTTGCCAACATGCAGGCCATCACCAATATGTATGGACCTTCTCATAAAGCGTTCCTGATCGTTCCGCTTTGTGGTGCGTTCTTTGTTGATTTAATTAACGCAACAGTAATTCAATTAATTTTGAAATTCTTTGCCTAAGTCGGATCAAAAGCCCCTAAAGGGGCTTTTTTGATTCATCCATTGTTATCGTATATGTACGTATGTACATAAAATATTTAAAAGCGAATAAGTGATGAATGAAAAATTAAATGACACCCTGATGGCTTGGGTAAGTTTTTTCAATGATCCTTTATGGGACTTTCTGGTTATTTTCCTTCTGGCAGTAGGTATCTTCTATACCATTGCGACCAAAGCTGTGCAGATCAGAATGTTCTTTCACAGTATCAAAGTGATGAAGGGCAGCCGTAGCAAAGGCGAAGAGAAAGATTCACACGGATTAACACCCTTCCAGGCCTTTGTAACAGGCTTAGCCAGCCGTGTTGGTGTAGGTAATATTGCGGGTGTTGCGATCGCGATTGCGATTGGTGGACCAGGTGCTGTGTTCTGGATGTGGTTTACTGCATTACTGGGGATGAGCTCGGCTTTTATTGAGTCTTCGCTTGCTCAGTTATTTAAAGTAAGAGACAGTAATAGCAAGCAGTTTCGGGGTGGACCGGCTTACTATATTACTCAGGGCTTACGTAGCAAAACCTTTGGTGTGATCTTCGCGCTGGCATTGATCTTCACTTATGGTTTCGTATTCAACTCGGTTCAGATCAATGCGATTGCCAATGCTTCTTCACATGCGTGGGGTTGGGATAAGGCCAATATGATTGCGCACCTGGGCGGTGTTGATCTGGAAATCTCATGGGTTGGTCTAGTACTGGTTGTGTTAGTTGCATTGGCAATTTTTGGTGGTATTAAACGTATCGCTAAATTTGCCGAGATGTTTGTGCCATTAAAAGCAGGTCTATACTTGGCTGTTGCTTTATATATCGCCTTAAGCAACTACGAACTTCTGCCTGGCATTTTCAAATTGATCTTTACTGAAGCATTCCAGTTTAATGCTGCAGCGGGCGGTTTCTTTGGTGCCATGATTTCCATGGCGATGATGCAAGGGATCAAGCGTGGCCTGTTCTCAAACGAAGCAGGTATGGGTTCGGCGCCGAATGCTGCCGCAGCTTCTGATGTGAAGCATCCGGTGAACCAAGGTTTGGTTCAGATGCTGGGTGTATTCGTCGATACCTTTATTGTGTGTACCAGTACTGCGATGATTATCCTGATTTCTGGTGTTTATCACGATGCCGGTTTCGTCGGGGTTGAATTAACCCAGCGTGCGTTAGAGACACAAGTGGGTAGCTGGGGTGGTGACTTCCTTGCGATTCTGTTATTCCTGTTCTGTTATTCTGCCGTGTTAGGTAACTATGCCTATGCGGAAAGTAATGTACAGTTCATCAATAACAATCCAAAAGTCATGTTCATCTTCCGGGTTTTTGTGTTGGTCATGGTGTACTTCGGTGCAATTGGTAGTGTTCCGCTGGTTTGGTCGATGGCTGACTTGTTCATGGGAATCATGGCAACCATTAACCTGGTGGCAATCTTATTGTTAACCCCAATGGCGCGTACCTTACTGAAAGACTATACCGCACAGTTGAAGAAAGGCATTAAAGAGCCTGAGTTCAAGATTGATAACTATCCGGAACTGAAGAAAAAAGTTGATTCTGATATCTGGTAAGTGATTTGAATAACGCTTTGAATGTATAAAAAAAGTCCCTTGCGAGGGACTTTTTTTATGAAGATTTCATGACATATGCAAAGAAATTGATACATCTTTTCAGATGTGCTGACGCTAAAATCCGACACAGAAAAACAGACAATATGGCAACACTGCGTATGAAACAGCTTAAATTCTGGGCCCTTGGTCTTTCAATCATGCTCTTGGCAGGTTGCCAAACTACAGCGCATGTAAGCCCTGCTGTGGAAGATGCTCAGGCACATACTGTTTCGCAACCTTTTAGTTATATCAAACAGCAACAAAAGCGACCTGTGGTGGCATTGGTGCTGGGCAGTGGCGGGGCACGGGGTTATGCGCATATCGGTGTGATCGAAGTGCTAGAACAACAAGGCATTCGCCCTGACTTTATTGTTGGAACCAGTGCGGGCAGTATTGTCGGTTCGATCTATGCCAGCGGTAAAAGTGCTGCTGAACTGCGTGATATTGCCTTGAAGCTAAAAGCCACTGATGTCCGTGATGTCAATCTGAGTCTAAAAGGCTTTTTTGATGGCAAGAAGGTGGAAGACTATATCAACCAGCAAGTCCATAATACGCCGCTACAAAAGCTGAAAATCCCGCTGTATGTGGTGGCGACCGAGTTAAAGGACGGGTCAAAAACCGTATTTAACTATGGCAATACCGGACAGGCGGTTCGTGCGTCTGCTTCGATTCCAAGTATGTTTGTACCAACCATGATTCATGATGTGGAATATGTCGATGGGGGGCTGGTCAGTCCGGTACCTGTGCAGGTGGCACGTGAGCTCGGCGCCGATGTGGTGATTGCGGTGGATATTCTGGCTCAGCCAATCCATACTGAAACTACCAATGTCTGGGGCCTGTTTAACCAGAATATCAATATCATGCAAGGTCGTCTGGCTGAAGAAGAGCTCAAAGAAGCAGATATCGTGATTCAACCTGACCTACGCGAGAAAGCACATATTTTTGATGTAAAAGGCCGAGAGCAGACCATGCAGGCAGGCATTGATGCAGCAAATGATAAACTGGCCGATATACAATGGGCCATTCAAAATAAAAGTAAACCCTCTAGAGCGGATCAGCAGAATATGGCGGTCAAGCAAAATTCAGCTTTGCCACGATGATTGAATATTGTTCAGATTTATAGATGGACTTAAGTGTTTGAGTCTATTTGCTAAAATTCATTTTTTATAAAAACAGCTTATAAATATTCTACAAAAAGCTATTAAAACGCCCAGAAAAATAGTAAATAACTACAAATCATAAAACTTTTCTATCAGAGAGTTTTAAGTTTTAGGTCATAGGATGACCTCATCAAATAAATTGTTTCATAACAAGGATTGTTAAACAGATGTTTAAGTCTTTCTTTCCGAACCCGCGTCTATTTTTTATTTCTGTGGTTGTCTGGCTCGCACTCAATATGCTGTTGTGGTACAGCGGTGGTCATAGCTGGGGCGAATATCTGGGTTTTCCTAAAGGCTATGCGGATGCAGAGCTGTCTGTCGGAGTTAATCGATTCTGGGAGCCTTCTTCACTTTGGTTTTATCTCTGGTTTATCACTGCTACGGCCTTATTTGCTGGATTTTGGCGTATTTTTTCAGATCATAAATGGCAAAAGTGGTCGATCTGGGGTTCAGCCTTTATTTTGTTTAATATCTGGTTTGGCGTACAGGTGAGCTTGGCTGTGAATGCTTGGTATGTACCATTCTGGGATATGATCCAAAATATGCTAACCAATGGTGGAGGAAGTATTACTGATTTATATAAAGAAACCATGGTATTTCTATATATTGCCATGGTTGGTGTGACTATGGCTGTGTTAAATGCTTTTTTTACCAGTCATTATGTATTTCGCTGGCGTACGGCGATGAATGAGTATTATACCGAACACTGGCCTAAGCTACGCCATGTCGAAGGTGCTGCACAACGTGTACAGGAAGATACCATGCGTTTTGCCACGATTGTCGAAGATTTGGGGGTTGAACTGGTCAAGGCAATCATGACATTGATTGCATTCTTGCCATTATTGTTCCAGCTTTCAAAACATGTTCCAGAAATACCTGTAATTGGAGAGCTACAATATTCACTTGTTTGGGCTGCAATTGCATGGGCGATATTTGGTACAGTTTTACTCATGGTGGTCGGGATAAAATTGCCTGGGCTCCAGTTCAATAATCAGAAAGTCGAGGCGGCTTATCGTAAAGAATTGGTCTACGGTGAAGATCATGAAAATCGGGCACAGCCAGCCACATTAAAAGAACTGTTTGAGCGAGTGAGAAAAAACTATTTCCGTCTCTATTTCCACTATACCTATTTTAACTTAACGGCTTCATGGTATGGGCAACTGGATATTCTCTATAATCTATTTGTGCTTTTCCCTGCGATTGCAGCAGGAAAGTTAACACTCGGTTTAATCAATCAGATTGGTGGGGTTTTTGGTAAGGTTCGTGAATCTTTCCAATATCTAATTAGTTCATGGAAAACCATTATTGAGTTGCTCTCTATTCATAAACGTCTTAAAGCATTTGAAAAGATTCTGGATTAGTTTGCTGACTTTGTTCGCTAAAGCCTTGATCAAAGATCAGGGCTTTTTTATTGCCTGAAAATTGGGCTGATTTGTGGTTTTTATGTGAAAAGTGAATATATATTGCAACGAAAATGACTTTATTTGATCAAAGTACTTCACTATAGTCGTTTGATAAAATTAATGATCTCTCATTTTGCTCTTGTATAACTTAGAACCTAAATAAATAGGATAAATCATGAAACCTGTATTGCTCAAAAGTGCATTAGCGCTTGCACTGACTGCTTTTACTGCAAATGTATGGGCAGACCCAGCAATTAAATCCTCCCCAACTCAAAAAAAATCAGGCATTGACCAGCAATTTATTGATCAAACCGTGTCTGCCCAGCATGACTTTTACGATCATGTAAATGGAAAATGGTTAAAAGATACTGAAATTCCCGCAGATAAGTCACGTTGGGGCGCATTTAACGAGTTACATGAATTATCGACCAACCAGTTGCATGCCATTGTTGAACAACTGAGTGCCCAAAAATGGGCAGCAGGCAGCGTAGAGCAAAAGATTGCCAGTCTATATGCCAGTTTTATGGATGAAAAAACAATCGAAGCACAAGGCATTCAACCTTTACAGCCAGAACTGGCACAGGTTGATGCAATTCAAAATAAACAGGACTTCGCTCGATTAATGGGGCATTTCTCGCGTATCGGCGTCAGAACGCCGTTTGATATCAGTATTGATCAGGATATGAAACGCTCTGATGTGATGATTGCAGGTTTGGCACAGCGTCGATTGGGCCTGCCAGATCGTGACTATTATTTGAAAGATGATCAGAAGTTTGTAGAAACGCGTGCAAAATATCTCAAGCATATTGAAAAGATGCTGCAGCTTTCTGGCGATCAGCAAGCCGCCCAGCATGCCAGACAAATCCTCCAGCTGGAAACAGAACTTGCCAAGATTCAGTGGAGTAATGTTCAAAATCGTGATTTATCCAAGCGTTACAATATTTACCCGCTTAAAGATTTGAATCAGTTAAGTCGTAACTTTGATTGGAATAGTTACCTGAAGACGGTTGGGGTAAAGGATAAAATCCAGACTATTCAGGTGCACCAGCTCAGCTATTTTAAGGCGCTTGATCCAGTGCTGAATAAAACCGATTTAGACGTTTGGAAGGCTTATTTTAAATGGAACCTGATCAGCAGTTTCGCCCCTTATCTGAATAAAGCTCTTGTTGATGAAAGTTTCGCATTTTATGGTAAAAGTTTGCGTGATGTGGCTGAACAGGAAGTGCGCTGGAAACGTGGCGTACAAACGGTAAACGGTGTGCTCGGTGACGGTCTGGGTAAAATCTATGTAGAAAAACATTTTTCTGCGGATAAAAAACAGCGCATGGATACCTTGGTTCAGAATCTGATCCGGGCGTATGATCAAAGTATTAGCCAACTGGACTGGATGAGTCCTGCAACCAAAGTACAAGCCAAAAAGAAACTGGCTAGCCTATCCATTAAAGTGGGTTACCCGAAGAAATGGCGTGATTATTCAGCGCTAGACATTAAAGATGGTGATTTGATTGGTAACGTGATTCGTGCCAGAGAGTTTGAACATCAAGATGATATCGATAAGCTCGGTAAGCCTGTGGATCGCGATGAGTGGTTTATGACCCCTCAAACCGTGAATGCGTATTACAACCCATCCTCCAATGAAATTGTATTCCCGGCTGCCATCTTACAACCGCCTTTCTTTAATATTGAAGCCGATGATGCGGTCAATTATGGCGGGATTGGAAGTGTGATTGGGCATGAGATCAGTCATGGTTTTGATGATCAGGGCAGCCAGTTTGATGAATTGGGCAATATGCGTAACTGGTGGACCAAGCAAGATCATCAGAAATTTAAAGCCAAAACCCAGGCCTTGATTGCACAATACAATACCTATGAACCGATTGCAGGGTATCACGTCAATGGTGAGCTGACGCTGGGTGAAAATATTGCCGATAACTCGGGATTATCGATTGCCTACAAAGCGTATCAACTGTCCTTGGCAGGTAAACCTGCGCCTGTGATTGACGGGCGTACGGGGGAGCAGCGTTTCTATATGGGCTGGGCGCAAGTCTGGCGCGCCAAAACTCGTGAAGCACAAGCGATTGTATATTTAAAAACAGATCCACATGCGCCTGATAAAGTCCGGGCCAATGGTGCTTTAGTCAATCAGGCGCCGTTTTATGATGCCTTCAAGATTAAAGCCGGGGACAAAATGTATTTGGCCCCTGAAAAGCGGGTCAGTATCTGGTAATCCAGAATTCAATAAAAACCTGCATCATGCAGGTTTTTTATTGGCTCGATTTAAAGGAAGGCAATTCCTAGTCCTGCCCCTGCGGCCATCACCCAAAGTGGATGGATCTTTTTAAACATCCCGAGCACAGCAGTAACAACTACGATAATGACCAGGAGCAGGTTTTGTGCGGAAGCATCGGCAATCATCCAGGCACTGACCAGGACCAAGCCGACAGTAATCGGTTTCAACGCTTTTTCAAAACGTGCCCGTAACGGATTGGCTTTAAAGCGTTCCCAGAATTTGAGCGCATAAATGGTAATGATGGAAGATGGACCAAACTTCGCCAATGAAGTGACCAGTAAACCTGCTGGACCTGCCACATGCCAGCCGACCAAAGGCACAATCATCATATTCGGCCCGGGTGCCGCCTGTGCCATGGCAAAGAGCGAGCTAAACTGCTCTGCACTCATCCATTGATGCACGGTTACCACCTGATGCTGCATTTCAGGCAGGATGGCATTACCACCGCCAAAAGCCAGCAATGAAAGCTGAGTAAAAACCACGGCAAGGGTGACTAAGATCATGATTTTTTCACTCCCAATACCAGCATGTTAATGGCCAGTAGAATCGCTAAAGTCAGTGCCAACGGCAGCTTGATCCAGATCATAAACACGAAGGTCAGGCCGATGGTAAAAAGGGTCAGGTAACTTTTCAAGATGGGTTTGAGCATCTTAAAGCCTGTGGCAAACAGCAAGCCTGCTGCGGCGGCGGCCAAACCCTGGATCATGTGTTTGACGGCAGGCAGATATTGAAAATGCTCATAGACCTGATAGATCATCAGCACAATTGCAGTTGGGGCGGAGATCAAACCGAGGACTGAACTGATCGCACCTTTCACGCCCTGGAATTCCATTCCAATAGCAACTGCCATATTGATGATGTTACCGCCCGGTAATAACTGGCACACGCCAAGTAAGTCGGTAAATTTGCCAGCATCAATCCATTTATGTTCTTCAACGATAATGCGATGTGCCAGTGGCAACACGCCACCGAAACCCATCAATCCCAATTTCATAAACCCCGTAAAAAGTGCCTTACAATCAGGAGCAGTCGTTAATGGTTCACGCTCTATTGATAGGACTTGGGCTTTCATTGGATTA
This sequence comes from Acinetobacter sp. 'aerobic (ED)', assembly GCF_904886855.1. Taxonomy (NCBI): domain Bacteria; kingdom Pseudomonadati; phylum Pseudomonadota; class Gammaproteobacteria; order Moraxellales; family Moraxellaceae; genus Acinetobacter; species Acinetobacter sp. 'aerobic (ED)'. The sequence goes on from NZ_CAJHGI010000005.1 coordinate 199,143, forward strand.
CCTTTCTGTTCAACCTTGTGAGCTATAGCATGAAAGATTTATGGTATATTCACAAATGCTATTTTTGCCATTATCTATACTTTTAAGGTATGTATGATCGATATTCATAAGCTCAATGCATTCGTGGCTGTGGTGGAAGAAAGCAATATTTCCAAAGCAGCAGTCAAACTGCATATGCAACAGCCGCCCTTGACCCGATTGATCAAAAGTCTGGAACAAGAACTGGATACGGCTTTGCTGAAACGTCTGCCTCGTGGTGTCGAGGTCACGGAAGCCGGTAAGGCTTTGTATCAGGAAGCGATTACCATTCTGGCGCATGCCCAGTCGATTCCGAAACGGGTAAAAAATATTGCGCAAGGGCTGGAAGGTCAGATCAATATTGGCTTTACCAACTCCGCAGGCTTACATCCTTTTTTGCCAGCGGTATTGCGTCAGTTTAGGGAACAGTTTCCTGCGGTAGCGATTCATCTGGAAGAGGACAGCAGCACAGCTTTAACGGATGCAGTCATCAATGAAAAACTGGATATCGTGTTTCTACGCAAACCGGCACCGATTCATACCGAAGTCCAAAGTATTCATGTACTGGATGAGCCTTTGATTGTCGCGTTGCCGAGTAATCATCCTTTGGCTGGGCAAGCGGGAGCAATCCGTTTAGTCGATTTGGAGCCGTATGAGTTTGTATTGTATCGCCGTATCGCGGGACAGGACCTGTTCGATAATATTCTGGCAAACTGCTATCAGGCCGGTTTTAGTCCCAATATTGTTCAAGAGGCACCGCGCTTAACCTCGAGCCTTAATCTGATTGCCGCAGGCATTGGACTGTCTATTGTCCCTGCGTCAATTCAGGACTTCTGGAACAAGCAGATTGTGTATAAATCGCTAGAGGCGAAAAAACCATGTATTGCCCCGATTTATGCAATTTGTCGTACCCAAGGCAATAGTGTTCGGGTTGAGCATTTCTTGAGTTTACTCAAAGCCAGTCAGGCGGTTTGGAACGGTTCAATGGTTAAAGTGATAGAAATTTAAAATCGGCCCGGCCAGATGTTGCTGTGATTGATCCAGCGTCACTTTAATGACCCTGAAGTTAAAGTCACCTTCGTCAATATATTTAGCCACACCATGAGTTCTGTAATTCAGTTGTGGAATCTGATAGCTAAAGAACGCCACCTGTTTGGAGGGATGTACCACCTTGACCAGTTTTTGCGGGTCTTTATAGCTGCCATATTCATTTTCAATACTCTGCTTTAACAGATTAGGAAAATAAAGCGTGGCATAAGGCATACCACAACCGACACAGAAGGATGAGTCGTATAATTCAATTGCTTGCTTTTGATTTGGACTCATCAGCAGGGCTGAACCCGTACCATTTGCGCCCGCATTTGCCTCCACATCGCGCCAATCTTTGGGTACCAGAATTGCACCAATTTCAGGTAGCGCAACTAATTTGAGTTGCTTGGCCTGATGTGTATCCAGCTTAAAGTCAAAATGGCAGCTTTTTGCTGTACAGCTTTTAAAGTCTTTTAATAAGCCTTCATCGGCTGGATTCAGCGCAGTCACTCCATAAAAGGGAACACGCACATCGTTGGCAAAGGACACTTCACCCAAAGCATAAATTTGATTTTCGGCTTTTCGCTCTTGAGCTGTATTTGAAAATTTGGGAAAGATCGGCTTAAAGGTGCTGACCTCTGCATGAGTTGAAGTCACTGATAATGTAAATAAAATAGCATGAATTGAAAGTGATTTTTGCATTTTTAGTTTTGTGTTATCGGGTTTAATTCACATTAACATATTGTTTGAGATGAGTGCATTTGACAAGCTGATTTATAGAGAGAATCAACCAGACAGTTCAAGCTTAACGGTATGGTGACTTTAAGGGGGAGATTAAACAATACCTATATTTCAATTTAGATTTTACATTTTGATTTAATTGTTAGATTTTTCTTAATTGTTTATTTTTATATTCTTAACAATTGGCATAAGGATAAATAAAGAAAATAAAATAGTTCTTGATCCTCATAAGTTAGAAGAAATGGCTATGAACATAAACTTAACATTGAAAGCACTTTTAGTTGCTACTGTACTTGGAATGACAGCCTGTGCCTCTATGCCAGGTGGTACATCCAATGAAAAATATCAACCAACCTATCTGCAATCTCATTTGATTAAAGGTAAGACTACGAAAGCTGAAGTGGTTGCAATGTATGGCGAACCTAAAAGTAAGTCTATTGCTTCGGATAAGAGTGAATCTTGGTATTTCAATTCTGGAGCATCAAATTCTCCGCTTGGTGCTTTTGCTTCTTCTTCCTCTCAGACTGTAAATACAGGAATGAATATTCTTAAAAATCGTTTGATGCAGGCAATTCCTGGAGGTGGGTCGGGAGAAGCAGGTGCAATGGTTCAATCTGCTAAAATCGATGCCGTAAATGCTGCTACAGGTACAGCAGGTGGGGCTAGTGGCGTTTCACTATGGATTAATTTTGATAGCAAAGGATATGTAGAGAGATTCCATACGAGCCAATGATCAGTAGAAAAAATTAAAATAGAAAAGCAGAAATGATCAAGGAGTGTTTCTCTATGTAATCACTCTTTTGAAGTTTTCAATTTAAAAATAGAATCTGTTTTCTGATAAATATAAAGTTGACGTAAATGAGAGACCATACTCACTTACGTCAACTCATGATAATTTTTATACCGGATATCATAATAAAACTAGAGTGGAGTATGATTGAACAATAAATAAGTCATATCTAAAAAATTAGTGATCGTAAGCTGACATTGACCTCGTATAAATAGGTTTGATTGCCTAGAGAAATAATCCCTATGAACAAGATACTTACAGTCTGTGGTTTTATTGCGTTGAGTTCGAGTGCTTTTGCCCAAGACATTAAGAGCATTTCTTTCTCGCATCAGGATTGGGAAATCTACTGTAGCAATACGGGTACTTGTCGGGCTGCGGGTTATCAAAGTGAAGCGGAGCGTAATGAGCCTGCTTCATTATTATTGACCCGTCAGGCGGGAGCACGGCAGCCTGTACAGGTAGAATTCGCACTGGCACGTTATGAAGAGGAGTCTTTTCCGGCCGCCAAGCTTAAAAATATTCATTTTTATATCAATGGGAAAGATTTGGGCGCAGTCTCGTTTGAGGGGACTGAATTTCCGCTGATGGGTAAACTTTCAGCAAATCAAGTGAATGCTTTATTACAGCAGTCCCGACAACAGACCGAGATCGTGTTTAAAAATGCGCAGCTGCAATGGAAAATTTCAGATGCAGGCATGACTGCAGTCTTGCTGAAAATGGATGATTTCCAGAAGCGTATTGCTACGGCAGGCGCTTTGATTAAAAAGGGCCAAGCGGATGAGTCGAAGGTATTAGCAGCTCAACCCAGATTTACGGTCAAACAGCTCAAAACCTCCAGTAAACCTTATCTAACCTTGCAGCCAAATAACAAACGCTATGCAGCGTTATATCGTAATTTGATGGCAGCTCAGCCGACACCAAAACAGGAGGGCTTTTGTGAAGGGATGTATGAGGATGGTGAAACAAAGCCTCAAGCGATCGAGCTGTATAAACTGACCAATAAAAAAGTATTGGCGATGACCTTGTGCTGGCGTGGTGCCTATAACGAAGGTTATGGCGCATGGGTGCTGGATGATTCACTTACAAACAAGGCAAACTTTGTGACTGAACAGGCTTCCGAGTTTTATAACGGTATTTTGAGTAGCTCACAAAAAGGTCGTGGTATCGGTGATTGCTGGGCCAGTGATGAATGGGTCTGGGATGGACAGAAGTTTGTACATATGCTAGATCGCTGGACAGGGATGTGTAAAGGAGTTGCCGCGGGTGGGGTGTGGGATCTTGATCAGATCGAAGCCATCGTTAAATAATGCATTGGACATAAAAATAGCCTAAGGAAATATCATGCTAAAGGATAAAAGTGTTTTGACTGCAATGATTCTGCTGGGTGCATCCACCTGTTTTAGTACAACTATTTTTGCTGCACCATTACAGGTTCTGGAATTTAAAAAGGGACAACTGAGTTCAACCGAACAAACGCAGCTTTGTGAACAAGTAAAAGAGCTATGTCAGAACAAACCACAATTGCTAAGTTTGAAAACACCTGATCAAGGTCTATGGCTATTATCTGAGGGCAATATTGCTCGGTTTGGTATTTCAACCACAGGTTTTAAACTATTGAAACAGTGGCATATTCCATTAGCCTCGTCGCAAGAAATGGCACGATCAGGACAGTATATTTTTCCTAAGCTATTTCCCATGGATCAGAATCGTTATGCTGTTGCCATGATTGATACTTTTTCTGAAATGTATTCCGGTGGTGGGGCGGGGATTGAACGGGCCAGCTTTTATGAGTTAAAGGATTCTGGTCAGACGCATCACTTTATTGAAAATTATCCTTTTCATTTTTATCGCATGATTCGGGCCTGTTTCTCGGAACAGGATTATGAACGTTCTAAGGGCAACTGCCATGATGAAGATGGCCTGAGTCTGGATATTCGTCCGATTAAGCCGATGCTTTGGCAATTCCGTTATCGCTATAGTTTGGATGTGTCACCTGCATCAGATTCGGGCGAGAAATCATTTAAGGGCAGTCGTAATCTGAATATTGATTTAAATAAAGCCCCGCAGCAGCCAAATATACCCGCATCTTGGGATTATGCCGGTATGGAATAAATGCGCATGCAGGAATATAGGGTTGTTATAGAAGATCATTTTACACTTTGCCAAAGCTTTAAAGGCGTGGGCTTACGCAATTTACAGCGTCATAACAGATGATTTGCACCGTACATGGTACAAAGGGAAAGATTGCAATTTGGAACTGTGCTTATGTCTCGTGTTTATTCTTCTACCCGCCGTAAATTTTCTCATCTGAGTCGTTCTGTCTTGATGGCTGCGGCTGTGTTGGGTACCACCCAAATGGCAACGGCAGGTCCAACAGTCGATCAACTGAGTGATTGTTTGGTGAAAGCGACTACCGCAGCGGATAAAACCACAGTGTTGCAATGGACGTTTAGTGCTTTAGCTGCGCATCCTGATTTAAAGGCATTTAGCAATGTCACGCCTGAGCAGAAAACCCAGCTGGATCAGAAGCTGGCGCAGGTGTTACAGCGTGTGATTGTAGAGCAGTGTTCGACGCAGACTAAGGCTGTGATCAAAGCCGAAGGAATTCAGGCAGTCGGTCAGGCTTTTCAGCAGTTAGGTCAGAGTGCGGGACAGGATATTGTCAAAGATCCAGCGGTCAGACAGCAGTTGCAAGGTACCTTGCGTTATATTGACTTAAATAAATTGGTTACGACTTTTTTAACGCCTGATATCTGGAATAAGTTGGGTGTGTTAAGAGGGCAGTAAGAGTTTAAGTTGTCTCTATTGATCAAAAGAATTGCTAAAAAATGACCTATACGTATAATTAAATGGTTAATACGTATAGGGAGAAACTTATGCAAGCAAAATTAACATTATCTATTGATAAGAATGTGATTGAACGAGCAAAACATTATGCCCAACAACATCAGCAAAGTGTTTCTAGCTTGGTAGAGGCTTATTTAGACCGTATTTCAGCTCAAGCGAATAGAACGACGAATGAGCTTCATGCCCCAATTACAGAGCATTTAACTGGAATGTTTGCAGAACAAGATAACGGGCAGGATTATAAAGAATTACTTGCAGATGGACGTATGGAAAAGCATCTATGAGTGAGCGTATTTTTATTGATTCTGATGTGATTTTAGATGTCGCTTTAGCGCGCCAGCCATTTGTTGAGGCAAGTCAGTCTGTTTTGGCCTTATGTGAAAATAGAACTTTTACAGGCTGTATTTCATCCAATAGCGTTGCCAATATTTACTATATTTTGCGTAAGTTAGGTGGGGATGAAAAGGCTCGTATATTTATAAAGCAGCTACTAAAATTTTTCGTCATTATTCCTGTTGATCATGTTGGAATTACCAATGCTTTAGAGTCTAAATTTACTGATTTTGAAGATGCTATTCAGCATTTTGCTGCTTTGAGTTTTGGTTGTACGATGATTGTCACTCGAAATATTCAGGATTATAAGTTTGCTGAATTGAAGGTGGTTTTGCCAAGTGTTTTTATTGATTGATTTTGATATATCTCAATGCATTGTTTTAAATAAGTTAGTCACGCCTTTACGTTAATAAATTAAATCCTATCCCTCGTTCATGAGGGATTTTTTTATTTTCTTGGATATTTATTTATCGCAATGAACAAGCCTTGCCTTCATATTCATAACGATGAACCTTATATTCTTGACCATCCCAACGGAATACGGCAAAGCAAAAACCAGAGCCTTCATTAATAAGATCTGGCCAACCATCTTTACCTGTAGTTTTTAGGAAAGTTGGAGTGCCTCGATTCTCGGCAATCATTTTCCATAGTCCTTTTTTCTGTTGTGAGATGAGGTGGTAACCCACCATTTCTCGGCCATAGCATGTTGAATCAGCATCTGAAATGATGGCATCTTTTAGTCCATCACCATTTAAGTCTTGATATGTGGTGATTTTACCAATATCACAGTTACCTTCCCAACCATATTTAGTTTTTTTAAAACCTGCCGCTTTAAAAATGGCCTCAGCATCGGCTTTAGGAACTTGGGGTGTTTGTGCAAAATTAGAAGTGCTGATTAAAAGTAAACAGGTACTCAACAGTAATCTATTTCTCATAAGTTGAAGGATCATGTCTGTTTTAGTTTAAAAATTTATTGTGTGAATATTTTATCCTATAAAAACCAAAAAACCCGCTCTAAAGCGGGTTTTCTTTCGAAATCAGATCAGTTTAACCAATCAATTTCTTCATTAATTCATTCACTTGGGCTGGGTTGGCTTTACCTTTTGCAGCTTTCATGACTTGACCAACAAGACCATTAAAGGCTTTTTCTTTACCAGACTTGTACTCTTCGACCATTTTTTCATTGGCTGCAAGCACGTCTTTGATAATCGCTTCAATCGCACCGGTATCGGTTTCTTGCTTCAAGCCTTTTTCAGCAATGATGTCATCCGCAGATTTTCCTTCTGCTTCCCACATAAAGCCAAACACTTGCTTCGCGATTTTGCCGTTAATGGTATTGTCGACAATACGTGCGATCATGCCACCCAATTGCTCAGCAGAAACAGGAGAGTCCGCCAATTCTAGGCCCGCTTTGTTTAAAGCGCCTGAGAATTCACCCATCACCCAGTTTGCTGATACTTTACCTTGCTTTGCTCCGCCCGCAGCAGCCACAACCGCTTCGTAGAAGTCCGCCATTTCGCGTGACAGCGTCAATACATGTGCATCGTACTCAGTCACACCGAAGTCAGCGATAAAGCGTGCACGACGCGCTTTAGGCAGTTCTGGAAGGGCAGCACGTGCCGCTTCGATCTGCTCGTCAGCAATGATCACAGGCAACAAGTCTGGATCCGGGAAGTAGCGGTAGTCGTTCGCTTCTTCTTTTGAACGCATTGAACGAGTTTCCATCTTGTTCGGATCGAACAAACGGGTTTCCTGATCAATCTCGCCGCCGTATTCCAGAATTTCCATTTGGCGTTCAATTTCAACATTGATCGCTTGCTCAATGAAACGGAATGAGTTGAGGTTTTTTAACTCGCAACGTGTACCGAACGGTTGACCCGGACGACGCAATGACACGTTACAGTCAGCACGGAAAGAACCTTCTGCCATGTTACCGTCAGAAATACCTAACCAACGCACCAAAGTGTGAATCGACTTGATATAGGCAACCGCTTCTTCAACCGAACGCATATCCGGCTCAGATACGATTTCAAGTAATGGTGTGCCCGCACGGTTCAAGTCGATACCCGACATACCTTCGAACTGGTCATGGATTGATTTACCCGCATCTTCTTCAAGATGGGCACGAGTCACGCCAATACGCTTCACAGTGCCATCTTCAAGCTGGATGTCGATATGACCCAAGCCCACAATCGGATTGTCCATCTGGCTGATCTGGTAGCCTTTTGGCGAATCTGGGTAGAAGTAGTTCTTACGCGCAAATACAGAGGCCTGATCGATATAGGCATCAATCCCCAAACCAAAGCGAATCGCAAGATCAACCACTTCCGCATTCAACACAGGCAATACGCCCGGCATGGCTAAATCAACAAGGCTGGCTTGTGTATTTGGGTCTTGACCAAATTCAGTCGATGAACCCGAGAAGATTTTAGATTTGGTTGCAAGCTGAGTATGGATCTCGATCCCGATAACGACTTCCCAACCGTCAATTAACTTTAACTTTTGAGCTTCAGCCATTATGTATTCTCCTCAGCAATTGCCGCACGTTTGGTATGCCAGTCTGTGTTTTGTTGATATTGATGCACAATCGACAGCAATTGTGATTCTGACCAGTAGTTACCAATCAACTGTAAACCGACAGGCAAGCTGTCTTTATCAAAACCAACTGGTGCGTTGATGGCTGGTAGACCTGCCAAGTTCACTGCAAGGGTATAGATATCGCCTAAATACATTTCAGTCGGGCTGAGATTCGCACCGATTTTATAGGCTGTGGTTGGTGCAGATGGTGCAGCAATCACATCCACATTTTCAAATGCTTTGAGGAAATCTTGCTGAATTAAACGACGTACTTTTTGTGCTTTGACATAGTAGGCATCGTAGTAACCCGCAGAAAGGGCATAAGTCCCAATCAGGATACGACGTTGTACTTCAGCACCAAAACCTTCTGAACGTGAACGTTTATACAAGTCCATCAAGTCCACTGGGTTTTCACAACGGTAGCCATAACGTACACCGTCAAAACGTGACAGGTTTGAAGATGCTTCCGCAGGCGCGATCAGGTAGTAAGTTGGTACATAGGCTTCAGTCATGTTGAGATCAATCTCAACCAAGATTGCACCCATGTCTTCTAACTTTTTCAATGACTCTTCAACGCGTGCTTTTACATCTGCGTCTAAACCTGCCACATTGAAGTATTGTTTTGGAATACCAATGCGTAGACCTTTCACTGCTGTACCGTTTAGGTTCGCCACATAGTCATCGACTTCTTTGTTGATCGAAGTCGAGTCTTTGGCATCATGACCCGCAATCACATTTATCAAATAAGCACAGTCTTCTGCAGAACGTGCCATTGGACCGCCTTGATCCAGTGATGATGCATAGGCAATCATACCGAAGCGAGATACACGACCATAGGTCGGTTTTAAGCCAGTTAAGCCACAGAATGAAGCAGGTTGACGAATTGAGCCACCTGTATCGGTACCTGTCGCAATCGGTGCAAGATCAGCCGCCACAGCCGCTGCTGAGCCACCAGATGAACCACCCGGTACATGATCCAGTGCCCAAGGGTTAGACGTTGCACCGATGTAAGAATTTTCAGAGGTTGAACCCATGGCAAATTCGTCCATGTTCACCTTACCTAAAGTCACGAGACCCGCAGCTTTGGCTTTTGCAACCACGGTAGCATCATAAGGTGAAATGAAGTTATCCAGCATTTTTGAACCGGCCGTGGTTTTAATGCCTTGGGTACAAAAAATATCTTTATGGGCAAGGGGAATACCCGCTAGCGCATGTGCATTGCCTGACTTCAGTGCCGCATCAGCCGCATCAGCTTCGGCCAATGCCTGTTCTGCGGTGACGGTCACATAGCTTTTTACTTTCGGGTCAATTTTTGCAATACGCTTTAAATAATGTTCAGTCAATTCACGTGATGAAAATTGGGCTGTTTTTAAGCCTTCAGAGAGTTCACGGATTGATAAGCGATGTAAATCTGTCATATGAAAAATTTCTTTACATTCTAAATATAAAATATTGACTAATCGAATAAAACTTATTCAATTACGCGAGGTACGAGGTACAAACCTGCTTCAGTAGCAGGGGCGACCGCTTGATATTCATCACGATGGTTGCTTTCAGTCACAACGTCAGCGCGTAAAGGTTGCGGGTTATCAAATGGGCTCTTTAAAGGCTCAACATCATCGGTATTAATGCCTTTCAAGCTTTCCATCATGCCAAGGATTTTATTTAAACTTTGAGCATATTCAGCAGATTGCGTGTCATTGAGAGATAAACGTGCAAGGTGTGCGATTTGTGAGACCGTTTGCGCGTTTAAGTCTGTTGTCTGCTGAGCATCTGATGATGTAGACATAACTTTACCTAATTCAGTATTAAAAAATTTCAAAATATCGTGCGTTATAATAAGCGATTGACTTGTTCAAATCATCACATTTAGTTAAAGTTGCCACCTTGTATTCACACAAAGTTTAATTGAGAACGCCCCCGTGATTCTAAAACGACTAATTGGCTTGTTTTCGCCGGATTTAGCCATTGATTTAGGTACTGCAAATACACTTATTTATGCACCAGGCCGTGGCATTATATTAAATGAACCAACTGTTGTGGCAATTCGTCACAGTGGTTCACAAAAAATTGTTGCCGCTGTAGGACTTGATGCTAAACAAATGTTAGGCCGTACACCAGCGAATATTTCAGCGATTCGTCCGATGAAAGACGGTGTCATTGCTGACTTTGAAGTAACTGAGACCATGTTGAATCAGTTTATTGGCAAAGTGCATGAAAAGCGTTTATTCCCGCCAGCACCACGTGTGGTGGTGTGTGTACCATGTAAATCGACTCTGGTTGAGCGTCGTGCCATTCGTGAGGCTGTATTCAATGCAGGCGCACGTGATGTTCGCTTGATTGAAGAGCCAATGGCGGCTGCAATTGGCGCAGGTATGCCGGTTGAGCAAGCCTGTGGTTCGATGGTCGTTGATGTCGGTGGTGGTACCACTGAAATCGCCATCATTTCATTGCAAGGTTGTGTATACGCAGATTCATTACGTATCGGTGGTGATGTATTTGATGAGCAGATCATCAACTACGTTCGTAAAGCGCACGGTTGTGTGATCGGGGAAACCACAGCTGAAGTGATCAAGAAAGAAGTGGGTATGGCTGTTACAGACGGCAAAACCCTTGAAATCGAAGTTCGCGGCCGTAATCTGGCAGAGGGTGTTCCTCGCGCGATTACCGTGACTTCTGATGAAATCACCCAAGCCATTGCTGATCCATTGCAAAGCATTGTCAGTGCGGTGAAATCTGCCCTTGAACAAACGCCTCCTGAATTGTCTTCGGATATTGCAGAACGCGGTATCGTGTTGACCGGTGGTGGTGCATTGCTACGTAACCTGGATAAATTACTTGCGCAAGAAACAGGTCTGCCTGTGATTGTTGCAGATGATCCTTTAACTTGCGTTACTCGTGGTGGCGGTAAAGTTTTAGAGTTCTTTGACAATCCAAACCATGACATGCTTTTCGTTGGTTAAATCATAAGGACGAGGCGGTGCAACCGAATCTTTTTTCAAGACAACCGCCATCTTTTCGCTCATTTGTCATTGCGGTCATTACATGTCTGGTGGTGCTTTTCTTTGATTGGCGCATGCCCTATGTCATCCAACCCGCAAGGGATGTCTTGTATGCCGCGTATAATCCGATTTATGCGCTGGCAAGCTATCCTGTACTGTCGCGAGAATGGCTTAACCAACAAACCAAATCCGAAGCCCAATTGCGCCGTGAAAATACGGCCATGCAGGCTGAACTCCTTCAGGCACAAGTCCGTCTACAAAAGCTTTCAGAACTCTCTGCGGAAAATAACCGTTTAAGAGGGCTATTGGATACGCCATTGATTATTGATGGACGTATGCAGATTGCCGAAGTGATCGGGACCGATGCTGACCCATTGCGGCATATTATTATTATTAACCGTGGTTCCATGGATCATTTAAGAACAGGACAAACTGTGCTGGATGATAAGGGGATTATGGGGCAGATTATTAATGTCTATCCGCATAGTTCACGGATTATGCTGCTATCTGATAAAGAACATTCATTATCGGTACGTCTAGAACGTACAGGAATGCGTGCCATTGTCACGGGTACAGGTGATCTGGGACAACTTAAAATGGAATATGTGCCGACCAGTGCCAATATTCAGGTTGGGGACAAGGTCTATAGCTCTGGACTCGGTGAACATTTTCCGGCAGGTTACTTAGTGGGTACGGTATCGAAAGTCAGTCGACATACCTCGGGCGAATTTGCTGAAATCGACGTGGCACCTGCTGCTCAGCTGGCTAGTGGTCATCACGTGGTCGTCTTATTCTCGGAATCTTTAGCGCAGGAGCAACCGTATGCCGATCGCTAAACTGAACTATGAGAAACGCAAAGATCCACTGTTGATGATTATCCTGTCGATTGTGATAGGTTCCGTGTTGATGATCTATCCGATCCCTTATGAGGCATCCGGATGGCGTCCATCGATGATGTTGATGATCATGCTGTTCTGGATTCTTTACCAGCCGGTCTGGTGCGGGGTCTGGTTTGCCTTCGGGATGGGGCTTTTTGTTGACCTGTTGCTCGATGCACCGTTTGGCTTAAATGCCCTGAGTTTTGTACTGATTGCCTTTACGACACGCTATTTGATTCGTGAACGCCGCATTCTGACCTTCGGAAACTCCTGGGTGATTGCGGTACTGGCGATTGTTGCGCATATTACCTTTCTGTGGATTAGCCAGACCATTGCCGGAACACATTTCTCGATTGCGCGTCACTGGCAACCTGTGGTGACAGGTGTGTTAGCATGGCCACTGGTTTATTATTGTTTGCATAAATGGCGCATATAATTCTCGCATCCAGCTCGCCGCGTCGGCAGGAGCTATTGACACAACTGGGTCTGGACTTTGAAATTTACAGTCCGGATATCGACGAGGCTGTGCAGGATGGGGAAGCGGTTGAACATTATGTTGAACGTTTGGCCCGAGCCAAGGCGCAAGTGGTGTTAGAGCAGTTTCCTCACGCCATTGTGATTGCGGCAGATACCAGTGTAAGTTTTGCGGGTAAAATTATTGGAAAACCGGAATCAAAACAGCATGCCTTTGAAATCTGGGCCATACTGTCTGGACAATGGCATGAGGTTTACTCTGGCCTCTGTGTGGCAACGTCTGCACAGGTGTTGAGTACTGCGGTATGCACTCAGGTTGAGTTACAGCCACTGAGTCCGGCAGCGATGGAAGAATACTGGGCGACTGGCGAGCCAGTAGGAAAAGCGGGCGCCTATGCGATACAGGGAATTGCTGCACAATATATTCCTCAAATTCGGGGCAGCTACAGTAATGTAGTGGGTTTGCCTCTTTATGAGACAGCACAGTTATTAGAAAGGGTTAAAGCCTAAGTATTGGAATACTGGGGATAACACTTTCGGATATAAGAATTTTTATAAAGTTTTGAGTTTGTTATGGCAGAAGAGTTGCTGATTAACGTCACCCCGATGGAATGTCGTGTGGCATTGATTGAAAATGGTACGGTCAATGAACTATTTGTTGAGCGTACGGTTAAACGTGGGTTAGTGGGTAATATCTACAAAGGTAAAGTGGTGCGTGTCCTGCCGGGGATGCAAGCAGCCTTTGTCGATATTGGTTTGTCTCGAACCGCTTTTTTGCATATTAACGATATGGTGTGGTCGCGTTCGCAACCCACCCCCAATGTCTTCGAGCTATTACATCCCGGGCAAATGCTGACGGTTCAGGTCATGAAGGACATGCTGGGAACCAAAGGCGCGCGCCTGAGCACCGATCTTTCTATTCCTTCGCGCTATCTGGTGTTGATGCCGTATGGCAATCACATTGGTGTATCTCAGCGAATCGAATCTGAAGATGAACGGGATCGGCTACGTGGCATTATTGAAGGCATTCAGGCCGAGCATCATTTGCCGGGCAGTGTAATTGTGCGTACTGCCGCTGAAGGCGTCGATGAAGCTGCGATTGCACAGGACATGTGCTATCTCAGCAAGTTATGGGAATTTATCCAGCGTAAACAAAAAGAAGCCGCAACAGCCGAACTGATCTTTGAAGAGTTACCTTTACCGCAACGCATTGTGCGTGATCTGGCCAGTGATGAAACGGCAAAGATCTATGTCGATTCACGCGAGATTCACGGCAAACTCAGCGAGTTTGTGGATGAGTTTGTGCCGACCATTCAAAACCGTTTAATTCATTATCCGGGTGAGAAACCGTTATTCGATTTATATAACGTCGAAGAAGATATTCAAAAAGCCTTGCAAACCCGTGTCGCGCTCAAGTCGGGCGGTTATCTGATGATTGACCAGACCGAGGCCATGACCACCATAGATGTCAATACCGGTTCTTATGTCGGCGGGCGCAGCTTGGAAGACACGGTATTTAAAACCAATATGGAAGCCACGCAGGTGATTGCAAGACAGCTACGGCTGCGTAATCTGGGCGGTATTATTATCATTGATTTTATTGACATGCAGGAAGCTGAGCATCGTGAAGAAGTAATGCGCCAGTTCGAACGTATGCTCGAGCGCGACCACGCCAAAACCAAAATTACCCAGGTTTCCGAGCTCGGTTTAGTGGAGATGACGCGTAAACGGACCCGTGAATCTTTGGAACATTTACTCTGTGAATCCTGCCCAACTTGTCAGGGGCGGGGATATGTGAAAACAGCAGAGACAGTATGTTACGAGATATTTCGAGAGATTCTGCGTTATGCCCGTGCATTTGATTCCAAGGGTGGCTTTACTGTCGTTGCACATCCAGCAGTGATTGATCGGCTCTTAACAGCAGAAGCCCCAGCTGTCGCGGATTTAGAACATTTTATTAATCGTGTGATTAAATTCCAGGTGGAAAATCTGTATACGCAAGAGCAATACGATATCATTTTAACCTAAAGTTGTAACAAGATTTCGCTTAAGCCTTGTTACAACTGAAATTTTACTTTCTATCATGAATTTTAAATACTAGAACCATAGAATGAGCCATAGGTACTTTTGGGTCCCTTAGCAAATAATATGAGGTATATAATGATGAATGTAACTGAAAGATTAGTGAGTCACGGTTTTAAACACGTTTTAGACAGCACCCCTGTAAACACTTGCTACATGGTCGACAGTCAAGGTAAAGAAGTTCAGATTACCACAGCGATGATTCGCTCAGCCTGCCATCAGCTCTTACAGCGTTGCCGTACAATTAAAAAGTAAGGGGCTAACGAAAGCCCCTTAATTTATTCTGTTATTCTAATTTTCGACTTTTTGCGCTTGCGGCAAATCTTGAATCGCCTGTTCAAAACGTTGAATCTCTTCTTCTAAATGTGTCAGTAAATTCTGCATTTTCGGCAAAGCATTACGACATGCAATCAAGCCGACTTCCAGTTTATCCAGATAACTGGTCATGGTGATATTGAGTGCTTGACCATCCATCACAATCGATGCAGGGTAGAGTGCATCCAGTTTGGCACCATTCCAGTACAAAGGCTCACGCGGGCCGGGAACATTGGAAATCACAAGGTTAAAGGCCTGACGCTTCGGCAACATACCTGAGGCAATGTTTAAACCTGCTGGTCCATAGACGACTGCACTATAGTTCAAAATTTCATTGGCGGTCATACGACTAAAGCGTTGTTTTGAGTTCTGTACGCTACGGCGAATGATGTCGAGACGTTCAATCGGATCTTCGATATGGGTGGCCAGATTGGCCAGAATCATGGTAATACGGTTGCTAACATCCGAATCGTCGGTCCGTAAAGACGCAGGCACCATCGCAATCAGCGGCTTTTTCGGCAAGCTATTGTGACTGAGCAGATATTCACGTAAAGCGCCCGAGCAGACGGCCAAAATCACATCATTCAGGGTTACGCCCAATGACTTGGCAATACGGCGGAAACGTTCCAGTTCAAATGATTGTGCTGCAAAACGGCGTGAAGAACTGACGCGTTGATTCAGGATCGAAGGCGGTGCCTGAAAGGTCGAGACATAGTCCGGATTTTTGCCCATCTCTTTAAAGATGGTTTGCGACAGTTCCTGCATAACCTTAGGTGCAACTTCAAGCTGGGACTTAATTCCTTCCATCACACCTTTAATTTTGCTTACCGTCGGTGGCTTAGGCGCTTTTAAACGTTTAGTTCTTTTGCCCTCTACACACCATAAAGGTACCACATGCTTTTCATTTGGATCATGAGAAAGCGATTTTTCAATCAGACGCATGCCTGCCACGCCGTCGACCATGGCATGGTGAATCTTGAAATACATGGCAAAACGGTTGCCTTCAATACCTTCAATAATGTCGCAGGTCCACAGTGGCTTAGCACGATCAATTAGCGAACTATGCTGCTGAGAGATATATACTAGCAGTTCACGGATACGTCCTGGATTTGGCAGGGCAATGTGACGGAAATGATGATCCAGATCGAACTCGCTATCCTCACCCCAGAATAAACCATTCAGCTGATTGTTGAATGGAGGCACAGGAATACTCTTGGACTGACGAATTTCCTCAACTAAATCATGTACAAAGGTCGATGATGCATTTTCAGGAAGCTCGAATAGAAACAATCCCCCTACATGCATAGGCTGTTGCCGTTTCTCTAATGAGAGAAAAATAAAATCAATGGGGTGTAGTGGGCGCATAGCAGATCTAGCCTCTCATCGCATTTTTTATAAGATACTCTATGAGTTCTTATTCGTCTTATTGAACCGTTCTGCGCAGTATATACTGTTTGTTCTGGTTAAAATATGACTTTGTACAGACGAGTCAGGAAAAATAAAACCACTGACGAATCAGTGGTTTTATTTTAATACGGGGCGAAAATCAGTGATTTAGGTGCAAACCGCATTCACGATGTTCTTCACCTTTGGTCGGATCAAAGTAATCTTCATTGTCCGGTAAATTATGTTTTTGCATATATTCCCATAGGTCTTTTGAGGTCCATTTTAATAATGGCGCAACCTTGATCAGACCATCCGGATTAATACTGACCGGGTCCATTTCTGCACGAACTGCGGTATCGGTGGCACGTAAAGCGGTAAACCAGACTTTAGGCGCAGTTTCACGGATTGCACGTTCAAAAGGCTCTAACTTTACTTCAGCGGTAAAGGCTTCGTGTTTTGGATCATCGAGTGCCGGCACAGGACCTTCCAGTGCTTCACGATGTGCGCGTGAACGTTTTGGCAGGTAAGTAAGAAGGTTCAAGTTCAGTAACTTGCTAATTTCATCTACATATCGATAAGTGGTTTCGGTGTTGTAGCCATTATCCATCCAAACCACCTGAATATCAGGTTTGACACGCGTCAACATGTGCAGAATGACAGCTTCGAATGGACGGAAATTCGTTGTCACAATGGCCTTTTCATTTAAGCTTAATGCCCATTCAATTAGTTTTTCAGCATCATTGCCAAATTCTGTATTGATTTGATCCAAATTTAAAGTCATAACACGTTGCCTTTTATGCTCATCGGTCTTCGTCGTTTACACGACATACTGCTTCATATAGTAATGCAATTATGTCTGGTCGGATATGTTCGCCAAGGAAATTCTTATTCAAAAAATCTATGGTTAGACCATGAAAAAAGGGCAATTGTTGAGCACATCTCCATGCTAAACTAGCGCAATTTTTAACACATAGGATAGTTGAATAAGCATGGAAATCGTATGCCTAGATCTTGAAGGGGTTTTAGTTCCAGAAATCTGGATTAACTTTGCCAAAAAAACAGGGATTAAAGAACTTGAGGCAACGACACGTGATATTCCTGATTACGATGTGTTGATGACTCAGCGTCTCAACATCCTAAAACAGCATGGTTTGGGCTTAAATGATATCCAGGCCGTGATTGCAGATATGGGGCCTTTTGAGGGTGCGAAAGAGTTTGTGGAATGGGCACGTACGCATTTCCAGCTGATTATTTTATCTGATACCTTCTATGAGTTTGCACATCCATTGATGAAACAGTTGGGATGGCCAACCATTTTCTGTCATAAGCTTGAAACCGATGAAAACGGCATGATTACGGCGTATAAATTACGCCAGCCAGATCAGAAGCGTCAAGCAGTCAAAGCATTACATGGCTTGAATTTCCGTGTGATTGCGGCAGGTGATTCGTATAATGATACTACCATGCTGGGTGAAGCAGATCATGGTTTCCTGTTTGATGCGCCAGACAATGTGATTGCAGAATTTCCGCAGTTCCCGCCATTGCATGGTTATGAGGCATTAAAGCAGGCGATTCGTTCTGTATCACAACGTGATATTCCAGAATAATGAATCCATTTGATTGCTGATTTTTTAAAACTCCAAAATAATAAAAGGCGCTTAAAGCGCCTTTTATTATGGGTTAATCATTAGAACTTATAGCCAATTTTTAAGCCATATGCGATTGCATCATTATTTTCAAATTCAGCGACATAACCCGGTGTATTAAATTGAGAACCTGATTGCGCTTTGGCATCACCGAGCCAGAAGTATTTCACACCACCCGCAATAAAGGTTGCAGGGGTAGGGCTATATTGAACACCTACACCGACATTCCAGTAGCCTTCTGTTGGGCCTAATGTGGTGACAGGGTTACCTGCACCAGAGTCCCAACCTACAGAGAGGTTGCCAGCCCATTGGTCATTGATTTTGCGACCAACGCCTGCGGTAATCGAGTATTGATCTTCGGTATAGGCCACCAGATCGAAACCATCTTTTTTGCCTGTTGAAGCAATGATTGGTGGTAAAGTCGAAGCAGCACCAAATTTATACGGACGAATCGCAAAGTCTTTCCAGTTCACCCAACGTAAATTCGCGAATGCAACTGTATTTTCCATAATGCCTGTTTGGAAATCGAGGTTAACCGATTGAGGCGTAGTAATTTCTGTCACACCTTCTGAGTTATTAATTTTATTTAAAACAGCATCAAAACCAGCATTACCAGTCATACCCGCTACACCATGCGTTTCATAAGCATTCATTTCATGCTTGATCTTGGCGCGATAAGTTAGAGAGGCTTTAAGCGCAATCTCAGGGACTTGATATGCCACCCCAGCTAACCAGCCCACTGCTTCATCACGGCCTGTTTTAAAATCATAACCGCTATATGCACTATAGCTTTGACCGCGTAATAACACTGTACTGTCTAAGGTTTGATAAACCGCACCTGCATACAGGTTCCAGTTCTGGTTTGGCTGGTAACCGAATAACAGGTTTAAGTTTTCAGTATCCACAGTAACGGATGTGCCACCTTTAAACGGGACAGGGCGGCTTTCGATAAAGTTACTATGACCTGTATATTCTGCATCGGCACCATAAGGCTGATCATAGATCAAACCAATTGAAAATTTGTCGGTTGCTTGAATTTTTAAGGCAGCATTAGGCGAGTAATAATGGTTCGCCATATTGCCTGTATTGTTTTGCGAGATATCTTTACCTGATACATTCGGATCAAGAATGGTAATACCTGCTTCAAAATAATTGTTGGGTTGCAGGAATGCTGCAATTGATTGGCCTGAGCGATCCAGTGCTGCGGCAAATGTTGTCGTTGTTGGAACCAAGCTAAGTAGAAGAGCCGTTTGAATAGCATTCAGCTTCATTAATATGTTCTCTCAAATCACTTTGTAACAGAATGGCGCGAAAAGTATCATAATTTTTATGGGCTTAAATATTTTACAAATGTCAATAAATGAACTGCTAAGGTCACCAAAAATACTTGAGCATTCACATTTTTTATTGGCGAATTTTGTGTGCTAAATAAGCAATGATATTTAACTATTATTTTGATTTTATTTATTAAAAGGGAATAAAAAAGGCCATCCTGAGATGGCCTTCTGTTTTAAATGATTGGATTAGAATTTATAACCAATTTTTAAACCGTAAGCGATCGCATTGTTATCTTCAAACTTAGCGACATATTCGTTACCACCTGCTTGAGCGCCAGTTTGCGCTTTCGCATCGCCTAACCAGAAATATTTCACGCCACCCGCGATAAATGTTGCAGGAGTCGGGCTATATTGTAAGCCTAGACCTACGTTCCAGTAACCTTCTGTTGGACCAAGTGTGGTCACAGGGTTACCTGCACCAGAATCCCAACCTACAGAAACGTTACCCGCCCATTGTTCGCTAAGTTTACGACCCACACCAGCATTTACAGACCATTGGTCATCAGCATATTCAACAAGGTTGAAACCATCTGGACGACCGACTAAACCACCAATTTGTTTAGATAATAAACCAAACTTGTAAGGCTGGATTGCAAAATCTTTCCAGTTCACCCAACGCACATTCGCAAAGGCAACTGTATTTGCCATGATGCCAGTCTGGAAATCTAGGTTAACAGATTGAGGTGTTGTGATTTTAGTTTTCTTACCAGCACTACCTTCTTCAAGAGCTTGAGCCTGAGCTAATGCTTCTGCCGGAGAAATGCCCAATAAGCCAGCTAAAACTGCTGGATTACTTGTTAAAGCTGAAGTCACAGCAAACTTTTCATTAATATTTACTTTGTGATCAATTTCAGAGCGATAAGTTACCGATGCTTTAAGCGCAATTTCAGGAATCTGATATGCTGCACCCACTAACCAACCCGCACCACCTGTTTCTTTAATATCAGCATCATAACCATTGTAGATACTGTAAGCAGTACCACGAAGATTTACTTTACCTTTTACAGTTTGGTAAACACCACCGGCATAAAGATTAATGTTTTTAATTGGTTGATAACCAAAAACGAGTGAAATATTTTGCGTGTCTACTTCTACAGCCGTGTTACCAACACCTAATGAGTTATTCGCATCTTGTAGGCCTTTTTGTAGAGCTTTAACTTGAGGACTGTTCAAGAAGCCTTGAGTGACTGTTGCTTGGGCTTGGGCAGGGGTCATGCCGCTTTGAACAAGCTGATTAATTTGTGCTTGGCCTGCAGTAGAGGTTAAATAATCAGTTACTTTCTTCTGTACTAAAGCATTTGTTTTTTCAACAGGTAACACTGTATCAGAACCAGGATTTGATACAAAAACATTTTCACCTGTATATTTTGCATCAGCGCCAAATGGTTGATCGTAAAGTAGACCAAATGAAACATTGTCTGTCAGTTGAAGTTTTAAGGCCGCGCTAGGAAACATATAATCGTCGCCCATATCGCCAATTTTACGTGTTGTTGACGACGTACCTGCTTCTTGACCTTTTACTGTTGGATCTAGAACCGAAATCCCCGCTTCAAAATAATTACCCGGCTGTAAAAAAGCAGACATAGATTGACCTGAACGGTCTAACGCTGCTGCAAAAACTCCAGTTGCAGGTAGCGTTGCTAAGATCATGGCAGTGCTAAGATGTTTTAATTTCATTTTTAATCTTTCCTTGAACTTCAAGATTCTTAAGTGTTAAGAAGCTATGATCTGACAACAAAAAAGTTATCTATTGTGATTGGCTATAACTTCATGTAACAAAAATACCATAATTAAAATAAGAGTAAATGTTCTAAATGAACTCGACAGTATGAGCAGATCGTAGAAAGTGGACAAAAATAAATCTTAAAAAATTTATATACATATGTGTTTTTATTGGTAATATGATGATAAATATAAAATATTATTTTCAAATAATAATCATTTATTTTTGCAGTTTTGAAAAAAAAGTTTTTTATTTGGTCAAAGATTTTTTGTAAAAAGTGAGATTTATTTCTTCATGATTTAAGTTTTTGATGTTTTTTAAGCCAATTTTCAGAATTTAAATAATTTTGCTGCGAAAGCTGTGTTGTACGGGGACTACCACACTTCAATTTATCTAGGGCTAAACAACAAGAGATGCATAGGCCACATAGGACTAAAATAAAAAAAGCACCTCATGACAAGATGCTTTTTTAAACCTACAGTTGATACAGAGGTTATTTGATATTCGGATCGCCCTGTTTCAAGAAGAAACGTAAGGCCAGCTTTTGTACCCAAGTCCCATAAGGTGGGTAGAACAGTTGGGTCGGGAAGAAACGATGACGGGCAAATACGGTTTTGGCATGAGAAAGTTCTCGGAAACCTTCTTCACCGTGATAAGTCCCCATGCCTGAGTTGCCAATGCCACCAAAAGGTGCATCATGATTGACCACATGCCAGCCCCAGTCATTGATGGTGACCCCACCTGAGTGAGTCTGCTTGAGAATATAATCTCGTTCACCGGCATCATGGCTAAAACAATATAAGGCCAGCGGTCTTTCGCCTGAACGAATATATTGAAGGGCCTCATCTAAAGTATCGTAGGCAACAACAGGTAACACAGGACCAAACAATTCTTCTTTTAAAATCCGCATATCTGCTGTGCAATTCAATACGATATGTACCGGCATACGGCGTGCATCTTTGTCACGATCATATTCACCGCAGGCAATCACCTGTGCACCTTTGGCTTGTGCATCATCCAGTATCTCTAATAAACGTTTGAGATGACGGTCATTTACAATCGATGTGTAATTAGAGTTCGTGCTGATATTTGTACCATACATGCTGGTAAAGCTGGATTGGCATTCAGCAACGAAGTCATCCACCTTTTCTTTTGGCACTAATGCATAGTCAGGGGCAACACAGATCTGACCACAATTGGTCGCTTTACCATGTAATACCCGCTTTGCTGCATCGGCTAAAGGATAGTTACGGCTAATCAGGGCCGGGGATTTACCCCCCAGTTCCAGTGTTACCGGGGTCAGGTTGTCTGCCGCTGCACGCATTACCACACGGCCAATCGCAGGTGAACCTGTAAATACGATATGGTTAAAAGGCAAAGAGGTAAATTGGGCTGGATCTAAAATTTCTTCACCAAACACCGCCACTTCATCTTCCCTAAACACTTCCGCTAGCATACGTTTAACCACGGCATTGGTGGCGGGTGTCACTTCAGGCAGTTTAATCATGACCCGATTGCCCGCAGCAATTGCTGCAATCAGAGGACCCAAAGCCAGATAAACCGGGAAGTTCCAGGGCACAATCACCCCAACCACACCTTTGGGCTGATATTGCACACGAAGATGATTGGATAAAAACAGCAATTCAGTATGGCGTTTGCTGGGGCGCATCCAGCGTTTTAAGTGGCGAATCGCATGTTCTGCCTCAAGTACTGAACCGAGCAAGTCGAGTAATTTTGACTCATCAACTGAGCGTGAACTAAAGTCACTATTGATTGCAGTTGCAATTACATCTTGATAACGGATGATTTGTTTTTTTATTTGGACGAGCTTGCTGCGACGATCATCTAGCTCCGGATAAGGCTTGGCATCAAAAGCACGACGTTGTTGCTTAAAAACCGAATACATATGTTCAGTTGCCGAATCAGCCAAAGCGTGGGAAGTTGAAAGTGTCATTTGTTGCTCCTTTCATGCTTATTAGTAGAATAGACTTTATGATTGATGTGCTTTGTGGTCGATGTTAAATTGAGACAACAAAAAGTAATTTCGTGCCATTATGCATCATCACTCAAGGAAAGAGGTGAGAAAATGCGTAAATCAGCTGCTGGACACAATGTGATTGAAGGGCGCTATGATGATCCAGATACTGGCTCGGGAATTCCCTTACTTGGCTTAAGCAGTTTGCTTAATGAAATGCAGCAGCAAGGATATCCAATCCCCGTTGTGCTGGAAGGAACGGGGATTGCCGCTGAAGCCTTAACCAGCGCTACGTCCAATGTCTCTCAATATCAGAAGTTAAAACTTTTTCAGAATATCCAGCGCCTGTCTAAAGACCCTCTGATCGGAATACGTGCCGGACAAAAGCAACGCTTATCTGATTTTGGGGTATATGGCTATGCCTTGTATGCATCGCGCAATCTGCAACAGGCCGCTGAGTTAGGGATGCGCCATATCAAGCTTGCAGGCCCCGTTCTCAAAAAAACCTTTTATATTCAAAATAACACGGCCATTTTCGAAGGTCATGAAATTATTGCGTTGGGTAAGCTGTTACCGTTGGTGTGCGAGTTCTGGTTTAGCTCCATTCAAACCCTGATTGAATGTGTATTGGAAGCACCGTTTCAAGCGCAAAAACTGTTGCTGCCTTATCCTGCGCCGGCCTATGCCGAAGAATATCAAAAAGCCTTCCGTTGTCCGGTGGAGTTTGATGCTGATGTGATGCAGTGGCATTTTGCACTTGAGTGGCTAGATCAACCCTGTCCCAATGCCAATCCGATTACGGCGGACATGTGCCAATCCTTTTGTGCGCGAATGCTGGGTACAGCGGATGAGCAACAAGAGCCGGAATTGGTACGTACCATTCGCCTGTTACTATTGGATTCGGTCGGGGGCTTTCCGACCGCGCAAGCAATCGCGGATCAACTGCATTTATCCAAAAGGACCTTATACCGTCGTCTGGCAGATCTCGAGATGAGCTATCAGGAGATTTTAGATAGCACTAGAAGACGACTGGCAGATGAATATTTAGCCACCAGTTTAAGTGTGGATGAAATTGCGGAACGATTGGGATTTTCAGATACCTCGAATTTCAGGAAAGCATACCGGAACTGGGTGGGTATTTCACCAAATGAATATAGAGCGCATAAAAACAAGATAATTGAATAAGAAAAATAGGTTTTATTCTCAAAATATGAATTTACTCTTTTATTTTCTGATATAAATTAGAAAGTATATTGTTATAATTTTCCAGTCCTTTTAAATAAGCAGATAGCCGCTTGTATTTTAGCCAAGCGTGTTGCCGGATAATTAAATGATATTTATTTTAATTATCATTCAATAAAATGTGTTAAATTTTAATCAAAAATTGCACCATAATGTGTCATTATTTTAATCAATATAGGTCATTTAAAAAGCTTATTTTGATTGTTCGGTATATAATAATATTTTAAAAATCATAAATTTGATAATAATGAACCCACTTTAATTTTTAAAACATTTTTCATGTGAATGGGTGGGGTGTACATATAATAAAATTAAATGAATTGCTTAAAGTTAAATCGCATAGAATCGGTCCTTAATTCGGGTAAGGTGTTTACCCATAAAAAAAACTTATCAGGCTAAGGATTGCTTTAAATGCTGACTTTTTTAGGTATCAGCATGATCATGTGTTTCATGTATTTGATCATGTCAAAACGTCTCAGTGCATTGGTTGCATTAATCTTAATTCCTTTTATCTTCGCTATTATTGCCTGGGGCTTAGGTTTCTATTTTGAAAGCCTGAGCCATATTCAGTTGGCTGAGCTTGGAAATACCATGCTGGATGGTATTAAGAAGCTTGCTCCAACAGGCGTAATGCTACTTTTCGCCATTTTATATTTTGCTTTAATGATCGACTCGGGCCTATTCGACCCGTCCGTCAGATGGATTTTGAAGAAAGTCAAAGGTGATCCACTAAAAATCACTTTAGGAACGGTCTTTTTAACCCTGCTGGTATCCTTGGATGGTGACGGTTCAACCACCTATATGATCTGTGTGGCAGCCATGATGCCATTATATAAACGGGTGGGAATGAATCCGCTGATCATGACCTGCTTGATGTTGCTGTGCAGTGGTGTGATGAACCTTACGCCGTGGGGCGGGCCAACCGCACGTGCAGCCAGTGCGCTTCAGGTCGATGCCAGTGATGTTTTTATCCCGATGATTCCATCTATGGTGATTGCAGCAGCCTGGTTATTCTTCCTGGCCTATCTCTATGGCAAATATGAGCGTAAACGTCTGGGCGTGATTGAACTGGTGGATATTAGCCATGCGGATAATATTTCCATTTCTAAAGATCCGGAAGCACAACGTCCGCACTTACGCTGGTTTAACGGTATTCTTACCCTGGTACTCATGGCGTCTTTGGTAAAAGGGATTTTACCGATGTCGATCCTATTTATGCTGGGCTTCTGTATTGCATTGGTGGTGAACTACCCATGCGTCAATATGCAGAAAAAACGGATTGCGATGCATGCGGATAGCGTATTGGCCGTGGTCGGTGTGATTTTTGCTGCAGGTGTATTCACCGGTATTTTATCGGGTACGGGCATGGTTGAAGCGATGTCGAAAGGCTTCGTCGCTGTGATTCCGCCAAGCTTAGGACCTTATCTGGCACCGATCACTGGGGTTTTGAGCATGCCTCTAACCTTCTTCATGTCGAATGATGCTTTCTATTTTGGTGTGTTACCGATTTTAGCTGAAGCAGCATCACATTATGGAATTAGCCCTGTTGAAGTAGCACGTGCCTCGATTATTGGACAGCCAATTCATTTATTATCTCCACTGGTACCTTCGACATATTTATTATGTGGTTTAGCCTCTGTTGAATTGGCCGATCATCAAAAATTTACCTTGAAGTGGGCATTTATTACCTGTTGCGTACTCATGGGTAGTGCTTTGATATTTGGTGTTTTTCCATTTTATAATCTGTAATTCTGATTATTCATGTGCTTTTATGTCGAAAATATAAAAGCACATCATTTGATTTGAATCCCTGTTTATTTATTTTTTGCTTGGAATAGAGCGAAAGAGATTTGTTTTAATTTTTTTTGAGATGGTTAGGAAGATAACAATGAAGATGAGAATTTTATTCGTCACAATGATGAGTATTGCAGCAAGTTCTGCATTTGCAGCGCCAAAATTATACGGCGAAATTGATGCCAGTCTGGATTATTTACCCGAAATGAATGCCCATTCATCCAACCGCGATGTATGGAAAGTGAACAGTAATAGTTCATTTGTCGGGATTAAAGGTGAAGAAAAATTAACCGAACATTTAAGTGCTGTTTATTTGGCTGAATGGGCATTTTATGCCGATGGTGATAAAACCGACTGGTCGCAGCGTAATCGTTTTATCGGTTTAAAAGATGACCGTTTAGGTACACTTAAAGTAGGTAAACATAATACCCCATTAAAAGATTTATCCAGCCCAGTTGATAGTTTTAATAACTATATCAGTAATAAAGCCGATATCACGGGAATTATGACGGGTGAAAACCGGGTCAATAATGTCGTGGTGTATGACTCTCCTGAGATTGCATTATATGAAGGTAATCTGGAAGCGAGTGTATTGCTGGCAACAGGCGAGAGCAAAGGGATTGAGGATGACGGGCATGGTGGTGTCAATGTCGCTGGACGTGGTTTGGGCGATGCCTGGTCTGCCTCGTTGAGCTATAACCATCCGATGTTCTTGGTTGGTGTTGGTTATGACAAGGCAATTCCAAGTGATTTCTTGGGACATGGCCTGTTAAATAGCAAAGACACCGAAACTAAAGTTGATGAAGTATTTGCCGCAGCTGATACGGTACGTGTGATTGGACGTTTGACGCCAATCGAAGGACTGGCATTAAAAACCTTATATCAAACCTCTAAAGTTACTGATAAAAAAGGAAATGATGAGGCCGCAGTTGATATCGATGATGCACAGGGCTGGTTAATCGGTGCTGAGTACAAGTTTCCCAATCAGTCAAAATGGGCAGTCAAGGCGCAATATAGCCAGAACTCTACCAGCTTCAAAAATGGCGCAGCTGACTTCGATGTCAAGCAACTGCTTGTCGGAACAGATTATGCCTTTAATAAACAAGTGAAAGTCTATGGTTATGGCGGCTATTCAACTTTTGAGCAGGCCAATGCTAAAGATAAGCAACCTGTAGTCGGTAGTGGTTTAGAATTTAAATTCTAATAAAATAAAAGGTTAAGCTGAATAAGTAGAGGTGATTGACTCTATTTATTCAGTAAGCTGGATTGTTGTTCCGAATGAAGCGGTTGTGTAGCCACGTTTGCAAATCAGTGCAGAATAATCCATAAAAATTCATAATTTTTACATTTTAGTCCTGTATGGTAGGGCTATAAATCTGTCATGGATAGTATGGATAACAACGGAAAATGATTTTTAAAGATACAAATATTGCTTTGTTTAACAGTATCAATACGTTTGCCAAAGATTCACCTGTTTTAGACAAGATCGTAATTTTTTTAGCTGAAGATCTAAATACGGTTTTTATTAGTTTTCTGGTGTTGTTATTGGTGCTTCAGTGGAAAACCTATGGTCTTCTGTTCGCAAAAACCTTGCTGATTGTGCTGTTTTCACTGGTTATAAGTGATGTGATCGAATTCTTTTATCATCATCCTCGACCATTCCAGCTGCATTTGGGCGATAAATTAATTGGGCATGGTGCCTCATCTTCTTTTCCGAGCCAACATACTTTAACCATTGTGATTATTGCCTTCTCTTATTTGCTGGCGGGTTTTAAAAAGATTGGTATCGTTGGTTTGGTGCTGAGCCTGGTGGTAGGCGCATCCCGAGTTTTTGTAGGTGTGCATTTTCCTTTCGATATCGTCGGTTCTTTTATTATCGGCTTTTTACTGGTTGTTGCCACCAACTATGTTTTAAAAGAAATGACGTTAAAAATCAGACGAATCCGTCCCATCCGTGTGATCGACTAGTTTTGAGATATACCTAAAGAAAAACGGAGCAGATGCTCCGTTTTTTTATGGCTGAGTTATCTGAATAAAATAAACAGACAAAATCGTGTGCAGAAAAATAGTAAAAGCAGAACAACAACTATAAACTCAGGCGAAAATCTTACTTAACCAGCAGCTTGTGGAAGGCAAGCTTCATTAAAAGGGCTATGCGCTCAGCGGGACTCGAACCCACGTCGGTCGCTTAGGAGGCAACTGCTCTATCCAGTTAAGCTATAAGCGCATAATTTGATGATTATAAACAAAAAAGTGACTGCAAACGCAATCACTTTTTGAGGAAACCGATCAACTGTTAGTTTTCAGTATTACGATTTAAAAACTTATAAAAAATAAACATCAATACAATCCAGATTGGAATCATCAGCACTGATTCTTTAAAGCCTTGCTGCCACATGATATACAGCACAACACCAATAAATGCCAACACCAGATAGTTACTGAATGGAGACCATAGCGCAGGATATGAGGTTTTGATTTGTGCTGTTTTGATATGACGACGATATTTTAAATGGGTCAAACTGATCATGGCCCAGTTTAAAACCAGCGCACCAACAACAACATACATCAAATGACCTAAGGCATCTTCAGGTACAAAGTAGTTAAGTAACACACAGCCAAAGATCAGGAACGCAGAGAGCAGTACTGCTGGAACAGGGACACCTTGCTTATTGGTTTTGGTAAAGATTTTCGGTGCATTGCCTTGTTGGGCTAAACCAAAGACCATGCGGCTATTGGCATACATTCCGCTGTTATACACTGACAATGCTGCTGTCAGGATAATAAAGTTCAGTAAATGCGCGGCCCAACCGATCCCCATCTGACTGAAAATCATCACGAATGGACTCTTATCCAAACCGCCAAGATCGAGCTGGTTCCAAGGTACAAGCGACAACAGGATCGCCAGTGAACCGACATAGAACACCAGAATACGAATCACCACCTGGTTAATCGCTTTAGGAATCGTGGTCTTTGGATCTTTGGCTTCTGCCGCGGCCATACCGATCAGTTCAATTCCCCCAAAGGCAAACATCAAGAATGCCAACATGTAGAACAGACCATCGAAGCCATGCGGGAAAAAGCCGCCTTGTGACCACAGGTTGCTAAATGAGGCCGTCGAGTTTGCATCGGCAGTGAACAGGAGGAACAGAC
Source organism: Acinetobacter sp. 'aerobic (ED)' (assembly GCF_904886855.1). Classification (NCBI taxonomy): domain Bacteria; kingdom Pseudomonadati; phylum Pseudomonadota; class Gammaproteobacteria; order Moraxellales; family Moraxellaceae; genus Acinetobacter; species Acinetobacter sp. 'aerobic (ED)'. Next base: position 228,485 of record NZ_CAJHGI010000005.1, read on the forward strand.
CAAACAGGATCATGGCCACGACCGCTGTCACCTTGATGATCGCTAACCAGAACTCTGATTCACCATAAAATTTAACATTGGTCAGGTTGACTGCGGTAATCACCACAAAGAAAAACAAGACCGACTGCCAGGCGGGGATTTGCGGCCACCAGTAATTAATGTATTTACCTACGGCGGTGAGCTCAGTCATTGCCACAAGGATGTAGAGCACCCAATAGTTCCAGCCCGTAATAAAACCTGGAAATTTACCCCAATATTTATAAGCAAAATGACTAAATGAACCTGCAACAGGTTCTTCAACAATCATTTCACCTAAATGACGCATGATTAGAAAAACAATCAAGCCGCCAATTGCATACCCCAAAATAATAGATGGTCCAGCAGACTGGATAATTTGCGCAGAACCTAAAAATAAGCCCGTACCAATTGCTCCACCCATCGCGATGAGTTGGATATGGCGGTTTTTTAGTCCACGCTGAAGTTGAGAAGAATCGTTGTTCAAAGGACTGAGCTCGACGAGGAATTAACTGGATTATTCTAATAGATTGATTGATTTTCGCCTAGTAAAAGTACAGCATTGCCATGACTGCAAAGTTGTTTTTAAAAGTTATTTAAAATTATATATTTAGATTGATATTAATGTGAAATTTGCTTCATATTTATACAGTAAAATCCGATTCTTGTTTTTCCCGACGGATGGATTCGCATTTTTGCCATTGTGTAAGCAATGAAAAATACTCAATATAATGCACATATTTTATCCATGAAAATATAATCAGGCACCATTGGTCGTATGGTATTTATAACGGCTGTGCAGTAATTTGAGATGCAAAATACCGCTGCACCAAGAATATGATAAAAGGAAGAATGGACATGAGCTCAGTACCGCAAATCAAAGTCGCTGCAACCTATATGCGCGGTGGCACAAGTAAAGGGGTATTTTTCAAACTGGATGATTTACCCGCAGCGGCACAGGTAGCAGGCAAGGCACGTGATCAACTTCTTCTACGCGTGATTGGCAGTCCGGACCCTTATGGCAAGCAGATTGACGGGATGGGTGGCGCAACCTCCAGTACCAGCAAAACCGTGATTCTGGCAAAAAGTTCAGAGCCAGACCATGATGTGGATTATCTATTTGGACAAGTATCGATTGATCAGCCATTTGTGGACTGGAGTGGCAACTGCGGCAACCTCACCGCTGCTGTGGGTTCATTTGCGATTTCTAATGGTCTGGTCAATGCCGACCGTATTCCTGAAAATGGCATTTGTACGGTACGCATCTGGCAGAAGAATATCCAGAAAACCATTATCGCACATGTGCCTGTGAGCAATGGCGAAGTACAGGAAACCGGTGATTTTGAACTTGACGGGGTAACGTTCCCTGCAGCAGAAGTTCAGATTGAATTCCTGGATCCTGCAGATGATGGTGAAGAAGGCGGCGATATGTTCCCGACAGGAAATGTTGTGGATCAATTGACTGTTCCTGAGGTAGGTACTTTTGAAGCAACATTTATTAATGCAGGCATTCCAACCATTTTTCTGAATGCCGAAGATATCGGTTATCAAGGTACAGAATTACAAGATCATATTAATGGTGATGCGGCTGCTTTAGCACGATTTGAAAAAATCCGTGCCTATGGCGCGGTGCACATGGGGCTGATTAAAGACATTTCAGAAGCAGCTGCACGCCAGCACACCCCTAAAATTGCTTTTGTATCAAAACCAAAATCGTACACGTCTTCAAGTGGTAAAGCGGTTGAGAGCAGTGATGTTGATTTACTGGTTCGTGCCTTGTCGATGGGCAAGTTACATCATGCCATGATGGGAACCGCCGCGGTTGCGATTGGTACTGCCGCAGCAATTCCGGGGACGCTGGTGAATTTGGCGGCTGGGGGCGGTGAACGTGAAGCTGTTCGTTTTGGACATCCTTCCGGCACCTTACGTGTGGGCGCTCAAGCCGAATTGATTGATGGCAAATGGGCGGTGAAAAAAGCCATTATGAGCCGTAGCGCACGTGTATTGATGGAAGGTTGGGTGCGTGTACCTGGGGATACTTTCTAAGCACTGATTGGAATGATGCGATAAAGCCTTCATTTGAAGGCTTTATTATTTGGAATCGATTAAAACTACAAATGCAATTTCTTCAGATAAATAGTGTTATGATGTCGCCATTCTGGCAAGTCTTGTCATTTTCCTTCCATTAAGATTTCCCGAGGCAATTGTGTCATCTATTTCTCAAGTTAATGCGGATGTTTTAAAACAAGCTCAACAACGTATTCAACAGGATTTATTGACAGCATTGGCTGCATTTTCGATTCCAGAACCTTTAAAAGCAGCTGTTCATCATGCCGTCATGCTTGGTGGAAAGCGTGTTCGTCCAGCACTCTGTTATGCCGCAGCATCTTTGCAACCGAATCATAATTTTGCAGCGGCTCGCCGTGCAGCAGTTGCGGTTGAACTGATCCATTGTTATTCACTGGCGCATGATGATTTGCCATGTATGGACAATGATTTATTGCGTCGTGGACAGCCGACTTGTCATGTCGCCTTTGGTGAAGATACAGCACTGTTGGCAGGTGATATTTTGCAGTCGATGGCCTTTGAAATCCTGGGCAGTAGTCTGTTTGATGAACAGGGCCAGGGAACTGAAGCCGCGATTGTGTTGAAGCAGGTACAGATCTTGGCGACCGCGAGTTCAAAAATGGTCTGCGGTCAGGTCCTGGATTTGCAGGCAGAAGGGGCCGGTAAGCAAGTCAATCAGGCCGAATTGGAAAATATTCACCGTAATAAAACCGGTGCCTTGATTCAGGCCGCGATCATGATGGGCGCTGTAACCATCTTTGCGGGCACGGATCAGGCGATTCCTAAATTACGTCAATTTGGGCAAACTATTGGTCTGGCGTTTCAGGTACAAGATGACATTCTGGATATTACTGCCAGCACAGAAACCTTGGGCAAAACCGCAGGTAAAGATGAGCAAACGCAGAAGTCGACCTATCCTGCTTTAATGGGGCTGGAACAAGCACAAGCCTATGCGCAAAGCCTGCATGATCAGGCCTTTGACGCTTTAGCGTATTTTGGGGATGATGCCAAAGAACTGGTCGACATCTCAAAGTTTTTGCTAGCGCGTAAAAGTTAAAAGCCAGTCAGTTTTTCTCCATTGATTGATGTTATAAAAGACCAAGCTTATGGTCTTTTATTTTTTGGAAATAACAAAAATGCAAATAAATACAGCCGATGCGCCATCAATTCAAGATGTGGACACGCTCGCTGAAATATTTAATGCCTATCGGGTTTTTTATCAACAGGCCAGCGATTTAGCGGGTGCAATACAATTTATTGAAAACAGATTAAATAATCAGGATTCAGTATTTTTTATCCGGAAAAATGACAACAACAAGATCATTGGTTTTGTACAGCTCTATCCGACTTTTTCTTCAGTATCGCTGGGTAATGCTTGGATTTTAAATGATCTCTATGTGGATCAGAACTATCGTCGACAAGGTATTGCAGTATCCTTAATGCAGCAAGCCATCCAATTTGCGCAAGACACACAGGCCAAATTTATTGCATTAGAGACCGGTGCCGAGAATATACAAGCACAAAACTTATATCAAAAACTCGGTTTTCAGGAGCAAACAGGAACCCGATTCTTCACTTTATCCTTCAATCATATTTGACCGGATCTCATTGGCCTTGAGCTGAGAAGGCTGCTGTGGAAAATTTAATTTGAGCTATCATGTACGAACATACATAGTCCTAAAATCAAGCCAAATAATAGAGTAGGGGAAAATGTCATGAATCAGAACCAACTCGAACAATGCGCGTTGTACTATGCGCAAAACCTGCCTTTTGCAATCCAGTCGCAACCTTTTGGTCCCGAATTTGAGGTATTCAAAGTCTTTGACAAAATGTTTATGTATATCGGTTTTAATGCTGGAACATTGCTTGTCACGGTGAAATGTAAGCCAGAGAAAAGTCTGGAATATCAGGAACTCTATTCTGCGATTTCAGCGGGTTATCACATGAATAAGAAACACTGGATTTCGATTGCCAGTAGCCCAGAAATCACGCCTGATCTGCTACAGGATCTCATTCAGGATTCCTATGATCTCATCATAGTAAAACTGCCACTTAGAACCCGAAAACTGATCGGAAGTGTTTAAATAAAAAAAGCAGCGTTTACGCTGCTTTTTTTATTGGATAGATGACTTAATGTTTGCCCATGATGCCACGAATGGCATTGAGTACATCGGCAGGCAGAACCACCGTTTTGGCATTGCCAGATTTAGCTAAATCCTGCATTGCTTTCACGTATTGTTCACCGAGCAGATACGCCACAGGAATCTCCTTATCACCTACCGCACTGGTCACCATTTCAATGGCACGTTGTGAAGATTCTGCTAGCACAACCTGTGCTTCTGCATCACGACGCGACGCTTCCAGACGACCATCTGCTTCCAGAATTGCAGCCTGTTTTTCACCATCCGCTTTGGTCACAGTGGCACGACGCTGGCGTTCAGCGGCTGCTTGCGCTTCCATCGCCGCCTGCATGGTGTGTGAGGGTTGAATATCCTGAATTTCCACGGTTTTCAGGGTGATACCCCAATCTGAAATATCATCAGAAATGGCCGCTTTAAGTTTTGCCTTAATATGATCACGCGAAGAAAGCGCATCATCCAGATCCATTTCACCCACGATCGAACGCAGTGACGTCTGCACCAGATTTTGAATAGCCCAGGTATAGTTCTCAATGCCGTACACCGCTTTTTCTGGTGTGGTCAGGTTGATGTACGCTACGGCATTCATCACCAACACCGCATTGTCACGAGTAATCACTTCTTGTGAAGGAATATCCAGAACAATATCTTTGGTAGTAATTTTATATGCCACTTCATCCACATAAGGAATCACGAAGTTTAGACCTGGACTCAACGTGGTATGGTATTTACCTAAACGTTGCACAATCCATTTATAACCTTGGGGAACAATACGCACCCCTTTAAAAATAGTTACACCGATAAAAGCTAAAAAAGCTAAAACAACAATCGTACCGACAGACATTAGAAACCCTCTTTGTGTTTATGACGTATGAGGTTGAACGACTAAATCATTACCCAAAATATCAACCACGCGAACGCGATCACCGACATGTACCGGAGTTGTACAACGGCAATGCCATTCATCAGAACCTAAAACAGGGATCGGAAAGCGTACAATAATTTGTCCATGTTCAAGTCCGGTCTGGATCACCATACCGACTTGACCAATGGTTGCTTCGCGAGGGAGACCTGCTTTGGTTTTATCAATCGACAGCGGTTTGATAAATTTGAACCAGAGAATCGTACATAAAATAGATAAAATACCCCAAGTAATTACTTGGGTGGTAAAACCCATCATCGGGAAAAGCCACAGTAAAATACACACCATGACTGCTGCTATGCCAAACCACAATGCAGCAAAAGCAGGCAAAATCAGTTCTGAAAGAATCAGTAAAATCCCTAATACAAACCAGTGCCAAGGTTCAACTACAAATTCCATAGATTTGCTCGCATAATTAAACGGAGTAGAGGTGAAAAAACATTCACCTTAGCACTGTAGCAGATGATTATCTTTATGAATATGAAAAGATTGTTTTTTTAGGCATTGTGGCTGTTGAGGACTAAAAAACTGGGGATAATGCACGTTTTAGTAGTCTCAACAGCCTTTGAGGAGGAGTTTTAGAATTTTGGTCGTGGTGCCGGTTTTAAGGCAGCGGGAGATTTCTTAAATGCGCTAATTGCACTTTGAATCGCCGTGATCTTGGCCTGAGCTGCTTTTTCACCTTCTAAAATGGCTTGATTACTCGATTTAAGATCCAGTACGCCTAGATGACCCACTTTAGGTTGAATCACGATGGTGGCCTGATTCAGTTCTTCATTAATGCTTTGTTGACCCATAATATTAATGGTCTGGTCTAACAAGCCCCACATGCTGAGCGGCTTACCACCGACAGGTCGTGCAGAAATATCCACCGCAATCACGATATCGGCCCCCATGTCCTTCGCGGTTTTCACCGGAATTGGACTGACCAAGCCACCATCCACATATTTGGTCTTGCCGATGACCGCAGGGACAAACACATTGGGAATACTGCAAGAGGCACGTACCGCCTGACCGGCATTGCCTTTAATAAATTCGGCTTTTTTGCCACTGTCTAAACGGGTGGCGACTGCAGCAAAACGAATCGGGAATTGTTCAATCGGTTTATTGCCGACTTGATTATTCACATAATTCTGGAGTTTCTGACCGAGAATAATGCCTTGGCTATTAATGGTCAGATCACGTAAATCCGATTCTTGCAGTTTCAGGGCAAGGTTCTGCATTTGATAGGGCGTTTGACCGCTGGCATAAATACTGCCGACAAAGCTACCGGCACTGGTGCCTGTCACGATTTTTGGTTTGATGCCATGCGATTCTAAGACTTTAATCACACCAATATGGGCAAAGCCTTTGGCACCGCCACCGCCTAATGCCAGCGCAACCACAGGCTCACGTGCCTGAATTGCGGTGGTGGGTGGAGTTTTCTTTGTGATCTGATCACAGCCAAATAAAGCAAGACCAAAAACAGCCAAGCAGGACAGACGAGCAATGTTCATAACAAATGCAGATAAAATGTACAGGAAGATGGGCACATCAGAGCAGATTTGCCCTTCATTTTCTAGTTTTTTTTCACAAGTTTTTGTAAGGGTTCAGCCAGCCAATCCGGATTTTTCGGCGAGAAGTGACCGACATAACGTTGCATGATCTGATCAAGGTCCTGCTGGTAATGCCCGGTCGGGGTAAATGCGCCCAAACAGTAAATGGTTTTATGGTCATAATCAAAGGCAAACATCACAATCGGAATGCCGGCTGCATGGGCAATGTGATAAAAACCACTTTTCATTTTTTCGGCTTTTTTACGGGTGCCTTCAGGCGCCATACCGACCCAGATTTTGTCATGCTGTTGAATGGTGGCAACCACTTGTTCAGTCAGACCATGGGCACTATCGCGACGAACCGGAATCAGTCCGGCCCAGTTTAATAGTGGCTGGAAAGGCGGCTTGAATAAGGTGTCTTTACCCAGCACGGTCACTTTTAAGCCCAATCCGCCAATTGCCAGAAAACCATACCAGCCATCGATATTGGAGGTATGTGGAGAAATGATCGCGACAGCTTTAGGCAGGTTGGGAATTTCTCCGACCACAGTCCAGCCTTGGGCAAGAAAGAGCTTTTTACACAATGCACGGCTATAAGCTGTGCCACGTTGTGGAACCAAGGGCGGTAAATCTGGAAAATGTTGTGGCATACATGAATATAAATAATGACAACTTTATTCATGTTAAACGCTGATGACAGCGACTGCATTGGCAAAAAATAAGATTTTATTGCCAGAAGAATGAAAGGATTGGATACTGATGCTCCCTTATTACTCCAGCGCTGGAAACTGAAAATGCCGAATCTTCGTCAGGTTTACATTTTATTGTTTTCTTTGTATTGGGCGCAGGGTTTGCCTGTAGGCTTTATGACCCATGCCTTGCCCGTGATTCTGAGGGCGCAAGGTGTATCTCTGGCCCATATTGGTGGCTTTGGCTTATTGATGCTGCCGTGGTCGATCAAAGTGTTTTGGGCGGCCTATGTTGATCGTCTGGCCTTATCATCCCGATTAGGACATTACCGTAGCTGGATTATTCCCACACAATTATCCAGTGTACTGATTCTGATGATCTTGTCCTTTTTCCCGATTCAGGCGCTGGATCAACCCGGCTATCTGCTGGTTTTCTTTGTCTTGCTGTTTTTAATGAATTTAACGGGTGCCACGCAGGACATTGCAACCGATGGTCTGGCAGTCAACTTACTCAAAACAGATCAACAACACTGGGGTAATACCTTTCAGGTGATTGGATCACGCCTTGGGTTTATTGTGGGGGGCGGGGCAGTGCTGTGGTGTCTGGACTGGTTACAGTGGCAAGCCACCTTTTTGGCGTTGGCTTTATTGGTATTTCTCAATACTTTACCCGTATTGTTATACCGTGAACCTACGCATGCAAACTCAACGACAAGAACGCAGACAACTTCTGTGCCCTTGTTGCAGGCGATCAAAGCCTATTTAAACTATTTTCAATCGTCAGCAGAATTAAAAGCCTGGTTACTGGTCCTGATTAGTTTCAAAGTAGCTGACGGGCTTTCAGGGCCTTTATTAAAGCCACTGATGGTGGATATGGGATTGAACTTCACCCAGATCGGGGTTTATATCACCATGTTCGGTGCGGTCGCTGCGCTGGTTGGGGCGGGGATGGCCGGACTGCTGCTCAAGCATTATTCCAGAATCGCCTGTTTGATGCTTTTCTCTACTCTAAAAATTATCAGCTTGCTGGCTTATGCAATGATTGCTCACGGCTATGAAAGCCATGTCCAGATTGCACCTGTCTGGTTATATACCGTCAATGCCTTTGAAGATGCTTGCTCTGCCATGCTGTTGGTGGTGATGCTGACACTGGTCATGCAATATAGTCGTAAACAATGTGCCGGAACGGACTTTACTTTTCAGGTCTCGATCATGGCGACTGTCAGTGGTTTGCTGTATTTAATCAGTGGATTTGCTGGAGATGTATGGGGCTACTCTGGTTATTTGAGTTTTATCTGTGTGGTTGCGATTGTTTGCTTAGGGCCGATTTTTTATTGGAAAAATAAAGTAAGTTCAGTTTAAATTTTTATTACAAATATATTGCCAAACATCATAGAAATGAAACAAGAAATCAGCGTGTTTAAGTTTTCTTTATCTTGATATTTCCTGTTTTTAGTCTGGAATAAAGGTTTTCCTGAATTGAGTTTGTTTTCACAATGTCCTGCCAATTTGCATTATTAATTATTTGATAGAGCAATTAATTTATTAAATTATAAGGATATAGAGTGAAATCTTAATAGACAGCTAAAATGTATAAAAATTAAACTTTAGTCGAAATTAGAATAAATAAATAAGATTTTAATTATTTTGTCATATAAAGTTAATGTGTAGGATTTGTTACAAATTAAACCAGGATGTAAACAATGAAAATCAAAATTGTAACAGCAGCAGTGCTCAGTTTACTTGCAACCACAACATTTGCAGTACCAACCTTTTACGGGGAGATTGATGCCAGTGTTGATTATTTACCAGAAAAAAATGCAACAAAATCAAATAAAGATGTCTGGGAAATCAGCTCAAACAGTTCATTTGTCGGACTTAAAGGCGATGAAAAACTCACTGAGCGTTTAAGCGCAGTGTATGCGATTGAATGGGGTTTTAGTGCTGATGGCGATAGCAGTGACTGGACCCAGCGTAACCGTTTTGTAGGTTTAAAAGATGCCCAGTTGGGTACCTTGAAAATTGGTAAACATGATACGCCTGTAAAACAATTATCTAGTGTGGTCGACACCTTTAATAATTATGTGGCGAACAAAGCCGATATCGGTGGAATTTTCACTGGTGAAAATCGTATTGATAATGTACTGGTGTATGAATCCCCAGCTGTTCAATTACTGGATGGTGCATTTAAAGTGAATGCCTTACTTGCAACAGGTGAGTCATCTGGCATCAAGGCGACTAGCGGTGGTGCAAAAGTTGCAGGTCGTGGTTTGGGTGATGCTTGGTCAGCATCGGTGACCTATGATAATCCATTGTTGGTAGCGGGTATTGGTTACGATAAAGCCATTCCAAGTAACTTCTTAGGGCGTGGCTTCTTGAATGCGGCTGAACCTGCAATTGCAGGGGGGAGTCTCTTCGCTGCAGCCAATACGGTTCGTGCCATTGGTAAAGTAACGCCACTTGAAGGTTTGGCATTAAAAGCCCTCTATCAAAGCTCTGAAGTAGAAAAAGCTGAAGGAAATGCAGCGGGTTCAGAAAATATTGACGATGCACAAGGCTGGTTAGTGGGCGCGGAATATAATCTTCCACAAGCCAAAAACTGGACGGTAAAAGGCCAATATAGTCAAAATGACACCAGTTTTAAAAATAATACTGCCGACTTTAAAGCTAAGCAGGTGATTGCTGGTGCAGACTATGCTTTTAACAAACAGGTCAAAACCTATGGTTATGCAGGTTATTTAACCCTTGAGCAGGCCAGCAAAAAAGATAAGCAACCCGTTGCAGGTCTAGGTCTGGAATTTAAATTCTAAACTTTGCTTTTTGCAAGTACGCCCTTTAAGTTCGCTTAAAGGGCGTTTTTTATTAATTCATAAAATCATCGTAAATTCGGTGAAATAGCATTAAACTGTTTTTAGAAAACAGGATGTTATTTAAACTTTTATTAAAATTATGACTGCACCGAATACTTTTAGTTTGCTTCTGATGCAGTTTAAGTCATTTTTAAGTTTTTATTCTTATCTTTAAAACACTAAGAAATTTATTTTTAGATCATGATGCCTATGTTGCTGCAAAGACTCAGAACCAAGCCAATTTCATTACTCACCTTTAATGTACTACTTGCCATCTGGTTAGGTGTGTTCCTGAACTTCGCTTTTTATGAAAAAATGTTGGCTTTAACACCCTATACAGGTATCAAGGCTGGACTTTTTGTCGTTGCTTCTGTGGGCGTGGTCACGGCTTTATATGCTTTTATTTTTCAGCTATTGAGCTGGAAATGGACCGCAAAACTGCTGGCGATTGCTCTGGTCTTTATTGGCGGTTTTGCTGCCTATGCAGTCAATACCTTAGGGGTCTGGATTACCTCCGATCAGATTCAAAACTTGATGCAAACCAACTTTTCCGAAGCACGAGACACCTGGTCTTGGCGCTTGTTGATCTGGATGGCCGGGATGGTACTGCTGCCGATTCTGGTGATTTTGATGACCAAAATCAAATCTGAATCCATTCCCCGGCAACTGTTTAAAAAGTTGATTGCCTCGGTGGTTTCCTTGGCTTTGGTCGGTGGATTGTTATTTGTTTTCTATGTCGATTTCGCAGCTATTTTCCGTGAGAACCGCGATATCAAAGGCATGATCTCGCCTCAAAATATGATCGCCTCTTCGGTGTCGTATTATAAAAAGAAGGCACCTAAACAGAATTTACCGTTGGTACATTATGGTGAAGATGCGCAACGAACTCAGGCTGCAAAGGGTCTGCCTAAACTGATGGTATTGGTGGTCGGTGAAACTGCCCGCGCAGAAAATTTCTCGTTAAATGGTTATGCCAAAGAGACCAATCCGAAATTAGCCAAACAAAATATTATCAATTTCTCGCAAGTCAGTTCATGTGGTACGGCAACTGCTGTGTCGGTACCGTGTATGTTTTCAGGTATGCCGAGAGAAGATTATGATGAGAGGTTAGCAAGCCATCGTGAAGGTCTATTGGATATTGCCAAACGTGCAGGGTATCAGGTGACCTGGATTGACAATAATTCAGGCTGTAAGGGCACATGTGACCGGGTAGAACAGTTTAAAATTCCTGAGCCGATCCAGCAGAAATGGTGTAAGGATGATGAATGTCTGGATGATATCCTGATTGATAGCTTAAAAGCCTATTTAGCGACGATCCCGAAAGACGATACCCAACCACGTTTAATCGTATTACATCAAATGGGTAGTCATGGACCTGCCTATTATGAACGTATTCCGCCAGCATTCCGGGTATTCAAGCCAACATGTGATACCAATGCAATTCAAGGCTGTACGCAGGAAGCACTGATTAACAGTTATGATAATACTTTGCTTTATACCGATTATGTGCTGGATTCATTGATCGAAACCTTGAAAAATACGACCCAATATCAAACGGGTTTGTGGTATCTATCTGATCATGGTGAATCGACAGGTGAGAGTGGCATGTATCTGCATGGCGCGCCTTATGCCATTGCTCCGACTCAGCAGACCCATGTACCGATGTTGATGTGGTTCTCAAGCGCATGGCAACAACAGGCCAACAAACAGATGACATGTCTGGCCCAACAAAGTAAAAACAAACTGAGCCAAGATAATCTGTTCCCGACCTTGTTAAGTTTGCTTGATGTAAAAACCAAAGTAATAAATGCTAAAGATGACATGTTAGAAACATGTGCTAATCCATAAGGTGAAATGAAATCATGACCAAGATCTTGATGATAGAAGATGATTTTATGATTGCAGAGTCAACATTGACCTTACTGCGATATCATCAGTTTGACGTGGAATGGGTCAATAACGGAGTCGATGGACTGGCTTTGCTCACCAAGCAATCTTTTGATCTGGTGCTTCTGGATTTAGGGCTGCCACTCATGGACGGTATGCAGATCCTGAAACAGATTCGTCAACGCAGTGCCTTGCCGGTTCTGATCATTTCTGCCAGAGACCAGTTGCAAAACCGTGTGGATGGTTTGAATCAGGGCGCAGATGACTATCTGATTAAACCGTATGAGTTTGATGAGCTGTTGGCACGGATCAATGCCTTGTTACGCCGTGGCAATGTTGAAACGGCACAACTGAAAAGCCAGTCACAGTTGCTCAAAAGTGGCGAACTGACGCTGGATGTCGATCAGCATCTGGCTACATTTAAAGGCCAGCAAATCGAATTGTCTAACCGGGAATGGGCGATCCTGATTCCGATGGTGACGCATCCGAATAAAATTTTCTCTAAAGCCAACCTTGAAGATAAGTTGTATGATTTCGACAGTGAAGTCACCAGTAATACCATTGAAGTGTATGTACATCACTTGCGGGCCAAACTGGGCAAAGACTTTATTCGAACCATTCGTGGTTTAGGTTATCGTTTGGGGCAGTCATAATCCGATGCGCAACACCCGTCATTATTCGCTGAAGAAAAGACTGATCTGGGGAACCTCGATTTTTAGCGTGGTGTTGGGTTGTTTTCTGATTTTGGCCGCTTATAAAATTTCATTACATGAAGTGGATGAAATTTTAGATACGCAAATGCAATATATGGCTGAGCGCTCGACCTCCCAGCCTTTGACTACAGTTGCCAGCCGTGTTGAATTGCACCGGACCTATCATGAAGAAGATTTACTGATTGATATCTGGGCCTATAAAGACCAGAGCCATTTATGGCACCAGACCCATCTCTTGGTTCCGCCAGTCAAACAGGCTGGGTTTTACACCCAGAACACGCCGCAAGGGAAGTGGCGTGTTTATGTGATTCCCTTAAAAGATTATCAGATTCAGATCAGTCAGCAGGAGCAGGTGCGAAAAGCGTTCGCCTGGGAACTGGCGGGCAGCATGTTTATTCCGTATATCCTGTTGCTGCCTGTAGCGATTATTGTATTGGCCTTTATCATCAGTCTCAGTCTTAAACCACTGGATGAATTTAAGGAAGAACTGACCCAGCGTGATTCCGATGGCTTATCACCAATTGATGTCAAAGATTATCCGCAGGAATTATTACCGACCATTGAAGAAATGAACCGGTTGTTTGAACGGATTCAGCATGCACAGACCGAACAGAAGCAGTTTATTGCCGATGCTGCACATGAGCTAAGGACGCCGGTGACGGCCTTGAATCTGCAGACCCGTATCTTGATTAGCCAATTTCCTGAACATGAATCTTTGCAGAATCTGAGTAAGGGACTCGCCCGTATCCAGCATCTGGTAACGCAGCTTCTGGCCTTGGCTAAACAGGATGTCGCACTCAGCCTGATTGAACCGAATACCAGTTTCCGTCTTAATGATGTGGCGTTAAATTGTGTGGAGCAACTGGTCAATCTGGCCATGCAGAAAGAAATTGATCTCGGCTTTGAGCGTAATGATTTAATTGAAATGCAAAGCCTTGAATCGACGGTGCATTCGATTATTTTTAACCTGATTGACAATGCAATTAAGTACACACCAGTGCAGGGGATTATCAATATTTCGGTTTATAGCGATACCGATGATTTTGCCTATATCCAGATCGAAGACAGTGGTGCAGGGATCGATCCTGAACAATATGACAAGGTCTTAAAGCGTTTTTACCGGGTACATCACCATTTAGAGGTCGGCAGCGGACTGGGCTTATCAATTGTGGATAAAGCGACCCAGCGTTTGGGTGGTGTGCTGAGTTTATCGAGAAGTATTGAACTGGGTGGATTATCGGTATTGGTTAAATTACCGAAAAAACTTGCCCATCATGAAGACAAGGCAAGTCACTAAATCATTGAGGAAATGACTCAACTGATCTGGGGTGCGGTTTCGGCTTGATCGCGTAAATAACGTAGGAACAGCACACATTTCTGGATACGCTTGCCGTCATTGCCGACTTTACTGACATTAAAGCGTAGCACCCAGTTTAAACGTTTGCCGACTTTGCAAATATCTTTATAGACTTGTGGTTCGGCCCGTAGGGCTTGGTAAAGTTGCTGGCTGGCCTGTTCAAGCTGTTCAAACTCAAAATGATAGGCGGTGGAAAAAATAAATAATAACCAGTCACGTACAAAGCAGTCATGCAGGCTGAGTACATCTTTCGGATCGGTTTCAAAGTCAATAAAGGTAAACTGGTTCTGTTGATCAACCAGAATATTGCGCGCGAAAGCTTCGCTTAAATAACCTTGCTGCTGATGAATATGACTGATGGCTTGAATGGCCTGATCAAATAAGGCATATCTCGCTTCAGGATGATCTTTGAGGCTGCCCAGCTTCTGGTCGAGCTGACTGACAGGACTTTGACGTTGCGAGCCAACATCTTCCAATAAAATGCCTTTTTTTGAAACTGCCAACACATTCGGCGTCGAGATCCCTAGCGCTTTGAGTTGTTGAATGCGTTTGAACTCGCATTGAATGGCCTTCGCTCCGCCCTGATTCGGGACCGGGGTAATTGCACCTAGATTAAAGATCTTGGCCAGCCATTTCAGCGGCGTATAAAGCCATAGTCCATGGCGTTCAGAAGCCTTTTTTAACCATACTTTGCGTAAGCCTAATTCATAAGATTGAATAGAGTCTTGTTGGGAAGCAAGCGTAGATTCTAAAAATATTTGAAAATCCGACATACGACAGCAAAAAAATCCTAATGTGAGCAAAATTCAGTGCCCGCTCAATGGACACTGCTTGTCACTTTACCACATCAGATGCCAATAAAGGTACTGCATCGCGTTTTGCTGCGCGTTGATGATACTTATAAGTAAATGTATAACATACTAAATTAATTACAACACAGACCCATGCTGTCCACAGGTTATGACTGAGGAAGTGGGCACCACGCATCATCTGTGCCCAGCCCATGGCGAATCCAATCAGCGTTCCCGCAAACAGATAGAACCATGCTCTGCGCTTGTGATCGAGGCGATAGACAAAATAACCGGTGATCAAGGCAAAGCCTGTACTGGCATGTCCACCTGGGAAACAATGTCCGGCAGTTGCGGAGAAATCCCAGACAAAACCTGTTACGGTTTCATGGGTCATATACCACGGGCAGGCCTGGGCAGAGTGCGCTTTGAGCAAGCCTACGATGCAGGTACACAAAATACTGACCCAAAACATATAGCCATATTGCCAGCGTTGAGCTTTCAGTTTTTCAACTTTAAATGAAGCACACCACAGCAAAAAGAAGATCACGTAGATGGCAGTTAAAAGCTGTTTAACGTAACTATGGTTAAGTTGTTCCAGAAACCAGTCATGCTTATAAGGAAAATCACCATGTAAGCTGACCCAAGGCGCAATCAGATGTAAGTCAATTGCTCCGCCTACAGGAAACACCAACAGTAAAATAAAAAAACTGATAAAAACTAAAAAGCTCGTCCATAAGAAAAAAGGCGTTCTTAAAATCATGGAACATACTGTTAATGTGAGATAAACATCTCACTATTTAATTCCTAAAAGCTTAATCTGCTCTTAAATTTATATAAAAAAATGTTGGCTGAACGCTTGCTTGGAAAAGCTTAAAGATTTTATAAATCTGGAGGGCAAGTTTGAGCATTTTATCAAATAACGCTCGAGCTTTATTCGATAAAAAGCAGCCATTTAGGCTGCTTTATTTGTTGCATATCGTTTAGGTTAGTGCAAAATTTTATCGAGGAACTGCTGCGCGCGTTCGCCACGTGACGTACCAAAGAATTCATCTTTGGAGCAGTCTTCAACAATTTTACCCTGATCCATAAAGATAATCCGGTTAGCCACCTGACGGGCAAAGCCCATTTCATGGGTCACACACATCATGGTCATGCCTTCTTTGGCCAGCCCGACCATGACATCCAGTACTTCGTTGATCATTTCCGGATCAAGTGCAGAAGTCGGTTCATCAAACAGCATGGCAATCGGGTCCATGCTCAGCGCACGTGCAATCGCCACCCGTTGCTGTTGCCCGCCTGAAAGCTGGGCCGGATATTTATTGGCATGGGCACTGAGTCCAACACGGTCCAGATAAGCCAGTCCTTTTTTATTGGCTTCTGCTTCTGAACGTCCCAAGACCTTGATCTGGGCTATGGTCAGGTTTTCAGTAATGCTCAGATGTGGAAACAGTTCAAAATGCTGAAATACCATACCGACCCGGCTACGCAGTTTGGTCATATCGGTTTTGGGTTCGTGCACGGGTACGCCATCGACAAAGATTTTACCCTGTTGAAAGGGTTCCAGCCCATTGACGGTTTTGATCAAGGTGGACTTGCCTGAACCTGAAGGACCGCACACCACCACCACTTCACCTTGACGGATCTGGGTGCTGCAATCGGTCAGGACCTGAAACTGGTCGTACCATTTACTGACATTTTGGAGGTCTATCATTACTTTATTGTCGCTCATACCCGTAACCTCCTTTGTAAATGTTTAACTGCGAATGTGGCAATGGCGCTGATGGTAAAGTACACAAGTCCTGCAAATAGAATATATTGGGTAAGCAAGGACATTAAATCTCCACGAACATAAGTTGTTCTGAAAAAGTCGAGCAGACCAATGGCATACACCATGGTGGAATCCTGAAACAGGATAATGGTTTGCTGAAGCAATAACGGCATCATTTTTCTAAAGGCCTGTGGCAGGATAATCAGGCGCATCGACTGCCCATAACTCATGCCCAACGCGGATGCCGCGGCAGCTTGTCCTTTTGGAATCGACTGGATACCGGCACGGACAATTTCAGAAAAATAAGCGGCTTCAAACAGCATAAATGCCACGATACTGGAAACCAGTGCGGTATCAATGGTCAGATACTGGCCTGTTGCTGCGGTATAGATAAAGGGAACGGCAAAATAAAACCACATCAGCACCAGCAGCAGGGGAATGGAACGGAACAGGTTGACATAAGCCTGTGCAACCACATTCAGAATCCTGATGGATGACAGACGCATTAATGCCAGCAGCGTACCAATGGCAATACCGCCAATGGTGGCGATGACCACGACTTTTAAGGTAATGCTGAAACCATGCCAGAGAGCCGGTCCGGACTGCTGTAAATCACTGAGAAAAGAAGTGAACCATTCCATGCTACTTACCTCCTGATATTAAACCAGGAATGCGTAAACGCTTTTCCAGCAGGTTCATGGCAAAGATAAGACAGATATTGATGACAATAAAAATCACGGTGACATAGGTGTAGATTTCGATGGTATTCTGGGTGTATTCACTGATGGTTTTCATCTGCGAAATAATTTCTGCCACACCCACCAAAGACGCAACCGAGGTATTTTTCACGCAGTTGGTCAGCTCGGAACTCAACGGCGGTAAAATAGTACGAAAAGATTGTGGCAGAATGACATAGCGGTACAGTTGCAGAGTCGAAAATCCCATGGCATAACCGGCATTAATTTGCCCTTTGGGCAGGGCTTCAATACCAGTGCGCACCTGTTCACAGACACGTGCTGCGGTAAACAGTCCAAGACCGATACTGGCCGAAATCAGGGCAGTGGTATTGGCACCCAGATCATTCATCCACCAGTTTTTAATCGGTGCAGGCAGAAAGTTGGGAACCACATAAAACCAGATAAACAACTGAACCAGTAAAGGGATATTCCTGAACACGGTGACATAGGCCGTACCGATGGCCCTGGCGGTTTTATTTGGAAGTGTGCGCATAATTCCGAGGATACTGCCTAGCAGCATGGCGATGCTCCATGCCACAACAGCAATCACGATCAGCCATCCTAGGCCGGTGATAATCCAGTTCAGGTAGGTGGTGTCTCCAATACCTGTCGATTGCCACAATACTCCCCAGTTCCAGCTATAATTCATAATAACTCCTGAGAAGAAACGGGAGAACATCCTCTGTTTCCCGGTTCTGCAATAATAGTCTTGTTATCGCGGGGAATTACTTATCCCGGTCATGTGGATTGGCAATCAAGGCTTTGAGCTGATCAGACATCGCAAAGTCCAGGTTAATATTTTTTGGTGGAATTGGTTGCTGGAACCATTTTTTATACATGTTATTGATTTCACCAGAAGCATAAGTGGCTTTAATGGCATCATCAACCACCTGTTTAAAGCCTGTATCACCTTTACGCAGCATACAGCCATAGATTTCATGAATTGGCGCAGTGCCGACGATTTCCCATTGATTTGGGTCTTTGGCTTTGGATTTTTCACCCGCCAGTAAAATATCATCCATCATGAATGCGACAGCACGACCATTTTGCAGCATCAGGAATGATTCGGCATGGTCTTTGGCAGAAATGATTTCGCCAATGCCCAGTTCTTGCTGGTGCTGGCGGATATAACGTTCAGAGGTCGTGCCTGCTGTGGTGACCAGTTTCTTGCCTTTTAAATCTGAAAAGTCCTTGATACCGGAGTTCTTGGCCGTGAGCAGTCTTGAACCCACTTCAAAGAAACCAACCGAGAAATCAACCTGTTGCTGACGCTCTTTATTGTTGGTGGTTGAACCACACTCCAGATCAACCGTCCCATTGGAGACCAGTGGAATACGATTCTGGCTGGTCACCAGGTTATAGCGGATTTTCAGGTCTGGCATATTCAGCTTTTGCTTGACTGCTTCAACTACCTTGAGTTGCAGGTCATGGGCATAACCGACTGGCTGATTCGGATTGGAAGCAATGTAGGAAAAGGGAATCGATGAGTCACGATAACCAAGTACAATCGTACCAGAGTTTTTAATTTTATTGAGTGTGCCCGAAGAAGAAGCACTACCATCCGCCGCTTTGTCACCGGCAGCAGGGGCCTTATTGTCGCTACAGGCACTGAGTCCCAACATCAGGGCGCTTGCACAAAGCAGCGAGGTCATGGTGCGTTTAGATGTCATCTACAAAACTCCTTTTGTATCATTCTGATGCATTCGTAATTGTTGCGGTTTAACCGTTCATTGTTATGAAAAATAATGTTTTCTTTCTAAACATAAAAAATACATTATTTTTCATCTTAATCAACTTGCATACGATTGCTCAAGCGATATTGTTTACCGTTTTGTTAATGGTAACTGTTGATGAATTAAGCAGTTTTTAAATGAATGAATTCTGATAAAAATGCAGGATATATAAAGCATAATTTATGCCATTCATGCCGTATGGATAGATGGCTTTATTCAGGCATTGCCGTTCTGGAAGTCTAGGCACAACGACCTAAAGAGACCGTATTTTAAGAAGAGATAAAAAAAGCGGCCTGATCAGCCGCGTTTAAATAAGATAAAAGTTAGAACATCGATTCTTCGGAGTTCGCTGAAATTTTATGGATGGACAGGTCGGCACCACGATACTCGTCTTCCTGGGAAAGACGCAGTCCAAGCGTGGCTTTTAACAGACCATAAACCAGGAAGCCGCCAGCCAGTGCAACAATAATACCCAGACTGGTACCAATGATTTGTGAAATAAGTGAAACGCCGCCAAGCCCGCCCAGTGCTTGTTGTCCAAAAATTCCTGCGGCAATCCCACCAAAGGCACCACATACGCCGTGTAAAGGCCAGACCCCCAGTACATCATCGACTTTCAGTTTGTTTTGGGTATAGGTAAACAGGTAAACAAACAGTGCACCGGCGATGCCACCAATTAGTAATGCACCAATAGGGTGCACAATATCTGAGCCTGCACAAATCGCGACCAGTCCCGCCAGCGGACCATTGTGTAAGAAGCCCGGGTCATTTTTACCCATAAAATTTGCGGCTAGGGTGCCACCGACCATCGCCATCAGTGAATTAATCGCGACCAGACCTGAAATGGCTTCAACCCGTTGAGCGCTCATCACGTTAAAGCCAAACCAGCCGACGATCAGGATCCATGAACCTAAGGCGAGGAATGGAATTGAAGACGGTGGATGTGCGCTGACACGTCCATCATTTTTATAGCGACCATGACGAGCACCCAGTAAAATTACGGCAGCCAAAGCGATCCAGCCACCCATGGCATGCACCACAACTGAACCGGCAAAGTCATGGAAACTTGCACCAAATGTGTTTTCTAGCCACTTTTGCAAGCCATAGTTGCCATTCCAGATCATGCCTTCAAAGAAGGGATAGATCAGCGCCACCAAAAGCAGGGTCGCAATCGCTTGCGAGCGCATCTTGGCACGTTCGGCAATCCCGCCTGAAATAATCGCCGGAATGGCTGCTGCAAAGGTCAGCAGGAAGAAACAGCGCATCAGGTTATAACCATGGTCTGAGGCTAAGGTGCTCCCTGCATGGAAAAAGTTCTGGCCATAGGCAATCCAGTAGCCGACAAAGAAGTAGGCAATCGCTGAAATGGCGAAGTCGGTCAGGATTTTACTTAAGGCATTCACCTGATTTTTATGCCGTACTGTGCCGAGTTCCAGAAATGCAAAGCCAGCATGCATTGCCAATACCAGTACTGCACCGAGCAGTAAGAAAAATAGATCTACGTTTTGCATAGTGGTGCTCAAAAAAAGTGCTAAATTCGATTCTGGCGCATAGCTTTGATTCATTTTTTGCACCAAAAAGGATTTAGTAAATCTAAAAACTCAGGCTGTAGGGGAACAGCCCAATTTAATGAAATAAATAATGCAAAAAGTGCACCAATTTAGAAATTAATTTGTAATTTTGGTGAATAGTGGTGCAATTTGCTTAAAAATAGCACAGTTTATGCGGTGGTTTGAATGCAACATTACCCTGCAAATTTCATTTATTTTTTAGTTGATGAACAAACGCAAGCGAGCATACCACCGTCATGCTTTATCTTGAGCCGATAGACGATCATGCCTGACGATGGCGAGCCTGCGTATTTACAGCACAGGTGGGGTATAGCTTAAAGTTCTGCCTAAAATCCAGAGTAAAAACAGCACCAAAGGTAGATGGACAACCAGTTGGGTGACGGTAAAACCAATCACGTCTTTGGCTTTGAGTTTTAAAATCCCGAGCATGGGCAGCATAAAGAAGGGGTTGATCAGGTTGGGCAATGCTTCTGCTGCATTATAAATCTGTACCGACCAGCCGAGATGCACTTGCAGATCATTGGCGGCCTGCATCACATAGGGTGCTTCAATAATCCATTTCCCGCCGCCAGAGGGTACAAAGAAACCCAGTACCGCAGAGTAGATGCCCATCACAATGGCAAAGGTTTCTTTGGAGGCAATCGAGACAAAGAATTCGGCAATATAGTGGGATAGGGAAAGGTCTTCGCTATTTAAGGCTTGCGTCATAATAAAGGCAATACTGCCATAGAGCGGGAACTGGATCAGAATCCCTGAGACCGCAGGCACCGCCTGACTGACGGCATTTAGAAAATTACGCGGGGTACGGTGTAAGGCCAGACCTAACATTAAAAACACAAAGTTATAGGTATTCAGACTGGAAATGGCAATGATGGGATTGGTTTTGGAAAACTCGATAAACATCCAGATCAAGCCTAATGCCACCACAACTATGGTCAACAGTGGTGAGTTTTCCAGCCAATCGCCTGGTCGGGTCGATTTAACTTCAGTCTTTTCCTCTTCTTCAAAATCCAGCTCAAAATCCTGCATGGTTTTGACATTGTCGCCCTTAGGCGCAGACCAATAGGCAATCGCAATCGAGACAATTACCAATATTAGAGTCATCAGCATCGATTGCCACAGGAAGATGGTTTCAGTAAATGGAATCACACCGGTTAGGTTATAGATCGACTCAGGCAGACTGGCTTTATTGGCCTGTAATTGTGCTGCAGACGAACTGATGCCCAGCGCCCAGGTCGCACCCATGCCAATAATGGCGGCAGCTGCAGCAGCGCGATAGTCCATATGCAGTTCTTTACGCTTGGCCAGTGCAATCACCAGTAAGGCGGTTAAAATGGTACTGACCGCCCAATTGACCAGTGAAATAAGCAGACTTGTGGTGGCAACCAAGACAATGGCACTACGTCCCGAATGCGGAATACGCGCCATCATCTGAATCAGTTTTTTCACAGGCGCAGACACAGAAACCACGTAACCGACGATAATCAGCATGGTCATTTGCAGGGTAAAGGGAATTAAGCTCCAGAAACCGTTACCGAACGAACTGGCAACATCCTGTACCGGGGCACCGATACAGATTGCAGCGAATGAAACAATGATGACACCGAGTAAGGCAAAGATATAAGAGTCTGGAAACCATTTTTCCGACCAGTTACTGATCCGTAATGCGAAACGCTCCAACAGCGCAGGTTGTTTATTCATCTTAAGCATCCATCTTTGATTGTTATAAAGTTCATTTGTCCTAAATGAATTTTTTGTTGCCTAAAACGGCTAAAAGTGATGCTCGGAAAGCATCACTTCAATAAGGGAAATAAAAGGAAGTAATCAGTTAAGCTTGGGCTTCAATCAACAGCTCCACACCCGTGGCCTCCCGGATTTGCTGTTCAGTCACATCAGGGGCTAACTCGACCAGTTTGATGCCTTCAGCAACCACATCCAGTACGCCCAGATCGGTAATGATGCGATGCACCACTTTTTGTCCTGTGAGCGGTAAGCTGCACTGTTTGACGATTTTGGCTGTTCCATCTTTGGCATTGTGTTCCATCAACACCACCACGCGTTGTACGCCGGCAACCAGATCCATGGCACCGCCCATCCCTTTGACCTTTTTGCCCGGAATCATCCAGTTGGCGAGGTCGCCTTGTTCAGAGACCTCCATGGCACCCAGAATGGCGATATTGACGTGACCACCACGAATCATGGCGAAGGATTCACTGCTTGAGAAAAAGGCCGCACCTGCACGTGCAGTGACGGTCTGTTTACCTGCATTGATTAAATCGGGATCGAGTTGTTGTTCGGTTGGAAATTCGCCAATGCCGAGTAGACCATTTTCCGATTGCAGCCACACATCCATATCCTCTGGAATGTAGTTGGCAACCAGTGTTGGAAGACCAATACCGAGATTGACGTAGAAACCATCCTGTAATTCTTTTGCGGCACGTTGTGCCATTTGTTCACGTGTCCATGCCATGATTATGCGTCCTGTGCTTTTAGGGTTTTTTGTTCGATACGTTTTTCAGGTGTGGCGTTCAGTACCACACGATTGACGTAAATGCCCGCTAAATGGATTTCATCTGGATCAAGTTCGCCAATCTCAACGATCTGTTCAACTTCGGCAATGGTAATTTTTCCAGCCATGGCACATTCAGGATTGAAGTTTTGCGCGGTTTTACGGAATACCAGATTGCCGGCTTTATCCGCTTTATAGGCTTTGACCAGTGCCACATCTGCGGTCAGTGACGGTTCAAGGATATAGGTGCGACCATTAAATTCACGTTGTTCCTTACCTTCAGCCACCAAGGTACCTGCACCTGTTGCGGTATAAAAGGCAGGAATGCCTGCGCCACCAGCACGTAGTTTTTCGGCGAGTGTGCCTTGAGGTGTGAGTTCAACCTCAAGTTCGCCGTTTAGATATTGGCGTTCAAATTCTTTATTTTCGCCTACATAAGACGAGATCATTTTTTTAATTTGTCGGGTCTTGAGCAACACACCCAAGCCAAAATCATCAATACCTGCATTATTGGAAATACAGGTCAGGCCGGTTACACCTGTGTCTTTCAGCGCCTGAATTAAGGCTTCAGGAATACCACATAGGCCAAAACCGCCCACTGCAAAGGTCTGCTGATCTTGCACCACATCTTGTAGGGCCAGTGCTGCGGTTGAATAGACTTTATTCATTTTTTTCACCTGTAAATTCCTTGGTTTCTATTAGTTTTAGCACTCAGGGATTATTTACAGAAGTTTAAATTTCTAAAGGATTAATGAGGGAAACTCATTAATACCAGAAAAATCATCGATTTCACTCAAAAAGGTGCTATGACGGGCGGGTTGGTCTTGGTGTAGTAACTGAAGGGGCTTAGCCAAAATCATGTTGTAGCAGGATCTCGATAAACTCGGCTGAAATATTGGAAAGCTCAAAGTCTTTTTTATAGACGATGCCAATCGCCTGCGGCAGTTTACCGTCCTCAATCTCAATCAGCACGTTATGTTCCTTGTCGATAAAATTCTGAAAATGGCGGGGAATGGCACTAACGCCCATATCCAGTGCCACAAAGCTGGAGAGGGAACTGATCTGATGACATTCAACTTTTAAATCTAAAGTCAGATGATTTTTAAGACAGTTTTCTTCAATCAGGTGCCGAACAATGGAGGGATGCTGCAAGGTCACAAAGGGATTGGCGCACAGCTGTTTCCAACTGATCGAATCTGCACTTGCCAGTGGATGCGTCTTGGGCAACAGCGCCAGAAAATCTTCCTCAAATAAGGACTTAAATTCCAGTTGATCATGGCGTGGCGGTTCAAAGCAAATCCCAATTTCAAAAATACCATCCTGAACATTTTCCAGTACTTTCTCATTGGGAATATCATGAATGGAAAAGCTGATATTGGGATGCTTGGCTAAGAAGCTATGAATCACTTGCGGCAAAATCGCATGGGTGACAAAGGGCATCGAGGCAATATTCAGGGTGCCGCGATTGAGTTTAAAACGTTGTTTAACATCCTTTTCCATATCCTCCCAGTTGGCCAGTAATTTCTTGGCATAGGGAATCAGTGATTTTCCTTCCTGTGTCAGCTCGACCCGACGGGTATTGCGCTTAAACAGCTTGCCGCCGAGTTCTTCTTCCAGTGATTTGATACTTAAACTTAACGCAGACTGACTGAGATGCAGTTCAGCAGAGGCATTTGCATAATTCAGGGTACGCGTCAGCGCAAGAAATGCCTTGAGTTGCTTAAGTGTCATGTTCAGTCGCCTGTTCGGAAAGTTTTGATTTATATGGTGTAATTTATAAAAAAAACAGCGCATTGTGACTGGCATTTTTGTTAATTCGCTGGCGCAAGGCAAGCCGTTTGTTTTTAACTCAAGGACAAATGATTATTCACTTACTTTATCTCAATATCGAAAAATGGATTTTAAAAAGAATCAGCTAAATATACTTTAAATGTATTAATGAGTATTTTTTAATAGTTAATTTGTTTTATTAATCAATTAAATTATTTGCTGTTAATTTATGTAGTATATTGATTTTTAATAAAAATTAAAATGATGTATTTTGTTTTAATCGTCTTGTTTTTTATGGTTTTAATGATATTTTAAAATACGTTTGAGCATGTATCTTTGTTTTTTAAATGCTGTATTGCCATCGGCAGTTTCTTGATTTTATTTATGGTTAGGATAACCACCACACAGTATAAAAAAAATAATCTGGTTGACCCTGACATATATTCTTTGGAATGGAGTAAAAGAATATGTGGGACTTATTTGTCATTCTGCTGTCTTTAGGCTTGCTGATGTACACGGCCTATCGTGGCTTTTCCGTCATTCTCATGGCGCCGTTATGCGCCTTGCTGGCAGTCTTTCTGATTAACCCCGCCAATGTGTTGCCGTTTTATTCGGGCGTTTTCATGCCAAAGATGGTCAATTTCATTAAAGACTATTTTCTGGTGTTTTTACTGGGTGCAATCTTTGGCAAAGTGGTAGAAATGTCGGGCATTGCCGAGTCGATTGCCCGCACCATTGTCAACTGGATTGGCGCAAAGAAAGCCATTTTAACCGTGGTTTTACTCGGTGCCATTCTGACCTATAGCGGTGTTAGCTTATTTGTGGCGGTGTTTGCAATTTATCCATTTGCAAATCAGCTGTTCCAACAAGCCAATATTCCAAAACGACTGATTCCCGGCACCATTGCCTTAGGTGCATTTACATTCACCATGGATGCCTTACCAGGTACACCGCAAATTCAGAACGTGATTCCAACGACGTTCTTTGGCACCAATATCTATGCAGCGCCGTTTTTGGGTGTCATTGGGGCGATCTTCGTCTTGAGCATGGGGCTGCTGTATCTGGAGTCACGTCGTAAAGCTGCAGCACGAGCAGGTGAAGGCTATGCAGGTTTTGCTGCTGAAGGTACCGTCACGCAAACGACTGCTGATATCGAGCTATCTAATCAAAACAACGGTTCAGTGCTGCGTCAATGTCTGGCCTTTGTGCCGTTAATTCTGGTTGCAGTGATGAACCGTTATCTATCCACAGCCATCAAAGAATGGTATCCGAATGGCTTTGATTTTAATGCCATTGGTTTAGCCAACTACACGGTTGATGTGGCAAAAACAGGAGCAATCTGGGCAGTCGGTTTGGCCTTGATTGTCGGGATCATTGCGGCAATTTTATTTGATTATCAGCGCGTGGTGACCAACTTTAAAGAAGGGGTGAATGCCAGTATCAGTGGTTCATTGCTGGCGGTGATGAATACTGCGTCAGAATATGGTTTCGGTGCGATTATTGCGGCGTTGCCGGGCTTTGCTTTAATCAGCCATGCACTCGGTACCACCTTTACCAATCCTTTGGTCAATGGAGCTGTGACCACGACCGTGTTGGCAGGGATTACCGGTTCAGCCTCGGGCGGGATGAGTATTGCCCTGAGCGCGATGGCAGAAACCTATAACGCTGCCATTGTCGCTGCGGGCATTCCACCGGAAGTGATGCATCGTGTGGTGGCGATGGCCTCGGGCGGTATGGACACACTCCCACATAATGGCGCGGTAATTACCTTGCTTGCGGTCACAGGCTTAACTCATAAGCAATCCTATAAAGATATTTTCGCAGTGACGATTATTAAAACCTTGGCGGTATTTGTGGTGATTGCTGCATTTACATGGTTTGGGATCGTCTAAGACATATTTTAATTTGAGCTTGCCCATAATAAGGGCGAGCAATCCAGATAAACAAAAACAGGAGTAGCACCGTGACTCAACAACTTGAAGCCAAAGTGGCCTTTATTACCGGTTCAGCCAGTGGCATTGGTCTGGAAATTGCGAAAAAATTTGCGCAGGAAGGCGCCAAAGTGGTGATTTCTGATGTCAATGCCGAGAAATGCCAGCTAGCAGTAGAGCAGTTAAAACAGCAAGGATTTGAAGCCTTGTCTGCGCCTTGTGATGTAACTGATGAACAGGCTTATAAAGCCGCGATTGATTTGACTACACAAACCTTTGGGCGTCTGGATATCCTGATCAATAATGCCGGTTTTCAGCATGTTGCAGCGATTGAAGATTTCTCAACCGAGATTTACCAGAAACTGGTCCAAGTGATGCTGACAGGTTCATTTATCGGGATTAAACATGCATTTCCGATTATGAAAGCACAACAATATGGCCGGATTATCAATATGTCTTCGATCAATGGTCTGATTGGTTTTGCAGGTAAGGCGGGGTATAACAGCGCCAAGCATGGGGTAATTGGTTTGACTAAAGTGGCAGCTCTGGAATGTGCGCGTGACGGGATTACCGTGAATGCACTCTGCCCAGGCTATGTGGATACACCGTTGGTGCGTGGGCAAATTGCCGATTTGGCCAAAACCCGTAATGTGAGTCTGGAAAGTGCTCTGGAAGATGTGATTTTAGCCATGGTGCCGCAAAAGCGTTTACTCAGTGTTGAGGAAATTGCCGATTATGCGATTTTCCTTGCCAGCAGCAAAGGTGCAGGGATTACGGGGCAGGCGGTGGTAATGGATGGGGGTTATACCGCACAGTAATCCGTTTACGTGATTAAAAAAGCCGCTCAATTGGGCGGCTCTTTTATGAAATGACAGTGATGCGTTAGCACAGCGCAATTCGTTTAATTTTTTCATCTGTTACAATGAATCAGCCTTTAATTCTAATACGACTTCATATGAACAATAAATTTGTCAGTTTTTGCTTTTTATCAGTCTGTTTAACTCAAATAAACCAAGCCCAAGCAACGCCATTCAAGACGTATCAATCTGAGCCATTGCATTGTGGCGAAGCAACTTTTCAAGTGATTTCATCCTGTTATGATCCCGATGAAGGCGCATTGAGAGGAAGTGGCGGCGTCATGCGTGAATCTTGTCAATCCAGTCATTTGCTGGTGAACTGGAAAGGACAGCAAAAGCGCATTGATTTTCCAATCGCAACAGCAGCGCAAATGCAGCAATTAAAAAACAAAGGCTACCGGTTGCAAAAAGTGATTCGCCAAGGGGATTGGTCCCCACAAAGTTTGGCCTGTGGACAGGTCAAAGGCATTGATGGGTATTTTGTGGTGGTCAATCAAGCAACCACCAATGATTTGAATCAAGAGTACTTGGGCAAAGGATCGTTGAGTGAAGAACCTGTGTTACTAAATCTGAATGGCACGATGACCAGTGATGCACTGAGACAAAAAATTTATCCCTTGCTGAAACAGGATAAAGTTAAAATCACCAAAGTCGTTTCAGCCAATGCCTTATTTGGCGATGAGTAAAGCTTCGTTCAGCGACTGGTTTATCCAAGCAGGATATTGAGAATGTTGGCTGACTTTGTCGGCTGATTATTGCTACACTTTTTTATTTTTAGGCGGATGCGTGATGTCTTTTGATCTTAAAGTCAGTTTAAAACCAAGGGCTGAACCTTCTGCACAGCAGAAAAAGCTGAATCGCCTGATTGATCAAATAGAACAGCAAAAAATCAGCCTTGCCATGTGGCAAAATGCCCAAGCCGAGATTCAGCAGCACACACGGCAAAAGCTGATGCCTGTGTATAGCGAGCTGCATGACATCCTGTTTCAGCAGTTAGATCAACTTTGGACACTCTTACAGCAGCATGAGTTTTCCAAAGCGGATATGCAGCAACTGGATGAAAAAATTGCCCAGCTTGCCCAACTGTTAAAGTGTTCCAAGATATTGAACGATGAACAGTTAAAACTGGTTAAGCAGATCGATACCTTTTATCAGCAACATGCCCAGCAATTGGCTAAAAAAACTAAAAAAGTACAGCCAATAAGGTATGAACAGGATGAAAGTTATGAACAAAATGCAGAATTAGAACAAGATGATTTTGAGCAGTATGCGGCTGAACAGCAACAGGCTAGGGAACAGGCCAAACTACTTCGACAGCAACAGAAACGTGAACAAGCTGAGCAAATGGCAGCGCAATCGCTGAAAACGGTGTACTTAAAAATTGCCGCGATGATTCATCCTGACCGTGAGCAAGACGAGTCCAAAAAAGAAGAAAAAACTGAGTTGTTTCAGCAGGCCAGTCAGGCCTATGAGCAGCAGGATTTGTTTTATTTATTGAAGCTTCAATTACAACTGGAACAGAATAAAGGTGTAGGCGCTAAAGAGTTATCGGCAGAGCAAGTGAAGTTTTATAAACTGGCTTTGGATGCACAGAGTCAGCAGCTTGAAAGTCAAATTGAAGAGATTCTGGATTCTTTTCAGTTGGGGAAAAAAGTCAAAGCTGAGCATGTGCATATTAGTGATGTGTATAAGGCGATAGATGTGGATTGTGCTGAGTTAAAGCAGCAGTTGAAGTGGGAAAAAGAGCGTTTAAAGTATATGAAGAAGGTGAGTGGGGTGGAAATGTTGTTGGGGCATGGGGTTTTGTAACTTCTCCCTAATCCTCTCCTATAAGGAGAGGGAATGTAAAACCAAATCATGGAATTAATATCAGTAGTTTTGAAGAGACTGATCAGAGAATAATCTAAATCAATCAAATTCTATCTAGTAATGGTATAACTACGTTCTGTTTTAGACTTAATATATTCCTGTGCTTCCCGTAATTTATTCTCTAGTAATATAAAAGCATGATCTAGTAGTTTATCCGATAAAATGATTTGCTTAAGTTGCAAGGTAAGTTGTTCATTGACTTTGAAATTAGAAAGACTTTTTTCTTTAGTCGAGTAAACTTTTAATGACGATGTGTTGTCTGTCTTGTATATAAGATAGATGAATATATGTTGCATTATAGTAGTATTGATATAACCAAATTCATTTTCGTATTCAAAGTCAAGTAATAAAGTAACAGTACAGTCACCTTCATCATTATCTACTACAAAAATACTTTGTAAAAATGCTTGAATACCTTTTTCTACATATTTTGTTTCTTTAAAGAAATTACTAATTGATGGTACAACTAAATATTTATAGTAATTTAATTTATCTATTTCACTTAAAAATCTTAGCTCGACTTCAAATTTATTGTGATTTTCATAGTTAAACATGTCTGTATAAAATTTTTCTAGTAAAGATATATCAAAGCTTTTTAATAAATTGGCCACAAAAAACTCTTGGATACTTTTATGAATAAAGCTATATTCATTTCCATCTCTTAAAATTAAACATATATTTTTTGTTAATTCAGAGATAATATTGTTACTATCAAATTTTAAATCTAATATTTTGCATGCTTCTTCAAGTCCTTCTGAAAAGTATTGTTTATCAAATGAGACTCTATTGCCATTATTTTTAGAAAAAAAACAAAATTCTTGAAAAATTTCCTCTAACTGTGATTGAGTAGCATCAACGAATCTTGCTCTTTCAAAAGGTAATTTAAGATAATCATGCCTGTTCATTAATACATCGAAAATATCACGATAAAACTCTGATACTGATAACGCTATCTGTAACTTAGTTTGATATGTCATTACAAACAAAGTGAGCATTAATGGAGTTCTTAGTAGATCTTTTAGACCTACATCACTTTCTCCAATTTTTTGTACTAACTGTTTTGAGATTTCCAAATCATTTGTTAGTTTTTGGATAAAACCAATTTGATCTTGCTCATCATATGGATTTAGTGTTAAAGATAAGAAAAATGAACTATTTTGTAAGGAGTTGTATGGTCTACTAGAACAAATTATTTTCATATTAGGGAATTTTATTGACCATTGTTCTAATTTAAGAATAACACTAGGAATTAGGTCCTTATTTAACTCATCAAATCCATCAAGGAAAAGAGATATTTTCCCACTTTCAGCTAATGCATCGAAGTTTGAATTAGTAATATTTACTTCCAGAATATCACTTAGATAAGTACAAAGGCAATCTGTTAGACTTTCAGTTTTTTGTATACTTCTTAGTTCTAAAAAAATAGGTAAAGATTTTTTGTGAAATAACTCATTAATTGTTAGATGTCTCATAAGCATGGATTTACCATGCCCAACAGTACCCTCTATAATTAAATTTTCTTTAATATTTAAGTCACGGATAGTATTAAAAGTTTGTATGCTCCCATCTGGTAAGTTAACTTTTGTAGGATAATAGAACTCTGAGATATGTTGAGGTTTTTTGCTATCATAAATGGTTTTAATTATTAGGGTTTTATTGATCTTAAAAAATATTTTTTCAGATGAACTTTCTATGTTCATTTTTGCAAGAAAAGTTCTTCCAGTAATTTTTGTGAAATTATATATATCTTTACAAATCTCAGTAATTAATGGACGAAGAACTAATGCTCCATATGCCATTGTGAGTGGTTCTGTCATGTTGAAATCCTTGTGATTTTTATAAAATGAAATTCTAATTTAAATAAATATAAAAATCCCCTCATTCGAGGGGATTTTTTGAATCAAACTACTGCTTAAAGCGCAGCAATCTGCTCCATACTTTGCTTAATTTTCGCTAACTGATCAGCAAATTCAGCCAATTTCACTTTTTCACCTTCAACAACCGCTGCTGGTGCTTTCGCTACGAAACCTTCATTCGAAAGTTTATTGGCAATTTGATCATGTTGCTTTTGAACTTTATCCAAGTCCTTCTGCAAACGACCCAATTCAGCTTTCGGATCAATCAAGCCTTTCATTGGTACAAATACCGATGCATGGCCTACAACACTTGAAGAAGAAAGCGGTGGTTCTTCGCCTGGTGCCAAGAAAGTAATGCTTTCAACTTTCGCCAATGCTTTAAATAACGCTTCGATACGCGTGATTTGCTCACGTTCAGCATCAGAAATGTTTTGCAGCAATACCGGCAATAAACGCGCATTACCCAAGCCCATTTCACCACGGATATTACGTACCGCACCAATCAGACCTTGTAACCACTGCATATCAGCTTCAGCTTGATCATTGATCTTGGCTTGATCAGGAACAGGGTATTGTGCAGTCATAATCGTAGCACCGCCTTTGCCTAACATTGGCGCAAGCGTTTGCCAGATTTCTTCAGTCAAATACGGCATCAACGGATGAGCTAAACGTAAAGACGCTTCCATCACAGCAAGTAATACACGGCGAACTTCGGCTTTACGCTCTTCAGATACATTGGCATCGTTCAGAACCGGTTTGGTTAACTCAACGTACCAGTCACAGTATTCATTCCAGATAAAGTCATAGATCGCTTGCGCAGCAAGGTCTAAACGATAGGTCGCGAATGCTTGGTGTACCGCAGCTTCAGCTTTTTGCAGACGGCTCATGATCCATTGTTCAGGCAGTTCCCAAAGATCAGGACGTGCTTCTTGACCAACAGTTTGTCCTTCAACATTCATCAATACGAAACGGGTTGCGTTCCAGATCTTGTTACAGAAGTTACGGTAGCCTTCAACACGTTTCATGTCGAACTTGATGTCACGACCGGTGTTGGCAAGCGCACAGAAAGTGAAACGAACCGCATCTGTACCGTAAGCCTGAATGCCTTCCGGGAATTCTTTACGCGTTGATTTCTCAATCTTCGCTGCCTGTTTCGGGTTCATCAAACCCGTCGTACGTTTTGCAACAAGGCTTTCAAGATCGATACCGTCAATCAGGTCGAGTGGGTCAAGTACGTTACCTTTAGACTTTGACATCTTCTGACCTTCACCATCACGGACCAGACCGTGAACGTAAACGGTCTTGAACGGGATCTGAGATGAACCGTCTTCATTTTTCATGAAATGCAGGGTCATCATGATCATACGTGCAACCCAGAAGAAGATGATGTCAAAACCTGTCACCAACACATCAGTCGGGTGGAAGGTTTTGAGGAAATCATTGGCTGCATCTTTCTCTGCATCACCGGTCCAACCTAAGGTCGAGAAGGTCCATAGGGCAGAGGAGAACCAGGTATCCAGTACATCTTCATCTTGGTTTAGAGCAGTATCCGCAGGGATGTTATTTTTGGCACGAACTTCAGCTTCGTCACGACCTACATATACATTGCCTTCAGCATCGTACCAGGCTGGAATACGGTGACCCCACCACAACTGACGTGAAATACACCAGTCCTGAATGTTGTTCATCCACGCCATATACATGTTGCTGTATTGTTCTGGAACAAACTTGATACGGCCATCTTTCACCGCTTCGATTGCAGGCTCTGCCAATGGCGCAATCTTCACATACCACTGGTCAGTCAATAGTGGCTCAATGATCACGCCAGAACGGTCACCGCGAGGTGGTTTCAAGGTATACGGTTGAATCTGCTCTAACCAGCCTTCAGCTTCAGCCTGTTCAACCAGTTTCTTACGCGCTTCAAAACGTTCTAAACCGATATAGTCCGCAGGGGCAGCAATGGTTTTAGAAATCTGCTCGCCGGCTTTGGCAATGTATTCAAACTCGGCCAGAACTTCTGCATTTTTATTGAAGATATTGATGATTGGCAATTCACAACGCTTACCTACTTCATAGTCATTGAAGTCGTGCGCAGGGGTGATTTTTACACAGCCGGTACCAAATTCTTTGTCGACATATTCGTCTTTAACGATTGGAACAGCACGGCCGGTAATTGGCAGGATAATGTTCTGGCCTACAAGATGTGCATAGCGTTCATCATCCAGTGCCACTGCAACAGCGGTATCACCCAATAAGGTTTCAGGACGTGTGGTTGCGACTACAATGTGATCTTTACCATCGTGGGTACGCAGTGACTTGTCTTCAAAGAAATATTTGAAGTGCCACAATGAACCTGCTTCTTCTTTATCTGACTCAACTTCGAGATCAGACAGTGCAGTTTGTAGTTTCGGGTCCCAGTTAACCAGACGCTTGCCACGATAGATCAAGCCATCTTCATGCAGTTTGACGAACACTTCTTTCACTGCATTGGATAGACCTTCGTCCATGGTGAAACGTTCGCGTGACCAGTCTACAGACGAGCCGAGACGACGGATCTGACGGGTAATGGTGCCGCCTGACTGTTCTTTCCATTCCCAGATTTTTTCAATGAACTTTTCACGGCCCAGATCATGACGGCTAATGTTTTGCGCACCCAGTTGACGCTCGACCACCATTTGCGTTGCAATACCTGCGTGGTCAGTCCCCGGTTGCCATAAGGTATTTTTACCCATCATACGATTATAACGGGTGAGGGCATCCATGATGGCATTGTTAAAGCCATGACCCATGTGCAAGCTACCGGTGACGTTCGGTGGTGGAATCATGATACAGAATGATTCACCTTGACCTGAAGGCTTGAAGTAACCTTGTTGTTCCCAGATTTGATACCACTTCTTTTCGATCTCGGTTGGATCGTAAGTGGTTGCAATATTTTGAGCAGATTGAGCGTCAGTCATAGTACAGAAGATTAAAATTGAATAAAAAATTGCATCTATTGTAGCAAAAAATCCTCGCTTCTGTAGGTCTTTCAGCATGCCATCGCCGATTCAATAGAGCCGCTCAAATAATGTCTGCATTCCGGTTTGTTGCAGTGACATGAGAGCACATCCTGTTTCTTGAGCGCAGATGACCTGATTGCAGGCAAGACGGGCTAAATCCTGATAAGGCACTTATAAACTTTGATTTTTTCTCATAAAACCGATGAAAGGCGTTGGATTTTTAAACAAATAAGAATAGATTTATGTGTAGTGCATCACATAACTCAAAAATATTGATGCGTAAAACAACAATATAAAAATGCGAAAACTAAAAAGGGATGATGCTCATGAGTTATTCAATTCTATTGAAGATTAATGAAGTTACGCATGGACAGTTTGAAACAATTCGCCAGCAATTGAATGCAGGGACGCCTGAAAGTCAGGCTCGTCTGCTGGGAGAGGTCTTGTCGGAAATCGCCTGTGATATCGTTGAGCAGGTCTTTTCAGTGTTATTGATCCAGAATCGCCAGCCGACCCAGTTAACGCAAAAATATACGGCTGAATCTGAAAAAATCATCCAGCAAATTATTGGCGCGGTACGTAAATATATGCCCTGGTCGATTTCATTTTTTGGTAATGAACGGCTATGTCCCTTTGCCAACTATTTTTCCGATATGATCAAATATCACGATGAGCAGGTCTATGTGTCTTATCCGATTGACCGACATTTGGTACAACAGGCACATGCCTTGGTGACCCGACTCAAGAATAATGAGATCAGTGATATGGTCGATGTGTTCCAGACCCTGATCCAGATTGTAGATCTGGGCGTAACCAACCTGATCCGTGAACCGAAAAAATGTCTTCACTTTAATACCGTGGTGGATAAAACCCTGAATGGGGTGATTAATATGACGGCTCATCTCAGTTATAAACGTTTGGAAAAAATGAGCGATCAGGTCGATAGCAATGCTGCAACTGATTGTGTGAACCATTTTTTAGCATTTATGCATGTCGATAGCGAATAGAGTGTGATAAATTCGGCGGATACAACGCCAAAAACGATAGAAAAATAGATTGGATAAAAAGGGCTTGTTCAACAAGCTCTTTTTTTTCAATCTAACAATTAGGGTTATTAGAATGAACACCGCCGTTTTTTTAAATATTCATGCGGATACTTATGCACGTTTTGCACATATTCGGACACAATTATTGCAAGGGAGTAAAGAAAGTCAGGCCAGTGCTTTAGGCAGTGTCTTGTCCGAGATGGCCTGTGAAGTCATGGAACAGGTTTTTATCGTTTTATTACAAGAAAATCAACAATATTCGCAAACAGGCGAATCCGAAAAAGTGATTCAGCAGATTCTGGACGCCATTCGTAAATATATGCCTTGGTCGATTTCATTTTTTGGTAATGACCGTTTAATTCCATTGGTTGAATATCTTTCCAAAACCTTACAGATCGAAGATGAAACGGTTTATATGACTTATCCGGTCAAGCAGCCGCTGGCCGAGCAGGTCAAGGCGTCTAGCCAGAAACTGGCCAATGGCGATCACAACGAAATTTCAAAGTCACTTAAATTACTCACCGAAGTCATTGATGCAGGGGTAGATCACCTGATTCGTGAGCCAAAAAAATGTTTAAAATTCAATTTTGTGGTGGATAAAACCTTAAATGGCGTGATTAACATGACCACGCATCTGGGCTATAAACGTCTGGAAAAATTAAGTACCCAGATTGATCAGCAACTGGCCGCAACCTATGTGGATTACTTCCTCAAATTCATGCGTCATTCAGCATAGGTAGGATATAAAAAATGGCAAAACTTAAAAGTCTTGAAAATAAAGTGGTCTGGATTACCGGTGCTTCATCGGGTCTAGGCAAAGCGCTGGCACGTGAATGTGCATTGCAAGGCGCACAGGTGGTTTTGACCTCACGCCGTTATGATGAGCTGGAAGCGGTACGGGTCGGGTTACTCAAGCCTGAACAGCATCTCTCGATTGCTGCCGATATTACCGACGAAGCGCAGATACGTCATGCGCATGAACAGGTGCTGGCAGCAAAGGGGCGGATTGACTGGTTGATCAATAATGCCGGTCTGAGCCAGCGTGCCTTGATTCAGGACACCACCATGCATACTGAACGGACCATTATGGAAGTCGATTATTTCTCGCAAGTGTTCTTTACCAAGACGGTATTGCCGAC
Source organism: Acinetobacter sp. 'aerobic (ED)' (assembly GCF_904886855.1). NCBI lineage: Bacteria > Pseudomonadati > Pseudomonadota > Gammaproteobacteria > Moraxellales > Moraxellaceae > Acinetobacter > Acinetobacter sp. 'aerobic (ED)'. Next base: position 265,233 of record NZ_CAJHGI010000005.1, read on the forward strand.
TTTCCTGAAACAAAAATCAGGCCGTGTGGTATTTGTCTCCAGTGTCGCAGGGCTACTTGGTACGCAATATCGTGCGACTTATTCAGCAGCCAAAGCTGCTATTCACATGTGGGCCAATAGCTTACGTGCTGAAGTTGCCAATGACGGTGTTGAAGTCTCGGTGGTTTTCCCCGGTTTTGTCAAAACCAATGTGTCTTTCAATGCCTTAAACGGTGAAGGTAAACCGCAAGGACATCAGGATGAAGCGATTGAAAATGGTCTGGATGCCGATGTATTTGCTGAACGGGTGGTGGAATCCTTGATGGCAGGGGACGAATACATTGTGGTAGGGGGTAAAAAAGAGCAGCTCGGTGTGCTGGTGTCGCGTTTATCGCCGGGTTTACTGTATAAAATGATCCGTAAAATGAAAGTGAAGTAAGTGCGAATATTATTTTAAAAGGAAATATAAGTGGAAGATAGTCAGGACTTATCTCCGACATCCTCAAGCCATCAAGTATCCATAACAGCGATCATCATTTATGTATTGCTGGCATTGCCTGCCAGTATTTCTGTTGGCGGAATCATAACTTATTTATTGGAGATATCGATCTCCAGTACTGAGATTAAGCAGTATGGGATGATATCAATACTGATATTAATTGCTTCTTTAGTTTTTTTATTCTCCTTGGTTATATTACTGGTTGTAGTTAAAAAAGCACCAAATATTTTACCTGCAATTATCTGGGTATTTGCTGGCTTAACTTTACTGTTGGGATTCTTTAACTGACTGATATCATTAGATATAAAGCCAGTCATAATACTTGAAGGATAGGATGAAATGATAGTAGATAGCCGCAAGAAAGCCGTTTTTAACTGGAGCGGGGGCAAAGACTCTGCTTTGGCCTTGTATAAGGTCTTACAAGAAAAAGAGTTTCAGGTTATCGCACTATTGACCACGGTCAATGAAGAGACCGCATTGTCTTCGATGCATGCCATTCCGCATACATTGCTTGAAAAACAGGCTGAGAGTATTGGCATTCCGCTTTATCCGGTATTTCTGCCCAAGAACCTTCCCGTATATGAACAACGTATGCTGGACGCCGCCAATCACTTTAAGGCGCAAGGGGTGGAGCATTTTATCTTTGGTGATATTTACCTGAGCGACGTGCGGCAATATCGTGAAGAGCGTTTGCACCCTTTAGGCATTGAAGTGGTGGAGCCGATCTGGAATCTGAACTCGGCTGAGGTGATGCAGGATTTTCTGGATTCAGGAATCAAAACCAAAATCATCGTGACCGATGCCAGCAAACTTGATGAATCCTTTATCGGGCAGGATATTGATGCCGTTTTGCTTGAACGCATGCCAGCGGAGGTGGATGTTTGTGGTGAAAATGGCGAATATCATAGCTTTGCTTATGCAGGTGCTTTATTCAAGCATCCTGTTGAGTTTGAAATCGCGGAAACACGTCAGCTGTCATATGAATTTAAGCTGGACAATGGCGAAGAAAAAACCTATCACTACTGGCAGGCGATTTTTGCAGAATAGGGCCAAGGTCCTGTATATGACACAGGGCCGTTAAAATTTATTAAATTATTTCTTTATTTTTAATGGATAAAAGCAGTTTGATCAAGATTATGGAGCTTATGCACAATCGCTAGAGCTTTACCCCAATAGAACCACACCGTAGCAAGCAGGTCTGAGCGCTGCTTAGGGTTGCACAAAAATGAAAAAAGCTTGCCTCACTTTAACCGTGAAGGCATGGAGATTGTAGATGGAACGACGACTTTCACTTTTAGCCAAGGAACGTACGATAGCCCGCGCGGGCTATAATCGTTGGCTGCTACCACCTGCCGCACTGGCAATACATCTCAGTATTGGTATGGCCTATGGCTTTTCCGTATTTTGGTTGCCCTTATCCAAAGCTCTGGGAATTGATGCGCCGATTGAATGTAAAGATATCGGTTTGCTTGAACAACTGTTCACCACGACCTGTGATTGGACAGTGTCTACCCTAAGCATCATGTACACCTTGTTTTTTGTATTCCTGGGCTCATCTGCCTTTTTATTTGGGGGGTGGCTTGAGCATGCAGGACCACGGAAGGCGGGTGTGGTTGCGGCATTTTGCTGGGCGGGTGGTTTGATTCTGGCGGCGCTAGGTGTATATACGCATCAGTTGTGGCTGTTGTGGCTAGGAGGAGGAGTCGGAGGCATCGGGCTGGGACTGGGTTATATTTCGCCTGTATCGACCCTGATAAAGTGGTTCCCGGACCGTCGAGGTCTCGCCACAGGTCTTGCCATCATGGGCTTTGGTGGCGGTGCCATGATTGGCGCGCCGCTCGCGGATCAGTTGATGAAGTTCTTCGCGACCGATATCTCAGTGGGTGTATGGCAAACCTTTCTGGTCTTAGCCGCCATTTATTTTGTTTTTATGATGGGAGGCGCATTTGGTTATCGGATTCCGCCTTCAAACTGGAAACCGAGTGGCTGGCAACCCGCAGCAAGCCATGCGAATGCGCTGGTCACCAGTCGTCATGTACATTTAAATAAAGCATGGAAAACCAAGCAATTTTGGCTGATTTGGGGGGTACTGTGCTTAAATGTTTCGGCAGGTATTGGCATTTTAGCGATGGCGTCTCCGTTGTTGCAGGAAGTGTTTGGTGGACGTCTGATCGGTTTAGAGATCGGGATCAATGAATTAAACACCGAACAAAAAATGCAGATTGCGACCTTTGCCGCAGGTTTTACCGGTTTACTGTCATTATTTAATATTGGTGGGCGGTTCTTCTGGGCATCTGCATCGGATTTCATTGGTCGTAAAAATACCTATTTCATTTTTCTGGCCTTGGGCTTCTTATTATATGTTTCGATCCCACAACTGGCTCATGCCGAAAACCTGCCTTTATTCGTTTTAGCTTTCTGCGTCATTCTGTCCATGTATGGTGGGGGCTTTGCCACGGTACCTGCTTATCTGGCGGATATTTTTGGTACCCAAATGGTCGGGGCAATTCATGGGCGTTTATTGACTGCATGGTCTGTGGCAGGGGTATTGGGTACCTTGCTGATTACCAACATTCGAGATTATCAACTGGCGCATGGCGTAGCTCAAGCCCAATCTTATGATACGACCATGTATATTCTGGCGGCTATGCTAGCCATTGGGTTTGTCCTCAATTTAATGGTCAAGCCAGTTGATGAAGATCAATACATGACCGAAGCTGAATTGGCTGCCGAGAAGGCCTTGGCTCATGAGAAATTACCGCAAGATTCCAGTCTGAATCATGGTGTAGCACATGCACCTTCCAAGACAATTACTGTGGTACTGGCTTGGCTGGTGGTGGGTCTGCCTTTGCTGGCAGGCATTTGCTTTACCTTACAAAAGGCGATCGTTTTATTTCATTAACCTAAAAATTTTAGTCATAAAAAATGCCTCGAGTCATGAGGCATTTTTTATTGTGTTCGATATGTCTGTTGCGGCTTGAGAATATGCGACTAGAACAGCTTATTCGATGATTGCCGTTCCATAAGCAAACACTTCAACCATGCCACCTTGCATCCCCAGTTCTGTGGTGCTGAGGCGAACCCCCATAATCTGTTTAGCGCCCATGGCATGCGCTTCTTGCTTCAGGCGAACCACAGCTTCACGACGTGCACGTTCCACCACACTTTCATAGCTGACCAGACGCCCCCCAAAGAAGTTTCGAATGGAAGCCAGTACATATTTAAAATAATCGTGAGAGATCACCACATTACTGCTGATCATTTGCCCGGGGGCGTTGGTGTGTACAAAGCGATTGGTATCGATCCGGATATGGGCGAACTGTTGTTCTTTCTGATCCAGTTCACGTAAGTGTTTTTGCTCGATATGGCGACCAAAGCCCCAACCCACAGTAAACAGGATCAGAAACAGGACAATCTGAAAAATTAATCCTTCCATACGCTTGCCTACGCGCCGAATGGATCAGGAAGTTTAGGCGCAACAGGCTGCACCACCACCGCTGTACCATAAACAAACAGCTCAGATGCACCTTGGGCAATATTTGAGGTCGAGAAACGGATACCCACAATGGCAGTGGCACCTAAAGCTTGTGCCTTATCAATCATCCGTTGTGTGGCTTCTTGGCGTGACTCTTCGAGTAGTTCGGTATAGCCTGTCAGTTCACCGCCGACAATATTTTTTAAACCCGCCATCAGGTCACGTCCGACATGCTTACTGCGGACGGTGCTGCCATAAACCACATCAAGCTGACGTAAAATTTCATGGCCGGGTACAGATTCTAAACTGCTCAGTAACATTGTTTTCTTCTAAATCATCAATATTTCAGTATTTGAAGATAAGAAATATTCGCAATTGTTGCAATAAAAAAGCTCACCGAAGTGAGCTTTTTTGTCTGCAAAATCAAATTATTTTGCGTAATGTTGTTGTGAGCTTGAAGGCTGGTGCGTAACCGTCTCGCTGGTTGAGGCTTTTAGGCCGCCACCCAGTGTTTTATAGAGCTCAACCTGATTGTTCAGGTCAGCCTGTTGCAATAACAACAAGCCTTGTTCCGCTGAGTAAGCAGAACGCTGAGCATCCAACACGGTCAGGTAACTATCAATACCGGCACGGAAGCGGGCATTTGAAAGTTTATAGGTCGTATTGGTCGCATCAACCAAACGGCGTTGTGCAGTCAAACGATCGCCAATGTTGGCACGTGTTGCCAAGGCATCATTCACTTCACGGAAAGCTGACTGAACTGACTTCTCATAGTTAGCCAATGCAATTTTCTGATCTGTTTCAGAGATTTTGATGTTGGCCTTACGTGTACCCCAGTCAAAGATCGGGATATTCAGGCTTGGACCAATTGACCATAATCCATTGGCTGATTTGAATAAATCACTCAAGTCAGTCGATGCATAACCCGCAGAACCGGTCAGGCTAATGGTTGGGAACAATTGTGCTTTGGCAGCACCAATATTCGCACCCGCAGCACTTAACTGGTATTCAGAGGCTTTGACATCCGGACGGTTGTTCAATAAGTCACTTGGTAAACCGGCACTTAATACACCTTGTCGGGTGATACGCGCAACTTGCTGTTGCGGCAACAGATTCTGAGGAACCTGCTGGCCCACCAGTAAGTTCAACAGGTTTTGTGCCTGAGCAATCTGGGTTTTGTAGTTGGCCACATCATTACGTGCTGTTTCAACTGAAATCTGTGCCTGACGCACAGGAATTTCACTATCAATACCGACATCAAAACGTTTTTTGTTCAGGTTAAACGAGTCTTGTTGCGCTTTTAGCGTCTGATCTGCAAGTTTAAGTTGTGCACTTGCAAACGAGTAATTTAACCAAGCCTGAGTGACCTGACCAATTAAGCTGATTTGCGTGGCATCACGTGAACTTTGCGTCGCGAGATAGCTATCGAGCGCTGCATCTTTCAGGCTGCGTACACGACCCCAGAAATCCAGCTCATAAGACGTCAGACCCAAGCCCACCTGATAGGTTGAATAGGGGTTGCCCGGATCACGGCTAGGGGTGACCTGACGAACGGCACTACCACTTGCCCCAATCGTTGGCAACTGGTTGTTTTCCGAGATCTGATATTGCTGCTGAGCTTTTTGAATATTCAAAGTAGCCGTACGTAAATCACGGTTATTGGCAAGCGCCATATCAATCACTTGCAGTAAGCGCTGGTCAGCAAAGAAATCTTTGTAACCTTGTTCCGCGATTGATGTTCCAGAAGCATTGCCATAAGACGCGTAGCTTTCAGGAATATCTGAGCTTACTACAGGCTCTGGCCCGCGCATGCTTTGGCAGGCAGCCAAAGACAGCGCGAGTGCAGAGATTGCAATGCCACGACTGGAAATAGACCATACAGTTTGCATCACGATCAATGCTCCTGAGTATTTAAAGTTTTAGGTTTGTACTTAAAGATACTACGAATCCACACGAAGAATACAGGGATGAAGAAGATACCTAAAAGTGTTGAAGAAATTACACCACCCAGTACACCATAACCAACCGAGTGTTGGCTACCCGCACCGGCACCGCTTGCAAGGGCAAGTGGCAGTACACCGAAACCAAAAGCCAGTGTAGTCATGACGATTGGGCGTAAACGCATTTTTGCTGCATGTAAGGTTGCTTCAAACAGGTCTTCACCTTGTTCTTGCAATTCTTTGGCGAATTCGACAATCAGAATGGCGTTCTTCGCTGAAAGACCAATCACCGCAACAATCGCCACCTGGAAGTAGATGTTAAAGGATAAGTTTGGATCTCCTTTAATGATCATACCTAACCAGGTCAGTGTAAATGCACCGACGATACCTAATGGTACAACCAGTAATACCGACACAGGGACTGACCAGCTTTCATAAAGTGCAGCAAGACACAGGAACACGATCAATAATGAAAGAACCAGTAATGGTGCTGTCTGGCTACCAGAATCACGTTCTTCCAGAGATAAACCACTCCACTCATAGTCGAAACCGGTCAAGCCCATTGATGGTAACTTACCAATGATTTCTTCCATGGCGATCATTGCATCACCAGAGCTGACGCCCGGTGCAGGGGTACCCTGGATGTTCACCGATGATACGCCGTTATAACGCTCTAGACGAGGAGAACCGTAAGTCCATTCACCTTTGGCAAAGCCAGAGAATGGAACCATTTCACCCTTGTTATTACGTACATACCACTTGTTTAGGTCTTCAGGCATCATGCGTGTATTCGCTTCACCCTGAACATAAACTTTCTTCACACGACCACGGTCAACGAAGTCATTGATATATGAACCACCCCAAGCCATGCTCATGGTGCTGTTAATATCTGCCAGGCTCACACCCATTGCACCTGCTTGTGCCTGATCAATGGTGATCTGGTACTGTGGTGTATCTTCCTGACCATTCGGACGTACACCGGCAAGACGTTTGTCTTGTGATGCCATACCTAATACCGCATTACGTGCCGCAATCAGTTTCTCATGACCTTGACCGCTTACATCTTTCAACTGGATATCGAAACCAGACGCGACACCCAGTTCAGGCATTGCCGGTAACTGTAACGGCATGATGTACGATGCATCTTTCACAATCATGTTCAATGCCATACCACGTTGAATAATGGCACCGATCTGTGATTCAGGCGTTGTACGCTCGCTCCAGTCTTTTAACTTGATGAAGGCCAGACCCGCGTTTTGACCGACCCCTGTGAATGAGAAACCAGCCACAGTAAAGATCGAATCGACGTTTTCTTTTTCCTTGTTCAGGAAATAGCCTGTCATGGTATCAATGACTTTGTCCGTACGCTCCAAGCTTGCGCTCGGTGGTAACTGCACTAAGGTCATGACCACACCCTGGTCTTCTTCTGGCAAGAATGAAGATGGCAACATTTTGTAGATGCCGACCAAAGCTGCGATCACCGCAATATAAAGCACACCAGAGAATAACTTGTGGTGAGTCATGCGATTGACACCACCTTGGTATTTCACTGCAACTTTTTCAAAACTACGGTTAAACCAGCGGAAGAAGCGCGCAAAAATATTATTGCTTTGTTCTTTGTTTGGATCATGTTGCTTTAACAGGGTCGCACACAGGGCAGGGGTAAAGGTTAATGCCACGATCAAAGAAAGGATCATCGCCGTAACCAAGGTGATGGAGAACTGACGGTAGATTACCCCGGTGGTTCCGCTAAAGAATGCCATCGGTACGAATACCGCGGTTAATACACTGGTAATACCCACCAGCGCACCGGAAATCTGACTCATTGACTTCTCAGTCGCAGGCACAGGTTCCAGATGTTCTTCCTGCATCACCCGTTCAACGTTTTCGACCACAACGATGGCATCATCCACCAGAAGACCGATGGCCAGTACCATGGCGAACATGGTCAAGGTGTTAATCGAGAAACCGAAGATATTAATTACGGCAAATGTACCCAGTACAACGACTGGTACCGCCAGAGTTGGAATAATCGTTGCGCGCCAGTTCTGCAAGAACAGGAACATCACGATAAATACCAAGACCACTGCTTCAATCAGCGTGTGGACAACACTTTCAATTGATAGACGAATAAACGGAGTGGTGTCATAAGCAAGCTTGTCTTTTAAACCGCTTGGATAGTTATGACGTAACTCGGATAAACGTTTTTCAACCGCTGCTGCTGTATCAAGTGCGTTGGCGCCGGTTGCAAGTTTGATTGCAACACCACCCGCAGGGTTACCATTAAATTTCGAGTCGAACTGATAGTTATCAGAACCCAATTCTACACGAGCAACGTCACCCAAACGAACCTGTGCACCATCTGACGAGTTTTTCAGGAAGATGTTTTTAAATTGCTCAGGTGTTTGCAACATGCTTTGTGCATTTACCGTCGCATTCAGGACTTGGCCTGCTGTTGATGGCGCACCACCGAGCTGACCGACTGCAACTTGCGAGTTTTGTGCACGAATTGCGGTTGCCACATCGTTTGGTGTCAGGTTAAAGCTGGTCAGTTTTGCCGGATCTAACCAGACACGCATCGCATACGAACCACCAAACACCTGTAGTTCACCCACGCCTGCAACACGGCTTAGCGGTTCAGAAATGTTTGAGTTTACATAGTCTTTAATGTCCGATGCAGACAGGCTGTTATCTGGCGAATAGAACGCGATAACCTGCAAGAAGCTGGCGCCAGACTTGGTGACTTTTACACCCTGACGTTGTACGTCAGCAGGTAACAGCGCTGTTGCCGATTGCAATTTGTTTTGAACCTGAACCTGTGCGATATCCGGATCGATACCTTGTTCGAAGTTCAAGTTAATGGATGCTTGACCATTACCCGCACTGTTCGATGAAATGTAACGTAACCCATCCAGACCATTCATTTGTTGTTCAATGATCTGGGTAACGGTATTTTCAACAGTTTGAGCAGAAGCCCCAGGATAAGTCGCAGAAATCGTGACCGTGGGGGGAGCAATTGTCGGATATTGTGCAACTGGCATCTTTGTCAGCGTGATAATCCCCGCCAACATAATGACCAGTGCAATCACCCAAGCGAAAATTGGGCGATGGATAAAAAATTGAGCCATGCAATCTACCCCTTAAGCTTCTGAAGTTGCTTTTTGTTCAGCTTTTGGTGAGTTGGCTTGCTTTTGTTGTTCAGCTGCTTTTGGCGCTGCATTCTGACCTTCAGCTGCTTTTGGTTGATAAGGTTTTACAGACACTTCCTGTCCTTCTTTGACCTTAGCCACACCGTCAACAACAACTTTATCACCAGCCTGTAGGCCATTCGTTATAATCCAGTCCTGACCTTTGACACCAGCAGTGGTGACCGGACGGGTTTCAATCACACCTTTGGCATTGACAACCATTGCAATGGCTTGTCCTGTCGGTAAACGAGATACCGCTGCTTGTGGAATCAGGTAAGCATTAGGCAAAATCCCTTGCGAAATCTTGGCAGTTGCATACATGCCTGGTAATAACAAATGGTTTGGATTCGAGAACACCGCACGTAAAGTCACGGTACCTGTATCCGGATTGACACTTGCATCAGAGAATGCCAGCTGGCCTTCGACAGGGTATTCCGACCCATCTTCAAGCGTGATTTTGACACGGGTATTGTTACTGTTATTCAAGCTGCCTTTGCTCAGTTGTTGACGCAGACGCAATAACTCGGCACTTGATTGGTTGATATCCACATAGATCGGATCAAGTTGTTGAATGGTCACCAATGGATCGGCCTGGTTTGCAGTCACCAATGCACCTGGTGTCACCGAAGAACGGCTAGACTGACCAGAAATTGGCGCACGCACAGTTGAGTAGCCCAAGGTAATTTCAGCATTTTTCAATGCGGCTTGCGACGCTGCAACATCTGCTTCAGCCAGTTTGACCTGAGCATTGATATCGTCATATTCTTGTTTAGAAACCGCATTGGTTCCCACAAGTTGACGATAACGGCCTTCTTTTACGCGTAAAGCATTCAGGTTCGCTTGTTGACGTAATAACGCCGCACGTGCATTGTCTGCAGTCGCACGGTTGGTATTTGCATCAATTTGATAGAGTGCTTGACCCGCCTGAACGTAGCTTCCTTCAGCAAATAATCGTTTTAAAATTACGCCGCCTGTTTGCGGACGAACTTCTGAAACTTGATACGCAGAGGTTCGGCCTGACAGTTCGACGTTCTGTTCAACGCTTTGTGGTTGAGCAACAATGACACCTACTTCAGCAGGTGGCATTTTTTGAGCAGCAGCAGCTTGCTGTGCATCTTTAGAATCTTTGCTACAACCAACAAGCGCAATGCTTGTTGCTAATGCGCAAGCAGTGAGGGCAGGAGCCCAAAGCTTAGCCGACATCATTATTCCACCTCAATTTAGATTTTTTATCTAAAAACAAATTGTTGCTGAAAGTGCTTTGATACAGCCCAAACCAAAGCAACGCAGTCCAAATCAACCCAATTCCCCAACCGGCAAGAACGTCGGTCGGGTAGTGAACCCCCGCATAAACTCTAGATATCCCCATGAAAATAAACCATAAAGTAGATACTAAAATGACACTGGTGCGATATTTATGTTGTTGGCATAACAACATGATGATACTCGCCAGGGTTGCAGCATAAAGGCTATGGGCACTTGGGAAGGATGCGCCATAACTTTGAACCAAGTGATAAAACTCCATTGGTCTTGGCCGATCAATGCTCCATTTCAGAAGCCAACCAATCACAATACTGCCACTCACGCTTAAAGCGATAAAGGTCACATTCCTATAATTTTTAATCCGGCTTTGGTACACACACAAAAGAGAGGTTAAAAATAATAAAAAAGGCATGCCACCCAGACGGGAGAGCAGAACTGTCACATGGTTAAGCGTAAATGAACGGTGCTCAAAAAAAGCTTGAACACTAAAAAGGTCTAAAGTTGATGCGTTGGCATTCATGAATCCAATCGCACCGAGTCCTAAAAAAAAGCAACCAATACAAAGCAATAGGTACGGCATGCGCTACTCATTATTTGCTTAACCGTTGTTCAGGGTTGTTGAGTGTTTGAAAGTGTACTCGCGAGTACACTTTAGGTCAAGTCTTGAAATTTTATGATAATTTCATTTTGAAGTTTTTTTAAGGTTCAGTAAAAAAACATAACAAAATTTGATGCATATCTCATTTTGGCTTTTAAGTGTTTAATGCGGCATTCATGCGCTGTAATCATTTTTCAAGATGTTTAGAATGCATCAATCCATCAAGTTTCTGACAGAACATCTGTAAAAATAAAGTCATAAATTCACCGCATCCGCTGTGCCCGTTTTTTTAAGTTTAACTAAAAAATCCAGTTCAGATTAGCGATCACCTGTTGCACCAAGCGCAGTATAGAAAGGGGCAACCGATCTATTGAAACTATTTCTGGCGGGTTGATTATATCCAAAAATAGTTCAAATGTTAGACTTGTAGTTTGCTGACTTTTTTGTACAAAGTTAATGAGATGATGAGGCGTTTTTAGGCTGCTCTTCCACTTCAACCGGTTGCTTTGGCGGCCAGAAAAAATCGCTTGGTCGGGTCAGGAAGTGGGTCATCACTAATTTGGCCAAAGGTTTCCATTGTGCAAAACGAACCCGGCGTGCACGCAAAGCCACAATAATGGTCAAGGTAAAGCTGACAAACAAGTTGGTGAGACCAATGAGCAGGACGCCGAGGAACGACACGATAATCAGACCGATATCCGGATTACCAATGGTCATTAGACCCTGGATAAAGTTCGCCGAGGCAAAGGCAATATGACGGATATCCAAAGGTAAACCCAGAATGAATCCAATCGTACCCATACTTCCCAGCATAATCCCGAACAGGAAATTACCGGCTAAGGCACCGAGATTGGTCTCAATATAGCTTGCAAATTTATCCAGACGTTTTTGTCCCATCCAGCGCTTGAGACGTGGATGCTGTCTTAGACGCGGCCCTACCTTACGATAGACGGCCAGATTATCAAAATAGCCGGCAATCAGGCCGGATAAAAACAGACAGACACCGGCAATCGCAGCATGAGGCACCGCTAAAGAAGTGAAAGGGTTGAGGCTATGCAGAATTTTTGCCGATTTGGCGTGATTAAGCAGTGGTTCTCCCAGATTGTATTGCCACAAAAAGGTAATCAGCGCCGCCGTCGGGATCGCAATCGAAATATTCCCCAGAATCGCAATAAACTGGGTTCGGATAATATTAATAATCAAAGCGGCCAGTTCAGCAATCTGGGCAGTTTTACTGCCTTTCTGTTGCTGTACTGTGGTTGCAAGTGCAGCTGCTGTCATGGCCGGCTGTTTGGTTGCCACTGTAAAGTGCAACACGTGAATCAGTAAAAAGCCCAGCGAGTAATTCATACTGAACAAAAAGGCTTGCATTAACGGCGCCAGCACTAAACGTGCAGTTAAAATCTTGAGGCTTGCCATGATGGCAATAATCACACCTGCGCCAGCCGCTGCCTTGTACATGCCAAAGAAGCCAGCCTTGTCGGTACTTACATAATGCTCACCCGTTCTACTGGCGTTTTCAGTCACCTGAAGGGCGATCAGTTCACTGGTCGAGTTAAGTAAATGACGAACACTTTTACTGTCATAATGTGCTTTGGTCAAATCGATGATCAATTCGCCCAGTGCGGTATAACGCGCTTCGGTTTTACTGGCCAAGAGTGTCAGCAACAGTTCAATCCGGTCCAGAGACTGCTCCAGTAACGATAGCAGATAGGTCAGACTGATACTGACCCCGATCCGTTTGGTGGCACGACGTATTTTAAGTACCACATCACGACACTGGTCCAGCATCACAAAGGCTTGTGAGGCATCGGGTGGGGGTAAAACCACAACCGCATCCTGATCTTCAATCTGTTTTTTATATTTCTCAATGAACTCAATGATATCGCGGTTCTGAACCAGAAAAGGCGATTCGTATTCGATAATATCCGGCTGAGCATTAATAAACTCAGGATACAGGCCAATTCCGCTAATCCGGTAAGATAAAACCGTAATTGCCTTGATCAGTTCGTTTTTGGAAACCTGTTTTTCGATGGTATTGCTTTGACTTTCAGCCAAGAGGTTAAATAAGGTCGTCCAGTCCTGATTATCGATCAGATCAAGCCATTCATAATCATTTTCCTGATGAAAGACTTTTCCAATCAGGGTTTTCAGTTGTTGACCATCTTCGACCAGCGGCAGGAAATGTGCCCCTAAACGCTGTCCTAACTGATTCCAGAAACCATCCAGCGAAAGAATGCCGCTATCGGCATATAAACTAATCTGTTTATATTGGCTGATCAGTTTGAGTAAAAAGTTTTGTAGCAGAATGGCAGAGGTTGGGGTGAGTAATAAGATTCTGATCAGGGCGTGAATACGTTGTTTGACTTCATCCGCATCGTTTGGATTTTTAGGGCGGATACGATTGACCAGTTCAATCAGGAGATTTTCATCAAGAACAGCTTGAGGTTGGTCAAGCTGTTCCTGCATTTTTAAAAAAAGATCAGATAAAGTTAAATGCATAAGCAGTCAGAAAAATTATTGTAGTCGATGTAAAGCCATGAGCGTCAAATTGATCAGTGCTTGGCGATATTCATTATCAGGCAGTGCTTTTAATGCTTCCAAAGCCGCATCTGTTTCCTGCTGAGCACGTTTTTGACAATATTCCAGGCCACCAGAGTGATGAACAATCTCAATCACTTTGTCCAGTTGCTCAACACCACCTGTTGCAATACTGCGACGAATAATCGCATGATCATCACCAGTTGAATGAGCTAATGCTGAAATTAACGGTAAAGTCGGTTTACCTTCCATTAAATCATCACCGATATTTTTACCTAATGTTTCTGCATCGGAGGTGTAATCCAGAATATCATCGATGATCTGAAAGGCATTGCCAAAATGGCCGGCGAAGCGACGTAACGGTTCCCTGTATTCTTCCGCCCCCGCTAAAATTGCCGCACCTTCAGTCGCAAGTTCGAATAAACGTGATGTTTTGCCGTGAATAATGCTGAGATAGGTTTCTTCGGTGGTATCCGGCTGATGCTGGGATTGCAGTTGCAGGACTTCACCTTCCGCGATTTCACAAGTTCCGGTTGAAAAATCTTTCAATAAGGTCATGTTATTCAGGTCAACCAACAGATCAAACGCACGTGAGATCAGGAAATCACCGACCAGAACTGCAGTCTGGTTGTTCCAGGTTGCATTTGCGGTTGGACGACCACGGCGCAAGCTCGATTCATCGACCACATCATCATGGACCAGTGTAGCGGTGTGCAGCATTTCAATCACGGCCGCCAGATGCTGGGCCTGTTGCATATCGGCCAAACCGCAGGCGCGGGCTGCAAGTAGGCACATAATCGGACGCATGCGTTTGCCACCGGCTTCGACCACATGCTTGCTGACACTCATCACCAAACCGACTTTTGAGCTAATTCCTTCATTGATGAGGCGATCCATCGCAGCAAAATCTGTCGCAACAGGGGAGAGAATGTCTTGCTTAAAATCGATAACCATATGAAGAAAAACCTCGTATAGGTGGGTAATGTTGCCAAGTGTAGCAATTAATCTGTGACTAAACTGTTATGCAGACGGTGTAATCCGCTATTTAAAACGCGATCATGAACTCTTTGCTCTTAAATTAGACAGAAAAGGGCTGTTCCCACCAAGCGTTATTACTTTACTCACCACAGTACAAAATACAGTTTGTTATTGTCACAATTTGTTTTTGAAAATGTATTGCAAATCTTGACGCGAATCAATCAAAAAAGTGCGCCCACAATCTAATTGATTTTACTAAAAATTCCAAGCAAGTTATCGATATACGGGCATTTATGCAAAATTACTTGTTGTTTGAGCAATTTTCACTTAAAATTTGTCCCCTTGTATAACCCCAGTGGCGTTCGTCTTAAGATCGATATGTCCCTTTATCGGCACGACGACACGGGCAAGTTGGAGTACATTATGTACGCAGTAATCCAAAGCGGTGGTAAACAGCACCGTGTTGTTGAGGGTGAAACCCTTAAAGTAGAATTATTGAAAGCTGAAACTGGCGCGACTATTACGTTTGATGACGTATTAATGGTTGTTAACGGTGACAACATTCAAATCGGTGCTCCAGTTGTAGCTGGCGCAAAAGTAACTGCAGAAGTAGTTGGCCATGGTCGTCACGACAAAATCCGCATCATCAAAATGCGTCGTCGTAAACACTACCGTAAGCAACAAGGTCACCGTCAATGGTTTACCGAGTTGAAAATTACTGGTATCGCAGGCTAACACGAGGAGTAAATAGACATGGCAACTAAAAAAGCCGGTGGATCGACGAAGAACGGTCGTGATTCGAATCCTAAGATGTTAGGTGTTAAAGTTTACGGTGGTCAAACTGTAACTGCTGGTAACATCATCGTTCGTCAACGTGGTACTGAGTTCCACGCTGGTGCAAATGTTGGTATGGGCCGTGACCATACTTTATTTGCTACTGCTGACGGCGTAGTAAAATTTGAAGTGAAAGGTCAGTTTGGCCGTCGCTATGTAACTGTTGAAGCTTAAGTTTTAATGGTTCGAAAAAACCCGCGTTGAGCGGGTTTTTTTATGCGTATAAGTTTTGAATTGTGGTTTAGTCCGAAGCTTTTCCAAAGTTTCCGGTTTTTAAGTCTTCATAGGCCTGTAAAATTTCCTCATAACTGTTCATCACAAAAAAGCCATGTCCATTGATCGGTTCCTGCAAGGGAGGCGCCGATAAAAATAACAGATCACAGTTTTCTAAGGCGGTGATCGCAACATCGGTATCAAAGCTGGACATCACCGCCAAGGCTTGTTCTTCCAGAAACTCTTCATCCGCAGCGAACTGCAGTTTGCCTTTGCGTAAATAAATTAAAGTCGTGTCACCATGATGGGCAGGCAGGATAAGTTGCTGTTGTTTATTTAGATGGACATCTAAAACATTCATTGGGCTATACGTGTGGGCAATGCCCTGAATATTGCGGAACTGACCAGCCACGATACGCACATAACCTGCTTCATGTTCCAGTGGCACTGTAGGGATGCTATGACTCTGCAAGCTTTGATAGTGCGGAGCTGCCATCTTGTCTTTTGCGGGAAGATTGACCCACAATTGCAGCATTTCAAAATACCCACCGCGCTCACGAAAGGCAGGGCTAAAATGTTCCGTATGTTGAATACCGGCAGCTGCGGTCATCCATTGCACATCGCCTGACGTCATGATGCCGCCATGGCCGGCAGAATCCTGATGTTGTAATTCACCTGCAAACACAAAGGTCACTGTTTCAAAGCCGCGATGCGGATGTTCATTCACGCCTTTTTTTGGGCTTTTCGGTGCCAGTCGTCCTGGCCCCAGATGATCCAGTAATAAAAAGGGTGAAGTGGTGTTACCCAGTTCCTGATAAGAAAATACCGACAATGCCGGATAAAAGTCACCAATGGCAAAACGCGTGTCATTACGGTGGATAAAGGCCAGGCTTTTCATGGTGGATTCTATTCAATATGCTTGGCTTTAGCTTAGCAAACGCTACTGATTCGTCTAGATAAAAACGGATCAATAATTTTCTCTCACCAGACATTGACTTGAGAATGAGTGAATCAGCAAAAAGTTGATTTTTTACTCTTACAATCTCTACATAAAGGTCGCAACTTCATACATAATGCAGAACTTTGCGACACGAACTACACAAAACCTGTGCTTTTCTTCATTTTTTTAATGATCAAAAACAGTAAGATGTCGGCATAACAGTAGAAATCTGATAGAAGGTTGTTTTTATGAATTTCGTAAAAAAAATGGCTTATGCTGCAACATTAAGTGCAATCACACTTGCTCCGGTTGTGAGTAGTCAGGTCTTTGCTGCACCTGTTGCTGCATCGGCTCAGCAAGCAACAAACAGTCTGGTTCAGCAGTTATCTGGCCTGCAACGATTCACCGCAGATTTTGAACAAACCACAAAAGTTGCAAGTAGCAACAGCAATAAAACCGCACAGAAAAAAAGTTTGACCGCTCAACATATGAATCAGACCTTTAAGGGAACGATGAAAGTTGAACGTCCAGGAAAATTTTATTGGGAAACTACCAGTCCGGCCAAACAAACGATCGTGACTACAGGTAAGGTGGTATGGATCTATGATCCTGATTTACAGCAAGCCGTCCGTCAAAGTCTGGATGATCAAATTGCCAATACCCCTGCATTATTGTTATCGGGCAATACCAACCAGATCATGCAGTCTTATCGTGTGACCCAGCCGGACCGTAGCAAACTGTATTACACCTTGTATCCGAAACAGCAAGATGGCGCATTCCAAAGTCTCACCATTAGTTTTGGTGCCAATAAAGCACCGAACTTGATGATCTTGCAGGATTCTTTGGGACAAACCACCTATGTACGTTTCAATAATCTTAAAGTGAATCCGTCGATTCCAGCATCGGTGTTTAATTTCACACCGCCTAAAGGGACCGATATTATTGATCAGTAAGTCCTGATTAGATAAAAAAGCCGCAGATGATGCGGCTTTTTTTATTGAACCATTTATAGATACATTTCTTAATTTCATCTACGGGCAAGGCTTTGTATAGTGAAGAAAAACATCAGAGACGTGTAGGACGATGAATACTTCACAATTATCAAAATTTCTTCCCATTCTTCCTATCCTGACGGTTGTCGCATTAGTCGGGTGTCAGCCGAAAAAAGAAGCGGCTACCCCGACGGAAAAAACCAGCGATATTCCGCTGATTCATGCCACCGTTACTGCCGTTAAAATTCCAAAACAAAAAGTGTGTCTGGAAGATGGTTGTACCACCTATGACTTGCAAACGGTACACACCAACCAGACCTGGATAGATGACTATTTCATAAACCGGATGAAAAAGGCTGAGCCGAATGCGTTCGCAAATCTGGCTGACCAAGAGGTTAAAGCTCCCGCTGATGGAATGGTACAGAATGAGAGTAGTACCTCTGTCCGTTTTGTAGGGCAAAATTATAACCTTGCCACCTTTGCAATTCAGAGCTATTCATACTCAACAGGTGCGGCCCATGGCATGTCACATCAGGAGTTTGTCAACTTCGACTTGAAGAACAAGAAGCACATTACCGTGAGCGAACTGCTAAAACCGGAGATGAATAATAAACTTCGTGATGAACTGTATGCTGCAAATCAAAACTGGTTAGAACAACATAACATCAAGAAAGACCAATTACAGGTCAGTGATAATTATTACTATGGCGTAAACGGCATCGTCTTTGTTTATCCATTGTATGAGCTGGCTTCTTATGCAGAAGGAATGAGCGAACTGACCTTGCCATATTATGCGGCGAAGGAGTTTGTCAAAGCCGAATACTTACCGAGCTTGCCAAAAGATGCAGGCTAGTTTGAGTACAGCCTCTACATATCGTGTGTAGAGGCTGTACAAGCGCTGTATTTTTTTAGGTTTAAGCCTTACACTATAGCCAGTTTTTTCCTCTATTCATGATTGATTATGATCGACCCAAAGTTACTCAGAAATAATATTGAAGCAGTGAATGCTGCTTTGGCAAAACGTGGTATTCAGTTAAATGTACAAGAGTGGGCTGATTTAGAAGCTCGCCGTAAAGATTTGCAATCCAAAGCTGAAAACTTACAAGCAGAGCGTAATGCTGGTGCTAAACAAGTCGGTCAAATTAAAAAATCGGGTGGGGATGCTTCCGAAATCATGGCGCGTATGGCAGCCATCGGGGATGAGATCAAAGCCGCCGAAGTGGCTTTGGCTGAGTTACAAGCTGAGCTAGAGCAAAAGTCTCTGGCCATTCCAAACTTGCCAGATGAGTCGGTTCCCTTTGGTAAAGACGAGAGCGATAACCTTGAAATCCTGAAATGGGGTACACCACGCCAGTTTGATTTTGAAATCAAAGACCATACCGACCTAGGTGAAATGATGGGTGGTCTGGAGTTTGAAACAGCGACCAAACTGACAGGTTCACGTTTCAGCGTCTTGAAAGGGCCTTTGGCGCGTTTACAACGTGCGTTAACCCAGTTCATGCTGGATACCCATACTCTTAAAAATGGTTATACCGAAGCTTATGTACCGTATTTGGTCAATGCAGACAGCTTGCGTGGTACAGGCCAACTTCCTAAGTTTGAAGAAGACCTGTTCAAGCTACAAGGTGAAAAAGAGTATTACCTGATCCCAACCGCTGAAGTGCCAGTGACCAACTTCGTGCGTGACGAAATTATTGATGCGGATCGTTTACCGCTGAAATATTCTGCGCATACCCCATGTTTCCGTAGTGAAGCGGGTTCTTATGGTCGTGATACCCGTGGCTTGATCCGTCAACACCAATTTGACAAGGTTGAAATGGTGCAAATCGTGAAACCAGAGCACTCTATGCAGGCGCTTGAAGACTTAACTGCACATGCAGAAGGCATTTTGCAGGCTCTTGGTCTGCCATATCGCAAGATTTTGCTCTGTGGTGGTGATATGGGCTTTGGCGCGGTTAAAACTTATGACCTTGAGGTTTGGGTACCGAGTCAGGATACCTATCGTGAAATTTCAAGCTGTTCAAATATGGGCGATTTCCAGGCACGCCGTATGAAAGCGCGCTACCGTGTGGATCAGAAGAAGATCGAATTGGTGCATACCTTGAACGGTTCAGGTCTGGCAGTTGGTCGTACCTTGCTTGCAGTGATGGAAAACTATCAACGCGCAGACGGTTCAATCGAGATTCCAGAAGTATTACGTCCATATATGGGCGGTGTTAGCTACATCGACTAAACTTTGCATCGAATTTGTGCATAGTTTTTGCTTGAGCTCAATCAGATTGAAAACATAGAGGCGTGACGTGGAAATTTTCCCAATCTCTTTAAAGTTGCAGCAGCAACGTTGTCTGATTGTGGGTGGTGGGCATATTGCCTACCGCAAAGCAAATTTACTGGTCAAGGCAGGTGCAATTGTGGATGTGATTGCACCTGATATCCTGCCTGAATTACGCCAGCTGATTGAACAATCAAGCGGACAATACCATCAGGCATCTTTTTCTGAAACTGTTCTGGCTACGCCTTATCGCTTGGTGATTGCAGCGACAGATCAGCCTGATGTCAATAAAGCAGTATTTGAACAGTGTGAACAGCGTAATCTGCTGGTGAATAGTGTCGATGATATTCCGCATTGCCGTTTTATGGTACCTGCGATTATTGATCGTTCACCCTTGGTGATTTCGGTCGCTTCCAATGGTGCATCCCCAGTGTTATCCAGACAGTTACGCACGCAGATCGAAACCATTGTGCCGCATGGCATGGGCAAACTGGCTGAGTTCTCAGGCCAGTGGCGCAAGCAAGTCAAAGCCAAAATTGCCAATCCGGATGAGCGTCGTATCTTCTGGGAAAACCTGTATGCCAGTCCGCTGAAAGAACAGGTTTTCAATGACAATATTGCTGTAGCCAATGATCTGATTGAGCAGGCTTTAACAGAATGGACCGCACCGAAAGGTGAGGTTTATCTGGTTGGGGCAGGGCCGGGCGACCCAGAACTGCTGACTTTAAAAGCATTACGTCTGATGCAACAAGCAGATGTGGTGATTTACGACCGTCTGGTCTCTGCGCCGATTCTGGACTTGTGCCGCCGCGACGCTGAAAAGATTTATGTCGGTAAAGCGCGTTCTAACCATTCGGTTCCACAAGATGGCATCAATGCCTTACTGGTGGAATATGCGCAACAAGGTAAACGTGTTTGTCGCTTAAAAGGTGGCGATCCGTTTATCTTTGGCCGTGGTGGTGAAGAGATTCAGGAACTGGTCGAAGCCAATGTCACTTTTCAGGTCGTGCCGGGCATTACCGCAGCTTCCGGCTGTTCCGCCTATGCAGGCATTCCACTGACGCATCGTGATTATGCACAAAGTGTACGGTTCCTGACAGGACATTTAAAAGAAGGCTCACCTGAGCTGCCTTGGAATGAACTGGTCTATGAAAACCAGACCTTAGTGCTATATATGGGCCTGGTCGGTCTGGAACGTATTTGCGAGCAATTAATTGCACATGGTCAGCGTCCAAGCATGCCAGTGGCCTTGATTTCCAAAGGCACCACGCCGGAGCAAAAAGTGGTGGTGGGTACTTTGGCGGATATCGCAACCAAAGTATCTGACAATCAGATCGTAGCACCGACTTTAACCATTATTGGTGAAGTGGTCAGTTTACGTGAACAGTTAAAATGGCATGAGTGAGGATAAGCAGCGATTGATTATCGCTGCCCGAACGCAAGGCGAAGGCTATGCCTGAGTGAAGCTAGTGGCTATATTTTTTTAGTAAATTAGGTTCTGTACCAAGCTAGCCAATATATCTATAAGTGAGTAATTAAGTGATTCATGTCGTCCTATACGAGCCTGAGATTCCAGCGAATACAGGTAATATCATTCGTCTATGTGCCAATACCGGTGCGCAACTCCATTTGGTCAAACCTCTAGGCTTTGAGTTGGATGATAAAAAGTTAAAACGTGCAGGTTTGGATTATCATGAATGGGCACGAATGCAAATTTGGGACACTATCGAACTTTGCCTTGCTGACTTAAAAGCGAAAGGGGTTGAGCATGTCTTCCCATTGACGACTAAAGGCAGTGCCACACCGCATACGGTGGACCTGAATCGTCCCGTTGCCTTATTGATGGGACCTGAAACCCGTGGCCTGCCTGAGCAGGTACGTATGATGTTTCCACAAGAGCAGTGGATTCGTTTGCCAATGGCGGAAAACTCAAGAAGCTTGAATCTTTCCAATGCGACCGCTGTCATTGTCTATGAAGCATGGCGACAACAAGGCTTTAAACAACTCTAATCAAAGATCGCCATAAGGGCTTGCCACAACCAGCGTATATCCATTGAGGTCTCTAAACCAGATCTCCCGATGAT
Organism: Acinetobacter sp. 'aerobic (ED)'; assembly: GCF_904886855.1. NCBI lineage: Bacteria > Pseudomonadati > Pseudomonadota > Gammaproteobacteria > Moraxellales > Moraxellaceae > Acinetobacter > Acinetobacter sp. 'aerobic (ED)'. Next base: position 287,029 of record NZ_CAJHGI010000005.1, read on the forward strand.
GCGCATTGGGATTGTATTTAGGGCCTTCCAGAATTTCGACTTGATGGGTTTGTAGTTTTAGTACAATCTCATCAAATCGATTGCTTTCAAACCACAATAACACGCCGTTACCGATCACTCGTTTCGGATCGCCGATATGTGGATGTTCATGCGCTTGCCATTGGTGCAGTTGCAGCACCATGTGTTGCTCAAACAGCAACTGTTCATATTCTTTACCGCCATGACCGCTTTCCAGGCCAAGCATTGCCTGATACCACTGGCTGGTTTTCTCGACATCGCTCACTGCAATTAAAGGTTGTGCAATCATCGCCTGTCCCTCATTTTTATTGGATTTCTTGTTGCTGTATCGCATCAAAACGCTGTTGAGCAAAAATAACGTGTTCGATATTACTCTCAGCCCAGTCTTTGAGTTGATACGCCATTTCTGCTACTTCCAGACCGAGTGGGGTAAGTGAATAATCCACTCGAATCGGGGCGGTATTCTGCACCTGACGCTGGATAAAGCCATCTCGTTCCAACATTTTTAGCTTTTGTGACAAGACCTTGGGTGAAATACCCTGAATGCTTTTTTTCAATAAATTGAAATGTTGGGTGTCTCGTGCCAGCACATTAATAATCATCAGTACCCATTTGTCTGCAATTTTTTCGAAAAATAAACGGGCAGGGCAATGTTGTTGATAAATATCATATTTTAATGCCTGATTCATAGCGATAACCCTCATTTTCTCGATCGAATGTCAGTAGTTACCAGTTGGTAACTAATTGACACCTAGTTTCTAAAATATATCATTAAATCGAACTTTTGAAAAATTTTGGATACTCTCATGACACAAATTGCAGTTGTTTACTTCTCGGGCTATGGTCATACCAAAGTGGTTGCTGAAACTTTTGCGGGTGCAATTGATGCGGCTTTGATTGAAATTGATCAGAATGGCGAGATTACTGAACAAGACTGGCAAACCCTCAATAATGCGCAAGGTATAGTGTTTGGTGCGCCCACCTATATGGCAGCAACGCCTTGGCAGTTTAAGAAATTTGCTGATGCATCTTCTAAAATCTGGTTTACCCGCGGCTGGCAGGATAAGGTGTTTGCGGGCTTTACCAATAGTGCGAGTCTGAATGGTGACAAGCAAGTGACCTTGATTCAATTACAAACCTTGGCATCACAGCATGGGGGTATTTGGGTGAGCTTGGGTTTATTACCTGCCAATACCAAAGCGGCTAAACGTGAAGATGTGAATAATCTAGGTGGTTCTGTGGGGCTGTTAGTTCAGTCACCAGCAGATGCAAGTACAGATGAGATTCCAACAGGCGATTTAGAGACTGCGAAGCTTTATGCACAACGTGTAAAAGCAATCGTTGAAAAATTGCATGCTTAAGATTTTAAGTTAATAAAAAAGACCGCCAACGTAAGGCGGTCTTTTACGGTGTTACTGATTATTGCTAATGGATGAATTATTCCTTAGCACGATTGGCATAAATAGTTAAATTACTGGTAGCTCCAGTACCCCATAAATTCCAGCCTAGCGAAGACTGACCAATCAGGCGCTGTGCATACAGATAAACGCTTGCACCTGGTTCACGGTCATCTACTATACTGCCATCAAATACCTTGTAGACCACTTTAGCTGGATTGGCATTGCTGCTGTCTTTTTCCAGAACTAAGCCAACCCGATCGTCGCCCTCTCTAGAAGTAAAACGGTAGACATAACCTGCTGCAAATTGTTGATCCAGAATCTTTTGAATCTCCGCTGCCTTGGTGGTGTTAGTGATTGGAATCCAACGGTAGTCATAAGTCCCATTGTGTAGATTGCTATTGGTACACAGGAAAGAATATTGCTGAAGATTAAAAGAGGTGGCCATTTCTATATGACAACCTGTTTTACCAAGTTCATTAGCATGTGTTGCCCATGTTGCAGCAGTCACAAGATCTCGGTTAACCACCTTTTCGTTAACTGTATAGACACTGGTATCGCCCACACGTTTTTCGTAAATATTAAATGTACCCTTATCCTTATCAAGCTTATATTGTGTGCGGTAATGGAAGCCTTGACTGGCTTGAGCCGTGAATTCAGCTTTGAACAGTCTATATCTTTCAGTTGAAGTGCCTGTCGTATTGGCCGTGGTGAGTTGGTATTGCCATTTGGCTGCATTTGCTGCGTTATCCTTGATATAGAGGTTACGCATTCTCATTTCTTCTGAAGTGAGTAAAGATGAGGCCGTGTCAGAGGTGACATTGGTATCAATACGGACATCCACCAGTCTAAAGCCAGCATTGGCCTGAGCATCCAGTTGATTTTTGAGTCGTGCTTGTGTCGGTTCCAGATCTTTAAATGCATAGCTACTGGTGGTGACAAATGGATTGGCTTTTAAGGTCTGGAAACGTTTCAGTGGAGATTTTCTCCAGCATTGATCTGGGTCCATAGCCTGTGTGGTTTGATCAATCTTGGCGCCATCGGTTTCATCGCTATCAAGTAAACAAAGGGTATTGGCATCTTTAAAGGCCAAGATGGCAGCATTGGAGTTGTTATTATCTTCATCGCCATAACGCTTCACCCGAGCTCGATAATAAGTGGTTTTATTGCTGCGTTGCGCGTTGCCAATATTGTAATACATTAGCCCCCTTTGAACTCCATCATGTTCAAAATCACCGAAAATCTCTCCTGAGCATTTTGCTTCCTGATAGCGTTCTCCATCAACAATAAGGTCAAATGAATTATTTGAGTCCACATGATTTTCGATCACTAAGCGGAAATTATTGGGTGCTGGATAGCAAAATGGAGATTCCCAAGTTCCTGCAAAGGTTTGCGATACTGGCGTAGGCGTAGGCGTAGGCGTAGGCGTAGGCGTAGGCGTTGGTGTTGGCGTTGGAGTCGGTGTTGGAGTCGGTGTTGGTGTTGGAGTAGGTGTCGGTGTAGGAGTAGGCGTTGGTTCAGACGAGTTTGAGCCTCCGCCGCTACCAGAGTCAAACCAACAGGCGCTGAGTGCGACTGAAAGAACTGCAATTCCACTGCCTTTGATGATATTTTTCATTGTTTTGCATCCTTTGTTTTTGTGGCGTATAAAAAAACATCTGCTTTTAATTTTTCACTGTTATTAAATTTTTTTTAATCATAATCCAGCTATCAAAGGGAAATAAACAAAATGCCTAATTAGATAATTAAATAGGTTTTAAATGTAGAAAATGGAATAAGTAAAGCCAGTTGGGCAGGCTTAAATTGATGATCAATAAATGTATAGGAATATAGCGATAATAAAAAAGACGCATTAAGCGCCTTTTTTATTTTAATTTGATGAGAATTAATGTTTATCATCAAATTCATTATGTTGTGGTGCGTTGTATTTAAAGCCCTTGGTTTTATACCCCAAGTATAAAATACCAAACATGGCCCACCATAAACCGAACTTCAATGCCGATTCTTCAATTTCAAGCCACATCGCAAAGATGCTGATAAAGCCGAGCAAAGGAATAATCACAAAGCTGATTATGTCTTTCAGGTTTTTGGTTCGGCCATCTCGTAAGGCATATCGAGAAATCACAGACAGGTTTACAAAGGTAAATGCTGTCAGTGCACCAAAGCTAATCATTGAAATCACAATATCCAGATCCATAAAGCCCGCAGTCAATGCGACTAAACCGACAATGATAATGTTATACGACGGGGTAAAGGTTTTTGGACTGATATGACCGAAAATCTTCTTATTGATTACGCCATCACGACCCATCACGTACATCAGGCGAGAAACACCTGCATGTGCAGAAATCCCGGAAGCCATGACCGTTACAATAGCAAAGGCCAATACATAAGACTGGAATAATGAACCGCCGACCAAAAGCAGAATCTCGGGTTGAGTTTCAGCAATATTGGTGAAATACGACTTAGGATCATTCGGGAAATAAATCTGCATAAAGTAGGTGCTAATAATGAAAATAACACCAGCAAATAATGCAGTCAGGAAAATCGCTTTCGGTAAGGTCTTTTCTGTATCTTTGGTTTCTTCTGCCAAAGAGCTGAGTGAGTCAAAACCTGTAAATGAGAAGCAGAGCAGGGTCGCACCTGTGATTAATGCACCCACTGACGTGAGTTCATTCCAGAACGGTTCAAGACTCCACAACTGATAGCGGGTTTCAGCCGTAATCGCGCCGTCTGCATTAATCCCCATCTGTAATTTGTCATAAACCAGATAGGTAAAGGTACCAATCACAATCAGCTGCACCAGTACAATCCAGCTATTGAAGTTGGCAACAAAACGGGCACCACGCAAGTTGATCCCTGTCATGAATGCTGTGAGGACAACCACCCAGACCCAGTGATTTACTGTTGGGAACAAGGCTTCCAGATAAATCACCGCCAAGATAATATTGACCATCGGCGAGAGTAAATAATCCAGCCAGGATGACCAACCCACCATGAAACCTACATTGGGATGAATTGATTTTTGTGCATAGGTATAAGCCGATCCTGATGAAGGGTATCGACGGATCATGTGACCATAACTGATTGAAGTAAATAAGATTGCAATCAGGGCAACAATATAAGAGGTTGGAACATGGTGATGACTTTCTTCGGAAACCAGTCCGAAAGTGTCAAACAACGTCATGGGTTGGATGTAAGCTAAACCAATAATAATAATATGCCAAAGACCAAGTGTCTTTTGCAGCTTAGCTACCGATGGAGTCCCAGAGATATTTGTCAACGGCGTTATCCTCATAATCGTTGATCAAGGATCAGCTATGGTTTAAGGATCATTTGAGACGAAATGATCCCCCCTACAGAAAAAACGAAGTGCGCCAATCTATCGTAAAACGCTATAAATTGGCAGTACTTTTACAATTTTTTTAGCAACTTTTTTGCCAAAAGGGTAAACAAAAAGATGAATATCGATTCACCAAAATAAAATAAAGCCTCAATGATGAGGCTTTATTTTGTTTAAAATTAATTAATTCAATGAATTACCATGCTTTTTGCAAGATTGCACGGATATCTTGCAGGTTGGCTTCTTTAGGATTGTAGATGATAGAACCATCATTTAACGCTTTTTCAGCCACTTCATCCAGTTGCGCTTCAGTGATTTTACCTGTTTCGCGCAAGGTACGTGGAAGCTTGGTTAGGCTAAATAAACGGTCTCGCATTGCAAGCACGGTGGCAATGGCTTTGTCGGCACGTAAACTTGCTGGCGTTTGTGCATAAATATCGGCGCCTGCAAGTGGTAGTAACAGTTCACCAATCTTGTCGCCATTAATTTCTTTGTTATATTCAAGCACATATGGCAAGAACAGGTTCATGCATAGGCCGTGGGGCAGGTGAGCGACTGCGCCCAGCGCATGACCGAGTGAATGAACCAGACCAACCATTGAATTCGAGAAAGCAATCCCGGCCATGGTAGATGCCTGAGCAAGCTCTAAACGACCTTGAGCATCGCTTGGGTTATCCAAAACTTTGAACAGGTTTTCACTGATCTTTTTAATGCCGGCGCTGGCATAGGCATCACTCAATGGATTGGCTGCCAGACAGGTATATGCTTCAACACAGTGCGTCAATGCATCCATACCCGTCATGGCGGTTAAATGTGGCGGCAAGGTCTGGGTCATGCGTGGATCGAGAATTGCTGCATGTGGCATCAGGTAGTAAGAGGCAAAAGCCAGTTTTACATTACGCTGCGTATCCGAAACTACCGCCACCATGGTCGCTTCTGAACCGGTACCTGAGGTGGTTGGAATTACGAAGAAAGGTTTTAATGGTTTAGGCAGATTGTGTGCACCTGAATATTGCAACAGGTCATCACCCCCTTCAGACACCAGAATATTGGTTGCCTTAGAGGTATCGATAACTGAGCCACCTCCAATCGCAATAATCGCATCACATTTTTGCTTGCGATACAGTTCTGCTGCTAAGCGAACCACTTCCAGACTTGAATCGGGTGGTACATCATCAAAGATTGCGCCAATGACAGCATCCGTGGTGCTAAAAGCCGCTTCGATCGGGCTGAGTAAACCATTGGCACGCACGCCTTTATCGGTAATGATCATGGGGCGTTTTGCGCCTAAAGTCGCAAGTTCAAAAGGAATGTGCTCTAACGCAGCGTTACCAGCAATGACTTTTACAGGACAGAAAAACTCGTAATAAGGCTTAGCCATGTTATGCGCTCCGTTTCAGATATGATTTTGCGACTTTAAGATAGATATTTTTTGCACCTGTGAATTTTTCTTTTAGTGTCAATTCAGCAGGGTAGCGTTTGACTGCCAGTGAAGCGATCAGTTTTGGTAGGATCAAGGCTTCCATTTTATTCAGGCAGCGCACCAAACGGATGGCGCTGGAGACATCACCATCAGCAATCATACGGTCGTTGGCAAAGGCCTGTGCCGTACTTTCCTGAAAAGAAAACACCAGAAAGGCGTGGGTCAGATGCTTGAAAGTAATGGTCAAATCAGGCTTGCCTTTATAGTTTGACAACAGCTCTAACTGTTTTTCTTCGGTCACACGTGCCACAAACGCAGGTCCATTTGGAAAAACATTCATTGAAAGGATAAAACCAACAGGAAACTTAGACACTTCCTCTTGAACTTCACGATCCACTTGGCTTGCCATTACGAGGCCACGACCCACAACGTCCATCATGAGTTTGACATAGGCAAATTGCAAAGTGGGCTTCACTGCTTTGGTTGAAATCACTTGCTCGTCCCTTGTTAAAATTATGCACTGCTAATTTAGAGTATTTACTCTAATTTATTTTAATTGGATTGAAAAGTAAATTATTCAGATATGACTACAAGGTCATTAAAGAAATCCGTATTTTTTAGGTAGCTAATGAATGTATCGCAAAGCTGCTCAAAGCTTGGGTAATCTTGCAGTAAGTCTTGCAAGCGAACCATTTCTAAACCTGCATAGCCGCATGGGTTAATGGTTTGAAAGCCGGTGAGGTCGCAATCGATATTCAGCGCAAGACCATGATAACTACGACCGCGACGGATCTTAAAGCCCAGTGAACCGATCTTACGTCCATCGACATAGACTCCGGGTGCATCAGGTTTGGCATAAGCTTCAATATTGTATTGTTTGAGCAGATCGATCATGGCTTGCTCGGCAAAGCTGACCAAGGTACGGACATGCCACTTCAAGCGATTTAAATCCAGAAGGAAATAGGCCACCAGTTGACCTTTGCCATGCCAGGTGACCTGACCGCCACGATCGGTATGAACGACCGGAAGATTACTGTGCATCAGAATATGTTCTGCCTTACCTGCTTGTCCTTGGGTCAAGACATCCTGATGTTGTAATAACCAGACTTCGTCAGGGGTGTTTTCATCACGCTGGGTTGTGAAGTCTTTCATGGCTTCAAAACGTGTCGTGTAATCTTGCAGATCATTGAAACAACGAATGATTAAGGTCGGTTTTACAGCACTCATTACAGCAGAATTTCCTTTGCAGCTTTTAATCGGGGAGTGGCTTAATTATGGAATGATTTTGAGCAGATAAATAGCCGTTTAAGCATAGATAGGCGGTTATTTTTAACGTAAAAAAATCCAAAATACTGTCGCATTTTGGATTTCTGTATTAAAGCGCTGTCTTGATTAAAGGACAGGCTGCAAGGTCAGCATAGAGTGCATGAACTTGTTCCAGCTCTTCAAAGCGTAGCTGAGCCGTTAAAGAGTGGTATTTACCTGTACGTGAAGGCTGAACTTTTACTGAGTTGCCATCAAATTCAGGGAAGTGCTTCTGCAAAATATCAACAACAGCGACTCGAAGTTCATCCCCTGCATTACCAATCAGTTTGATTGGATAGTCCATTGGGAAGACCCAAAGATGTTCTTGTAATTCACGAGAAGGAGTGCGGTCTAACATGAGCAACCTCTTAATTTGAAACGCCTGCATCAGTGCAGGCGCTTTTGATCTAATACATAGATGGGGATGAAGTGTTGAACTTCAAGTCTTGAGAAAGGGCTTTAACCCTCACTCAAGATGTCCCAAAAGATTAGTCGTTTTCCAGGAATGAACGTAAGTGTTCAGAACGAGAAGGGTGGCGCAGCTTACGTAACGCTTTCGCTTCAATCTGACGGATACGTTCACGTGTTACGTCAAACTGTTTACCGACTTCTTCCAAAGTATGGTCGGTTGGCATATCGATACCAAAACGCATTTTCAATACTTTGGCTTCACGTTCAGTCAGGTTTTCAAGCACTTCACGGGTCGCTTCTTTTAAGCCTTCCGAGGTCGCTGCATCCACTGGAGAAGTGATGTTCGAGTCCTCAATGAAGTCACCAAGATGCGAATCTTCATCATCACCGATCGGTGTTTCCATCGAAATCGGTTCTTTCGCGATTTTAAGAACTTTACGAACCTTGACTTCGTCCATTTCCAGACGTTCACCTAACTCTTCAGGCGTTGGTTCACGGCCCATTTCCTGAAGAAGCTGACGTGACACACGGTTGATCTTGTTGATCGTCTCAATCATGTGTACTGGAATACGAATGGTACGGGCCTGGTCCGCAATCGAACGGGTAATCGCCTGACGAATCCACCAAGTTGCATAGGTCGAGAATTTATAACCACGACGGTATTCAAACTTGTCTACGGCTTTCATCAAACCGATGTTACCTTCCTGAATAAGATCGAGGAACTGTAAGCCACGGTTGGTGTATTTTTTCGCAATCGAAATCACCAGACGTAAGTTTGCTTCTACCATTTCTTTCTTGGCACGGCGTGCTTTGGCTTCGCCAACTGCCATACGTTTCGAAATCTCTTTGATGTCTTTAACGTTTAGGCCAAGATCGTTCTCGATATCGGCAATCTTTTGCTGGAATGCCAATACGTCTGGACGTACTTTTTCCAGATGGGCTTTGGTTTCAGCAGGCGCTTTGGCAATCTGTTCGTCTAACCAGGCAGGATTTGATTCTTGCTCAGGGAAGGTGGTACGGAACTGGTTACGGTCCATACGGCCACGACGCACTGCATAACGCATGATTTCACGTTCATTTGAACGGATCTGTTCATGGGTACCACGAATCATTTCTGAAATGATTTCGAATAGACGCGGGGTAAATTTGAACATCATGAACACAGCAGCAAGCGCTTCGAGTGCGGCTTTCGCTTCTTCACTGTTACGGCCATGTTTTGCCACAACGGTTTTTGTTTCATTCCAAGCCGCTTCTAATTCCGAGAAACGAACTTTAGCAACCTCTGGGTCTGGACCTGAATCACCTTCAGAGTCATCATCACCTTCAGATTCTTCTTCTTCGTCATCATCATCAAGTTTGACGTCTTTGGCTTTAGATGAAGAATCTTTTTCTTCATCTTCTTCTTCAATCTCAGCTTCTTCCAGAACTTCTGGAATATCTTCATCAGTTTCCGGGTCTAAATAACCAGAAAGAATATCGGCAAGACGGCGTTCGCCAGTTAAAAAATCATTATATTCTTGTAAAACAACTTCAACAGCATTTGGCCAGTAAGCAATCGAGTGTAAAACGTCACGAATACCTTCTTCGATGCGTTTTGCAATGCTAATTTCGCCTTCACGTGTAAGAAGTTCAACGGTACCCATTTCACGCATATACATACGTACAGGGTCAGTGGTACGACCAGGCTCACTTTCAACCGATGCTAATACGGCAGCAGCTTCTTCTTCGGCAACTTCGTCAGCAGCTTCGGTGGATTCACCAAACATGGTGTCATCAGTTTCTGGCGCACGTTCATGCACTGGAATACCAACGTCTTGAAGCATCTGGATGATGTCTTCAATCTGCTCACTTTCCGTAATTGAGTCTGGTAGATGATCGTTAACCTCAGCGTAAGTTAAATAACCTTGCTCTTTGCCTCGGCTAATCAGAGCCGCTACTTGCGAAGTAGGGGAATTCATATCGCTCATCTTTGCTTACTCTTTTGTTGAATCTGTGGCGGTGAAAAACCGTGCATGATAGCACAATTCACGGTGAATGTTTTGGATTTGATCCGTTTGCTCTAAATAAAAAATAGAATGGATTGCACGTTTGTTCATTGAATATGGGGTTAAGTCATAATTTTTCAAGCGTAATTCCTGTTTAAAGAACTTTTTTGATTGTTGATGTCCTTGGATTATAAATACACAAAAAAACTGCCGAAAAAAAGTACAAAACACGGTTTTATAGTAAAAAAAACAAATAAAACTTGACAAGGTGGGCCAAGACCGATAAATAGCGGCTAGACCCATTAACATTTTTTCATTAGAGGTACTTAGTGTCTTCTACAGATTTTGAACTAGATGATGATAACTACGGTGAAGATGATGTTGGTTTTGATGAGTCATCAGGAAAAATCAGCGCTAAAGAATCATTAGAAAAGCGCCGTTTAATTGATGACCTTTTAGCTCAACGTCGTTTAGAACGAGAATTAAAAGATTTTGACTATGATTTCGACGATGATGACCTTGACGACGAAGACTAAGCGAAATTGCTAAGACTTCACGCCCGAAAATGTTATGCTGTTGCCGATGTATTTTTAAAACTGGATTAAACAAAGAATGAGCACGTTAGATTTAGACTTATTGAGTAATTATCTTGACGGTGATCAAAACGAATACGGTCTAGATTTTGCAGCGACTCATGGCTTTTTGTGTGCAATTGCCGTTGGTCCACAATTTGATCGTTGGTTAGATGAACTTTTCGAAGGCAACCACAAGAAACTTCCTGCAGAAGTGCTTGAGCAGGTGAAGCTTTGGTTGGAATCGATTCGTCAGGATTTAGCCAATGAAAATGGAATCGAGTTTCCATTTGAAATCGAAGAAGCGGATGTCGAGTCAAGCTTGGGCGATTGGAGTGTGGGTTTTGTCGATGCAATGTTCCTGAATGAAGATGCATGGTTTGCACCTGAGTTCGAAGAACAGTTGATCGATTTAACTTTACCGATCATGGTCTTTAGCGGGATCGATGAAGAAGATCCACAAATGGAATCTTTCCGCCGTAATGGCCAGTTGATGGATGAGTTGGCAGAAGAAATTCCTGAAAACTTAAATGAACTTTACCTGATGTATCATACGCCAGCGTAATGGTGCATCCAGAGCAGTTTAAAAAAGCTGCTCTGGCAAAATAAATATTAAAACGTCCCGTGTGGACGTTTTTTTATATTTATGTTGTTTTAGCTTTCGCGAAACGTTTTGCCATCCAGCCAAAGGATAATGATAAAACGAGATAATGAAGCAGGGCTGTAAAACTGATTGCAAATAACCATATCCATATTGGTAACTCTGCTATAGCTGCTAGAAAAGGTGCCGTTTCGGGGAAAATCATAATACTAATTATTGTTGTGATAATGCTAATTATGATTGAGGCAAAAAAACAGCCCCAAACTAAAGTTTTTTTCTCGGATGGTTCTGGTATGCGTTGATAATCTTTTACAAAGAAAGCCGCTGCGCAACTGCCTCCTGATATTAAACATATAATAGATGAGCCTGAAGGGGCTTTAAAAAAAGTTTCTAATATTGCAATAATGATCATTGCCAGCGCATAGGCTGCAGAAAATGTCAGGATATATTTTTTCATTTGTTCGGCTTAGCCATATTTCTTGAATAGGTTGAGATATATTAATCTAAAACATAGGTTTTTATACAGAACATTCTATTCAAAATTTCATTTGTTTTTAGTATTAATAATGATTTTGAGAGTGAGAAATCATTATAAATGCGAGTAATGAGTCAAAGGAGAATTATTGATGGGATGAGTGAAATTAAAAATATTTTTGGGATACATTATTTTTTTTGAGTCAATTTAGAAAATAATAATATTGAGTTGAAAATATATCTAGTCAAAGTAAGAATAGCATTAGCGTAGGAAAAATTTTTCAGAAAATACCACTATTTTTTAATAGCCCTTTTTAACACTGAAAGTTTAATTTAAATTTACCGCTAATCTCTTATTTTTTAGCTTTGTTAAGATAAAACTTTTTAATTGCCCACCATGCAATATATGCCATCACAATCAGCAAAATGATGGTGCTGATCCTTTGCATAATCAGACTCATCAATGCCTGATTCTGACTGAAGTGAAAACCCAAATAAGCCAGAAAACTGGTCCAGATCACGGTCCCGGCTGTACTGTAGAGCATGAATTTACTAAACGGCATTCGGCTCATGCCCGCAGGAATACTGATTAAAGACCGCACTGCCGGAATCATTCTGCCAAAAAAGACAATACGATGCCCATGCTTGTTGAACCACTCCAGTGCCTTATCTAAATCGGCAACCTGAATACGCAAGTACTTGCCATATCGTTCTATGAGCCTGACCAGACGAGGTTGAGGAACTTTGCGTCCAATCCAGTACAGCAGCATCGCTGCGAGTATGGAACCTGCGCTACCTGCCATGATGACACCGATGAGCGTCAGTTCACCTTTTGAGGCGGTATAGCCCGCTGAAGGCATAATAATTTCTGAAGGAATAGGCGGAAAAACATTGTCCAGAAACATTAAAAATGCGATACCTAAATATCCCAGTTTTTCCATGATGGAAAGCACCCATTGTTCCAGTCCCATAACGCCTTTATATAATTCATTTGCTTGTTGTTTTTAGCATAGTTGTGCTGGTGCGATTGCTCAAGCAGTGAAACGTTACATCATTTTATCAAGCCCATAAAAAAGCCATAGTTGAACTATGGCCTGGAGAAATCTTTTTTGTCGTTTACAGACGCTTACGTTTTGCAGCCGCAATTTGTGATTGGCGCATACGGAAGCCTGCTTTTTGCTTATCGCTGGTTTTATCAATACAGTAAACACAAGACACGCCATGTTCATAACTTGGCAGTTCAGCTTCAACTTTGGTCAGTGGCCAGCCACAAGCGTGACACTTGATGTTTTCGCCTTCTTCAACGCCGTGAGTTACCGCAGTACGGCCGTCGAATACAAAGCATTCACCTTCCCACATACTTTCTTCAGCAGGTGTTTCTTCGAGGTATTTAAGAATACCGCCTTTCAGGTGGTAGACCTCATTGAAACCTTCTTGAAGCAAGAGAGAAGTTGATTTTTCACAACGGATACCACCCGTACAGAACATCGCAATTTTTTTGTCTTTGTGCTGTTCAAGATTTTGCTTGACGTATTCAGGGAATTCACGGAATGTTTCTGTTTTCGGGTCAATTGCACCCTTGAATGTACCTGCTTTATATTCGTAATCATTACGGGTATCAATCAGAATCACGTCATCACGGCTAATCAGCTCGTTCCATTCTTTAGGATCAAGGTAGTGGCCCACCAAGTCACGTGGCTTTACTTCAACACCTAAAGTTACAATTTCTTTTTTGAGCTTAATTTTCATTTTACGGAATGGTTTTTCAGAGCTTTCAGACTCTTTATATTCCATTGCGTTAAAACCTTCGTCCAAAAGGAATTGATGGATTGTATCAATGGCAGCGCGGTCACCTGCAACCGTACCGTTAATTCCTTCAGAAGCGACAATCAGAGTTCCACATAAATTGATGCGATTCACCAAGTCCAAAAGACGTTGTTGCAGACCTGCTGCATCTGAAACTTCTTTAAATTGATATAGTGCCGCAACAACCCAATTATTGGTCGCTTGCTGTTCTACAGGTGCAAGCTGTTCTACAGTAGCGTTCATGGATAACTCCAAATGTATTAAGATAGGAAAATAAGGCGCATATCTTAGCGTGAAATCTGAAAATAAGCGAGAAAACCATAAAATAAATATGGTTTTATAGGAGTTGGTTTTGAGTAATGATCGTCGAATTCCATCATTGACCCCATGTGCAGGGCGCTGTTCAACGGTATTTGGTGATCTGGTCTGTCGTGGTTGTCGTCGCTTTAATCACGAGGTAATTCAGTGGAATACCTATACGGCCGAGCAGCGTTTGATGGTGTGGAAGCGTTTAGATGCGCAGCTCGATCAGATCCTGGTGCCTTTATTACCGCATGCAAACGTACAGCATGTTGAAGGCTTTATTCAAAATAAGCGAATTCGGGTCTTAGACAGCGCCACTACAGGCCGTAAGCTGTATCATGCTTTAAAGCTCTGCGAGAAGAATAAACATTTGGCCCATGAGAGTGGGCTTGGGATTGCTGATACACAGGTAAAACCGATCTGGGATGAGTTTGAACGTCGGGTACTGGCCTTGGCAAAAGCGAGTTATGAGCTGGCATGGTTACGTGCCGATGGCATCAGTAATACTTTAATGCGTGCTTTAGAGCTGGAAGAAGATGAGATTTAAGCAAGCAGTTGTTATAGAAAATCTTATTGATCATGAGGTTTGTTGATAGACATCTAGCTCATCTTGTTCATATTTTGAGATTAGTTCATCTCCCTGTTATGAAACAGGTTGGATAGTTTTAAAGCGCTAGGGTTACGGGAAAAATATTGTGCCATGATCTGTTGATCTTGTTCACGAATCAAGCTGATTTTAAAACCATGTGTCGTCGTTCCAGAAGAACGCCCTTTAGATCGGTAGATCTTTTCAGTGATGATGTACATATTTTTTCCATCACTAAAGCGTCGATCCTCCAGAGCTTGTAGTTGTATGGGTTGAGGAAAATGATAGAGCACTTTTAATCGTTGATAAAACTCATCATAGATATAAATGTTTTGCTGATCTGCAAAAATATAACTGAAATTTCCTGGATAGGGCTCACTGCTTTGGCTACCAATGAGTTGCAGGTGTGATAAATCAACAGGCGTTGTTCCCCAAAACTTGTGCTCAGCACTATGTGGTAATGAATGTTCATTTAAATAAAAAGTTCGACTGTCTGTTGCTAGATGTAAGTTCTGACTAAAACGGTTGCTGCCACTAAAAATCTGCGTCTGTTGCGCATTTAACTTGCCCAGCTTTTTATCTTGATAATAAACCACTTGGTGATCGTGAATATATTGGCTGTTATTTGGAAATGCTTGGCTCTGTTGCGGATTTAAATCTGTTAATACTTTTGTTTTGTAGTAGACCTGTTGATCATCTTTTGCATAGAAATAGCCGAGTGCATTAAATTGTGGATGTAATATCGCAGTAAAACCAGCTGCATTTGCATTGGCTAGGGGCTTATCCTGAAAGTAAACGTGTTGTTGATCTTTGGTGTAATCATTGCCTAAATAGCTTGTTTGCGCAGGATTTAATTGAGACAAGATGTGGTCTTGCCAGTAAACATGTTGGGGTGTTTTACCGACATTGCTATACAGCTCATCTGCGCGATTAGGAAGATTGCTCAGAGCTAAGCCTGTAAATTGATCGGCCTTTGCTTGGGGAACTAAAAAAGTACCTTGGCCTTGTTTAAAAATATAAACCTGATTCTGGAATGTTTCGAAATTTGTGCCGGAGATTGACTGGGTGTGTTGATGACGCAAATCAACGCTGCCATCGTTAAATTCATGCCAGAGGAGGCAGCCCATAAAAAGGCTAAAACTGGCTAAAATAACAAGGATTAATCCAACTGTAAGCCATCTTTGTTTTCTTTGAAAAGAGGCTAGCGCCTGTTGATCTGCAATTATGCTAATGATGTCAACATGGGTTTTCTTGTTGATACTTGCATTGCTGGTACGTTGTAATTGTTGCTGCTTAGCCAGAGATTCCAGTTTTTTCCAAAACTGTAAAAACTCACTGTGTTGTTGGGTTAAAGTGGCAGGCCACATCCATGAATTGAAATAAAAATATTGCCGATAAGGTACTGTTTGGGTCAGCAGGTTTAAGCTATGGATCTGGGCATGATGTTGTTGTAGTTGAATATGAATTAAATCTTGCCAAGGATAAAAATAAGTCTGCGCTGATTTTTCTAGACCGAGACCTTGCCGATAGAGTTTAAGCGTAATCGTTTGTTTTAAATATTTTTGATAAAGCTGGTTATAAAGATAAAGAACAGGTAGCAATAGACCCAACATCAACGCAATATTAAGCAGTTGGGCAAAGAAGGGGAGAATTTGATAAAAATAATAAAGGCTAAAATCGTAGAAGCAGTAAACCAAAAATAACCAGCTCAGAATGATCAGTGCCAAAAACAGCACAAATAACGGAATCTTCATTTCGTATGCTATGATTGTTGTTTCGTATAGAACAGCGGGTTTTTTGTTCATTGCTTCAATATTTTAGTGGGGCGTATATAAAGATATGTAGGTGTTATTTTTCTCAAGCATAACGGATAAACAAAAAAAAGGATGCATAAGCATCCTTTTTTATCAACGCTAATATGAATTAACGTTTGATGTCGCGTTGAGTCGAGCCTGTGTAAAGCTGACGTGGACGACCGATTTTGTACGGACCGCTGTGCATTTCTAACCAGTGGCTGATCCAGCCTACTGTACGTGCAAGCGCAAAGATTACCGTAAACATTTCTGTTGGGATACCAATCGCTTTCAAGATGATACCTGAGTAGAAATCTACGTTCGGGTAAAGCTTACGCTCTACGAAGTACGGATCGCTAAGCGCAATACGCTCAAGTTCCATTGCAAGTTGCAATTGTGGATCGTTGATGCCTAAAGCTTCAAGAACTTCGTCACAAGTCTGTTTCATGACTTTAGCGCGTGGGTCGAAGTTTTTGTAAACACGGTGACCGAAGCCCATGAGTTTAACTTCTTTACGCTTCACTTTTTCCATGAATTCAGCAACGTTTTCTACGCTACCAATTTCATCAAGCATCTTAAGTACAGCTTCGTTTGCACCACCGTGAGCAGGTCCCCAAAGTGCCGAGATACCAGCAGAGATACATGCATACGGATTCGCACCAGTAGAACCGGCAAGACGAACTGTAGAGGTAGATGCATTTTGTTCGTGGTCAGCATGAAGCGTGAAGATACGGTCCATTGCACGTGACAGAACAGGATTTACCTTGTAATCACGGTCAGCAGGCGTTGCAAACATCATGTGTAAGAAGTTTTCTGCATAACCAAGATCATTACGTGGATAAATGAATGGCTGACCTACAGTGTACTTGTAGCTCCATGCTGCAAGGGTAGGGATTTTTGCGATTAAACGAATCGCGGTAATTTCACGGTGATTTACATCTTCGATGTCTAAACCATTGTGATAGAACGCAGATAACGCACCAACAACACCAACCATTATCGCCATCGGATGAGCATCACGACGGAAACCATTGAAGAAACGGCTGACTTGATCGTGAACCATGGTGTGGTTACGTACTTTAGCGTCAAATTCTGTCTTTTGTTCAGCATTTGGAAGTTCGCCATTTAATAATAAATAACAAGTTTCCAAGTAGTCTGCTTGAGTCGCTAATTGATCAATCGGATAGCCACGGTGTAATAACACACCTTTGTCACCATCAATGAATGTGATCTTAGATTCGCAAGCCGCTGTCGCCATAAAACCAGGATCGAAAGTAAAGTGACCTGATGCTAATACATCTTTAACGTCAATTACATCTGGGCCCAATGTGCCGCTGTAAATTGGTAATTCAATTTCTTTGCCATCAAGCTGTAATACGGCTTTTTTGCCAGTTGCTGCAGACATTCAATAGATCTCCTGTCCTGGTGAATGATTATCTGACTCGAAATACTAATCTTGTCATGTGCGAATCAGACGGTGTCAAAATTTGCTATAAGATTAGTGGCTACTAAAATTTTGTCAATTATACTTAGGGATAAAAAATGACGTTGCTACAGTCAATTAGTCATTCAGTATCGAAGAAAAAACTGAGTAAAATCACAGCACCGGTCGAGTATAATATGTCAAATCAAGATTTAGGTGCAGAAAAAAAATGAAGCATCAGTCCAATTGTAAGTAAATTTTTAGAGAGGCAAGATTTTGCTGCTTATAAAATAAATACTTATCGCTTTTCAAAAGCCTGTGTTTCCCTATGCTTAGCCTGTACTGGTCATTAAAAAAAAATTAAAAACGTGACTTTTAAACTAATAGTTGATTCATTTTGGTGCAATTGATTGTATAAAAAATGACTGACTGATTTCTGCGGCTGACTTATAAAAATAGATTATTAATTGATTATATTTAATATATAAATGAGCACTATTATTTTGAAGTATGCATAAACTGTGATTATTTGGACAAATAAAAACTTAAAAACGAATTATTTTGAGAAAATATAAGAAAAGAATTTATTAAATTAGAAACTATCCATAAAAAATAGTATCTTAATTTTATCATTACAAAACAACTAGATAGTATTTTTTGTCTGAGCATGTTGTTTTTTTGGTCATTATTATGCATGTGAATGATTCTTATTTAAAGTTTTTTTCGACTAAAGCGAAAGCTGATTGTTTGTATTTTGATATTTCACGTTTTATAATTCGATGTCGTTTATAGGTTAGGCATGTGCTGTGCTTGCCTAACAATGCCAGCTTTCCTTTGAATTAATTCAAACAAACTCCGGATGGAGTTTCTACCTACAGGATGCCCGCTGTGAAAAGCAACAGACCTGTCAATTTGTCCATGGGTCAGGTGTTAGCGGTAAATTTACGCTCACCCGTGGCTATTGCATCAATTCTACACCGTCTATCAGGTGTAATCGTTTTCTTATTAGTCGCTGTTCTTTTATGGATTTTGGATAAATCTTTATCTTCACCAGAAGGATTTGACTACGTTAAAAATGTCGTTTTCGGAAATATCCTTGTACGTTTTGTCGTATGGGTATTTGTAGCTGGATTAATTTTCCACCTAATCGCAGGGATCAAGCATTTACTTGCTGACCTCGGTTTCGCTGAAGAATTACAAAGCGGTCGTATCGCGGCTACAGTTTCATTGATCTTATCTGTGATCGGTATCGTCGCAGCCTTTGTATGGATTATGTTCTAATGAAAAGTGCTACAGGTTTAACAGGTTCAGGTTCACGCGATTGGTATATCCAGCGTATCAGTGCTGTAGTGTTGGCTGCATACACTATTGTTTTATTAGGCTGGATCCTTTGCCATAGCGGATTTGGTTATGAACAATGGGCTGGCTTTATGCTGACTTTGCCAATGAAGATCTTTTCTTTATTAGCAGTATTATCGCTGGTTGCACACGCTTGGATTGGTATGTGGCAAGTCTTTACTGATTATGTAACGACTCGTCAAATGGGTCCTTCAGCTTCAGGTTTACGCCTTGTACTTACTTCTGCTGTCATTATTTCAGTGATCGTGTACGCAATCTGGGGTATCCAGATTTTCTGGGCAAATTGATAGGAAGAGATCATGGGCGCTATTAACCCTAAAGAAGATTATTCAAATATTCAAAACCTCACTTTCGATGCCGTTATCGTCGGTGGTGGTGGTTCTGGTATGCGCGCTGCTTACCAACTTGCTCAAGCGGGTTTAAAAGTTGCGGTATTGACCAAAGTATTCCCGACACGTTCGCATACGGTTGCTGCCCAGGGTGGTATTGGTGCGTCGTTAGGTAACATGCAAGAAGATAACTGGCACTATCACTTCTATGACACGGTTAAAGGTTCTGACTGGTTAGGCGATCAGGACGCAATCGAGTTCATGACTCGTGAAGCGCCAAAAGTTGTTTACGAGCTTGAACACCTAGGTATGCCGTTTGACCGTAACCAAGATGGTACGATCTATCAGCGTCCATTCGGTGGTCACTCTGCTAACTATGGTGAAAAAGCGGTTCCACGTGCATGTGCTGCTGCCGACCGTACAGGTCATGCGTTATTGCATACCTTGTACCAAAGCAACGTGAAAATGGGCACCCAGTTCTACGTTGAGTGGATTGCATTAGACTTGATCCGTAACGAAGCAGGTGACGTGCTTGGTGTAACTGCGATTGACCAGGAAACTGGTAACATTGCTGTATTCCAGGCTAAAGCAACCTTATTTGCTACTGGTGGTGCGGGTCGTGTTTATCGTGCATCTACAAACGCATATATCAATACTGGTGACGGTCTTGGTATGGCTGCTCGTGCAGGTATTCCATTACAGGATATGGAATTCTGGCAATTCCACCCAACGGGTGTTGCGGGCGCAGGCGTATTGTTAACCGAAGGTTGCCGTGGTGAAGGTGCGATTCTTCGTAACAAGGACGGCGAACCGTTCATGGAACGCTATGCACCGACTTTAAAAGACTTGGCGCCACGTGACTTCGTATCACGTTCTATGGACCAGGAAATTAAAGAAGGTCGTGGTTGTGGTCCTAAAGCCGACTATATCTTGCTAGATATGACGCATTTAGGTGCTGAAACAATCATGAAACGTCTGCCATCTGTTTATGAGATTGGTAAGAAGTTCGCAAACGTTGACTGTACCAAAGAGCCGATTCCGGTAGTACCAACAATCCATTACCAAATGGGTGGTATTCCAACCAACATTCATGGTCAAGTGGTTGTGCCGCATGGTGTGGAAGAGGGTGAATTCTCTGCTCATTATGATAAAGATACTAAAGAGTATTCTTATAAAGGTACGCGTGACTATGTGAAGCCGGTAAAAGGTTTCTACGCGATTGGTGAATGTTCTTGCGTATCGGTACATGGTGCAAACCGTTTAGGTACCAACTCATTGCTTGACCTTGTGGTATTTGGTAAAGCAGCGGGCGAACACATCATTGATTACGTGACTAAACATCATGGCGATGACTATGCACCGCTTCCAACAGATGTACTGGTTAATACCTTAGAGCGTGTACGTAAACTGGATGAATCAACGACTGGTGAAAATGCACAAGAAGTTGCTGATGCAATCCGTGACATCGTACAAGATCACGCAGGCGTATTCCGTACCCAAGCATTGCTTGACAAAGGCGTGAAAGAAATCCTGGCGATTGAACCACGCGTACGTAACATTCATTTAAAAGACAAGTCTCGCGTATTTAACACTGCACGTGTTGAAGCGTTAGAAGTTGAAAACTTGTATGAAGTTGCGAAGGCTACCCTGATTTCTGCTGCTGCACGTAAAGAATGTCGTGGTGCGCATACCGTGGTTGACTATGAGTTAGCACCGGATCACCCAACTTACTCTTACGGTCGCCGTGATGATGAGTGGATGAAGCATACTTTATGGTATTCATCAGACAACCGTCTTGAATATAAGCCAGTGCGTTTCAGCCCGTTAACGGTTGAAGCAATCGAACCTAAACCACGTACATTCTAATCGGGAGAACCAAGATGAGTAGAGGCACTCGTACATTCGAAATCTACCGCTATGATCCTGATAAGGATAAAGCGCCGTACATGCAAACCTTCAAACTTGAGTTAACCGACAAGCACCGTATGTTGCTTGACGCGTTACTTGCGTTGAAAGTGCAGGATGAATCATTAACATTCCGCCGCTCTTGCCGTGAAGGTATTTGTGGTTCGGATGGTGTGAACATCAATGGTAAAAACGGTTTGGCGTGCTTGTGGAACTTGAACGACTTGCCAGAGAAGATTGTAATCCGTCCTTTACCAGGTTTACCTGTGGTAAAAGACTTGGTTGTAGACATGAACCAGTTCTATGACCAATATGACAAGATTCAGCCGTTCTTGATCAATAACCAGCCAGCTCCGGCGAAAGAACGTTTACAGTCTCAAGAAGAGCGTGAACACTTAGATGGCCTATATGAATGTATTCTTTGTGCATGTTGTTCAACTTCATGCCCATCATTCTGGTGGAACCCTGATAAGTTCCTTGGACCATCTGCATTGTTAAATGCGTATCGCTTTATCATTGACTCTCGTGATACAGCAACACAAGAGCGTTTGGCTCGTTTAGACGATCCGTTCTCTTTGTTCCGTTGTAAAGGGATCATGAACTGTGTATCTGTATGTCCTAAAGGTTTGAACCCGACAAAGGCAATTGGTCACATTCGTAACATGTTATTAGATCAAGCGGGTTAATTCGTTTTTTCTAAGCCAGAAAGGGGCCCCGCAAGGGGCTTCTTTTTTTATTTTGCGAAAGCTTAACGACTGGTTGAAAAGTAACTGCCTGAGTAAAACCTGACTTGAATTTGAGAAATTTAGCCTTAAATATTTATGGATTTTGTTGCTAATTAAAATCATCAAAATCGATATGGTGACTAGGTTGATTTATTTTTAATCAAACTGGATGCGCTTTGTGCAATATTTGTAGAGAATGTTTATTTTTGATCGATTGGAGTGCAACTTTTATCAAAAGGGCGGTATATTAGAATATAATTTGATATGTGTATTTCGCTGCTTTATAGGTGGTATGTGTCAAAAAAATCAATCCAAGCTTGAGAACATGTTAGGATTTCTGCCACAACTGGAATCAAAAAATAAGCAGATTCTTGGGCTTATCAATTAATAAAGCCTTCAAGATTTGTACAGGTTTTAGTGAAAAAGTCAATTTAGAAAAGTTAAAAATTTAGTTAATTTTTCTAAAATGATTTGCAAAAAATTGCTCGATTTCATCGAGTATGAAGAATGAGTTATGTGCCTTGAATTGAAGGTGCATGGCTCATTTGTTACATCACAGGGATTACTCCTGATGTGTAGTAATAATGTCTCAGGGTTGGATTACCTTGGGTAGTAGTGTCGTGTTACCAATTTGGCACTATGAATCATGGGTGTGCTTAAAAGGCAGCCTGTATTATTTTTTGCAATAGGAAATGGGTCCAAAAATGCAAGAAGTTGCTGACGCATTGCGTCTTGACACTGAACTTTCCGCTGATAGTGCAGCGTATATTGAAGAGCTATACGAACAGTACCTAACTTCTCCAACCTCAGTGTCAGAGGATTGGCGTGAATATTTCGATAAATACCCTAAAGGTGATCAACCACACGGCAGTGTGCGCGAGCAATTCCTCCTTCTGGGCCGTAATGCAAGCCGAGTTCAACCTGTTGTTCAAAGCACTGTAAGTACAGAACATGAGCGTCGTCAAATTGGTGTATTACAACTCATCGCTGCTTACCGTAACCGTGGTCATCAAAAAGCTAAACTCGATCCATTAGGTCTTGCGAAACGCGAAGACGTTCCTGACCTCGATTTATCTGCTCACGGTTTAACCAAATCTGATCTTGATACTGTATTTAATACAGGCAACCTCGCCATTGGAAAAGCAGAAGCAACCTTGTCTGAAATGGTTGAAGCCATGGAAGCAACGTACTGCGGTTCAATTGGTGCAGAATATATGCATATCGTTGACACTAAAGAAAAGCGTTGGATTCAACAGCGTCTGGAAAGTGTTCGCGGCAAATTCAACTATACCAATGATCAGAAAAAAGGTTTCCTGGAGCGTTTAACTGCTGCTGAAGGCCTGGAAAAGTATCTCGGTAATAAATTCGTTGGTGCGAAACGTTTTGGTGTGGAAGGCGGTGAGTCTTTTATTCCAATGATGAACGAAATCATTCAACGTGCAGGTAGCGTAGGTTGTAAAGAAGTTGTGATTGGTATGCCACACCGTGGTCGTCTCAACCTGCTTGTCAACATCATGGGTAAAAACCCGGCTGATCTTTTCGGTGAGTTCGAAGGCAAGAGCCTGCATAAAAAAGGTTCAGGTGATGTGAAGTATCACCAAGGCTTCTCTTCAAACGTCATGACACCAGGCGGCGAAGTTCACTTGGCATTGGCATTTAACCCATCGCACTTGGAAATCGTTGGTCCAGTGGTTGAAGGTTCGGTTCGTGCGCGTCAAGTACGTCGTAAAGACATTGGCGGTGATGACGTTCTTCCTGTTATCGTTCATGGTGATGCTGCGTTTGCAGGTCAAGGTGTGAACCAGGAAACCTTCCAGATGTCACAAACCCGTGGTTACACAGTGGGCGGTACAGTCCATATCGTGATCAATAACCAAGTGGGCTTCACGACTTCTGATCCACGTGATACACGTTCTACCGAATATTGTACTGACGTTGCCAAAATGATTCAGTCACCGATTTTCCATGTGAACGGTGATGATCCTGAGGCGGTTATTTTTGCCACTCAAATTGCACATGACTTCCGTCATGAATTCCGTAAAGATGTCATTCTGGACTTGTTCTGCTACCGTCGTCGCGGTCACAACGAGGCGGATGAGCCATCTGCAACACAACCATTGATGTATCAAGTCATCAGCAAGAAAGCAACGACTCGTACTTTGTATGCTGATCAGCTGGTTCAGGAAAAAATTCTTGACCGTGCAAGTGCTGATGCCATGGTTGAAGGCTACCGTTCTGATCTGGAAGCAGGTAACCACGTTGCCAATGCACTGGTTCGTGAGCCGAACAAAAAAATGTTTGTAGATTGGACGCCATACTTGGGCCATGAATATACAGACATTTGGGATACAACATTCAGCATCGACCGTTTGAAAGAGCTTGGTCAGAAGATGAATACATTGCCGGAAGGTTTTGTATTACAGCGTCAAGTTCAAAAAGTCATCGATGACCGTGCAAAAATGCAAACAGGTGAAATGCCACTGAACTGGGGGGCTGCTGAAACCTTAGCTTATGCAACTTTGCTTGATGATGGCTTCCTAGTACGTATCACCGGTGAAGACGTTGGTCGTGGTACATTCTCGCACCGTCATGCGAAATTGCACAATCAGGTAGATGGTTCAGTTTATATTCCGCTTTGCCACATCAAAGAGAATCAGCCACGTACTGCGGTTTATGACTCTTTATTGTCTGAAGAAGCTGTATTGGCATTTGAATACGGTTATTCAACCACTTTGCCGAAAAGCTTGATCGTTTGGGAAGCACAGTTCGGTGACTTCGCAAACTGTGCGCAAGTTGTAATTGACCAGTTTATCGCTTCGGGTGAAACCAAGTGGGAGCGTGTTTGTGGTCTGACCATGTTGTTGCCACACGGTTATGAAGGTCAAGGTCCAGAGCATTCATCTGCACGTTTAGAGCGTTTCTTGCAGCTTTGTGCTGAAGACAACATGCAAGTGATGACCCCAACGACTCCTGCGCAAATTTTCCATGCGTTACGTCGTCAGGCAGTTCGTCCGATTCGTAAGCCAATGATTGTAATGTCACCAAAATCATTACTACGTCATAAACTTGCGACTTCAACACTTGATGAATTGGCAAACGGTTCATTCCAAACCGTGATCGATGAAATTGATCAAATCAATAAAGCAGACGTAACTCGCTTAGTGCTTTGTGGTGGTAAGGTTTATTACGACTTGCTTGAAAAACGTCGTGAACTTGGTCTTAACCATGTTGCGATCGTTCGTATCGAACAATTGTATCCATACCCAGAACAACGCTTGGCTGAAGTTATGGCTGAGTATCCAAACATTCAAGAACTTGTTTGGGCACAAGAAGAGCCGAAGAACCAAGGCGCTTGGTTATTCATCGTTCCTCGCTTGTATGAAGACGTTCTTAAATCTGGTAAACAAATCCGTATTAGCTATGCTGGTCGTGAAGCATCTGCCGCACCTGCTTGTGGCTCGCCATACTTGCATGCAAAACAACAAGCTCAGCTCATCAATGACGCACTTGCTATTGAAGTTGAACAATCAGGAGATTCTAAATAATGGCAACCGAAATTAAAGCACCGGTATTTCCAGAGTCAGTTGCTGACGGTACGATCGCAACTTGGCACAAGAAAGTAGGTGAACCTGTATCACGTGATGAAGTGATCTGTGACATTGAAACCGATAAAGTTGTTTTAGAAGTGGTTGCTCCAGCTGATGGTAGCCTTGTTGCAATCATCAAAGATGAAGGCGATACCGTTCTTTCTGACGAAGTGATTGCTCAATTCGAAGCTGGTGCTGTTTCTGCGGCTGCTCCTGAAGCTGCTGCACCAGCAGAAGCGGCGCCTGCTGCATCTGCACCTGCGGCTGCTGCATCAACTCAACCGGTTGATCAAAACCAGGCACCTGCAGTACGTAAAGCATTGTCTGAAACTGGTATTAATGCTGCTGACGTTCAAGGTACAGGCCGTGGTGGTCGCATTACTAAAGAAGATGTTGCGAACCATAAGCCAGCTGCATCAGTTCAACCATTAAGCGTTGCTGTAGGCGAGCGTATCGAGAAACGTGTTCCAATGACACGTTTACGTAAGCGTGTTGCTGAGCGTTTATTGGCGGCTACACAACAAACTGCAATGTTAACTACGTTCAACGAAGTGAACATGAAGCCAATCATGGAAATGCGTAAGCAATATAAAGATGCTTTCGAAAAACGTCATGGTGCTCGTTTAGGCTTTATGTCTTTCTTCGTTAAAGCGGCAACTGAAGCATTAAAACGCTATCCAGCTGTAAACGCATCTATTGATGGCGACGATATCGTTTATCACGGTTTCTATGACATCGGTGTAGCTGTTTCTTCTGACCGTGGTCTGGTTGTTCCTGTACTTCGTGATACTGACCGTATGAACTATGCAGAAGTTGAAAACGGTATCCGTGACTATGCATTTAAAGCACGTGACGGTAAGTTAGGCATCGAAGACATGACTGGTGGTACGTTCACAATCACCAACGGCGGTACTTTCGGTTCATTGCTTTCAACACCTATTTTAAACCAGCCACAAACTGCAATCTTGGGTATGCATAAAATTCAAGAGCGTCCTATGGCGGTGAATGGTCAAGTTGAAATCTTGCCAATGATGTATTTAGCACTTTCTTATGACCACCGTTTAATCGATGGTAAAGAAGCGGTAGGTTTCTTGGTAACAATCAAAGAATTGTTAGAAGAGCCAGCTAAACTCATTCTTGACCTATAATTTTTTATTTAAAAATCCCCCGAAGTCCCTCTTGAATTACAAGAGGGACTTTCACAAGTCTGATTAGTTTCTGGGTTTGTGAAATTTCTTCTCTGATAAAAGAAGATAGGGGAGATTCATTGGAGATAAAGATGTCTCAACAGTTTGATCTTGTTGTTATTGGCGGTGGACCTGGTGGTTATGAAGCGGCAATTCGTGCAGCTCAACTTGGTTTCAAAGTTGCTTGTATCGAAAAACGTATTCACAACGGTAAACCATCTTTAGGTGGTACGTGTTTAAACGTGGGTTGTATCCCTTCTAAAGCATTGCTTGACTCTTCTCACCGTTACGAAGCAACTGTTCACGAACTTGCTGAACACGGTATTACCACGGGTGAAGTTAAATTTGATTTAGACACTTTGTTGGCACGTAAAGACAAAGTTGTAGATCAATTGACCGGTGGTGTTGCTCAATTACTGAAAGGTAATGGTATCGAGTGGTTACAAGGTACGGGTAAATTACTTGCAGGTAAAAAAGTAGAATTCACACCTTTTGAAGGTGATGTACAGGTTTTAGAACCGAAGTACGTGATCCTTGCAACGGGTTCTGTACCTGTCAATATTCCAGTCGCTCCTGTTGATGAAGACTTGATTGTTGACTCTACTGGTGCATTAAAATTCCCAGAAGTTCCTAAGCGTCTTGGTGTGATCGGTGCCGGTGTGATCGGTCTAGAGCTTGGTTCAGTATGGCGTCGTCTTGGTTCAGAAGTTGTTGTGTTTGAAGCATTAGATGCTTTCTTACCAATGGCAGACAAAGCATTGGCGAAGGAATATCAAAAAATCTTGAAAAAACAAGGTTTAGATATCCGTATCGGTGCAAAAGTTTCTGGTGCTGAAACCAATGGTCGCGAAGTAACGGTTAAATATAACCAAGCTGGCGAAGACAAAGAACAAGTTTTTGACAAGTTAATCGTTTGTGTAGGCCGTAAAGCATATGCAGAAGGTTTATTGGCAGAAGATTCTGGCATTAAACTCACTGAACGTGGTTTGGTTGATGTCAATGATCAATGCCAAACATCTGTTGAAGGTGTTTATGCGATTGGTGACTTGGTACGCGGTCCAATGCTTGCACATAAAGCAATGGAAGAAGGCGTAATGGCAGTTGAACGTATCCACGGTCATGCTGCTCAAGTGAACTACGACACCATCATCAGCGTGATCTATACGCATCCAGAAGCAGCTTGGGTCGGTTTAACTGAAGAACAAGCCGCTGAAAAAGGTCATGAAGTTAAAGCTGGTCAATTCCCGTTTGCGGTGAATGGTCGTGCATTGGCTGCTGGTGATACTGCTGGTTTTGTGAAGTTCGTTGCTGATGCGAAAACAGATCGTCTTTTAGGTATGCACGTTGTGGGTCCTAATGCATCTGACATCGTACACCAAGGTATGATCGCGCTTGAATTCGTTTCTTCTGTTGAAGACTTGCAATTGATGACTTTCGGTCACCCAACTTTCTCTGAAGTTGTACATGAAGCAGCGCTTTCTGTTGACGGTCGTGCAATCCACGCGATTCAACGCAAGCGTAAATAAAACATAAAGTGTGGTTCGCCACACTTTTTTGAATGATGATGATTGTCTGGTTCAGGCAATCATTTATTCAATATGTAGCAGCCTGATTTTAAGAAGACCAGGCTGTATCACACAAACAACATAGTAGGTAACTAAATGAACTTACATGAGTATCAAGCTAAAGCATTATTGAAAGAATATGGCATGCCAGTACAAGAAGGTATCTTGGCAACAAATGCAGACGAAGCAGTTGCTGCATTTGAACAGCTTGGTGGTAAATTCGCGGTAATGAAAGCGCAAGTTCATGCTGGTGGTCGTGGTAAGGCTGGCGGCGTTAAAGTTGCAAAATCTAAAGAAGATGTTATCGAATTTGCTAACAACATCATTGGTACTCGTCTTGTAACGTATCAAACTGATGCAAATGGTCAACCAGTAAACAGCATCATCGTTGCTGAAGACGTTTACCCAGTTGAGCGTGAGCTTTACTTGGGCGCGGTTGTAGACCGTTCTAGCCGTCGTATTACTTTCATGGCTTCTACCGAAGGTGGTGTAGAAATCGAGAAAGTTGCGGAAGAAACGCCTGAAAAAATTATCAAAGTTGAAGTTGATCCTTTAGTTGGCTTACAACCATTCCAAGCACGTGAAGTTGCGTTTGCTTTAGGTTTGAAAGACAAGCAAGTGAGCCAATTTGTTAAAATTATGGGCGCTGCTTACCAAGCATTTGTAGAAAATGACTTTGCATTATTTGAAATTAACCCACTTTCAGTTCGTGAAAATGGCGATATTTTATGTGTAGATGCGAAAGTTGGTATCGACTCTAATGCGCTTTACCGTTTACCTAAAGTTGCTGCTTTACGTGACAAAACTCAAGAAAACGAGCGTGAATTAAAAGCATCTGAATTTGATCTTAACTATGTTGCTTTAGAAGGTAACATCGGTTGTATGGTGAATGGTGCTGGTCTTGCAATGGCAACAATGGACATCATTAAACTTTATGGTGGTCAGCCTGCAAACTTCCTTGACGTTGGTGGCGGTGCAACCAAAGAGCGTGTAATCGAAGCGTTCAAAATCATCCTTGCTGATACTTCTGTACAAGGTGTTTTAATCAACATCTTCGGTGGTATCGTACGTTGTGACATGATTGCTGAAGCAATTATTGCAGCGGTTCAAGAAGTAAACGTAACTGTTCCAGTTGTTGTTCGTTTAGAAGGTAACAACGCTGAGTTAGGCGCTAAATTACTTGATGAATCTGGTTTGAAATTAATTTCTGCGAACGGTTTATCTGATGCCGCAGAAAAAGTTGTAGCTGCAGTTAAAGCGTAAGGAGTATCAATCATGAGCGTATTAATTAATAAAGACACTAAAGTATTGGTACAAGGTTTTACTGGTAAAAACGGTACTTTCCACTCTGCACAAGCTTTAGACTACGGTACAAAAGTTGTTGGTGGTGTTACTCCAGGTAAAGGTGGTACAACTCACCTTGATCTACCAGTATTCAACACAATGAAAGAAGCGGTACGTGAAACAAATGCTGATGCATCTGTAATCTATGTACCAGCTCCATTCGTTTTAGACTCAATCGTTGAAGCGGTTGATTCAGGTGTTGGCCTGATTGTTGTGATCACTGAAGGTGTTCCAACAATCGACATGCTTAAAGCAAAACGCTACTTGGAAACTAACGGTAACGGTACGCGTTTAGTCGGTCCTAACTGCCCAGGCGTGATCACTCCAGGCGAATGTAAGATCGGTATTATGCCTGGTCACATTCACCAACCAGGTCGTATTGGTATCATCTCACGTTCAGGTACATTGACTTATGAAGCTGTTGCTCAAACAACTAAGCTTGGTTTAGGTCAGTCTACTTGTATCGGTATTGGTGGTGACCCAATCCCAGGTATGAACCAAATCGAAGCGCTTCAATTGTTCCAAGACGATCCAGATACTGATGCAATCATCATGATCGGTGAGATCGGTGGTACAGCGGAAGAAGAAGCTGCTGAATTTATCAAATCTAACGTGACTAAGCCTGTAGTCGGTTACATCGCTGGTGTAACTGCGCCTAAAGGTAAGCGTATGGGTCACGCTGGTGCGATCATTTCTGGTGGTCAAGGTACTGCTGAAGAGAAATTCGCTGCATTTGAACGCGCGGGAATGGCTTACACGCGTAGCCCAGCTGAGCTTGGTTCTACTATGTTGCAAGTTTTAAAAGAGAAAGGTTTAGCGTAATACGTTAGATTTTAATCTTTAAAGAACCCCAATGGCGACATTGGGGTTTTTTAATGCCTGAAAATCGGGGTGGGTTCTATAAATATAAGTGGGTTTGACCATAAAAACTGATCCTCAATAAAAATTAAAATTTAGCATTGCAGCCGGAATATACACCTAAAACATTAAATGACTGTCTATTTTTTATGCATTTTAAAAAATTGAATGAGCTGCTTAAATTTCAATAACTTGTACCAAAGTGACAAAAATATTCACCTTCTGACCAAAAAGGAAAAGCTTAAAAAACAGGGATTTTAATCTCCGGTATTTTTAAGTTGATGTTTTAAATCATGAAAAAATCAAAACTGGAATTGTTGTGTATTAATCGGTAAAAGTGTGACATGGTTTGCGAATTTTTATTGAAAATGTTGTTTTTGTGTATATTATTGTTTCTGAATTGCATAGCTTTTTTACAAAGATTTTAAACAATTTGGGGTGAAGCTAAGTAATGAAAAATCAATCAAATTTTTATGGATACTCTCAAATGAAAAAATTAAGTTTAGGGCTTGCTCTCCTGGCTGTATGTGCAACATCGACAACTTTTGCTGCAACTGGCGTGATCACTTTTACGGGTCAGCTGGTTGCTGGAACCTGTAGTGCCAACGTGGCGGGAAGTGGTAATGCATCTGCCTCTGTAACCTTACCAACGGTTAATACCGCTGCTTTAGGTGCGGCAAATGCGACTGCGGGTACCACTGCATTTAAAATCAATTTAACCGGTACAGGTTGTACATCAAGCAGTTTAAATGCGACGCCTTACTTTGAATCAGAAGTGGCTAAAGTGAATGCAGCAGGTCGTTTAATTAACACCGGCGCAGCGACAGGTGTTGATGTGCAACTGTTGACCAACAACCAGACCGTAATTGACGTAAATGCACCAGCACCAACCCAGTCAAGCAGTGTAGGGGTGTCTGCTGGTACAAACAGCAATGACTTCAACTATTTCGCACGTTATTTCGCGACAGCTGCAACCACTGCCGGTGCAGTAACATCATCAGTAAGCTACAGCATTATTTATAAATAATTGTTGTTTCATTTTGGTTGGTTCAGGGGAAATATAACAATATGCGTATCTCATCGATTGCTTTTGGCATTGCAATGCTCAGTTCGATCTCTACAGCAACATGTGCAGGAGTGACGATTACTGGTACGCGTATTATTTTTCCTTCCAACCAGAATACGGTCACGGTTCAATTAAGCAATCCTGATGATCGTCCTGCATTGATTCAGGCCTGGTTAGACAATGGTGACCCGCATCAGATCCCGGAGGCGGATAAGATCCCGTTTATCTTAACGCCTCCATTAACGCAAATTGCTGCAAATAAAGGACAAATGCTGCGCTTAATTGCGAAAGATACTACGGTTTTGCCTCCGGATAGAGAAAGTTTATATTGGTTTAATATTTTGGATATTCCAGCCGCTGAACAGGTAGAAAGCGCAGAAAAGAATAAATTACAGGTGTCGATTCGTTCACGTATTAAACTGTTTTATCGTCCTGTTAATTTAAAAATCTCACAGGAAAAATCATTTTCCAGTGTTATCTTTAAATATAATGAAACTAATAAAAGCATCACAGTAAATAATCCATCACCTTATTATATTAATTTTTATAATGTGAGCTTAAATCCAGATAAAGAAAATTTTGTTTATGCTGATCCATTAATGGTTGCACCTTATTCTACTGAAAGTTTTAAACCTGGAATTCAATTTAAGCCTCAGCATATTAGCTATTTGCTGATTAATGATTATGGTGGAAATCAGGCTTATCAAGCCGTCATCAATGGCGCAGAATAAATGAAGCATGCATTCAGATATAGCGTTATTATTTTATGCATGCAAGCTACTTATGCAGCAGAAAATGAAAATATAAATCAGAAATTGCAAGCGAGAGATGGATCAAATAACCGGATTTATACCTTTGATGCACGTGCATTATTCGGCGGACGCAATCAGGACATTGATCTAACTTCATTCCGCCAGACCAATGGCGTTGCTGCGGGTGTGTACTCACTCAATACCAGTATTAATCATCATCGCTCATTGGGTCAGCTTACGCTTAAATTCGATCATTTGAATGCCGAGCTGACGGCGGTGCTATGTATTGATGAGCAATTGTTGAAACGACTGGATCTACGTCCAGAAGTTTTGGGAAAACTACCTAAAAAGCCATGCCTCACAATTAAAGAGCTGAATCCAGATGCCTACTATGATCTGGATATGTCGGCATTAAGTCTGGATATTTCTTTACCTTTAGCCATCATTAATCAGCGACCAGAAGGTTATATTGCACCTGAACGATTTGAGCAGGGGGTGACTGCTGCTTATCTCGGTTACGATTTTAACCGTTACACCAGTAAATTGAATCAGCGAGAACAAGTCAGCAGCAATTATCTGAATTTAACCGGTGGATTCAACTTCAGTCGTTTTAACTTTCGTCATGCGGGAAGTTTTGACTCAGCTGGAACGCAACTCGGCGGGTATCAATCTTATCTGAATGTCTTGTCTACAGACATTCCTGCGCTGAAAGCACGGCTGCAAATAGGTGACTTTAATACCCAGACTTATGCGATTGATTCGGCGCAAATACGCGGCTTACAGCTTGCTTCCGATATTAGTATGCTGCCGATGTCGCAGCGCAGCTATGCACCTTTGATCCGTGGTTTGGCTAACACCAATGCGTTGGTTTCTGTATTTCAGAATGGCCGAAAAATTTACGAACGTACCGTACCTGCAGGTGAGTTTGAGTTTAATGATCTCACAGCGGTTAATAATAATGGTGATTTAACGGTTCAGGTCACTGAAAATGGTGGGGAAAAACATAGCTTTATTGTGCCGATGCAAGGAAATATGAACCTTGTTCGAATGGGGCAGTTAAATTACAACTTTGCCTCAGGTCAATACAAAATCAACAATAAAACTTCAGAGGATTATATTGGTCAGCTCAGTGCCGAATATGGCCTAAGCAATTATTCCAGCTTATACCTTGGCAGCAATCTTAGTCATGATTTTCAAAGCTATTTATTCGGTTTTGGGCAAAATACGCGTCTGGGAGGGCTAAGATTTGATGCGGAAAAAACAAATTCGAGCTTAGCAAAAAATGATTATGCCGGATGGAAATATAAAGCTGCTTATCAATATAGCTATAGTCCGCTGAATACTTTTCTAAACATTTCAGCACAATATCAAGATCGTGAATATATGACATTAAGTAATACGATGTCTTTACGAAATTTTAATGATTTGAATCAAGCTGAAATTGATAGTCTTTTTCTTACCTATTTATTAAAACAGCAATTTAATATTTCGCTTTATCAAAACTTTAAAGAGGGTTTGGGCTCTGTTTATCTAAATGCCACCCAAAATAAATACTGGAATACCAATAAAGACTATGTGCAATATAGTATTAACTATAGTAATCGCTGGAATAAATTGAGCTATTCTATCGGTTATAGTCAAAATAATAATCAGTTAAATGATGCTGGAAAAGAAAATAAGGTTTATCTGAGCTTGTCTTTACCTTTAGAGTGGCGTAAAAAGCAGGCCAATCTGTATTCTAATATTCAATATGCAGATAACGTCGGCCATCCAGCCACAGCGAATGTGGGTTTCACTGGAACATTAGGGGAAAACAATCAATTCAATTATGGCTTAACCACGACCCAGAACTGGAACAATGGAAAAAATAATTCTGCTGTTTCAGCCAATATCAATTACAGCTTAGCTCAAGTACAACTAGGCGTGGTAACAGGCTGGAGTAATGACCAGACCCAATATGGTTTCAGTGCCAAAGGTGCGGTTGTCGCTCATCCTTATGGAATTACCGCAACCAATAATTTATCGGACACGTTTACCATTGTTCATGCAAAGGGTGCGCATGGCGCTGATGTCGTGAATGCCTGGGGTAGTAAAGTTGACTATTGGGGCAATGCAATTTATACCAATGTTTCTCCTTATGAAGCCAACACCATCCGTTTAGATACCAAGCATTTGCCTCTGGATGTGAATTTAACTGCGAATCAGGCGGAAGTCATTCCACGCCGTTATAGTTCAACCTTGATCAAATTTGATGTCGAGCAAAGCTCAAATATTTTATTAAATGTACAAGTTAAGGGTGAACATCAGCAGATTCCGATCGGGGTGCAGGCAGTGAATCAGGCGGGGCAAGTAGCAGGCATGTTTGGCCAGTCAAATCAGCTATTTATAGAAAAAGCGCAATTATTAAAACAAGATCTCTATGTGCAATGGGGCATGAATGAATCCTATGCTTGCCGTATTGATGCACCAGAAAAACTGCTTCCGAAAAAGAAGCAAGTGAATCGTATTCAGATGATCGATGTGGAGTGTAAATAACATGCTCAAAAAATATGGATTTACGCTCTTATTTACTGTTTTAGGTATTGCTCAGGGGCAACATGCTTTTGCTACGGATAACGGCGTGTGTACTTCTAATCCAACTCAGCCTTTGGCGATGAATACCAGTAGTATCACCGGTTCAACCTCTAACTGGACCTTGGCTACGAATTTTGTGACTTCTATTCCTGCTTACTCTTTGGTGAATTGTTCGAATAAGGTTCCTGATAATTTTGCAGACCGAAAAACTTCTTCTTTTACCACAGTAGGCAGTCATGTCAACTTTGATCAGTCGGTGAGTTATGCCGGTACGACCTATTACAAGATCGTCAACAGTAGCAGTCCTTATTTCAATCAATATGGCTATGTGACGTTTCAGGTTCAGGATACCAAGGCGGGGAAGCCAGTCTTAGCTTTAGCCAAAACCATTAGTTTATATAGCAATGCCACAGGCGAGTCCGCCACGCAAGGTGTCAATATTGTCAATCTCAAGTTCTATTTCACTGCGGCCTTGACGGAGAGTACAGCAGCGGTGCAGCTTGATTTAGGCAAGGTCTATCTGGATCTGACCGAAGGAACAAACCGTTATCAGGATAGTCAGTCCGGTTTTGTACAACTGACCCTGACCCCGGCGAATACCAAGACCTGCAGTTTAAACAATCCGATTGTGACTTTGCCGACCATTGCCACCAGTGCTTTGCCCACCACTGGCACCGAAGCAGGGGGGAAAACTCCTTTTTCAATCACGGCGACATGCAGTTCAGGGCTTGCCAGTACTGCACTTTATTTTGCCATGAGTGACAATTCTAATGTTGGCAATAACACCACCGTATTGAACAATAGTAATGCAGCCACCAGTAATGTCGGTATACGAATATATGATGCATCGAATAATAATGCGATAAGCTATAATACTGAATATCTGTTCGGAACGCTGGGAGCTGGAGCAAATCCGGCTTTAACCAAAAATTTCTATGCAAAATATTATAAGAAAGATAATGTTGCCGCCGTTGCGGGAAGCGTCAATGCACAAGCCACAGTGACGGTGGTATATAAGTAACCAATTCCATAAAAAAAGAGCCTGCAGCAGGCTCTTTTTTATTTCATATCAAACTTATTCTGCCTTCGGTTTATTTAGGCCTTGGGTCAAACCATTGATGTCGCCCCCTTGCAGGCCCAGTTCATTCATCAGGCTATCAATTAAGGGTGCTTGTGAACGGTAGCGTAAGGCACTATTTACCACCTGATCAGATAATGAGGTTGAACCGTTTTCAATTGCTTCACCGGAAGTTGCAGAAGCACCTGCAAAGCCATTTAAACCATTGACTTGCAAGATCTTGATGTCATCAATATTTTCCATCGGTTTCACGCTTTCACGGATAATCTCTGGTAAATGCTTCAATAAGGCCAGACGCACCTGCATTTCAACCTGTTCAGCAGAAAGGGTGTTGGCTGCTTCATTGACTGCACGCGCACCTTCTGCATCGACTTGATATTGTTTCTCTAGGGCTTGAGCCAGCAACACTTTCGCATCTGCTTCACCTTTGGCTTTTAAGCGGATTTTCTCAGCATCCGCTTCTGCGGCAATACGTACGGCTTCTGCTTCATCGGCAGCGGCTTTTTTACCCGCATCCGCAGCAACGGTAATGGCAATCGCTTCTTTCTCGGCAGTTTGTTTCGCTGCAACCAGTTCAACCGCCTTTTGACGTTCAGCGCGTTGGGTTTCACGGACAGTGACAACTTCTTCTTCTGCTTTTACCGCTTCAGCACGGGCTTTATCCGCCAGCGCCTTAGCTTCTGATTCGGCACGGGATTTTTCAGCAATGGCAATGGCACGATCCTGTTCAGCCAGCTCAATGGTTTTCTTCTGTTCAACCTGCGCTTTCTGGATTAATTGCGCTTTTTGAATATTCTCGTTTTCGACATCACGTGCAGAAGCAATCCGTTTAATTTCCACTTCACGTTCCGCAGCAATACGTGCTTCTTCAGCTTCACGTTTTTTGCCTGCTTCCTGAGAGGCAATCTCAGCCAATTGTTCGGCCTTACGGATGGAAATTTCACGTTCCTGTTCTAGCTTGGCATATTCTTCTTCACGCGAAATACCAAGACGGGCACGTTCAGCTTCAAGATTTTTGGCACGGATCGCCAAGTCAGCATCTTGCTCAATGTCGTTACGCTTTTTACGACGATCTTCAATGGTTTCAGTCAGTTTGGTTAAACCTTCTGCATCGAAGGCATTTTGCGGATTAAAAAATTTAAAGCTGGTTTGATCGAGACCGGTTAAAGACACGGTTTCAAGTTCCAGACCATTCTTGGATAAATCTTCAGAGACCACTTGCTGAACTTTTTGCACAAAGTCGACACGCTTCTCATGCAACTCTTCCATCGCCATTTCAGCGGCTACCGCTCGCAGTGAATCGACGAACTTACCTTCAACCAGATCCTTTAGCTCTGGTGGAGACATGGTTTTACGGCCTAAGGTTTGTGCCGCGGTTGCAATGGATTCTGCAATCGGTTTAACACGCACATAAAATTCCGCCATGACATCGACACGCATACGGTCACGGGTAATCAATGCCTGATCCGCGGCACGTTTTACTTCTAAGCGTAAAGTATTCATGTTGACCGGGATAATTTCATGTAAAACAGGAAGCACGATTGCGCCTCCATTTAAAATGACTTTTTCACCACCAAAACCGGTACGCACGAAAGAGACTTCTTTGCTGGAACGGGTATAAAGACGCGCGATGACAATACCAATAAAAATCAGTGCGGCAAAAATAACACCTGTAATAATTAGAATTTCAGTCAATGCTGAACTCAACATTTAAACACCCTCATGTAATAAATATAAATATAAAAACTAAGCAACAATCGCTTGGAAGCCAATTTTGGTTCTTTGCGTTAAAATAACGTCCTGACCTTGATGGAAAACCATATCAAATTCGGGTTCAACCAAGACGTAATGCGTCTGGCCAAACTGGTCTTTTACTTTGGCCTGTGCAGGGGAGTTTGGTCTGGCTTCCCCTAAAATAATGTGTGCGGTACGACCAATCAGGTCATCATGCCGAATGGCGGTGGTTTCATCTTTGGGAATAATCTTGGCAATCAATGCCGCGCTATAACGTACCAGTGGCATTGCCAAAAACAGGCAGGCAGGGGCAATGATCCATGCCGATACATATTGTTCTGTAAACTGGAAAAAAACATCCTGAATAATCAAGCCTGTTAATGCATACAGGGTTAAGAAAATAATTAACCAGATCAGTAACGGGACTTTGCCCAGATAAAGCCATTCTAAAAGCTGGGTAAACAGATTTCCTGACTGTTCCAGTGAAACATCGGCATGGTCAATATCAGTCAGGCTATCAGGAAGAAACTGTTCCAGAAAGCTGGAACTACCGCCAAATAACAGCAAGATGAATTCGAGTACACCGATAAATAGACATAGCATTAAGGCAATGCTAAAAATAAGATTAGAAGGATGTGTTAATAAATCCCAGATCATCAGCGTTTCTCTTATTTCTTTTAGAGATAATTAATAAATTTTTTATAAAAATAAAACAGTTATAAGAATAAAACTAATACGGTTGAATTTCAACTTAAATTGTTCAG
Source organism: Acinetobacter sp. 'aerobic (ED)' (assembly GCF_904886855.1). Taxonomy (NCBI): domain Bacteria; kingdom Pseudomonadati; phylum Pseudomonadota; class Gammaproteobacteria; order Moraxellales; family Moraxellaceae; genus Acinetobacter; species Acinetobacter sp. 'aerobic (ED)'. The sequence continues at coordinate 325,296 of NZ_CAJHGI010000005.1, forward strand.
ATTATGACAGGCGAAAAAAAACGCAATGATTGGGGTTGTCATTGCGTTGAACAACGAATCTGTTTAAAACAGTTTCGGTTGAAAGGAGAAATGTCATGAGATTAGTGTTTGCTAATCTACAACGCAATGTTATTTAAAATCCCGACCAAGTTCATCGGTATTCATGTTAATAACTGTTAATACATGTTAATAAGTGACAAAAAGTGTTAGTTTTATATTTTATCGGGAAGTTCTAAAATCAAACTTAAATCAAATGCTTATATTAAAAAAAGCCCGAAATCGGGCTTTTTATGTGAATAATAACATAAATTAGAATTTAAATAATCCTAAGCCATCTTTAACTTCATCAAGCGTCTGTTGAGTGATAATCCGGCATTTTTCAGTGCCTTGTTTAAGCACATCCATAATGTAATCCGGATCTTTTTCTAACTCGGCACGACGTTCACGGATTGGTGTAATTAGCTCTTTAAGTACACCTTCCAGACGTTTTTTCACTGTACCATCACCGAGACCACCACGACGATAATGCGCTTTTAATTCTTCCACTTCTTCTTTATTCGGATCAAAAGCATCTAAATAAGTGAATACGATGTTGCCTTCAACCTGACCTGGATCTTCAATCCGTAAGTGATTCGGATCGGTATACATGGCATTAACCGCTTTCTTGATGTCTTTGTCAGAAGCATTCAGCACAATGGTATTGCCTAGTGATTTAGACATTTTTGCTTTACCGTCAAAACCAGGTAAACGTGCCATATTGGATAACAACGCTTTACATTCTGGTAACAGGTCATGACCGATTTGACGATTGACACGACGAACCACTTCGTTGGTTTGCTCGATCATTGGAATCTGATCTTCGCCGACAGGAACAACGGTGGCTTTAAATGCCGTGATGTCTGCTGCTTGCGCAATCGGGTAGCACAGGAAGCCCGCTGGAATATCACGCTCAAAACCACGCATCTGGATCTCAGATTTAATGGTCGGGTTACGCTCTAAACGTGCAACAGTCACGTAGTTAAGGTATAGCATGGTCAATTCATTCAGTGCAGGTAAGCAAGATTGCACACAAATTGTGGTTTTGCTTGGATCAATGCCGACTGCCAAATAATCTAGTGCCACTTGAAGAATGTTGTTGCGAACTTTATCCGGGTTATCGGCATTGTCTGTCATGGCCTGAGCATCAGCCAATAATAGATGTTGATGATGACTGTCTTGTAGACCTACACGAGAACGTAATGAACCGACAAAGTGTCCAAGATGAAGTTGTCCAGTCGGACGGTCGCCTGTCAAAATGATTGGACGTTGATCAATATTACTCATGATATGTTCCAAGATTCAGTGATTTAATAAATATAAGATTGATATTATTGTACGGGAAATAATTTTTTTTCGTCAGCGATTGCTGAAACTTTTTCTGAAAAATAATATTGTGAATATATTGAGGGAATCTACAATAGCGACATAAATACAAATGAGGAATTAAAAATGGCGAGTGGTTTATTATTATTACTGGATGATATTGCGACGATTCTGGATGATGTTGCTGTAATGAGCAAAATGGCAGCCAAAAAAACTGCGGGTGTATTGGGCGACGATCTGGCGCTGAATGCACAACAGGTCAGTGGCGTACGTGCAGATCGAGAGCTGCCTGTGGTGTGGAGTGTTGCAAAAGGATCATTTGTTAATAAGTTAATCCTCGTACCATTGGCATTGCTTATCAGTGTGGTTGCGCCGTGGCTGATTAATCCCTTGTTGATGATTGGTGGCTTGTTTCTCTGTTATGAAGGTGTGGAAAAAGTCGTTCATACCTTACAGCATAAAAAAGCCAAAACCAAAGAAGAGGCGAGTGAAGATTTACAACATGTCGAAGTTGATCTGGCCAAATTCGAAAAAGAAAAAGTCAAAGGGGCGATTCGTACCGACTTTATCTTGTCGGCTGAAATTGTGGTGATTTCGTTAGGTACAGTTGCAACCGCACCATTTATGTCTAAAGTGACAGTATTAAGTATTATTGCAGTTGTCATGACGGCCGGTGTCTACGGTCTGGTTGCAATGATCGTTAAAATTGACGATTTAGGTTTATTTTTAACCCAACAGGCTTCTGAATTTAAAAATAAAATAGGACGTGGTTTACTTGCTTTTGCTCCAGTTTTGATGAAGACACTGTCAATTGTTGGAACAATTGCCATGTTTTTAGTCGGTGGCGGTATTATTTCGCATACCATTCCTTTACTGCATCATTTTACCGAAGAAACCGTTGACCATTTAGAGCTGATTCCAAATGTGGGTTCAATCATTGGCGCATTGACGCCGACTTTGATCAATCTTGGAATTGGTCTGGTGGCGGGCGCAATTGTATTGCTTATTATCAGTCTGATTCAGAAAGTTTGGCCAAAGGCATCAACTTAAGCCTGAATCGTCATCATCAGAATAATGTGAGGTAGTTATGCGTTGGAAAGGTCGTCGAGTCAGTACCAATGTTGAAGACCGTCGTGGTGGTGGCGGTGCAAAAGCAGGTGGTATCAGTATATTGGGTCTGGTGGTGGCTTTTGTGGCCTGGAAGTTCTTTGGTGTCGATCCACAACAAGCCTATCAGGCCACGCAAGCCGTCACGGCACAATCGTCTCAACAGGGTAGTGCACCGCAAAGCCTAACCGCTGAGCAGAAAGAGGCAAGTGATTTTGTTGGTACGGTACTGGCAGATACAGAAGATACCTGGACACCGATTTTCCAGCAATTGGGAATGACTTATAAGCCACCTCGTCTGGTGCTATTTAGTGGTGTGGTCCGATCAGGTTGCGGGACTGCGCAAGCCGCGATGGGACCGTTCTATTGTCCGGCAGATCAAAAGGTCTATATTGATACCTCTTTCTTTAAAGATATGCGTCAACAGATGGGCATCTCTGGTGAGCAGAACCAGACCGAGCTTTCCCGTCAGGATCAGGCCGGGGATTTTGCACAAGCTTATGTAATTGCACATGAGGTGGGACATCATATCCAGAATCTGTTGGGAATTTCAGATCAGGTACAGCAAGCACGTGCTCAGGCGAGCCAGGCACAGGGCAATCAACTCTCTGTACGCCTGGAATTACAGGCCGACTGTTTTGCCGGTATCTGGGCGCATCAAAATCAGCAGCGCACCCAATTCCTTGAGCAAGGGGATATTGAAGAAGCGATGGATGCCGCTGAAAAAATTGGTGATGACTATCTGCAGCGTCGTGCCACAGGACAGGTTGTGCCTGATAGTTTTACTCATGGCACAAGTGAACAGCGTATGCAGTGGTTTCAGACCGGTTTGAAATCGGGTGATGTCAACCAGTGTAATACCTTTAAGTGATCAGCCCCGGCGGTTTTTTGTCCTTGATTTTTATACGGAAGATATACGAAGCTTAAGCAGAATTAACGTAAAATAACATGTCTATGCTGAATTGAGGATGATAGGTTTATTACTGTACTGAATCATTTGTAAATAAAATTAAATAATTAGTGAGTCAAACTGCAGCATAGACCTTCATTCTTTATTCAATCATAAAAAACAATAGACTTTTGAATTGCATTTTATGGTTAATTTTAAAGTTTAAATAAATTGTATGTGTTGAAGATTGAAATAAATAAAGAGGTCATATGGGTAATTTTTTTCTTTTACAAGCATTAACGGTAATTTTTGCATTATCCATTGCCACCACTATTTTTAATAAACGAATACTGGGTTTTCCTCAAGCGATTGGGGTCCCGATTGTTTCTGCGATTTTTGTCTTTATTTTACAGTGGGGCGCAAGCCTGTTAAATGGCAACCAGTTTATTACCATTAATATTCATAATATTGAAGCTGCTGTAAGAAATATTGATTTTTATGATTTTTTAATTAATGGTGTGATTTGTTTTATTTTAACCTCTTCAGCACTTAAGTTTAAAATTTCAGATTTAAAAAACTATTGGAAACCTATCGGTATTTTAGCCACGATTGCATTGGTGCTATGCGCAGGATTTTATGCAGGTTTATTGTATTTATTTCAATGGCTGGTTGGTTATCCGGTCCCGATTGGCGTTTTATTGTTATTAGGCGCAGCGCTTGGGGCGACAGATCCTATTGGTGTTAAAGGTGTACTCAGTTCAATTCGTGCGCCACATCATCTCATGGTAAAGCTGGAAGGTGAGTCTTTATTTAATGATGCCATGTGTATTGCCTTATTTATGACTTTATTAAAAGTGCTGCAAGGTGAGCATTTTTCATTATTGGCAACCGTTGAAACCTTACTTTATGAAATCTTTGTCGCGGTGATTATTGGTTTTGGATTCGGTTTTGCAATCTTGCGTTTATTACGCGGTAAACACGAGATGGAGTCATTAATCTTAACCACAGCCTTGCTGGCCAGTGGTTCTTATCTGGTCGCATTATTTGCTCATGCATCAGCGCCGATCGCTTGTGTCATTGGGGGTCTCATTGTCGGCAACAAATGGCAAGAGATTCGTGAACAGCGTGAAATACGTGAAGTGAATCACTTCTGGCATACGGTTGAAGGCATTATCAACTCCTTCTTATTTACCCTGATTGGTCTGGAGCTCTTTATTCTTGATCTGAGTGCTAACCTGATTATTGGCGGGATTATTGCGTTTATTATCCTGCATCTGTCCCGTTTTGCGGCCAACTTTGCTTCTTTTGCCTTATTTCCCTCTTTCCGTAAAAAAAGCTATAACGGCAGTTTAGCGATTCTATCCTGGGGAGGGGTACGTGGTGGTATTTCACTGGCCTTGATTCTGGCTGTGGCCAACATTCCTCAGCTTAGCCCATACAGCAGTATCCTGATTGGTTATACCTTTATCAGTGTGTTGCTGTCCGGGGTGGTATGTGGTCTTGGTTTGCCTGCGGTGATGAATGCGTTCTACTACAATCCAAATGAAGAGAAAGAAGGCTTAAAAGGCTTCTATCAACGCATGTGTAACAAGATGAACCGCCGTGGTTTTAAATATATTATTGGTGAGGATGCTTTAGGGCGAGAGACGATTACTATCTATAACCCTGAAATTTTACTGGATCAGAAAACCGAGGACGGGGTCGCCACCATGCATCACCCAAGTAAACGGGAAGAGGTCAAACGCTTGGAAAATCCTGATAATTTTTAATCGTATATTTTTTTCTTTTGTTAAAAAAAGCCTTTTTATAATGAAAAGGCTTTTTTGTTTTTAGTTAATAAAATCGTTAAATGGTGTGTTTAGTTTAATTAAAGTGTGGGAGCGGCTTTTATTTTAATTTAAATAATATATTTAAAAAGTTTGTTTAATTTAATTAAAATACTTTTTAGGAACTTATTATTTCTTTGTAAATTTATTTGTTTAAAAGTGTAAATTTTTTATTTTTTAAAGTAATTTTTATTTTTTTTGTTGTTGTAAAACATATATTTGTGTAAGTGTTATAATTTATTTCAATGTAAGTTTATTTTCTTTGTTTTGTGAGCTATTTAACATTTATTCGGTTTAATTTAAAGTAGTGTCGTGAACTCTATCACTTGAAAAAATAATTTTAACTTCAGTAATAACGTCATTAGAAATTGATTTGAAATTAATAATATATAATTGAGGAATATAATCATGTCTGAAATACAAATTATTTCCAAGGAAAGTCATAAAACCCTTGCAAATACGACGGAAAAAACAACGACTTTACCATCTGAGGCCACGGTGGTTCTGGTTAAGATCCCTGTCAACGATATCTCAACAGTAAAAAGAGATGGTTCTAATGCCGTTATTTTACTGAAAAACGGAGAAACAATTGTTATTCAAAACTTCTTTAATGAAGGGGCGAATCTGGATAACAGTCTGGTTTTTCAAGGCGAAGATGGTCAACTCATTTGGGCACGTTTTAAAGATGCCGAAAATGATGCGGATGCAGATAGTGACGCAGATGCAGATGCAGATGCAGACACGGAAGGGGCAGTATACTTAGAAGAAACGCCAGCGGTTGTGCCAGAGGCTGCTCCAGAGGTTCCTGTTTCAGATGTGGTCTATCAACCGATTCAGTCTGTAGAACCTTTGCTTTACCATGATGGTGGTATGAATCCATGGTTGTGGGCTGTGCCTTTAGTGGCTGGCGGTATTATTGCAGCCGCAAGTGGCGGCAGCGATGGTCATGGGCGCGATAATAATAATGGTAATAATCCAGACACTACACCGCCAGACACTGGCGCAGTTAAATTTAATGTAGATCCGGTGACTGCGGATAATGTCCTGAATGCGGCAGAATCAGCATCGACCGTCAAGGTGACTGGTACCTTAACCGGTGTCCCTGCTGATGCAGCAAACACAGTGGTGACACTCGTCATTAATGGTAAGACTTATACGGCAACGGTAGATCCAGCAACCGGTAAATGGACTGCTGATGTGGCAGGTAGTGACTTACTGGCTGATAGTGACAAAACCATTGATGCAAAAGTGACTTTCACCGATGCCGCAGGCAATAGCAGTAACGTTACGGATACACAAACTTATAACGTAGATGTGACTGCACCAGCGGTACCAGAAATTGATCCAATTAATGGCAAAGATCCGATCACGGGGACAGCAGAACCTGGTTCAACCGTGACTGTGACCTTCCCTGATGGCAGTACCGTTCAGGTTCCTACTGATCCAACTACAGGTGAATGGACCGTACCCAACCCGGGCGATTTAAAAGATGGCGATACGATTAAAGTTATTGCGACTGACCCGGCAGGTAACCCATCTGCACCGGGCTCAGAAACCGTGGTTATTGATAGCACACCACCAGATACAGATGGTGTTCAATTTAATGTAGATCCAGTGACCGCAGACAACGTTTTGAATGCGGCAGAATCCACTTCGACTGTGAAAATTACCGGCACTTTGACCGGTATCCCTGCTGATGCAGCAAGCACAGTCGTGACACTCGTCATTAATGGTAAGACTTATACGGCAACTGTAGATACTGCAACAGGAAAATGGACGGCAGATGTCGCAGGTAGTGACTTGTTGGCAGATAGCGATAAGACCATTGATGCAAAAGTGACGTTCACTGATGCTGCAGGCAATAGCAGTAACGTGACCGATACCCAGGTCTATACAGTGGATACCACAGCACCAGACAATACCGGTGCAACCCTTGCGATTGATGCGGTAACTGCAGACAACGTATTGAACGCAGCAGAGTCAACTTCGACTGTGAAGGTGACCGGTACTTTAACCGGTATTCCTGCAGATGCCGCCACCACAGTGGTGACTTTAGTTATCAATGGCGTGACCTATACCGCAACTGTAGATCCAGCAACAGGAAAATGGACGGCAGATGTTGCAGGTAGTGACTTGCTGGCAGATAGCGATAAGACCATTGATGCGAAAGCGACTTTCACCGATGCAGCAGGCAATAGCAGCAACGTTACGGATACACAAACTTATAACGTGGATGTGACTGCACCAGCGGTACCAGAAATTGACCCAATCAATGGTACCGATCCAATCAAAGGTACTGCAGAGCCGGGTTCAACCGTGACTGTGACCTTCCCTGATGGCAGCACTGTTCAGGTTCCTACTGATCCAACCACAGGTGAATGGACCGTACCAAACCCGGGCGGTTTAAAAGATGGCGATACGATTAAAGTTATTGCGACTGACCCAGCAGGTAACCCATCTGCACCGGGCACAGAAACCGTGGTTATTGACGGCACACCACCAGATACAGATGGTGTTCAATTTAATGTAGATCCAGTGACCGCAGACAACGTTTTGAATGCGGCAGAATCGACTTCGACTGTGAAGATTACCGGTACTTTGACTGGTATCCCTGCAGATGCAGCAAGCACAGTAGTGACACTCGTCATTAATGGTAAGACTTATACGGCAACTGTCGATGCTGCAACAGGCAAGTGGACGGCAGATGTGGCTGGTAGTGACTTACTAGCAGATAGCGATAAGACCATTGATGCAAAAGTGACTTTCACTGACGCCGCAGGCAATAGCAGCAATGTTACGGATACACAAACTTATAATGTAGATGTGACTGCACCAGCTGTACCAGAGATTGACCCTGTCAATGGTACCGATCCAATCACCGGTACTGCAGAGCCTGGTTCAACCGTGACGGTGACCTTCCCGGATGGCAGCACTGTTCAGGTTCCTACTGATCCAACCACAGGTGAATGGACTGTACCAAACCCAGGCGGTTTAAAAGATGGCGATACGATTAAAGTTATTGCGACTGACCCGGCAGGTAACCCATCTGCACCGGGCACAGAAACTGTAGACCTTACTCCACCGAATACGGGTAACGTTGAATTTAGCGTTGATCCGGTTACAGCAGATAATGTCCTCAATGCAGCAGAGTCAACGTCGACTGTCACAATTACAGGTAAATTAACAGGTGTGCCAGCAGATGCTGCGAGCACTGTTGTGACGCTTGTGATTAATGGTGTGACCTATACAGCAACTGTGGATGCAGCGACGGGTAACTGGACTGCTGATGTGGCAGGTAGTGACTTGCTGGCAGATGGCGATAAAACCATTGATGCGAAAGTGACTTTCACCGATGCAGCAGGCAATAGCAGCAATGTTACAGATACACAAACTTATAACGTGGATGTAACTGCCCCAGCAGTGCCAGAAATTGATCCAGTCAATGGTACCGATCCAATCACCGGTACTGCAGAACCGGGTTCAACCGTGACGGTGACCTTCCCGGATGGCAGCACTGTCCAGGTTCCTACCGATCCAACCACAGGTGAATGGACCGTACCAAATCCGGGCGGTTTGCAAGATGGCGATACTGTTACAGCGATTGCCACCGACCCTGCAGGTAACCCGTCAGCACCAGGTTCAGAAACTGTAGATACAACTCCACCAAACAACAGCACCACCACGATTACCATTGACCCGATTGCGGGTGATAATGTTGTTGATTCAACAGAGGCAGGTGCCAGTCAAGTCATCAGCGGTAAAGTCACAGGCGAGTATCGTGTTGGTGATGTAGTTACTGTCAATGTGAATGGTATCAACATTACAACAACGGTTCAGACGGGTGGTGTGTGGAGTATCACGGTTGACGGTGGGCAACTGGTTCTTGATGCAGATAAAACCATTAATGTGACTATTCAGGCAACAGATGCTGCTGGTAATGTGGGGAGTGTAACGGCTGATGCGACCTACACGGTCGATATCACCACGCCTGTTGTGGTGATTAATCCAATTGCGGGTGATAACGTTCTGAATGCAGCAGAAGCTGGCGTCAATCAAACCATTAGTGGTTCAGTGGTTGGCAGCTTTACTGTTGGAGATAAAGTCACTGTCAATGTCAATGGTACAGATTACACCACTACTTTAGATAACAACGGTAACTGGAGTATTGAGGTTGCTGGCGCTGAGCTAACCACAGATGCGGATAAAACCATTAATGTGACTGTAGATGTAACTGGCGTTGGTTCTGTTACTGCAGATCATACTTATACTGTTGATACAACAGCCCCTGACAACAGTACAACGACGATTACAATTAATCCGGTTGCGGGTGACAATATTCTGGATTCAACAGAAGCAGGCACAGATCAAACGATTAGTGGTAGCGTAACAGGCGAATATAAAGTTGGTGACGTCGTTATTGTCAACGTTAATGGCGTGGATATCACGACAACGGTTCAGACGGGTGGTGTGTGGAGTATTACAGTTGACGGTGGTCAATTGGCGCTTGATACAGACAAAACCATTAATGTAACTATTCAGGCAACAGATGCAGCAGGTAATGTAGGTAATGTCACTGCAGACATTACTTATACCGTGGATATCACCACACCAGTGGTAGTGATTAACCCGATTGCTGGGGATAACATTGTTAACGCAGCAGAAGCGGGTGTCGATCAAACCATTAGTGGTTCAGTGGTTGGCAGCTTTACTGTGGGAGATAAAGTCACTGTCAATGTGAATGGCACAGATTACACGACTACCTTGCAAACAGGTGGTACATGGAGCGTCACTGTTCCAGGTAGCGATCTGACTGCAGATACAGACAGTAAAATCAATGTAATGGTTGAAGTTACAGGTGTTGGGCCAATCAATGCTGATCAAAGCTATACAGTAGATACGAATGCACCAGATACGACAGGTTCGGTATTAAGCATTAATGACGTAACTGCCGATAATGTATTGAATGCTGCAGAATCAGCAGGCACTGTGACCATCACAGGTACTTTAACAAATATTCCAGCCGATGCCGCAAGCACGGTTGTTACGCTTGTAATTAATGGCGTGACTTATACTGCAACCGTAGATGCAGCAACCGGTAACTGGACAGCCGATGTAGCAGGTAGTGACCTGTTGGCCGATGGCGATAAAACCATTGATGCCACAGCGACCTTTACTGATGCGGCAGGTAACAGTAGCACTGTCACTGATACGCAAGTGTATACAGTGGATACCACAGCACCAGACAATACAGGTGCAACCCTTGTAATTGATGATGTGACTGCAGACAACGTCCTCAACGCAGCTGAATCAGCTGGCACCGTGACAGTAACAGGTACCTTGACTGGTATCCCAGCCGATGCAGCAAGCACAGTGGTGACTTTAGTTATCAATGGTGTGACTTACACTGCAACTGTAGATGCAGCGACAGGTAAATGGACAGCTGATGTGGCAGGTAGTGACTTGCTGGCAGATGGCGATAAAACCATCGATGCCACAGCGACCTTCACCGATGCGGCAGGTAACAGCAGCACAGTCACCGATACTCAAGTCTATACAGTGGATACCACAGCACCAGACAATACAGGTGCAACCCTTGCAATTGATGATGTGACTGCGGACAACGTCCTCAACGCAGCTGAATCAGCTGGCACCGTGACAGTAACAGGTACCTTGACTGGTATCCCGGCAGATGCAGCAACCACAGTGGTGACTTTAGTTATCAATGGTGTGACGTACACTGCAACTGTAGATGCAGCGACAGGTAACTGGACAGCCGATGTGGCA